>JAVBUM010000026.1:0-49506 GCA_031555325.1 Niveibacterium sp. | reverse complement strand
AGCCCATCTCCCTAACGACTTCAAACATCCGGTTTTCTCCAACCGCTTCAATTTGATGGTGGTCCGCAATCGCATCCGCATCTGGTGTGTCGCGTTCCAGCGTCTGCGTACATGAGACTGCCATTGATCGCAGCGTACGTGCAGCAACGGGATGCCGGTTTCGCGCGCAAAAATCTCATGAACGGGCGTGAGATGTGACGCTTTACCGGCCCGTAACCGCTGAAACCGGGCTCGACCGAACAAGGCGTCCTACAGAAGGAGGATTCAGGACGGCGGAATGTAGGCGCCGAGGTCCGTTTCGAGTCGGGAATAGATCAAATGCTTGACGAGGATATGCGCCTGCCCTAACGCAACGGCGGATGGCGACCAACCTCCGGTGGCGAGGTGCGGCCATAACCCATGTGCCGCGCACGCACCGGCAGGCGGAATTGATCGCCTGCCGGTTGACCATTCACCAAGCAAACTTGATCCCCGCCTGAATCTTGGCCGCCATGTAGTCACGGGTATCGCGATCGAAGCCTGCCGCCCCCCAAAGCGCCAACTGCGGGCTTAGCTCCGCTTGTAGACCAAGCTTGGTCTCAAAGCGGTTGGCCGGCAAGGCATCGCTCACCACGATTTCATCGAATTGAAGACTTTGCTCGGCCGGGCTGTGCCACCAGTTTATTTCTGCGAACGGCTGCACGGATTGCGTCGCATCGTCATTCACAAAGTGTCCGGCTACCCGCACACCAACACGCAGGGTGACATCGGTCGTCGCCGGACTGGTCACACGTGTGCCACTGTGTTCCACATGTGCATTGGCGTGGTAGCGCGAGGCGATGGCTTGAACTTGCGGTTCAAGCGTAAGCCGCATCTTTGGGTCGGAGTGGAGCAAGAAACCGTAGCCGGCTTCGAGCGAGGCCGCGAGGTGATTCGCGCGATACCGTTCTGTCGGCAAGCCTGCTCCGTCAACCTCGTTGTCAAACATGCCATATAGCAGCCAGCCGTCGACATACATGCCAACGTCGTGCTTTGCGTGTTGGAACCAAGTGGCATAGACACCCAAATTGAAGCCATCGACCGTACCGCGCGCACTTTGTCCGTTTCGACCATCCGGCGTGGCACGATTGTCGCTGTGCCCGTACAAACCCATGCCCCCAAAACGAAACTCACCGCTTGCGCCATCGCTTGTACGGATCAGATCGCTGCCCAACTGTACGATGTAAGTGGTATCGGTCAGCTCCATGCCCGCACCTGTGCGGCGACTACTGCCTCCTGCCAAGCGCCCCCAAGCATAGGGGTTGCGGCCAGCATCGATCGTTGTGTCGTCTGCGGCTTCTTGGGTGGCTTGGGGAGTGCTATTCGCCTGTGCGATCCGCTCACGCAGCGTATGGAATGGCAGCGTAGTGCTGAAGAATTTGTTGTTCAGATACGCACCAACTTCAGATCGGTAGCTCGCCGGTGCGGAAGGGAAAATCGGGTCGCTGTTCGCATCACCGCCGATCGTGCTCGATAGTTCTCCGGAGACAAGATACCAATCCTCCACGTCGCCGCCTGTACCGCCACGTATAAGTCGATACTCGTACGGACCGGTTACGACCGTGCCCACGCCTTGGCGATAGCCGTCCGAGTCAGGTGACAAATGAAAAGCGTTCGCATCCGTTGTGGCACCGTTTTGAGTCTCTATGAGGCGAATGCCGCGTTGCGTCGGTGCACCTTGACCGCCAGCGCGTCGGATCGTGAGTGCAGTATCACCCGATGCACGGCCGCCATCGAGAATGAGGCGGTCGGTCGTCGCACTGTCAGCACCAAATTCCGTGTTCATTACAATCCGACCGCCAATGCCAACAGCATCGCCGCGTACAGTGAGCGTATTGCCAACAGTTGCCCCAGCCAATTGCACAGTGCCACGGTTGGTAAGGCCGCCAGCCAATGTGAAATGGCTAGCTTGCGGGGCTTGACTGGACAACGCGTCAAGTACAACGAGTGTGCCGCGGTTCAAGACATGTCCACTCACCGTCCCTTGACCCGCAAGCGTCGCGCCAGATTCAACCGTGACGCTATGCGCGTTCGCAGCCCCCAGCGTAATATTTGGTTGTCGCGCATCTCCGACGATGAGCGTACCGGCTTCGATGACGGTTGATCCACTGTAGTTCAGAGCGGCGCCAGCCATCAGTGTTCCAGCGCCACGTTTGACCAGGCTACCGGTACCGGAAACCGTATTGTCAAGTGTCCAATCGTCCGGAGTGTCGACAATCAATTGCCCCGCATTGGCGATGGTCGCTGTGCCGAGGTTTTGGGCTTGCATCACCGTCAGGGCCGTATCAGCCGCGAGCGTAATCCGGCCACCAAAAGCGCGATTGTCGCCGCTTACCTGGATCTGGCTGGCCCTGATTAGATCAAGCGATCCCGTGCCCTTGATTGGGT
This sequence comes from Niveibacterium sp., assembly GCA_031555325.1. Classification (GTDB taxonomy): domain Bacteria; phylum Pseudomonadota; class Gammaproteobacteria; order Burkholderiales; family Rhodocyclaceae; genus Niveibacterium. Next base: position 47,100 of record JAVBUM010000026.1, on the reverse strand, counting down.
TAGTAAGCATGCCCAACGCATCATCCAAGATCAGCTGTCCAGCGTGATCGATTGCGCCTGTGCCCAATCCAGCAGCATCGTTCATCCGCACTGTAGCCGTGGAGGCAATGGCGATATTCGCCGTCAGGCCTGGGTTGCCGGCCTCGATGATCAGCGAACCTCCCGCAAGGTTCAATTGCCCCGCACCGGTCAGCACTCCGGCCGAAATGCCGCCATCGGCGATTTCCAGCGTGCCACCAGCCAAGTAAAGCGTAGCGCCGGATTGGTTGTCGATGGCTTGGATCGTCTGCGTCTTACCATTCAAATCGGTTTGCGCCATGTCGGCGATATGCAAGATCGCCGTCTGTCCCAAGGCGCCATCGGCTTCAAGGCGCAACGTGCCGGACTGAACGTGCGTGTCACCCCTATAAGTGTTCGTACCGTTGGAGAGTGAAACGGTGCCACCGCGCGCGTTGATCGCCAGTTGGCCACTACCGGTAATCTGCGCCGACAGGTCCGATGCGGCGCCGGCTGCACCCGTATTCTGGGCCAAGGTAAGTATTTGATCCGGCTGCAGATCCACCTGCGTGAGCCCGTAGTTTACGTACAGCCCATCGCCAGACGCGGTCGTGAGGCGGTAGTCGTACGCCGCCCTGGCAACCGCATTACCGTGCTGCGAAATGTCGATCCACTGCGGCGCGGAAATAGTGTTCTGGTCTTGGTCCTGCAACGTCAGCATGCTGGCATAGCCGACGGTATGGGTCGCACTTACCAATTGAATGCCGATGTTTGCGTCATCTTGGGCAAGTAGATTGACGGTATTGGGCGTATCCGGAGGGTCAATCAAATACGGGGCAGGCAATTGGATGCGGATCGTGCCTGCATGGCTGGCGTCAAGTGTCTCGGTGCTAATGAGGCTTGTGTTGACGCCTTGTTCGGGGGCACTAGCGTGAAACACAAGCGCCCCACCGTGAATATCGAGGCCACCAATCATCTGGTTGCCGTTACCGACGGTCGTAACGCTGCCGGCCTCGCTGCGCAAGGTAGCCTGTGTAAGCGCGATAGTGTTCGCCCCACCCAAATCCAGAGTGCTTGCACCCAAAGCCAGCGTACCGGAGAAGGCTGCGCCGCTACTGGCAGCCGTGGCGCTTCCGAAGTCGAAGGCTGCGCCATTCGTGGCAGTGCGAACCGTTCCGGCCCCGGACAGTCCATTATTCAAGACAAAGCCACCAGCAGCGGGCGCCACAGCCAGTGTGCTGCCCGCGTCGATCGCAATCGTGTTGGTGTCACTCCCGTTCTTTGCTGCTGCAAGCACCTGCTCCAATGTCAAGGTGCTGCCGTTCGACAGCTGAACCGTATCGAAGCGCTGAATCTGCCCACTCGTGCTGGCGTGTGTGTATTGGGCTGCATCGAAGACCAAACGGTCGGTACCGCCAGCACCTCCGTCGAGCGTACGGAAACCCGCGTCGTGTTGCAGCGTCACGGTATCGTCGCCACTGCCGCCCGCGAGAATACCGTTCAGTTGTGAGCCTGTTGCAAGCAGCGCCTGGTTGGTACCGTTACCCAATATCACTTGGCCTTCGATACGGCCTTGGTTCGTAAAGTTCGCGCCCTGGCTGCCAAAGGCAAGCGCCGCAGCCGTGGGCGAACCCGTGGCGCTGATCACCCCACTGGCAGCGTTGACGACTCTCCCTGTGTTCAACGCCGACACCGTCGGCGCAGCGGTACTAGTCGAGCTCAAATTTCCGCGATTGATTGCTGCATCGACGCCTGTGCCGAGAACGAGCGCTGAGCCACCCGAACTGTTAACAACCTGCACCGTAGCGGCGATATCCAATACGCCGCTGCTATTGGCAACAATTCCACGCCCGCCGGCACCACTAACAGTAATTGTCAAACCTTGCGAAGCTGATAGATCCAGATTATTGACACTTTGAGAACCATCGGCATTTTGAAACGCGAGGCCCACGCCACTTCCAGTAACGTTGATCGTGCCGCTGTTCGTGCGGTCCAGGGTCGTGCCGGTTCGCACACCGACGCCATCGGTCACGTCGATCGCGGTATTCGAGAGGACGATCCCGGCCAACTCGCCAGCGTTCTCAATGCCATGGCCCGTGGAGCCAGCCGCGTTAACGATCAAATGCGCACCATTGACGCTAAGCCCCGCAGCCCCCGTATCGACCAAGAGTGCGTGAGCCGTGCCGCGACCTTCAATCGTGCCTAACCCGGTACCCACCAGATTCAGGTTTGCGGCATTGCCCAGTTCGACGGCCGCGTGGCCATCCAGACCAATGATCTGACCGCTGTTATGAATGGTCGAACTTGCGCCTTCGACATACACAGCGATATTGTTTGCCGAAACATTCCCGCTATTTTGCAGGCTGCCTGAGACGATCTTGACGCCAATGGCGTCGGCACCTGAAAGGTTGATGCTGTCGCTGTTGACCAACAGGCCTTTGTTTTGACTGACAAAGCCGACGGCACCCGCCTGCGTACTGGCAAAATTGGTAGCATTGGTCAGCGTTGCACCGGTACTTGTGGCTTGCACACTGCCATCCAAGCCGTAGCGATTACCATCTACGATTCCAGCAGTGGCACCCGAAGCCAAAAGCATGATCGTGTTGCTTGCCACCGTCGCGTTCGCACCGCCCGAAACAAAAAGACCGACCGCACTATCGCCGCTGACATTCAATTGTTGGCCGGCGCCCAAGCTCAAACTGGTGTTGGCTCCACTCAGTTCGATGGCACGCGCACCCGTACCGCTGGCTTCTGCTTCCCAATTGCCCGAGAGTGCAGCGCCGTTGTCCAGACGATATAACGTGCTGCGTGTGCCGGATGCATCAAGTGCGACCCCAGCAGCCAGGTTCGCATTGACCTGGGTGCCTGCACCCGAGAGGTAAAACAGAATCTGGTCGGTCGCTGAAAAGCTAGCCGAAGTCGTTCCCGTCAGATTGACCGTGGCTCCAGCGCTCGCCTCCACGCCGATCGCTCCGACACTGTTCAAAGCCAGGTTGCCCGCACTCATATTGACCGTAGTCATTGCACCCGAAGCGCGAATACCGGTGCTGCGAGAAGCCAGATTCCCATCCGTCAACACAAGATTGCCACTGGTGTTCACCACGGTAGTCTGCGTACCGCTCGCATCCTGCGCGAGGATTCCAACACTGCCCGCTCCGACTTGGATGCTGCCGGTGTTGTCCCCACGTGCGCCGGCCTCCACTCTGAGCCCCGTGGCATTGTGTCCAGAAAAAACAATATTGCCTGAATTGTTCACTTCCGCGCCGTTGCGCGCGATATAGCCAGTGACATTATCCAGTGCTGAATTGAGCGTGGCGCCAGAAACCAGAATCGTGCCACTACCGAATCCAGCGGCGCCTGCATCCTTGGTTGCATCACTCAAAGAACCCGCAATGACACTACCACTGGCTGCACCGGTCAGATCGTATGCTTGACCATCGACGATCCCCGCCACAGCGCCGATGGCAGCGGCATCGTTTAGATTGATTACGGCTGTGTTGGCGAGTTTTCCCTGCGCACCACCTTCAATACGGACAGCCGCAACCCCCGCACCGGCAAGATCTAGCGTCATACCGCCGGAATTGAACGAAGATGGCTTACTCCCGGAAAAGCCGCTGACCACCATCGCCTGGCTGCCCGAGCCCGAAGCGGTCAAGACACTCGACCCGCTGCCATCAAAACTCGCACCGCCATCAATGCGAAACAGAATGGAATCCGCGCTGGCAACATTTTGCGCACCAAAGGCAGTATTCGTGATCGTAGAGTCGATGCCGTTGACGAAATAACCAATCTGACGCGTTCCGCCCAGAAAATTGACGGCGCCAGCGTCCGCCACGATCACGCCACCCCCATCGCGGGCATGTACCCCAATCGCTCCGTCGCCGGTGAGATTCACCGTGCCAGAAAGCGTGATGTTGGAACCGGAGCCTTCCGACCAAAGGCCAAAGTTGGGCAAGACTGTAACTGAAGAAGGGCCAACGTTAATCGTACCGTTGGAGATGGCTTTGGCTCCAGCGCTCAGCTTCATGCCAACGCCATTGGTACCGGAAAGATTGATCGTGCCCGAATTCTCAACACTGCCGGTAGTGGCCTTGCTGTAGATTCCAATGTTCGTCAAGGGCGTATCGTTGTAGTGGCCACGTACTTCGATCGTGCCGGAATTTATGACGGCAACACCCGTACCAGAGATGGAAATAGCCTTACCGTCTTGCACCTTTCCACCAATGATGATCGTGCCATCATTGTGAGCAATACCACCACTCTCCACGACGATGCCATTGATGCTGTTAGGCTGGGCCGTATCGGCCCCGCCGCGCGCTATCGGAGCCGACGTAGTATCGCTCGAAGCCTCACGGCCAAGGTATATCAAACCGCTCGCCGTATTGTTGAAGGTGCTGCCATTTTTCACCCCCACCGCTTGGCCCGTCCCAAGGCCTGCAGGAGAATTGGTGCCAACGTTTACAGCGCCATTGTTGATGCCTGCTGCGCCTCCGTCTATAAAAAGCCAGTTGGAATGGGCCGTATAAGTTGGATCGTAGCCAAACATGCCAATGTTGACGGTGCCGTTGTTTATGTAGGTCGTGCCTACTCCAACAATGATGTCTGCCGTAGCCTCTGTTGTATTTGGTAATCCACTTCCAATCTGACGTACGCCATTATTTATGACGCGCCCCCCTGAAGCAGCCGAAATTCCTGTAGGCCACCGCCAACTACGAATGGCTCCATCGTTAATGACGGTGCCGCCATTTTCTGCTCTGAGCCCGACCCCACCGATCAGACCTGCAATGGTTATATCCCCCTCCGCGCCGACATGAGCAAGCGCGTTGGGTCCATTCGCCAGAATTCCAATTCGCGTACCGACGGATGACAGCATTGGGTCACCCGCTGGAATAGGAGAAATTTGGGGGTTGATGGTGTAATCAGTGCTACCGCTTGTATACGCCTGCTGGAGCGCATTGTTATAGGCAACCTGTGCTGCTGGGCCGCTTCCAAGCTTGCCCGCAGAAAGCTGGTCAATCAGCCAAGCGTTATATGCCTTTAGATCTGACAGCGTATTGACGGTTTGTGAATGGGATCCATCGTTTGTATTGACGGTGAACGTTCCATTGTATGTAGTTATGCCAACGCTGATATCATAGGGCAGCAGTTTTTCTGGAGTGACCGTCAATGCATTGCTTGCGAATTGGAAATTATTCTTTGAATTCCAATTAAGCGTACCATTTGTTATGGCGAAATACGTCGTATCACGAACTGACGTATTGCCAACATCTCCAGAGACGTTAACGTTTAGGGTTCCTCCTCCCGACACAGTTGCCACCTGGGATCGTACAAACGGCCCCCCTCCTACTGGCGTAGGCGCATAGAAATAGTACAAACTCCCAGGCACGGTTTCTGCAAAATTTGCACTGTTGTAAGTATTCACAACAACAGATCCCTGAGTAACAGGATCAATAACAGTCACACCATTGCTCTGAGAGCCTAAGTTGATAGCCCTCTTTCCATTTGGATCTGCGCTACCGGTAGCCCATCCATGGTTATAGGCGTACTCTATATTCTTTTGGATGAATTCGCCGCCTGTTGAATCGGTCCAACTCATCAGGCCAGTCATATCAGTGATATCACCGGATACATTTACGACCTGTCCATAATAGTTTGCCGTGCCAGGCGTGTAGGCGGAAACGGTCACCGTGTCGGCCCAACCTTCAACTGGCAATAATGCAAACATCGCGGATGCTGCAGTAGCGGTTGTCATGCGCTGAATTGCACACGCGGCGCTCTTGGATTTTCCGCGAGCGGTGGCGGCTTCCGATGCAACCACCCACGCTTGGCGCGCGGCATTCCAAACGATTCGGTAGATCGTATTCATATTCCCTATTCCTCTTGCAGTTTTGTGCTGCGCTGCTTAAGCATTTTTTTGTGGAGCGTCCTCTTGCGACAAAGCCCTTTTGGGCCCCGCACCTTCCGTGCGCAAAAAAAGAAGCGCCGTGTATCGGGGAAAAGCCTGCGCAATGAAGAAGCTCGTATTCCAGTTCCGGACCACTAGAATGCCGCCGACATGGGCTGAGACGATGGATAGCGGATTGCCTTAGGCTTAACGGCAAGTGCGGTGACCAACTTACCCACACAATCCCCAGTTACGTGAATTTTTTCATGGCGCGTGGAAAACATCGCCATTTCGATAACATCCATTGATGTTTTTCATGAAAATGCTGGATGAATTCTGAACTGAAGCGAGAGGTGCTTTGGGCCCCACTGTGCAGAGGTGAAGCGAAATCGAGAATTCCGGCAGAGCCGATGGGGGACACGATGTGCCGTCACACCGTTAGAGGAAGTACGCCTCAAAATTTTCCGATTGTCATATCAAAAAGAGTAGACCGACGAGAACAATCGTAGTGCGTCGAATGCGAAGAGGCATTGGGGTTAGAAGCGACAACGCTCTCGCAGGCTGGCATGCTGGAAGCGTGTTTATCCGATCTGAAGCTTCGAAGGCTCAAGGTTGCAGAAGATCAGGCAGCGCAGGTATACACGCGCTGCCGCGATGCAGATCGTCAATGGACAGCATTTTTCGGGGCTTGCGAGGTCGGTAGCTGGTTGTCATCAGCCCAACACTTCGCAATCGCGTTGCGATAGCACTATTTCTCGCTCTGCCGCAGACGCCTAGGCCCCACCCCCTGGCGTACGAACGTAATCGACGAGTGAAGCCGCATCCGCACTTGGCTTTGGCGTCATCAGGCTCACCACCGCAATGGTGATGAATCCAACTGCGACACCGAATACTCCACTCGCAATTGGGTGGATACCAAACCATGCGTTGGCCATCGAACCTCCAAAAAATGGATGACAGCGCGCCGCGTAGACTATCGTCACCGCAAGCCCGAGCAACATGCCGGAAATTGCGCCCCATTTGTTCGCCCGCTTCCAGAAGATGCCAAGTGCAAGTGCGGGGAAGAATCCGGCAGCGGCAATCGAAAAGGCAAAACCGACTGTCTGCACAATACTCTCCGGCTTTTGCGAAGCGAGCCAAGCAGCCAGTGAGGCCACCAGCAGGAGCGCCGTCTTTGAAACGACAAGCCGACGTGGCGTCGACGCCCTGGGGTTGAGCGTGCGGTAGTAGAGGTCGTGAGACAGCGCACTCGATATCGTCAGCAGCAGGCCATCGGCTGTCGACAGCGCGGCGGCCAGCCCACCCGCTGCAACGAGGCCTGACACAACGTAAGGCAGGCCAGCGATTTCAGGCAGCGCCAGTACGATGACGTCCGGATTGATCTGCAGTTCGGCCAGTTGAAGAATCGCGTCGTGATTGAGGTCTTCGAGCTTGACCAGCCCCATCTTGCCCCATGACGTAACCCAAGCAGGCAAGTCACTGATCGGAAGGCCGACGAGCTTCGTATAGATCTCCCATTTGGCGAACACCGCGTACGCAGGCGCCGCGAGATAGAGCAGCAGAATGAAGAACAGCGACCAAACGACGGAGCGGCGCGCCGAGGCTACGCCGGGGGTGGTGTAGTAACGCGTGAGGATATGCGGCATGCCCGCCGTGCCGACCATCAACACAAAGACGAGAGCGATGAAGTTATTCCGCGCCCCCTTTTCGGAATCCCCGGACTGCCCCACGAAGGGCTTCGCATGCGGGCGTGGCGGTTGCGATAGGGCAAGCTCCTCAGCGCGCTCGCGTCCCCATTGGCTCTTGGCTTCAACCGCATCCTTGGGCAATTCACGCAATTCCCGCTGCGCAGTGGCGATGTCCCGGGCACGCGTGTTCGGCGCGCTACGAAGCGCTTCCAGCTTGCCGACCACGGCCGCCCTTCCCTCATCCAGAGATGCCGGCAAACCGGCAATCCGGTCCTCCAGGGCAGCGGCTCGCACCGCGCGAATCTGGCGTACCTCCTGCTCCTTAGGATCGGCGTCAAGTTTGTTCTCGACTTCCGTGATCCTCTGAAGCACCTCGCCATACATCAGTTGCGGCAAGCCGACGCCCGTGACTTGCCACGACAGGATCACCACCGGAACGAGGTAGGCGACGATCCGCACGATGTACTGCGTGATCTGCGTCCAGGTTACGGCGCGCATGCCACCGAGGAACGAGCAGACCAGCACTCCAGCGAGTCCGACGAAGATCCCGATTTCGAACTGGATACCTGCAAAACGGCTGGTCACAAGACCTACCGCGTAGATCTGGGCAACCACGTATACAAAACTCGCCGACACGGCGACGGCTACGGCGATCAGCCTAGGCAGGTGTCCTTCGTAGCGGTCACCAAGAAAGTCCGGGATCGTGAATTGCCCGTAGCGCCGGAGGTAGGGCGCAAGCAAGAGCCCGACAAGTACGTAGCCGCCAGTCCAGCCCATCACAAAGGCCAGCCCATCGAACCCCGACATGTAGAGCGTACCTGCCAACCCAATGAAACTCGCGGCGCTCATCCAGTCGGCAGCCGTAGCCATGCCATTAAACATCGCCGGTACCCGGCGGCCAGCGACGTAGTACTCCACCACATCCGCCGTCCGGGAGACCACACCGATCGCGGCGTACACGACGATGGGGGTCAGCAGGAAGATGTAGCCGATCCAGCGCGGCGGCAGACCAGCTGCCTCGGCGCCCCCCATCAGGAGGATGAAGCCGAGGAAGCCAACGATGTAGAGCAGGTAGAGCTTGATCAGGCGAGAGGAATAGACATCCACGCTCGCACTCCAGGCAAGGGCGTCAAAGCCTGAATTCTGCCCTCAAGCGGTCCTGCAGGTGTTGCGCTTGCTTGAAGGCATGCTTGAGAATCTGCCGCTTCAGATCGTTGAGCTCACTCGGATCGATCCGGTTCGGCGAGCCATAGCGTGCCTCGCCCTGCTGGTTGCGCAGCCTGACCAACTGGATGACGTGAAAGCCATCGACCGCCGCTGCGATGTCTTCGCCGCCGAACGACTCATGGTGGGCCGCATCACGCAAACGCTGTGCGGTGTTGGTAGCGGACAGGCCTTGTTCAAGCGCGAAAAGCCGTGCCGCATCCACGTAAGGACGTACGCCATGGAGCTTCAGATCCAGCGTGCCGGGGAATTCGGACTTCCGATCAAAGGTGAAATCGCGGATCAGGCCGAGTGGAGGACGGCACGAAAGCGCATTGATGGCCATCAGGCGCAGGAAGAGCGATGCACCGACCGTATGTTCGTTGAGCCACTCGCGCAGCACTTCGGAAAGCCGAGCTTCGCCGTAGAGCGGCCGAAAGTCGAAGAAGATACAAGCGTTGAGCAGTGCGGCCGGGTCGCCATGCGTGATCCAGCCGAGGAAACAGTCGCGCCATTCGGTTTCCGAAAGACACCACCGCGGATTGCCGGCCATGATGCCGCCCTTGCAGAGCGGAAAGCCACAGGCGTCAAGCGCGGCATTGACAGCCTGGCCAAATGCGATGAACCGCGGCCGCAAAGCATTGGCCTCAGCCTGGCCATCAGCGGCGAAGATGATGCCGTTATCCTGATCGCTCGCGAGCGTCTGCTCGAAGCGTCCTTCCGAGCCAAATGCAAGCCAAGCCCAAGGCACGTCGGGCAGTTCAGTCTCACCGACGACCAGATCGATGGCATGCAAGGCGATGATGTCATTAAGGGAGGAAATCCACTGGATGACCTGCTCCGCACCCAGCCCCTGACTGACCAGGCGATTCGAGAATTCGCGGAGCTTTGCCGCCGCCGCCGCCAGTTGCGGAATCGTGCGCGCAGACAACACTTCGTTAACCACATCCTCCGAGGCGATCCGTTGGGTGCTATAGAGATCGCCGCGCGAGACCACTCCAATCAGCTGTCGATTACGATCGAGCACGCTGACATAGCGCACGTTCCTGCGCGCCATGAGCAGCACAGCATCATATGCACTCGCTGAATCAGGCAACGACACCACACCGCGGGTCATGACCTCCTCGACCGGCCGCCAAAGGTCACCCTCCTCAGCGAGCACGACCCGCCGCAGCACATCGCCGAAAGTCAGGATGCCAAGTGGCGCACCGCCGTTTTCGGCAATCAGCACCGAGCCAATGCGTTCGTCGTTCATACGTTCGAGCGCCTCGCGGATGCTGCCCGACGGCGGCACACTCGCAGGTGGACGGCGGATCAGGCTACGCAGTGGGACGTGAAGCGAGAACCCCTGGGTAAATTCATTGTCGTCAGTATTTAATGCGGGCATGGAGCGTCTTTTCCGAGGCGGCGCGCGCCTCGCCGAGTGTGCGAATGCCGCGTTCGGCGAGCAAAGGCAGCATCTTGAGGAACAGTTGCGCGGTGACAAGTGCGTCGCCGCTCGCATCGTGCCGGTCCAGCACCGCGACGCCGAATCGCTCCGCGATGGCATCAAGGCGATGCGTCTCCTGGTTGGGATGCAGTACAGCCGAAAGCAGCAGCGTGTCGAGAACGGGCTGATCGAAGCGCAGGCCTGTACGCGCTTCTTTCAATTCAAGGAAACGCATGTCGAAGGCCGCGTTGTGACCAACGAGCACGGTATTGCGAGCAAATGCGTGAAACTGCGGCAGAACTTCGTCAATTTTCGGCTTACCAGCCAACTGCGCGCGCGTAATACCGTGGATCGCTTCGGAAGCCGGGTCGATCACTCGACACGGATCCACCAGTTGCTCAAAGCGCTCGCCGCGCAGGAGCCGTCCGTTCACGATCCGCACAGCACCGATCTGGATGATCTCGTCCCCACCCGACGGATCCAGCCCGGTGGTTTCGGTATCGAAGACCGTGTAGGCGAGTTCAGCAAGCAATCGGTCGCTCAGTTGGGCACCGCGTGAAGACCGATGGAACAGGTCGAAATCATAAAATTCCGGACGGGCATCGTCGGCAGCAATGCCTTCGTTAGAGGGTTCATCCGGGTCGCCCGGCCGCATCCGGATCCTGAAGTAGGCGCGCGCGCTCGCGGTATCACGCCCCCAAGCCAGTTCGGCCCGATGCTCGGCCAGCACTTCACGGATCGAGCGAGTGATCGGAGCGCCAGACAACAACATCGATTCAATTTCCCAGCCAGCAGCGGTTTCGTTGGACATCCCAAGCCCGTACCACGCAACTTCGATGGCCGCGAATTCCTCCACGAGCGTGAGCGATAGCCGAACCTGCCGCAGCTCACGCGCATCCTCCAGCCGTTGCGCCAGAACCACGAGCACCTGGACCAGCGCAAAGCTCTCGACATGCAGCCAGACACCTTCATTGACGTTCTCGATCCGTACATCCAGATCGGTCTTGGCTTCGATGCGCCGTGCCGCACTCGCGAGCAGGTCAGCGCCGTGCATGGTCTCAAGCCGGGTCGCGGAACGCAGTAACCCCGCCACCTCGGCCTCGGCCCTACCGATGCGCTCAGAGAGTCGGGCAGCTTCGTCGACAATCTTCTTCGTGGCCCGATCGCGTTGTGCAGGTGTCATGTGCTCGAAGCTATCAAGGCTCCCCGCGGTCAGGCGGATGTTTGCGAGCCCGGCACGCTGTGAGCGCGTCAACAGATCGAAGAGACGATCGCGGCGTTCGACGTGTTCAGCCTCCCGCGTCACGTCATCGAGCAGAATCAAAAAGGCGGAGAGACGTTCCACGGCTGGAGCGTCCCCGCCCGCCAACACGGGCGAAATACGCGCTCGCAGCAAGCGCCCCGATCCGCTTGTGGTGACAAAGCTGACAATCACGCGCCCCGAACCCGCAGCGAGCCGCTGCAGAATCTTCTCCTCGGTATGCGCGAGGATCTGGCGGTCGAAAATATCGGAAAGCTGTCGGTCGAGTCCGAGCAGGAATGAGCCAATGAGGTCGCGGGCATGGCCGTTGTAGAGCATCACACGGGCCTCGCGATTGCATGCGACTACACCCTGTGGCAATTCGGCGATCAACGTGGCGAACTGATTGCGTTCGCGTTCGACGTCGGCACGCGCAGCCTCGGCCTGCGTCGCCGTATCGCGACGCGCAGTGGCAAGTTCCGCCAGAACGCGCTCCATGCGCGCAGCCAGTGCAGAGATTTCGGGACCGGAATCAGTATCTGCAACTCGGCGCAGTTCTTCGATCGAAGCATCGGGCCTGCTGGCAAGTTCGATGTGATCGGCCAGGTGCAGACAGGCCTGGGCCTGTCCCCCGATCTGTCGCCACGCAAAGAGTCCGCCAACGGATGCCGCAATCAGGCCGATCAGCACGAGCAACGGTGTGCGCTCAGACAATTGCACGGCAAACGCCGCAGCCTGTTCCGGCGGAAGGTCCGCACGGAACGCAGCAAAGGCTGCAAACAATGTAAGTGGTGGCAGGATGGCGATTGCCGCGACGGCAAGCTTGCTGCTCATGGCGCCTATTCCCCAGTAAGCGCTACACAAGAGCGTCCGCATGACGCGGCGCCCAAATCGAACCTGCTCATCATCACACCAAGAATGGAATGACAGCCATTGTTCGAGCTAATTCTGCCTAACTGCGTTGCGACGACAGTACTGGACATGAGAAAAAGGAGCGGTAAGAGCGTCCCCCAACGCTCTTACCGCTTTGAACGTACCGGATCATGCCGGCCTTCCCTTGGGCCATACGGCTCGGAGCCTCACACTCCGGCCGCAGGGCCTGTGCGTCACTGGCGCACGGGATTGTCTCCCCTCCTCCTTGGTCTTGTCCTGTAGGGCGCTCTTCGGCGCCCTTTCGATTTGGCTGCGAAACCCCAGTCAAGCCTTGAGCTGGTCAAGGATGGTCGGGTTTTCGAGCGTCGAAACGTCTTGTGTGATCTCATCGCCCTTGGCCAGCGAGCGCAACAGACGCCGCATGATCTTCCCGGAGCGCGTCTTGGGTAGGTTGTCCCCGAAGCGGATATCGCGGGGTTTGGCAATTGCGCCAATTTCGTGGCCAACCCAATCCTGCAGTTCCTTGATGATGCGCTTGGCCTCGTCACCAGTCGGCCGTGCCGACTTGAGCACGACAAAGGCACAGATCGCTTCGCCCGTCACCTCGTCCGGACGGCCAACCACGGCGGCCTCAGCAACCAGCGGATTAGCGACCAGTGCTGATTCGATCTCCATCGTACCCATGCGGTGGCCCGAGACATTCAGCACGTCATCGATACGACCCGTGATGGTGAAGTAGCCGTTTTCCTTGTCGCGGATCGCGCCATCCCCTGCGAGGTAGTACTTGCCATGGAAGTCGGCCGGGTAGTAGCTCTTTTTGAAGCGTTCGGGATCACCCCAGATCGTGCGGATCATCGAGGGCCACGGACGCTTCACCACGAGGATGCCACCCTGTCCCCACGGCACATCATGACCCGTCTCGTCGACCACCGCCGCCTGGATACCCGGGAACGGTAGCGTGCAGGAACCCGGCACCAACGGTGTGACACCCGGCAGCGGCGTGATCATGTGACCACCGGTTTCGGTCTGCCAGAACGTGTCGACAATCGGGCAACGACCGCCGCCAACGTTGTCGTAGTACCACTGCCAAGCGGCCGGGTTGATCGGCTCGCCCACCGAACCAAGCAGACGCAGGCTGCCAAGCTCGTAGTTCTTCGGATTCGTCCCTGGATTGGCTTCCGCCGCCTTGATGAGCGAGCGGATCGCAGTTGGTGCGGTGTAGAAGATCGAGACCTTGTGCTGTTCGATCATCTTCCAGAAGCGCCCGGCATCCGGATAGGTCGGCACGCCTTCAAAGACGATCTCGGTCGCGCCGCAGGCAAGCGGGCCGTAGGTGATGTACGTGTGGCCGGTAACCCAACCAATGTCAGCAGTGCACCAAAAGATGTCGTCCGGCTTGATGTCGAAGGTCCACTTCATCGTCAGCACGGCGTGCAGTAGGTAGCCGCCCGAAGCGTGCTGAACGCCCTTCGGTTTGCCGGTCGAGCCGGATGTGTAGAGCAGGAACAGCGGATGCTCGGCCTCGACCCACTCGGGCTCGCAGGTCTCGGGCTGACCTTCGAGCAGGTCGTGCAGCCAGATATCGCGGCCCGCCGTCATGTCGCATGGGCCACCTGTGCGCTTGTAGACGATGACTTTTTCGGCGGTTTCGCAGCCACCCATCGCGAAGGCTTCGTCAATCACCGTTTTAAGCGGGATCGCCTTGCCACCGCGGCATTGCTCGTCGGCCGTGAGGATCGCCACGGCACCGGCGTCGAGCACGCGCTCCTGTACACTCTTGGCCGAGAAGCCGCCGAACACGACCGAGTGCGTTGCGCCAATCCGTGCACAGGCCTGCATCGCAGCAACGCCTTCAACCGACATCGGCATGTAGATCAGAACCCGATCACCCTTCCTGACACCTACGGACCTGAGTCCGTTGGCGAATTTGCAGACCAGTGCCAGCAGTTCCTTGTAGGTGACACGGGTGACTTTCCCGTCGTCCGCCTCAAAAATCAGCGCAATCTTGTCGCCCAGCCCGGCCTCGATGTTGCGATCGAGACAGTTGTACGAGACGTTGAGCTTGCCGTCATCAAACCACTTGAAGAACGGCGCGTTGGACTCATCGAGCACGCGGGTGAACGGCTGCTTCCAGGTGATGTGCTCGCGTGCCTGTTTCGCCCAAAAACCTTCGTAGTCGCGCTCCGCCTCATCGCATAACGCTGTGTAAGCAGCCATGCCGGATACCGCAGCGTTCCTCACCGTCTCGGCCGACGGATAAAACACTTGGTGTTGATGCACGGAATCGTTCTGGGACATCGCGACACTCCTCCTGGAAACGGTTAGGGCCTTGGACTATCTGGGCGTCTTGCGGCGGAAAAACACCCAATCCCGCGCAGATACCTCTGTTGCGATGAATTAGATCTGACGGGGCTTACGCGGCTCTTACATAAGACCCCGGTGGGTCTTACGCAGGTCCGGCAAGGTCCTCCAGCCTGCTAAAATCGCTCATTCCGCATGCCCACGCCGATGGTTCATCGACGACGACAAATTCTCAAATGAAAAAATCTCCAACCCAACTCCTGGAAGCATTCATCTTTGGCAGCCGCTGGCTGCAGGCGCCGCTTTATGTCGGCCTGATCTTTGCGCAGGCGGTCTACGCCTACAAGTTCCTTACCGAACTCGTGCATCTGGTGTTGCACGCGCTGACGCTGTCTGAAGTCGACATCATGCTGATCGTGCTCGGCCTGATCGACGTGGTGATGGTGGCAAACCTACTGATCATGGTCATCGTCGGTGGCTACGAGACCTTCGTCTCGCGCCTTGACCTCGACAACCACCCCGACCAGCCCGAATGGCTCTCACACGTCAATGCGGGGGTACTCAAGATCAAGCTGGCGGTGTCGCTGATCGGCATATCGTCGATCCACCTCCTGAAGGTGTTCATCGAGGTCGGCAACCGCATGAACGCTGCAACCAACGAATTTCAGCTTTCACAGGTCGAGCATGCAGTCATCGTGCAGGTTGGAATTCATCTGACCTTTGTGATTTCGGCACTACTGATGGCCTATACGGACAAGATCATGAACAACACGCTCCAAATCGGTAAGGACGGGCACTGAAACGGTATGACGCGGCATCGCTCCAAAGGTGCTGCATGGGGAAACAGTTAGGGGGAAACAAGCGAAATGACCACGATTCGACAAGCCGATCTGGTGGATAGCGTCGCCAGCGCACTGCAGTACATCAGTTACTACCACCCGGTCGACTACATCAAGAACCTCGCCCGCGCGTACGAGCTCGAACAGAGCCCGGCGGCCAAGGACGCGATGGCGCAGATCCTGATCAACTCGCGCATGTGCGCCGAGGGCCACCGCCCGATCTGCCAGGACACGGGCATCGTCACCGTGTTCGTCAAGGTGGGCATGGACGTGCGTTGGGAAGGCTTCAGCGGCACACTCGACGATGCGATCAACGAAGGCGTGCGTCGCGCCTACAACGACCCAGACAATAAGCTGCGCGCCTCGATCCTGGCCGACCCGGCAGGTAGCCGCAAGAACACCAAGGACAATACGCCAGCGGTGATCCACCACCAGCTTGTGGCGGGCAACACGATCGAGATTACCGTGGCGGCCAAGGGTGGTGGCTCCGAGAACAAGAGCAAGATGGTCATGCTCAACCCGTCCGACTCCATCGTCGACTGGGTGCTCAAGACCGTGCCGACGATGGGCGCTGGCTGGTGCCCGCCGGGCATGCTTGGCATCGGCATCGGCGGCACGGCCGAGAAGGCAGCGCTGCTGGCGAAGGAATCGCTGATGGACCCGATCGATATGCAGGAGCTGATCGCCCGCGGCCCCCAGAACCGCATCGAAGAACTACGCATCGAACTGTACGAGAAAGTCAACGCGCTCGGCATCGGAGCCCAGGGCCTCGGCGGCCTTACCACCGTGCTCGACATCAAGATCCTCGACTACCCAACGCACGCCGCCTCGCTGCCGGTCGCGATGATTCCGAACTGCGCCGCCACGCGCCACGCACACTTCGTGCTCGACGGCTCCGGCCCAGCCTATATCGAGCCGCCACGCCTCGAAGACTGGCCGAGCCTGACCTACGATTCCTCGAAGGGCAAGCGCGTCGACCTCAACACAGTCACTGCAGCTGACGTCGCCTCGTGGAAGCCAGGCGACGTGCTACTGCTCAACGGCAAGATGCTGACCGGCCGCGATGCCGCCCACAAGCGCATGGTCGACATGCTCAACAAGGGCGAAAAGCTGCCGGTGGATCTGGCGGGCCGCTTCATCTACTACGTTGGTCCGGTCGACCCGGTGCGCGACGAAGCCGTCGGCCCCGCCGGCCCGACAACAGCCACCCGTATGGACATGTTCACCGAGCAGGTGCTAGCGCAAACAGGTCTGCTTGGTATGATCGGCAAGGCCGAACGTGGCCCCACGGCGATCGAGGCGATCAAGAAGCACAAGTCGGTCTACTTGATGGCGGTCGGCGGCGCAGCCTACCTCGTCTCCAAGGCCATCAAGACCGCGCGCACCGTGGCCTTCGAGGACCTCGGCATGGAAGCCATCTACGAGTTCGATGTGGTGGACATGCCAGTGACAGTAGCTGTCGATTCTCTGGGCACGTCGGTGCACCAGACGGGCCCGCGCGAATGGCAAGCAAAGATTGGCAAGATCCCGGTTGCGGTGGCATAAGGCTCCGCCCACCTGCGCCAAGAAAAGTCCGGCCTCGCGCCGGACTTTTTTGTTTCCCGGCCCGGACACGCGCTCATGGACAACAATGCTCAGCGACTACTGCACAGACAGTCCGTACTTCGATGCATCTCTGGGCGCCGCTGATCGGACTGCAGTCCGATCCTCCCCTTCTTCCATGCCAGTGGACAAATAGGCCGTGCTAGCATCCCGCAGCCTGCAAGGCCCAATCCTGGCAGGTGTCAGTCACAACGGATGTGGCACCATCCCCTAACCCTCTGATCGCCAATGTTTGCCAGCCTCAAGCGTTTCGGCCTCGACGGTTTCATGATCGGCCTGCTCGCCGCCGTCGCGCTCGCCTGCATGATTCCGGATGTACTTCGCACTGGCGGCATGATCCATCTCGACGATTTCACGACCTATGGCGTCGCACTTGTTTTCCTGCTGTACGGCCTGACACTGTCACCACAGAAGATGCGCGAGGGCGTCGTAAACTGGCGCCTGCACCTGCTCGTGCAATCTGCGAGCTTCCTGATCTTTCCGTTGCTTGGCTTTCTTCTAGTAGCACTAATCGGCCCGCATATCGACTCCGCACTGGCGCTCGGGTTTCTCTATCTATGCGCGCTACCATCTACGGTCTCGTCATCGGTTGCGATGACTTCGATTGCTCGCGGCAACGTCGCTGGCGCAATATTCAACGCGAGCCTGTCGAGCCTGCTTGGCGTGTTCATCACCCCACTTTGGATCAATGCGTACCTACACGCGCATGGCGGCAGCATGGATCTAGGGCCGGTCATCCTGAAGATCGTCCTGCTTGTCTTGCTACCCATCGCGCTGGGCCAAGCATTGCGACCCGCGCTGGCCCGTTGGATTGAAGCACACCTTGCGCTGGCAAAGTTTCTCGATCGCACAACCATCCTCGCGATCGTCGCGAACTCGTTTGCCGATTCAGTATCGGAAGGTGTCTGGTCCGCGCACGGCATGAGTACGGTCCTGCTGATCGCAGCGGTCTCGATCGCACTGTTCTGGTTTATGTTCCTGATCGTCGGCGCGTTATGCGGCATCCTCCGCTTCGATCGTGGTGACCGCATTGCCGCAATCTTCTGCGGCTCGAAAAAGTCGCTGGCAAGCGGTGTACCGATGGCGAAGATCATGTTTGGTGCAACCCCTGCACTTGGGCTAATCATTGCGCCGATCATGCTCTTCCATTTACTGCAACTGATCATGGTAAGCGTCATCGCCCGCCGCTATGCCGAGGCCGCAGCGTACGACTGATCACGTATCGATTTGAATCATCGCCACCAACGGCTATCCTTATGACATTATCCGGAACCAAGACCGATACAGTCGTTGGAGCAATGAAATGGTTGCTGAGAAAGATGTCATCGAAAGCCACTTCCAGGATGGCTTTGCCAACGGCGATGCCAGCTACGAATGCAGCACCACAACCAATCATCCTGTGGCGGTCGTAGCCGAACCTGCCTCGCCATCCCCGGCAAACGAGCACTACGTCGTCTCGCTCGACAAGCACGAACTGCGCGAGCAGCTTGAAGGCTGGTGGCTCTCCTCACCGTCGGGTGCCGGGCTCAGTCTTTCGCCTGACAAGATTGTCGGCTCAGTTGTGCGCTGCCGCCGCGGTAGTAGCAGCCCGATCGTGGGCTACGACCCGACCTCGCACCGCGTCATCACGCGCTCCGACCACGTCTATGGCCTTGGCATGCCGGAAACCGCATTCGCTGCTCATGCCCGCCAGGTACTACGACGCATGGGGTTCTGAGGCATTTGATCTGTGGTGCGGCTAAACGCCGCACCCCTTTCAGGCCTGGCAGCCACGTAGCACAAATAAACCGCCGAAGGTGCCACTTCACGCTGCCCAGGCAATTGCGAGTGCGATCAGTGCCATGATGCCCAACTCATGCCGTTTGCCCAAATCGCCGAGCAGGAAAGATGCCGAATCCTGCAAGACGTCAGTACGCCAAGATGCATGATTCGGCAAATCAATGAAAATCCCGACTTGTCGTCCTTAGCCTGCCAAGCCAAGGCGAAAGATCGATAAGCCGTCGCGCTAGCAGGTGTACAACCTCACCTTCCCGCTGGATTTCTCCGTAGACACCAAGCAAGCTCGAACCCAGCAATTCTCGACGTTGCCGCTCAACCAGCGATGGGTATACAACGATGTTGGTCTGCCCGGTTTCGTCTTCCAGCGTGACGAAGACAACGCCGCTCGCCGTCCCAGGACGCTGGCGTCCAACAACAATACCGACGGTAGAAGCAGGCCTGCCATGCTGGCCAGTCGTGATTTCGGCCGCAGAGCGAAATCGGCGAGCGTGGGCCAGCGAACGCAGCAGTGCCATCGGGTGCCGGCCAAGCGTAAGGCCAATGCTCGCGTAATCGGCAACGATATCCTCGCCTTCTCGTGGGGCCGCAAACTCGACCGATGCTTCGGCCGATGGAACGGTATCAAAGAGATCGCCCTGCCGCTGCACACCGCCAACCTGCCAGGCCGCCTGCCGGCGATGCCCGGCAAGGGCGCGCAAGGCGCCTGCCCCGGCAAGCAGATCGAGGTCGCGCCGCACAAGCATCGCCCGATGTGCTAGATCGTTGATCGAGTCGAAAGGTTGTACTGCCCTCACCGTTTCAATCCGCAACGCCACCTCCAGCGTCAAACCGCGGATCTCGCGCAGCCCAAGCCGAACCGCAGGCCGCTCAACGTCATCATCATATTCAAGCTTACTATCCCAACCGCTTGCCATTACATCTACTGTCCGCACGAGGACGCCGTGGCGGCGGGCATCCTGCACGAGTTGCGCTGGTGCGTAGAACCCCATCGGCTGACTATTGAGCAATCCACAGAGGAAGGCTTCCGGCTCATGACGCTTGAGCCAGGATGAGGCGTAGGCGAGCAGCGCGAAGCTCGCCGCATGCGATTCGGGAAACCCATACTCGCCGAAACCTTCGATCTGACGGCAGAGCGCCTCGGCAAATTCGGCGTCATGCCCGCGTTCGGCCATACCGCTGCGCAGTTTGTCCTTGAAGCGCTCAATGTGGCCCTTCTGCCGCCACGAGGCCATCGCACGCCGCAACTGGTCGGCCTCTCCAGGCGTGAAGCCGGCGCCCACTTCAGCAAGCTTCATCACCTGCTCCTGGAAAATTGGTACGCCATGTGTTCGCTCAAGCACCCTACGTAATTCCGTTGGCATTTTCGCAAGCAACCGTGCGGTACCTTCCGGATCAGCGCGGCGCGCAAGGTACGGATGGACCATATCGCCCTGGATCGGGCCAGGGCGTACGATCGCGACCTCGACCACAAGATCGTAAAAGCTGCGCGGCCGCAGACGCGGCAGCATTGCCATCTGCGCACGGGATTCGACCTGGAACACACCGACCGAATCAGCATGACAAAGCATTTCGAAGGTTTCCGCATCCTTGGGCGGAATGTCTTCCAACGCAAACTTCCATCCACGCCGTAACGAGACAAGCTCAAGGCTCTTTCGTAATGCGGAAAGCATGCCGAGCGCAAGCACATCGACCTTGAGTAGGCCAAGCGACTCAAGGTCTTCCTTGTCCCACTGGATCACCGAACGGTTTTCCATCGTAGCGTTCTCGACCGGCACCAGCCGTGCCAGTGGCCCAGCCGATATCACGAAACCACCCACGTGCTGCGACAGGTGGCGCGGGAAGCCAACCAGTTCGTTCGTGAGCCTAAGCCACTTTTCGACACGCGGGCTCGCTGAGTCGAGGCCTATTTCGGCGAGCCGCGCAGGCAGGACGTCGGCCTTGTCCCACCAAGCGAGCGAGCCGGAGAGCGCGTCGATCTGCTCAATGCCAAAGCCAAGCGCGCAGCCGACGTCACGCAGTGCGCTGCGGCGTCGATAACGAATGACGGTTGCTGCCAACGCGGCACGTTCGCGCGTGTACTTCTCGTAGATATGCTGGATCACAACCTCGCGCCGTTCGTGTTCGAAATCGACATCAATGTCGGGCGGTTCGTTGCGTTCACGCGAGAGGAAGCGTTCAAACAACAGTTGCGCACGCGCCGGATCGACCTCAGTGATGCCGAGCGCATAGCAAACGACAGAGTTCGCCGCCGACCCACGCCCCTGGCAAAGAATTCCTGCGCCGCGCGCAAAGCAGACAATGTCATAAACCGTGAGGAAGAACGGCTCGTAGCGCAGCTCCTCGATCAACGCCAGTTCACGCTCGACCGTGGCACGTACGGCCTCCGGCACACCTTCTGGATAACGCCTGCACAGCCCGGCTTCGGTCTCTCGACGCAGGTAGCTCGTCGGCGTCTCACCACGTGGGACGATCTCATCCGGGTATTCGTACCGCAGCTCGTCGAGCGAGAATTCGCACTGCGCGGCGACCCGTACGCTTTCTTCGAGCAATCCGGGCGGATAGAGCCGCGCAAGTCGCAAGGGATGCCGCAAGTGACGTTCGGCATTCGGATGCAACGCCGTGCCGGCCTGAAATACGGTCGTGCCGAGTCGCACGGCGGTAAGCGTGTCCTGCAGCGGGCGACGCACGCGCGCGTGCATATGCACATCACCCGTCGCAACGAGCGGAATCCCACAGGCTTTACCAAGCGCTTCAAGGCGTACCAGTTGCGCACCGTCATCAGGGCCGCAGAGCAGTTCTACGGCAATTCGCAGGCGTTCACCGAAACGCTCATGAAGCCAGTGCCCGTCCGCTTCGCTCGAATCATCGTCCGGCACCCAGAGCACGAAGCAGCCAGGCACAGCCTCACCGCTGGGCATTAGGCTACCGAGGTCATTGCGCACCAGTCGATAACAGCCCTTCTCCGCCCGTCGCCGCGCAAGCGTGATGAGTGCCGAGAGATTGCCATAGCCTTCGCGATGCTGTGCGAGCAATACCAATTGCATACCGCACTCAAGGTGGATTTCAGTGCCGACGATTAGCTTGAACGGCGGCGGCTCGACGCCTTTCGCCTCACAGGCCTCACGCATCACCTTAACCGCCTCGTGCGCCTGCACAACACCAGCAACCGAGCATTCATCGGTAATCGCCAGGGCCGTGTAGCCCAAGGTGATTGCCTGCTCGACAAGCTCGGCGGCGTGCGATGCCCCGCGCTGGAAACTGAAGTTGGAGAGGCAATGCAACTCGGCGTAGGACGGAACGGAACGGTTCATTGGCGCCACCACATGGGATGTGTATCTAAGGCCTGCTTCATGCAAACACCCCCTGCCACCACCAGCCGGCGGCATCGCGGTAGATCCACAACCATTCACCTGCGGGTGCAAGCGCGATGAAGTAATCGCGCCGCACATCTCCAAGGCCTGTCCGATCGAATGCTTCGCCAGAATCCCACCATCCGCTCTCGATCCGCTCGGCACGCGTCAGGCGTTGCAGCGGGCCACCGTATTGCGGACAACCATCGCGTTCAGGTAACGCACGCGGCTGCGGCAGCAACCAAAGCGGGCGCGGACCGAAGGTGGGAAGCGTATGGTCAGCTCGTGGCGGCCAGCTACTTGGCGCACTTGCACATTCCGGCCGGTGCGCGGCGACAACTTCAAGGCCGTGCACGGCCTTCTCCCCAAGACGCGCTCGCAGCCGGTCGACCACCGGGGCAAGCGATTCAGCGGCCGCTTCACCAAATAGCCCGCCACTGCGGCCAGTAAGCTGTTGCGATCCGTCCGCGGCCAGTTGCAGTTCGACAACAGGTTCGACGAGCGTTTGGCGTTCAAGGCGTTCACGTAGTACGCGCAAGAGGCGATCCGCATCACGCGTCGGTGTAGCGAAACCAAGGCGCAGCACTGTGGGATCACCCTCCTCATGGACCAAACTGAGGACGCATTCGCTGATACCCGCCGCACGTGCACCGAGCCATCCCACAAGTGCCAGGACGAGCCGTTTCGCACCGAAGAGCAACATCTCGGCCTTATCAATCTTCGCGGGTAGTTCAAGCTGCTGGAAGAAATGCTCGGGAAACGGAAAGTAGCACCGTGGCTCAGGTTCCTCGCCAAGCGCCTGCCCAAGTTGCCGCGTAAGTGCAAGCCCGAAACGTCGCGAAAGCCCTGCGCGCGGCAGTTCGAGTAACTGGCCGATCCGCTGCACGCCGAGCACTTCGAGCCGCTCGTTCTGACCGGATTCGAGATCGAGCACCGTCACCGGCAATGCGGACAAACGCTCGAGCAGGGAGGATTCACCGCAGCCTTCGAGTTCGCGACCAAGGCGCGCAAAACAACGGGCTGCCCGTGGCGTTGGCGCGACCCCCATGGAAAGCGAAAACCCTTGGATTTCAGCGCCTGAGCGAATTTGTGTACAAAGCTTGCGCAAACCACCAAAAAGCCGCAGGCAGCCACCAATTTCGAGCAGCAGTTCGTTGGGCGGTGCGAGACTCACCTGCGGTGTGAAACCGCCTCCCCAGCAAGCGAGCATTCCCAGTGCACCAAGTTCTCGTACCGGATCTCGCTCGGAGACAGAAAGATCCGGCACCAAGCCGAGCGCACTGGAAAACTTCAGCCCGCGATGCACACCACGGAATTCAGCCTCCCGGTCGGCGGCTACGACACGACCGTTTTCGACGACTACGGTTGACGGGCAGCGCGGCGTGTGTTCGAGCGCCAGACGCGGCAGATGCAGGGCAAGCCAGAGCACCGTTCAGCCCTCATTTCAGACCAATGCGCCGGTCACCGCACACCTGCGAGAAAACGGCAGCACCGGCGTATTTTTCTCACGCCTTTGCACGCGGTTCCATTCAACGGGCCGAATCACAGGGAGCCGTAATGGCTCGGCAAGCGGCGGCCCACGCCGCTTGATGATCTCGACCACAAGTGCATCACGTCCCGCTTCGAGCTGCAGGCGCAACGGCGCAGGCGAACTCGTCGACACATGGCGCACCGGCCGCATGATGAAGGCAAGCCCCGCCTGTGCCTCGGCCACAAGCTGAAGCCGCCGCAGGCTGCGTATATCGACGTCCGGCAGCCAGGCTAGTACGCCAGCTACGGCGTGGCTCGCGAGCAGTTGTTCGCAGGCCCAGGGCGCATCAACGGTGCCCGCCTCGACCACGAGCAGACGCTCCAACGCAATGCCAGCCTGCCGCCATGCCGGTGCATTGGGCTGCAACGGTGGCGCGACAAGGGCCAGCGCACCGGCATCCACATCGAGCGCGGCAAGCGCCGGCATCAGCAGGGATAGTTCGCCGATCCCCTGCTCCCGCAGTAACAGTTCGGAAAGCGCACCACGCGGCCAGCCGCCCCCCGGCAGCACCGCGTCGAGCGATGCAAAGCCAGTAGGTACGCCATCCTGCCTAGCTTGTGCCAAAGCATCGCCACGCCAGAGATCAACACGCTGGAGCAGATCTGAAAGAGCAAGAGACATGAATGCAAGAACGAGGACTCATGGAAGAAAGCGGTAGGCGGGCGCCTGTCGATAACTGTAATTTTATACAGTCAACATCCATTTTGACACGTCATTGCACACGATGTTCGGAACGATCAAATCCTGGCAGCCCCATCCCTGAGCCACCTCAACACGGCAAGGCACCTCCGGCCGCAGTCTCAAGCCGCCAAGAACCGAAACAGCCTCTTGCCACGGCGGGATGCATCGGCCTCGGTGAAGCCCAACCGAACAGAGGATTTCAAAATGAAGGCTTTCGTTTATCGCGGTCCCGGGCAGCGCGCGCTCGAGGAACGCCCCAAGCCCCAACTGATCGAACCCAGCGATGCCATTGTCAGGGTCACCAAGACGACCATCTGCGGCACCGACTTGCGCATCCTCAAGGGAGACATCCCAAGTTGTCAGCCCGGCCGCATTCTCGGCCACGAAGGCGTGGGCATCATTGAATCGGTCGGAGCTGCGGTTACCCGCTTCAAGCCGGGCGATCGGGTACTCATCTCCTGCATCACGTCCTGCGGAAAGTGCGAGCCCTGCCGGCGTAGTATGTACTCGCGCTGCGAGACCGGCGGCTGGCTCCTCGGCAACCGGATCGACGGAACGCAAGCGGAGTACGTACGCACTCCGCACGCCGACACGAGCCTCTATCTCCTACCGCAGGGGGTCGAGGAGGAGCCGTTCGTCATGCTGTCGGACATCCTGCCGACTGGCCTCGAATGTGGTGTCATCAATGGCCGCATACAACCCGGTTCGACCGTGGCCATTGTCGGCGCCGGCCCGATCGGCATTTCGGCGCTGTTGACCGCGCAGTTCTACACCCCGGCTGAAATCATCGTCGTCGATGTTGACGACAACCGGCTTGAGGTCGCGCGCAGCCTCGGTGCGACAGCCACTGTCAACAGCGGGGATGGGCAGGCTGCACGGACCATCCGCAAGCTGCTGACCAACGGACGCGGTGTGGATACCGCAATCGAAGCCGTCGGCCTGTCGGAGAGCTTCAATCTGTGCCAGGACATCGTCGCTTATGGCGGGACCATCGCGGCAGTAGGCATTCACGGTGGCCCGGCGACACTCCACCTCGAAAGGCTCTGGACCGAGAACATCACGATCAGCATCCGCATGGTCGACACCGTCACCACACCAATGCTGCTGCGAGCGCTCAAAACCCGCACTATTGAGCCGGAGCGCTTGATCACCCACCGCTTCCGGTTTGAGGAATTCATCGAAGCCTACGACACCTTCGGCTGCGCGGCCGAAACCAAGGCCCTAAAGGTGATCGTTTCAATGCATTAAGGTATCGGACTGCATGGACGGGCATTTGCAAGCGCCTGTCCGTGCACTGAATGAGGACTTGTCGCAAGGAAATCTGCAGTCAAATACATCGCGTCAGCCCGCCACGCACCTCATTGCCCCCTGATGCGGCAGTACCAGCGAGGCCGCGATCCCGTACAATCGCACGCCTCATGGAAGCCGCAGCCTTGTCCCTCCTCGCCTATCCGCGTTACCGCCCCAACCTGAAATCCGCACCTTTCTTGCCGATATCGCGTGCAGAAATGGATGTGCTCGGCTGGGACGTGTGCGACATCGTACTTGTCACCGGTGACGCATATATCGATCATCCGAGCTTCGGCATGGCACTGATCGGGCGCGTGCTTGAAGCGCAGGGTTTTCGCGTCGGCATCATCAGCCAGCCGGACTGGCATTCGGCCGAACCTTTCCGCGCGCTTGGCAAGCCAGCGCTGTTCTACGGCATCACCGCCGGGAACATGGATTCGATGATCAACCGCTATACGGCAGATCGGAAAATCCGCTCTGATGACGCCTATACGGCCAACGCCGAAGCCGGCAAGCGGCCAGACCGCGCGGTCACCGTGTATGCACAGCGTGCACGTGAGGCCTACCCGGACGCGAACATCATCATCGGTTCGATTGAGGCGAGCCTGCGGCGGATCGCACACTTCGACTATTGGTCCGACAAGGTGCGCCGTTCAGTGCTGCCGGATTCGAAAGCGGACATGCTGATCTTCGGTAGCGCCGAGCGCGCGATCGTCGAGCTTGCCCACAGGCTCGCCAATGGGGAAGCGATCGAATCGATCCGCGACCTGCGCGGCACGGCGTATATGGTCAAGCGTGGCTGGACGCCAGGCGAAGACTGGACCGAACAGGACTCCACCGACGTCGACCGCCCTGGCCGTATCGACCCGCATCCACATCCCTACGCCATGGAGCCACAGCAAACGGCAACAACGCCGAATGCGGATGGCTCAATACCCATCCGCATCGTGCCCGCCACCGAACGCGTGGCACAGCGGCGCGCCCAACGCGCAAAAACCGTCGTACGGCTGCCGTCGTACGAGGCAGTGAAGGACGATCCGGTGCTCTACGCGCACGCTTCACGCGTCTTCCACCTCGAATCGAACCCGGGCAATGCGCGTGCGCTGCTGCAAGCGCATGGCGACCGCGATGTGTGGCTCAACCCACCACCGATTCCACTCACCACCGAAGAAATGGACTGGATCTTCGACCAGTCCTATGCACGCTCGCCGCACCCAACCTACGGCAAGGCGCACATCCCAGCATGGGAGATGATTCGTTTCTCGATCAACATCATGCGTGGCTGCTTCGGCGGCTGTACGTTCTGCTCGATCACCGAGCACGAAGGCCGCATCATCCAAAGTCGCTCGCATGAATCGATCCTCAAGGAGATCGAGGAAATCAAGGCACGGATTCCCGAGTTTCGCGGCCACATTACCGACCTCGGAGGACCGACCGCGAACATGTATCGCATGGCCTGCAAGGACAAGAAAATCGAGTCCTCATGCCGGCGTCTTTCATGCGTCTATCCGGGCATCTGCGAAAACCTCAACACCGATCACACGTCGCTGATTGAGCTCTATCGCAAGGCACGCGCGATTTCCGGCGTCAAGAAGATCACCCTTGGTTCAGGTCTGCGCTACGACCTCGCGGTACGCTCTCCCGAGTATGTGAAGGAACTCGTGACCCACCATGTGAGCGGACTCCTGAAGATCGCGCCCGAGCACACCGAGGAAGGGCCGCTCTCAAAGATGATGAAGCCTGGCATTGGCACATACGACAAATTCAAGCAGCTCTTCGAAAAATTCTCGCGTGAAGCGGGCAAGAAGCAACATCTTGTGCCCTACTTTATCGCCGCCCATCCAGGCACAACCGACGAGGACATGCTGCATCTGGCTCTGTGGCTGAAGGAAAATGACTTCCGCCCGGATCAGGTTCAAACATTCACCCCAACGCCGCTCGCTATGGCCACCGCGATGTATCACACACGCAAAAACCCTTTGCGCAAAGTGACTCCCGATTCGGAAACCGTAGAGACAGCACGCTCGGGAGTGCAGCGGAAACTGCACAAAGCGCTACTGCGCTATCACGACCCAGCCGGCCACGACCTGATCCGAGATTACCTGCATCGCATAGGCCGCAACGACCTGATCGGCAATGGGCCGCACCATCTGGTGCCGCGTGCAGCACCCGCGCGAATGCAGCGCTCTGCTGGCCGAAATGCGACCAGCAACGATTATGCGCATGCCATCACCACACGAAAGCCCTGTGCCGTTTCAAAAGGAACAGCACGGCCTACGGCTGGCAAGCCCGCACGTAAACGCTGACCAGATCCCGCGCACGGCGCCAGAGCTTCACCTGATCATTGCTTTTCGAGCAATACCCGACGCAGGAAAGCTTCAGAAAAGCAGCTGGATCAGGCTGACTCTGGCGCCCTGTGGCTATTTGTAACTCGCCGTAACGACATAGCCGAGAATGCGGGGTTTTTGAGGGTCGGCCACCGCCGCCACACTCAAACGCATTGGGCCGGGTAGATCGCGTCCACCCGCGATGCTGTCGATGTCCGATGTGCGCGTGTAGGCTTTTCCACCGTCATTACAGTGTGCCAGCAGACCACGCCCGATGCTTGGCTGCTGTTCGAGCCCGCACGTAGGTTCCGTAATCGCGCCACGGAATTCGATTCGCCCGCCATCCGCATGCGCCAATCCTGCCGCGCAGAAAGACAGCATCAAAACCACCAGATTGCTTTTCTTCATGTCAGCTCCAGAACGATGTCCGTACTTTGGTGAACGACGGCTGCTGGAAAAACTTGAAGGGTGAAGTCGCCTGTAATGGTTGGGAAAGATCCGACGCCGATCTGTTGGCGACGGACCGGTCATGCACCTCAATGCCATTTGCAACGACACTCCGGTAGCCCCATCGCTCAATGGCACCATTTTCGGAACTTCGTCGGCCAAATAAGAGGCGAATCTAGTCGACAAACCCTATCGCACTGCGCTCTGCCCCGATCGCCCGGTTGGCTTGAAAGTGGCTTTCAGTCCCTGGGGACGTACGGCCACACGCAAACGGGTCAGGCGTCAGAATAATGATGACTGAATCGGCGCAGGCACTACGCCCTCAAATCGCCTGCCCAGGCGTTCAAGCAACGCCATCGCTGCGGCCGGTGCGCACTCGTTAGCGCCGTTGATCGCGAAAACGAAGACCTCGCGCGGCTTCTTTTCAATCGCAGCCCATTCGACATGTGGGAGCCCATCTGGTTCTCCACCACTCGCCCAACACTTCGCACCCACAGCCCATTTATCGAGTTCATCAGGCGTGTAGCCCAGCGGCTGATCCCTGCGGGCGTTCACCAGGCGCGCGTAAACAACATCCCTGGTAAGGTCGGCGAACGAAGGATATTCGCCTGAGTCCGTGAATACGCAGGCCATACCGTACTGAAGGGCGAGCCCGAGGAATTCAGGACAGAGGAAGCTCTGGTGGCGCACGCCGAGTACGTGGCGAAGCGGAAATCTAGCAGATTTGCCTGGGAGCAGCTGCAGAAAGACTTCAAAGTCGGCAGCGTCAAACCGTTTGAACTTCGGCATCTGCCACAGGATCGGCCCAAGCTTGGGCCCGAGTTCCGGCGGGCCGACTTCGACAAAGCGGCGGATCAGTTCGCCTGTCTCACCGAGCTTGCGACTCGCAGTGATAAGTTGGGGCGCCTTGAGGGAGAAGACGAAATCGCACACCAACGCGCGAAGCTCTCTGATTTCTGCGGCTCATAGTAGGTGCCGGTGACTTCGATCGCGGTCAGGCGGTGGCTTACATATTCGAGTTCCTGCGCCTTCTCGAGCTCGGCAGGATAGAAGATCCCGTTGCGCCAATCCTTGAAGTCTCAGCCGCCAATACCGACGCGAATTTCGCCGCTTGCTTCCATGCCCTTCTCCCGATCCCATGGGCGTCCATGGATGATGGGAAAACGGCACGGCATGCCGAGGACATGCCGTGAATTTTGGGAAGATCAGCCGAGAGCAGCTCCTACGATGGTTTGCGCCTCCTGCACGATCTGCTTTAGGTGCTCAGCACTCCTGAAGCTCTCGGCATAAACCTTATAAACGTCTTCAGTCCCCGAAGGCCGCGCTGCGAACCAGCCGTAGTCCGTCGTAACCTTGAGTCCACCGATCGCTGCATTGTTTCCCGGTGCTTTTGTCAGTCTGGCAGTGATCGCATCGCCTGCAAGCGTCGCCGCCGTCACGCGCTCCGGCGTGAGCCCCTTGAACGCAGCCTTCTGGGCCGGTGTAGCCGCTGCATCAATGCGCATATAGAACGGCGCGCCATACTTCGCCGCGAGTTCCTCATAGTGCTTACCTGGATCCTTGCCCGTCATCGCCGTAATTTCCGCAGCGAGGAGGCCGAGAATGATGCCGTCCTTATCGGTGGTCCAGACCGTGCCATCGCGGCGCAGGAAGGATGCACCAGCCGATTCCTCACCGCCGAAGCAGAAGCTGCCATCGAGCAGGCCGCCCGAGAACCACTTGAAACCGACCGGTACTTCAAGGAACTTGCGGCCAAGTCCATTCATGACACGGTCAATCATCGCCGAAGACACCAGCGTCTTGCCAACAGCCGAATCCTTCGACCACTGCGGTCGATGCGTGAGCAAGTAGTTGATTGCAACCGCGAGGTAGTGGTTCGGGTTCAAGAGACCCGAAGACGGAGTGACGATACCGTGGCGGTCGACGTCAGCATCGTTGCCCCAGGCGATATCAAAGCGATCCTTGAGCGCAACGAGGCTCGCCATCGCATAAGGGCTTGAACAATCCATACGGATCTTGCCGTCATGATCCAGCGTCATGAAAGAAAAAGCTGGATCGACCGTCGTATTGACGACCTGAAGATTCAGACCGTACTTCTCGGCGATCGGCTTCCAGTACGCCACTGCCGCCCCGCCTAGCGGATGCACACCGATTTTCAGGCCGGCCTTGCGGATCGCCTCCATGTCTACGACGCTCGCGAGATCCTCGACATACGGCATGACGAAGTCCTCTGCTCGGATCGTCGCGGCCCCGATAGCCTGTTCGTAGGGCACACGCTTCACGCCCTTGTTGCCCTCGGCGAGCAACGCATTGGCTCGTTTCTCAACCCACCCGGTGATATCGGTATCGGCCGGGCCGCCGTGCGGAGGGTTGTATTTGATGCCGCCATCCTGTGGCGGATTGTGCGACGGTGTGATCACAAGGCCGTCGGCCCTCGACGTAGCACCACCGCTGTTGTGCACGAGGATCGCACGCGAGATCACAGGCGTCGGCGTAAACCCATCCCCAGCCTGAATACGCGTGTCGACGCCATTCGCGGCGAGCACTTCAAGGGCAGATTT
The DNA here is from genome assembly GCA_031555325.1 of Niveibacterium sp. GTDB lineage: Bacteria > Pseudomonadota > Gammaproteobacteria > Burkholderiales > Rhodocyclaceae > Niveibacterium. Next base: position 16,078 of record JAVBUM010000026.1, on the reverse strand, counting down.
CTGCGCGGGCCCCGACAAGGCATGCGTGTCCTTGCCGAGATAAAGTGGGCCCGCAATCCCTTCTTTCACTCTGTATTCGCACACCGCCTGCGTAATCGCCAGAATGTGCGCTTCATTGAAACTGCCCGCAAAGGCATTGCCACGATGCCCACTCGTACCAAAGGCGACGCATTGCGTCGGCACATTCACGTCAGGCTTTTTTTCTACATAAGCGCGAAGCAGCGCGGGGATATCGGTCAGCGCCTCAATGGGCGCCGGCTTGCCGGCAAGAGGGTGGGTCATGGCTTTGATCCTTGTTTGACGGATATCGCTGGTCCAAGCAGGGATCGTCCCAGAGTCGCCCGCTTTCGCATTGGGCCAAAGCCGGACTAACGGCCCCTACTGATTTATTGTTCCGGCGCCCATGCGTCGGCAATGAAGATGCCCGGAGGCGTACCTCCGGTCAACCAAAAGGCTGCCCCGGAACGCTCCGAAGCGACCCATTCTTCAGGAGACGCCTGCGAGGCGCGTCAGCTGCATAACCTTTTCTGCAATGCTCTCTTCGCTATCCGCAAAAGTCATCGCGATCCGGTGAAACTCCTGCTCAATCTCGAGGAACGCATCAGTAAGATCGGGATCGAAGTGCTTGCCGTGCCCTTGGCGGATGATCTCGACTGCCTCCGCGTGAGGAATTGGTGCCTTGTACACGCGACGACTGATGAGGGCATCATAAACGTCGGCAATCGCCATGAGCCGCGCTGGCAACGGAATCGCTTCACCCGCAAGCCCTTCAGGATACCCGCTGCCATCCCATTTTTCCTGATGGGAATAGGCGATCTCCTTCGCGACCGCAAGAAAAGGGACTGGCATCCCTATCTCGGCCTCCGCGTGTTCGATCGCGTCGCGCCCAAACGTCGTATGCATCTTCATGATTTCGAACTCTTCTGGTTCGAAACGCCCCGGCTTGAGCAGAATACGGTCCGGAATCCCGACCTTGCCGATATCGTGGAGCGGCGCAGACTTGTAGATCAGAAGGATCGTACGGTCGTCCAGCCGGTCGGCAAACTTCTCTTTCTTCTGGAGTTGCTCAGCCAGCAATTTGACATAGCGCTGCGTACGGCGGATGTGGTTGCCCGTCTCGGCGTCACGCGTCTCGGCCAGCGATGCTAACGCCATGATCGTCACATCCTGGATTGCCTCGATCTCACGCGTACGGCGGCGGACTTCCTGTTCGAGATAGGCGTTCTTGTCGCGCAAGAAGTCTGCGCTTGCCTTCAGGTTCAGATGCGTCTTGACGCGCGCCAGCACTGTCGGCGCGCTAATCGGCTTGGTGATGTAGTCCTCTGCCCCGATAGCAAAGCCATGTGCCTCGTCCTCGCTTTCGGACAGCGCGGTCAGAAAAATCACGGGAATGGAAGCGGTTCGAGGGTTTGCCTTGAGCCGCTTGCAAACCTCATAACCGTCCAGCTCCGGCATCATGATGTCGAGCAAGATCAGATCCGGCGGCGCATCGCTTTCGGCGATCTGGAGCGCACGCTCGCCGCTATTGGCAACCTTGACCTTGTAATGGCGCTTAAGCAGCCCATTCATCAGGATCAGATTATCTGGGGTGTCATCCACCACCAGGATTGTCTGACGCTGATCGGCTTCATCGGGCCGATTCATCTGTGTGGTTCTCCTGTTCCTCTAGGTCGATGCCAGCCTCTTCGGCTGCCTTCGTCAGGATTTCGAGAGCATCGCTGAAATCAAAACCGTGCAAGGCTACGCCGAGCGATCCACAAGCCTTGCCAAGCGCCACTTTTAGCGCGGCTTCGTTTTCTGCGAAAAGCTCACGCGCATCCGCATCGTCGTCGACGAGCAAGCGTCGTAGCTGCCGGACCACACTCGCGGTCTTGCCACCACCATCCGTTCCGGAGTCACTGACTAACGACGCCGCAGGCAAAGCACGGTCGATCGCTTCGATCAGATCCGCAAATGGCCCCAGCATTCGCTCACCAATGGCCGTCAACTGCTCGTTAGGCGCTCCCTTCCGCACAGCGGTTTCCAATTCAGCCGCCAGACGTTGTAGCCCTGTAGCCGCGATATTCCCAGCTACGCCCTTCATGGTATGCGCGATCAACTCGACCTGCGCGCGATCCTGATCTGCAATGGCACGACGCAGGTCTTCGATCGCGGCAGGTTGGGTTTCGACAAACTTCCGCAGCAACTGTTCGTAGAGAGAGCGGTGCCCGAGTACGCGTCGCAAGCCCTCCGCAACGTTGACGCCCTCAATCTCAAGTTTGCCAGACCCTGGCGAAACGTCTTCATCACTCCGTTCCGGCGCCGGAGCCGGAACGACCTCCAGCCGTACCCGCGACGGAATCCAGCGGATCAACGCTGCAAGCAACTGCTCAGGCTCAATCGGCTTACCGACGTGGTCGTTCATACCCGCGTCAAGGCACAACTGCCGATCGTTCTCCATCACATTGGCCGTCATCGCCACAATCGGCAGGGCCGCGTACTTGGGATTCTTGCGTAGCTCTCGTGTCGCGGTAACACCGTCCATGACCGGCATGTGCATGTCCATCAGTACCAAGTCATAATGATTGCGTGCAATGTTCTCAAGTGCCTGTCTGCCATCGACAGCGACATCCACAATAAGCCCTTCTTCCCGCAACAAGGCCTTTGCGACTTCCTGGTTGAGTTCGTTGTCCTCTACAAGGAGGATGCGTGCCCCTCGAATACCTTCCACTCGAGCAAGTTGCGTTGCCGAAGGCTCCACGACCCGGCGACGATCGCTCGCGGGTTGGTCCCTATGTAGGGCACGCATCGCGGCATCGAACATAGTCGAACCATTGACTGGCTTGATCAGGATTTCGTCGAACCCAGCAGCTTCGGCCGCCTGCATCACATCCGTGCGGCTGTAGGCCGTACACATTACCAGCCGCGGTTGTGTCTTCAGATCCAGCATCCGAATCTTACGGGCGACCTCAACGCCATCCATCCCCGGCATACGCCAATCCAGGAACACGATTTCGAACCCTTCGCCCCGCAAGTCTGCATTAGCGATTTCATCGAGCGCCTGCGGCCCTGAAGACACTTCGCCCACAACAAATCCCATCGCCGCGAGGAGGTCGGACAGCTCAGCACGCGAATCGGCGTTGTCGTCGACCAAAAGCACATGGCGCCCCTCGAATTCCACGACCGACTCAAGCGCCTTGCGCCGCGCTTCGCCCTTGCCGAGTCTCGCGCGGAACCAGAATGTACTGCCCTTGCCCTCGATGCTTTCAACGCCGACCGAACCACCCATGAGATCGGCGAGCTTCTTGGAGATCGCAAGCCCGAGGCCCGTCCCGCCATAGCGCCGCGTGGTCGAAGAATCCGCCTGCTGGAATGATTCAAACAGGCGCGCCTGCTGCTCCGGCGTCATGCCGATGCCTGTATCACGCACGGCAAGGTGAAGCAACACATCCTTATCGGTCTCTTCGATGACGCGGACGATGACGCTGATTTGTCCCTCTTCCGTGAACTTGATCGAATTGTTCACATAGTTGATGAGCACCTGACCGATTCGCAACGGATCGCCGATGAGGCTATCCGGCACGGCGCTGTCAACGTCGAACAGAAGACTCAACCCCTTCGCTGCTGCCCTGTCGGACAACAGGTTCGCAACGGTATTGAGAACATTGGGCAACTGGAATTCGATCCGCTCGATCACCAAGCGACCCGCTTCTGCCTTCGAAAAGTCCAGCACGTCATTGATGATGCCAAGCAGGTGCTGACCTGACTGTTGGATCTTGTTGACGTAGTCGCGCTGGCGGGCTGACAACTCAGTCTTCTGGATGAGATGCGCCATGCCGATGATTGCATTCATCGGCGTACGAATCTCGTGGCTCATATTGGCCAGGAAGTCTGACTTGATCCGTGCGGCCTCCTCCGCCAAATCGCGCGCCTCACGCATTGCAGCTTCAGCTGCACGCCGCTCGGTGATGTCATAGAACCACGCAACCATGGAAAGCCCGCCTTCGAGCTCGATCATGCGCGCGGAAAGCAGTACCCATATGACGGAGTCGTCCGAGCGGCGCAACTGTGTTTCGCGATCGAGAATCTCGCCGTCCTCAGCAAGATCAGCCTTGGTCTGCTCACTATCTTCGGGCCTGACCCAGTACTGGTCGAACGCCGTGCCCACAATCTGTTCACGGGGCAACCCGATGAGTTGTGCGAGCTTGCGGTTGCAGAACAATGTCCTTGAGTCGGGACTCAGGATACCGACACCTGCAGGACTGTCTTCCAGCATGGTGCGCAGCCTGGCCTCGCTGTCGGCAAGAACCTTTTCAAGCTGCTTGCGCTCCGTAATGTCTGAGGAAAGCCCGCACAGGCCCACAAAATTGCCTGCTCCGTCTCGTAGCGGGAACTTGACTGACAAGTAAACCCGCCCATCGGGTCCGATTTCCTCGACTTCGAGCGGCTGCCCAGTGGAAAGCACTTGCCGGTCATGCGCCATGATCTGCGCCGCCACATGTGGCATCAGTTCAAGGTCGTCCTTGCCGATTACATCTACGCGAGCAATTCCGACGATTTCTTCCCATCGCCTGTTCACAAGCCGATACGCGCCCTTGTCATCCTTGACATACAGGAGCGCACGGTTGTGTTCGACCACGCCTTCGAGCAATTCGCGATTGCTGCGCAGTTCCTCTTCGGCACGACGCGCCGCTCGTTCGGCTTCCTTAACCTTTGTGATATCGACAAACACACCGACCGCACCACCTGGTTCGCCTTTTGCGTCGCGGTAGCCCGTAATCGAATAGAGCATGTCGCGCGGCTCATGTCCGAGGAAGTCAATGCTCATCTCGCGCTCGTAATGCGACACATTGGCAATGACTTCATCACCAATTTCGGCCATGTCCTGTCGCATTTCCAGCGGGATGATCGGGATATCCATCACCCTCTTACCTAGCATCTCGTCCGGGCCGATACCAAACACCTGGCAGGTGTACCGGTTGTAGCCGACATAGAGACCATGCCGATCCTTATGGAAAACAGCGGCCGGAATCGTGTCGATGATGTTCTGGGTTAGGGCAAGCTGAGCGTCGACAACCTCCTTCGCGCGCTTGAGCCTGGTGATGTCATTGGCAAGAATGACCCCTTCGCGGAATTTGCCATCGCTCCCGACGATTGACGAAACAGTGACTTCCGCCCACCGAAGCTCGCTTGCGTTGTTACCGAAACGCAGCACCTCCGAGAAACTCGTAATCTGTCCACGAACAAGTGCCGCGAGCCGGCCCTCGAAGAGGGCAACATCCTCTGGATGCAGAAGGTCCTGGAAGCGAACATCCTTGCCCAGCTCCTGCCCCGGCGCCATCCAACGCAGGAAGGCATCGTTCTGAAATAGCATCCGACCCAATGGATCACAGCCCGTGATACCCGTCGCCGCATGGTGGATCAAAGCTCGAAAATACGCTTCCCGCTCGGCAAGTTCGGTGGTCCTGGATGCCACCTTGGATTCGAGATCCTGTTTGGCATCTAGTAACAACCCACGCATTTCGTCAATTGAACCGCCTAGTTGCGCGACTTCAGCCAACTGTGTCTTAAGCTCGACAGGTTTTGCCAGCTCCAGACGACCAATCCGCCGGGCTTCCTTTTCAAGCCGCTGCAACGGCTCACTGAATGAACGTGCCAGCCCCTTCGCTACAATGAATCCGAGCGCACTCAGGATCAGGAAGATCGCAAGCGCCGGAAGCAACAGATTGCGCCCGAGCGTCAGGAAATCGGACACTGGAACGACCGTCACGATCAGAAACGCCAAGCTGTCGTGCGGAGCCCTGCGAACCGACCCAAACCACTCCTTGCCATCACTCCCCTTGAATCCGAAGATACCGGTGTGTTCCCCTCCATCCTCGCGCCACTTGCGCAACGCGCGCGAGATCTGCTCAAGTCCAAGCTCTTCTGGGGTCCGGAGCGCGACTTGCTTCAAGTCCTCCGGCGAATTCGCCGGCAGATTCTGCGGCGCACCAATCAGGCGGCCGTCAAGCGTAAGCACGGCACAGCGGCCAGTCTGCCCTACCACGATTTCGTGGGTGAATCGCGACAGATTGGTCAGCAGCAAGTCCACACCAAATATGTAGCGCTGTCCAGTCGTCGGATTGTGCCAAGCAACAACTGCGGTAACGCCCGGCTCATCGGTCCCAGGAAAGCGATATGGCTCCGTCCAGCGGATTTCCACAACCGAAACCGCCTGCATCCCTTCCTCAAACCAACGCTGCGCCCGTGGATCGTAGTCATCCTGCAATTCTTGTTCCGGGGCACGCGGTGCCGCATCGCTCGAGTACAGCCAGTAGTTGTTTCGACCAAGTTCGTTGCCCATGCGGGTGACGCGCGCCCGCCATTCGTTATTGAACTGGGTGAGTTGAATCTCGTCACCGCGCTCACTGGCAAGATGTGCACCGCCAATCAAGGGGCGATCCAGCATGACTGCGCCCATCAACCGAGTGGTTGCGACCGGTTTTTCGAGATCAAGTACGCCTGATTGTCCCCACAGCACAGCAGAGGTCAGGAGCGTGTCGATTCCGCCCGTCGCCGCAAGGATCCGTTCAGAAACCTGCGTCTCTACGTTGGCCGCACTCGACGAAGCCAGCCGCTGTAGCATCGGCTTGGCCAGCACAAAATAAGCCAGCAGGCCAAATAGAAGCACTGCAAGCGCTGAGAAAAAGAAGAATTGAGCAGTCAAACGACCGCCCAAGCTATACAACCCGCCGCGCCACTTATGTCGCATTCATCGCCCTTGCCTAGCAAACGGGTCCTGGCCCAAGGCTGTCCGGCAAACCGCACACACTAGCAGGACTGGCATCATTGAATATGGGAACACCTTATAGCTGCTTCTTCTGTTCTGAGGTCACTTGCCGCCAGGAGAAAAGTGCCCCTGCTGCTTTTGAAGTTCGAGCACATTGAGTACTTGGCCGTTGACATTGATATCACCAGGTTTCATGCCCGCGGGACAAATGCCCAGCCATGTCATTTTTGTCTTGCTGGAACTCTCCTTCAGATCACCTATAGGGGGATCGAAACGTGTCTGCGATTCAATTGTGTAGCTTCCGTTGAAGTCGCCCCGCATTGTCGCGTGGGTCTTCGCCGTCGAGTTCTGGAGCTTACAGACCGTGTCTACTACCCAAGCGTCTCCTGTCTTATCGACAGTCTGCCTGGAACAATCCTGCTTGTTGGCACTTCCACCAAGGCCCTGCTCCTGAAGTTGCTGATCTGTCTTTGCGTCAATGCACTGCTTCATGGTTGGCATGGCTCGACCACCGCTGTACGAAGTCTGAAGTTCAATCTGCCAGAGTCCAGCCTTACGTTGCGGCATATCAGCAGCCGATGCTGGACCAGCCACCCCAGCAAGAATCATTGCAAAGACAGCTATTTTCATTAAGCATCTCCAGAGGGAAACCCTTTCAAAGGATAGCTCCAGCACTCCAGCTACGCGTTGACAAGCACCCTGACGGCCTTCTTGGCGCCCCGAAGCTGATTGATCAGGATCAATCTACGAGCCAACCCAAAACTGCTCGCGGAACCAGTGCTGACGGCACCTGAAACGCAGATTTCCGGTATACGTATCGTCATCTTGGCACAGAAGATTGAGAGTTTACCTCGAACTTTTCGCCAATGCTGGGTTATACTATGCGGCTACGTTGCATGGGTTCTAAGCCGCTTTAGCTCAGTTGGTAGAGCAACCGCCTTGTAAGCGGTAGGTCGTCTGTTCGAGTCAGACAAGCGGCACCAAATCAAGCTCCAAGGTGATCCATGGACAGCCAAGACTCCTAAGTGAATCAATCACTTAGGAGTCTTTTGTTTCTGCCGTTAGCTATGGTTTTCCATTGACTGCCAGCGTTTTTTGGCGGTATTTTTGGCGGTACAACCCACGCATCTCTGGGGAGGTACCGCCAGATGGCCCTTACCGACGTCACCTGCCGGGGCGCAAAGCCCGGCGACAAGCCGTACAAGCTGACGGATGGTCAAGGGCTCTATCTGCTGGTCAAGCCTGCTGGTAAATACTGGCGCTGGAACTATCGCCACGCCGGCAAGCGCCGCACGATGGCACTGGGCGTCTATCCTCTCGTTAGTCTGAAGGAAGCGCGTGAGCGCTTGCATGCAGGACGCGCCCTGCTGGGTTCCGGCGTCGACCCCATGCAGGACAAGGCGCAGTGCAAGCGTGCGGCAACGCTGGCAGCGCAGAACAGTTTTAAGACCGTGGCGCTGGAATGGCATCAGGTGAATGCCAAACGGTGGGCTGCCGTGACGGCTGCTAAAACCCTGACGCACCTGGAAACTGATGCATTTCCGATGCTAGGCCACCGGCCCGTTCATGAAGTGACGCCGCCGGAGGTTCTGGTGATGCTGCGCAAGGTCGAAAGCCGCGGTGCGGCCTATACCGCAACACGGCTACGCGAACTCTGCGGACAGATCTTCCGATACGCCGTGGCCACCGGCCGGGCAACCTACAACCCCGCAGCTGACCTGGTGAAGACCGTCGTCGTGCCGGCTGTGCGCCACCGCCCCGCGCTTACCGATCGACGCCAATTTGGGGCGTTTCTGCGCGATCTTCGCGACTATCGCAGCGCTGATCCGCTAACGCTGTTGTCAACTCGACTGGCATTGCTAACGTTCGTGCGCTCCCAAGAGCTACGGTTCGCGCGATGGGAAGAAGTCGATTTTGATGCACGGGAATGGCGTATCCCCGCCGCGAGGATGAAGGTCGGCAAGGCGCTAAACCAAGCACACATCGTTCCGCTGTCGCAGCAGGCAATCGACACGCTACGCGACATCCAGACGCTCACCGGCTCCTTCCCGAACCTGTTTCCGAACGCTCTCGGCGCCGACGGTTTCATGAGCGAGAACACCATCGGTCGCATGCTGATCCGCATGGGCTACCAAAACCGGCAAACGCTACATGGTTTTCGTGCGTCAGCACGCAGCCTGCTCTCCGAACGTGGTTGGAACGTAGCTGCGTTGGAACGCCAGTTGGACCACGCCGAACGCAATAAGGTCGTGGCGGCCTATGCGCGCAGCGAATACCTGGACGAGCGCCGCAAGATCATGGACGACTGGGGCGCGCTCGTGGCCGAACTGGAAACCGCGCCCGCCTGAATCTCGTTTAATCACGCCAAGCTGAGGACGCTGGGCGCCCATCTCGTCACAAAGCCGTTCAGTCAGAACCGCTCCAGCCCCTCCCCTGCGCACGGGGACTGGTCGTTCGGGGCTCCAGCGCTCGGCACGAGGCGGATTCCTCCTGGCCAAAAGGCAAAAGCACCGACCATTCGCGCGACCGAGAGCGCACCTCGCCCAATCTGCCGCTGGAGCTGGTGGCGGAAATCGAGCAGTTGAAGCCGACATTCCCACAAGGGCAACTCTTTAATTTTCGTCACAAAAACTCGATCACTCCAACAATCGCGCAGTTGGCGCAAATCGTTCCTCCTAGTATCGATGGGTACCGACGCCAGGAGTCGTAGAGCCCTGGGAGCTGAAACACCGGGGAGAATGGGAGTGAATCCACGCCATCTGCACTGCTTCGTCGTCCTCGCCGAAGAGCTGCACTTCGGCCGGGCGGCCGCTCGGCTGCATATCGAGCAATCACCGCTATCGCGCATCATCCGCAAACTCGAAGACGAACTGGAGGCGCGATTGCTCGAGCGCACCCCGCGTGGCATCCATCTGACCTGGGCCGGCGAGGTGTTTCTCGACAACGCGGTGCGCATCCTGCTCGACATTGAGGAGGCCAAGGCCAACGTCAAGGCGGCCGCTACCGGTTGTCGCGGGCGTCTGCGCATTGCGCTGTCGGACACGATCGCCCAAACCCGCCTGACGGCGCTGCTCGCGCGCTGTCGGGAGGAAGAGCCAGACGTAGACATCCATCTGTTCGAAACCTCCTTGGTACAGATGGCAAAGGGACTGCGAAACGGGCTCTACGATGCAGGACTGTCCATGTCAGACGACTCCCCAGGCTGCCTCATCGAACCCGCTTGGTGCGACCCGCTCGTCGTCGCCGTCACCCACCGCCACCCACTACTTGCCAACAGACGCGTCACCCTCGCACAGACGCTCAACTACCCGTGGATTACTTACCATCCGCGAACCTGCGAAGGTTTTCACAGACAGTTGGAACAATGGTTGCAGGCCGCCAACGCCAAACCCACGGTCGCCGAGCGCGTCAGTACACACGACCTGATGGTGGCGCTGGTGGCCGCTGGCTACGGCGTTGGAATCTGCAGCGCCGCACACTTGGTCCCAGTTCAATCCGGTGAAGTCGTCGCTCGACCACTCACAGATCGGACCGCCATCCTCACGACCTACGTGCTGCGGTTGAACGCTGCCCCTTCGGCGCAGTTGGACAATTTCCTGAATCGCGTACGTTGTACCGGGGCAACTACGGGCAAATCGCCGCTCAGCATGTCGTAGCCTGCTCGGTTTTCCATTATTGTCACCGCGCATTTCGGGGCGTTGGGCTGCATACCCTTTCGGGTCTGGCCTCGGACCCCGATGGTCCACTCCGGCGAGCTCCAGGCACGTCTCTCATATGCTGTTGTTGCGCCCCATCTTAGTACTTGGGCACACGATGCTATGACAGATCGCGTCTCTCCCGAGACCTGTTCAGTCACGCTTCGCTCCTCTGCGCAAACTTGAACACCGCATCGACCGGATCGGGCTTGGCCGGGCTGGCTGCCTACGCCAAAAGTCTCACTGTCACCCGACGAGAGCAGGAGGTCCGGCATGCAACAGCCATGGCATCTCCCAAGAAAAAGAAAAGCGTACCACTGGCCCGCCAGCGCAGCTTTCTCGCACACCCCGCGTATCCGGACGCATGGGACTCGCCCGCATCACACTTTGCGAAAAGCCGTCCAATCAGCGCCAACAAGCAGTGACGCCCAGAGGGACCCGATCGTCGACACCCCCATGGAGGTCACGCTCGACGCGTTGCGCCCCTTCGATCTAAACCCGCGCCTGACTCGCAACACGCTTTACGACGAGATCAAGGCCTCGATTCGCGCGCGTGGACTGAATGCGCCGCCTACGATCACGCGGCGCCCGGGCGACCCTCACTTCATCATCTGCAACGGCGGCAACACACGCTTGGCAATTCTGCGCGAGCTGTGGCGCGAAACCGAAGAAGAGCGGTTCTTTCGGATTCCGTGTGTTTTCCGTCCCTGGTCCGCGCGCGGCGAGATCATCGCGCTCACCGGTCATCTGGCTGAGAACGAGCTGCACAGCGGTCTCACCTTCATCGAGCGTGCGCTCGGGATCGAGAACGCGCGCGAACTTTACGAAGCGGAAGTCGGCAAGACGCTATCGCAATCGGAGCTTGCCCGGAGGCTCGCCGCCGACGGCTATCCGATTCCGCAGCCGCATATCAGCCGCATGCAAGACGCCGTGCAGTATCTGCTGCCCGCCATTCCGAATCTGCTCTACGGCGGCCTGGGCCGGCCGCAGGTCGAAAAGCTCACGGCACTACGGAAGGCGGGAGAACGGCTGTGGGGAAAACATGCTAATGGGAAGCGCCCGGTCGCAGACTTCCACGAATTGTTTCGAGCAGTGCTTGCGCAGTTCGATGCGGCGCAAGACACGTTCTCCACACAGCGGGTTCAAGACGAGCTACTTGGCCAGATAGCCGAGCGGTTGGGCGCCGACTACGACGCGTTGGCGCTTGAGCTGTCGGAAACCGCCGCGCGGCAACGCGTGTTGGCGCGAGCAGCCCCCTCAATCGCCAGTATCACCTCTATCCCAGAACCCGCCCAATCGCCTGTGGCGGCTATTCGAGCTTCGGTGGGACCAAAAACGTCGCAGAACACTGAGCAGGACTTGCGCAGATGCATCGCCCGGCTTGCCGACGAGATCGCACAAGAAGCCCAGTTGGTCGAATCCGTTCGGGTGATTGAGACCGGCATTGGTTTCAGTTGCGTCGACAACCGAGCCAGGCAGCGCTCGCCGTTTGGCCGCGCGGTCGCCGCCCTACTGCACAGCCTGAGTGCCCCGCCCAATGGCTCCCTAACCCCCACCCTCCTTCCGACCGAGACGTGGACAGTCCTGCTGCAAGACTCGGCAACCCGCCCAAGGTTGAGCGACGCGGCCCTGACACGACTGTTTCGTCTGATCCGGCTTGCGCGTCGGTTGCTCGGCACACACAGCCTGGCAGGACAGGGATCGCCGCACACCGTCTCTCAGCACGGGGCATTCCGATGCAAGAACCTCACCCACTGAACCACGCTGTAGTCGCCCAGGTGTTGCGCGATCTCCGCGCTGGACAGCTACGCCGTTGTCTGAGCATGGGGTTCGGCGAGCGCGAACTTGAGGCGCTCAAGCAACCGGCGCTGGCAAGTGTGCTGGCCAACGCCGATGTCCCGTGGTGCTCGATAAGGGTCAACTGCGAAATCGTGCGGCGCCTGTTGTGCCAGACCAAAGAGCTCGAGCAAGAAATCCAAGCCATCGACCGCATGCTGCGCTTGGGCGCGAGCACCGACATGCTCGTTCAGGCATTCGGGCTGAGTCATCAGGAGATTGCACTGCGCCGCCACCTCCTTGGACTACCGAAGCGGCGCGGCCGTCATCCCGTGCTAAACGAGGCGCAGGAGGCGGAATTGTGGCGGCGCCAGAAAGCCGAACTGGCCGCACGCGGGATTACGCCTGATGACGAGGCGGCCATGTTGACGCTCGCCTTGGACTTGGCCGAAAGAATGGGGCTCCCGGCCAGTGTCGTTTGGACAACGGTGTGCCACTGGATGAATCAGCTCCGACACCGTCCCCGGGATCGGGATAGCCCCAGCAGTCTGGGCAAGCGCGGCAGTACTGCCCGTTAGGGGGAGTCTCCCAGCTCGGCATTGGCTCTAGGCGAATGCTTGCCGCCACCGATGATGCTTCTCGCGCCCACCACCCGCTTTAGGCATCTGCTCGCGTTTGGCTGGCGCTTTTCAAGACGCTTCCAATGCTGACAGGAACTCGCTTTCCTCGAATCCATCGCTCATCACCTGACCGCGAACGACGACCAAAGGCACCCCCTTGCCGCCCAGCGACAGCCACTCGCGCTCGCAGGCTGCCGACATCTCGACATTGCACTCGACGTAGGGAAATCCGTACTGGCCGAACCACGATCGCATCTGAGCACAGTAGGGGCACCAAGCCGTGGCATACATGACAATTTCCCCTGGCTTCACCGATGCGGCAGCCTCCTTCATTCTCCCTTCGCTGGCTCCCGGCCGAAACAACGAACCGATGTTGCCCAGATCAGGCAGAGGCTTCTTTCCGAAGTCAGTCTGAACCGCCCAGCCCACCGCACAAACCAACAGCAGAACGATCGACTTTTTCATATCGGCAAGCCCTCGGAGTTCAAAATCTGGCTTTGCGGGTGCTACAGCAGCCTGGCTTGCAGGACGCCCTCGACCCGAAAACGTTGCGCCGTGCCGATCGGATTGATCGGCGCCTCTCGATGAATGTGGAACGCGACATAATCCTCCGCAGGGGTGAGCCAGTTGCGTTTTTGCGCGTCGGCCAGACGCCACGTTCCATCCAGATAGAGCTCTGACCAGTCGTGATAGTCCTGCGCGCGCACAATTGCGCTCTGCTCGATGACATACCCCCCGACCACGCGGGCTGGGATGCCCGCCGCACGCGCAAGCGCCACAACCAGATCCGCATACTCCGTGCAATCGCCTTCCCGATACACGAGCGCGTGACGCGCCCCGAGCTCATCGGGCAGGTAGCCGGCATAGCGAATGTGCTGCGCGACCCACTCGTAGATCGCGCGCGCCGTATGCCAGTCGCTCACGCCCCTCAACCGTTCGGCTTGTTCGCGAACGTTCGTGTCATCACTTTCGATGAACCGCTCGGACGAAAGCCACGACTGTCGCTCCCGCAAATCGGTACTACTCGGCTCATTTCGCATGATGAGTTCGGTGCGAACATCCACCTGCTTTTGTGCAAACGGCGCGAAGCGAGGAAAGCGTAGATGCAAGAGTGTGTGGTCCAGTGCGTCGCGCTGGCGCGTGTGTGGTGCGGAAACTTGAACATCGAAAAGGCGCTGCACCGGCGTCGCGCCAGCCGGTAGATAGAGCCACACCTGCTGTTCGCCCAGCTCATGTGAGAACGGATTAGCGAGCAGGAGCGAGAAGCGCAACGGTCTTCGTACCTCGTGTGCCGATCCAGCCCATGACGGCAGGCAGACCCCGCCGGCAAGCGCCAGGGAGGCACGCAACCAGTCGCGTCGTTGCATCGCCTAAAACCCGCATCCGGGCTGCTTCGGCCCCCGCGCCTCCGCCGTCCAGATCGCCTTTTGGACCGTCATGGCACGCTCGAAGGCCGCGTTGGTCCCCGTATAGACCAGCACAGGTGCACCGCTCGCCTGCTGCAGGCTCGATAGTTGCGCCTCGGTCAGCGTCTCGTCGCCGGCAGCCACGATGACTGCGGCAAGCGGGATATTCCGGAGTGCCTTGCGTCGGCGTTCAAGCACGCGCTTCACCGCATCCGGCGTCCAACTTTGGACGGTAGCCGAGAACGGTAGCTGATGCTCGATAGCGCCGAGAGAAGCTCCCAGGAGAACGACATTTCCCTCAAACTGCGCCTCGGCCCACAATTCCTCGGCACTGAGCGTCACAGGCGCTGCACCCAGCGCGCGCCCTACGACGGTCATTCCAGCTGCGAGCCACGCCGGCATCCCACCTCGCAGTACATGCACGCGCTTGAATCCTGCCCGCTTGAGCGTGCCGCACGCGACGTAGCGCTCGCGTTCATTCTTGCCGCTGCCCATCAAGAGGATCGGCTTCGGCTTAAGATACAGTTTGCTGCGCAGGGCCGCCGCATCGAGATTGACCGCCCTGTCGGCGTGGTATTGCGCGAAGTCGGAAGCCGGACGCAGATCGACCAAAACGGTGTCGGGTCGATCCAGCAGCGTGCCCGCCTCAGACAGCGTCATCCCGCAACTCAGATCGGGCTTCTCACCGGCGCGCGCCGCGAGGACGTCAGCGCGCTTCGCATCCGCCGAATCCGGTCGACAAACGCCATCGGCGCGCGGGATGTTTTTCAACGCCTCAGGCATGGGCACCTGGGACCAGCCTGGAAGAGACGCCCCCAACAGGACGGCTACACCGATCACAGCTTGACGCCACCGAAATCGCAGCGCCAGTCCGCTATGCAAATAGGAAATCCCGCACGTCATGGCCGAGACCTGGTTTGAGGCGGTCTTGGCACAGACTGCGGCTCGATGGTACGCCCTTGGCCAGATCCGATCGGTTCGAGCGAACCGGGCCGAAGGGTTCCGTTGGCATCCACACGCAACATGAGATCGGCCGGATAGGTAAAGACCCATTCAGAGAGTTTTTGCCGCCCCCTGAAACTCGCCTCCTCCGAATCGAACCCATCCTGTTTGAGTGGTACGCGCTCAGAGAGCGAATGCACCCCCACGATCCGCCCGCCGATCTGGACCAGTCCCCATTCAGCCTTGCCTGTCATCGGATCGACGAAAATCTTGCGCAAGTGCCGCACCAAACCCGGCGCTCGGTTGTCTCGCAGCAGATCGTCAAGGCTCGCGGGGTACTCACGGATACCGCCCAATGCGCGATTCTCGTAGTAGCGCCCGATCGCGGTCCGAAACTGGCGTCCGATCGTGATGAGTTCCCGCTCCCGATCGCGCTGCGCCAAGAGCGAGGTGAGCTCCGCTGCCACCGTCACACTGACGCCGAGCAACGCCACGAACAGAAGTAGCCACAAGTAGGCAAAGCCCCCTTCTCGCCTAGAGCGTTTCATACGCGCGACTATCCCGGGTGGCGCCTTGTGCGCCGCTTCGCACATCCGCAATGCCTTTTGCATTGATGTCCTGCGCGTCCACGGGCACCAGGATCCACGTCTGGCTCGATTCAGTCATCGGATCGACGGGCACGCTGCGCAGATACTTCTGCGCAACCAACTCATCGAGCGTCTCGGGGTAATACCCCTTGTCGGCGTAGTACTTGTCGAGCGTGACCCGCAGCACACGCAGGTTCTCCTCAAGCGCCACCTCCTTCGACTTGTCGAGCGCTCCGAAGTAGCGCGGCAAGGCAATCGACAGCAGCAAGGCAACGATGGCCATCACCACCAGCAATTCGATCAG
>JAVBUM010000015.1:0-101025 GCA_031555325.1 Niveibacterium sp. | reverse complement strand
AATGAAGACGCGCATCACCGAACTCCTTGGCATCCGCTATCCGATCATTCAGGGCGGCATGATGTGGGTCGGCTACGCCGAGATGGCCGCGGCCGTCTCGAACGCAGGCGGCCTCGGCATCCTGACCGCGCTGACGCAGCCGACGCCGGATGACCTGGCTCGCGAAATCGAGCGCTGCCGCTCGATGACCGACAAGCCCTTCGGCGTGAATCTCACGATCCTGCCGTCGATCAACCCGCCGCCCTACGAGCAGTACCTCGACGTGGTGATTGACAGCGGCGTGAAGGTGCTGGAGACCGCCGGCAACAACCCGCGCGAGTTCATCGCCAAGGCCAAGGCTGCAGGCGTGAAGATCATCCACAAGTGCGTGGCACTGCGCCACGCGCTGTCGGCCGAACGCAGTGGCGTGGATGCCGTGTCGATCGACGGTTTCGAGTGCGCCGGCCATCCGGGCGAGGAAGACGTGCCGGGCATGGTGCTGATCCCGCTCGCCGCGAAGCGTTTGCAGATCCCCGTGATTGCCTCGGGCGGCATCGCCGACGGGCGCGGCATGGCTGCGGCGCTCGTGCTCGGCGCCGAGGGCATCAACATGGGTACGCGCTTCTGTGCCACGAAGGAAGCGCCGATCCACGACAACATCAAGCAGGCACTGGTTTCCGCCACCGAGCGTGACACCAACCTCATCTTCCGCACGCTGCACAACACGGCGCGCGTGCTCAAGAACGCGATCTCCGACGAGGTCGTGACGATGGAACGGCGCCCCGGCGGCACGAAGTTCGAAGAGATCCGTCATCTCGTCACCGGTGCACGCGGCCGCGCTGCGCTCAATGCTGGCGACGTGCATGGCGGCATCGTCACCGCCGGCCAGTGCGTCGGCCTCATCGAAGACATCCCGAGCTGCGCGGAACTCCTCGAACGCATGGTCGCCGAGTGTCGCGAGCAACTTGCCGTCGCGACGCGCAGCTTCGACTGAACAACGGATACAACAGGGGCATATCAAGCATGGATCTGCGCTACACGCAGGCGGAACAAGCGTTCCGCGAGGAAGTCCGCGCCTTCCTGGCAGCCAAGCTGCCGGCGGACATCCGGGAGAAAGTGCTCGGCCACAAGCGGCTCGAGCGTGAGGATTTTGTGCGCTGGCACCGCATCCTGACCGAACACGGCTGGGGCGCACCGGGCTGGAAGAAGGAATTCGGCGGTACCGGCTGGAACGCGCTGCAGAAGCTGATCTTCGACATCGAGACCGGCCGCGCGGGTGCGCCGCGACTGCTGCCTTTCGGGCTCACGATGATCGGCCCGGTGCTGCAGAAATTCGCCAGCCCCGAGATGCAGCAGCGCTTCCTGCCGCGCATTCCGGCGGTCGAGGACTTCTGGTGTCAGGGCTACTCCGAGCCGGGTTCGGGTTCGGACCTCGCGTCGCTGAAGACGCGCGCCGTGAAGAAGGGCGACAAGTACATCGTCACCGGCCAGAAGACCTGGACCTCGATGGCGAAATTGGCCGACTGGATCTTCTGCCTCGTCCGCACCGATCCCGAAGCCAAGCAACAGGAAGGCATCTCGCTGCTGCTCATCGACATGAAGAGCAAAGGGGTCACTGTCCGCCCGATCAAGACGCTGGACGGTGGCGCGGACGTCAATGAGACCTGGTTCGACGAAGTGGAAGTGCCGGTCGAAAACCTCGTCGGCGAAGAGAACAAGGGCTGGACCTACGCCAAGTACCTGCTCGGCCACGAGCGCACCGGCATCGCCGGCATCGGCCACTGCGTGCGCGAACTGGCGCAGATCAAGCACTACGCCCGGAACACGACGGATGAGAACGGTCGCCCGCTGATCGAGAACCAGCGTATCCGCGACCGCATCGTGCGCATCGAGATCGACACGACGGCGCTCGAGATGCTGCTGCTGCGCGTGGCCACGGCCGCCGCCGGCACGCCCGGCCCGGAGGCTTCGATCCTCAAGATCCGCGGCTCCGAGCTGCAGCAGGACGTCGCGATGCTGCAGATGGAGCTCGCCGGCCCGCACGGCTGGCCGTACGAGCCCGAGTGGCTCAAGGAAGGCACGACCCAGCCGGTGAGCGGCCCCGAGTGGGCAGCACCCGCAACCTCGACCTACTTCGACATGCGCAAGACCTCGATCTACGGCGGCGCCACCGAGGTTCAGAAAAACATCATCGCCAAGGCGATCCTCGGCTTCTGAGGTAGCACGACATGGACTTCATCTACTCCGAAGAACAGCAGATGCTGGCCGACAGCCTGCGTCGCTTCATCGATACCGACTACACCTTTGAAAAGCGCCGCGAGATCTCGCGTGGCGAGGCGGGTGTCGACAAGGCCGTGTGGGCGCAACTGGCCGAACTCGGCGTGCTGGGCCTCAACGTCAGCGACGAATTCGGCGGCTTCGGCGAATCGCCCGCGACGCTGATCGCGGTGCAGCGCGAACTCGGCCGCGGCCTGATGCGCGAGCCGGTCACGCCGAGCGCGGTGATCGCCTCCGCGATCCTGCAAGCCGCGGGCTCCGAGGCGCAGAAGAACGACTGGCTGCCGCTGATGGTTGCGGGCGAACGCATCGTCGCGGTCGCTTACCTGGAAGCGCACAGCCGCTTCAGCCCGCTCGCGGTGAACACGCGTGCGCGCCGCGATGGCGAAGGCTATGTGCTCGACGGTGCCAAGGTGCTCGCATGGCACGGCGCCGCGGCTGATGCGCTGATCGTCAGCGCGAAGCTCGAAGGCACGGATGGCATCTCGCTCTTCCTCGTGCCGCGCGATGCGGCCGGCCTTGCGATCGTTTCGTACCCGACGATGGACGGCCACCGCGCCGCCGACCTCAAGCTCGACGGCGTCAAGCTGCACGCCTCGGCGCTGCTCGGCGCCGAAGGGCTGGGGCTCGCAGCGCTCCAGCACGGCATCGACTGGGGCACGGCCGCGCTGTGCGCCGAGTCCGCCGGCGCAATGGAAAAGCTCATCGAAGTCACCGCCGAGTACCTCGCCACGCGCAAGCAGTTCGGCGTGCCGCTGGCCAGGTTCCAAGCGTTGCAGCACCGCATGGCCGACATGCTGGTGCAGAAGGAAATCGCGCTGTCGATGGTCTACGTCGCCGCCCAGGCGCTGGATGAAGCGGACGCCGCCGCGCGTCAGCGGATGCTGGCCGGCGCAAAGATCACCGTCGCGAAGGCGGGCCGCTACGTCGGCCAGCAGGCGATCCAGCTCCACGGCGGCATGGGTATGACGGACGAATTGTCCGCGGGCGACTACTTCAAGCGCCTGACCATGATCGATCCACTGCTCGGCGATACCGATTACCAGCTCGACCGATATTCGGAAGTGCTTGCTTGAAGCGTGCGGCGCCGTCGCGCGGTGGCGCCCGCATTACCAGATACCAGTACGGGGAGGCGAGTGCATAGGGCTTAACGCGCGGGAAGGTCGTAGGAATAAATGGCACGGAAGAATTGGGAGGAGACATGACAACAAGCTGTTCGCATCACGATTTCCAGGGCCGCATCCGGCGCACCGCGATTGCGGTGGCCGCTGCTGCTGCGTGCATCGGCAATGCCAATGCATTTGACATCGATACCGGAAACGAGGATCTGAAAATCCGCTGGGACAATACGTTCCGCTATAACCTTGGCATGCGGGTTCAGAGTCAGGATTCAGCCATCCTGAAGAACGTGAACTTCGACGATGGCGATCGCAATTTCAAGAACGGTTCGATCGTCACCAACCGTCTCGACCTGCTGTCCGAGTTCGACCTCGTATTCCAGGATAAGTACGGTTTCCGCGTCAGCGGTATCGCCTGGTACGACGACGCCTATGCGCACGGGTTTGACAACACCTCGCTCGCGACCGAGAACAATATCGAGAACGGTGCACCGGCCTTCGGTCTGTCGGATCACAACAAGCGTTTCTATCGCGGCCCCTCGGGCGAACTGATGGATGCCTTCGTGTTCGGTAGCTTTGACGTCGGTGTGCCGCTGTCGGTGCGGGCGGGCCGTCATACGGTGAACTGGGGTGAGGGTCTGCTCTCGGGTGGCGCGATCCACGGCATCACGTATGCGCAGGCGCCGCTTGATCTCGCCAAAGGTGCGGCCACGCCAGGCATCGAAGCCAAGGAACTGTATCGCCCGCTTGGGCAGGTCTCGGCACAGCTGCAGGCCACCGACACGCTGTCGTTTGGTGCGCAGTACTACTTCCAGTGGGCGCGCGTGCGCATGCCGGAATCTGGCACCTACTTTGGCGCGCAGGACATGCTTCAGGAAGGTGCTGATTCACTGATCTCGGTGTTGCCGAACGGCCAGTTCGTCCGTCTGATGCACGGCGAGGACGTGACGCCGAAGGACAGCGGCGACTGGGGTATGTCCGCGCGTTGGAGCCCCGAGTGGCTTGATGGCACGGTTGGCCTCTACTACCGAAATTTCTCCGACAAGCTACCTCAGGTCCTGACGCGGGCTGCGTCGCGCCAGTACTTCCTTGCGTATGGATCAGACATTGATCTGTACGGCGTGAGCCTCGCCAAGCAGATCGGCGGCGTATCCGTCGGCATGGATGTGTCCTATCGCCGTAACATGCCGTTGTTCTCCGAAGCGGCGCCGGTTGCCACGCGGCTTGCAGAAGGTGAGACCGGTGGTGCGCGTGGCGATACGTGGCACCTCGTACTCAACGGGGTGGGTGTGTTGGGTTCTACGCCGCTCTTCGATTCGGCCAACTACGCGGTCGAACTCACGACCAGTGGTTGGACCAAGGTCAATCAGGGAGAGGCTTACTTCAAGGGACGTACCAGTTACACCGCGATCGACCATGTCAGTCGTACCGCGACGCAACTTGCCGTCAACCTGACGCCGGTCTGGTACCAGGTGTTCCCGGGGGCCGACCTGTTTCTGCCGCTCACCGTTTCCTACGGTCTCGACGGCAATGCCGCCGTGCTATCGGGTGGTAACAAGGATGCTGGCAACTACTCGATCGGCCTGGGGCTCGATCTGTACAGCAAGTACCGCTTCGATCTGAAGTACGTGCAGTACTTCGGCGAATACTCTACGAGCCCGACGACCGGTGCGCTGACCGCTTACAACGGGACGCCGTCGCTGATCAGCGATCGTGGTTTCCTCGGCCTGACCTTCAAGACCACTCTCTGAGAGGGCACAACATGAATCCGATACTCAAAGCACTTGTCGGCGCCGGGCTGATGCTCGCAGGCGCCGCCCATGCCGCGGTGACCGCGGACGAAGCAAAGCAGCTTGGCACCACGCTGACCATCGTCGGCGCCGAAAAGGCCGGCAACAAGGATGGCTCGATCCCCGAATACACCGGTGGCCTGACTACACCACCGGCCGGCTTCAACAAAGCCAAAGGCGTCCGCCCGGATCCGTTCGCGAATGAAAAGCCGCTCTTCTCGATCGATGCCAAAAACATGGACAAGTATGCTGACCGCCTGTCGGACGGCACAAAGGCCATGATGAAGGCCTATCCTGACTATCGTATCGACGTATACCCGTCGCACCGTACGGTGGCTTTCCCGAAGTACGTACTCGATGCCACGCAGAAGAATGCGACCACTGCCAAGATATCGCCGGACGGGCTATCGATGTCCGTTTCACATCATGGCGTGCCCTTTCCGATTCCGAAGAGCGGCTATGAGGCGATGTGGAACCACCTCACGCGCTTTACCGGCCAGACGATCCTGATGCCGAAGTACAGCGCCTACAACGTCGATGCGTCTGGCAAACCGACGCTTGCATCTCAGGGGCAGTATTACCAGGAGTGGCCGTACTACAACTCGGGCAAGGCGGAAACGGAACTGTTTTCGAAAATGCGGACGTTCTACACCGCACCTGCGCGGCGCGCCGGAGAGGCCCTCATGCTCGTCGAGCCGATCGACCTGTCGGTGCGTGATCGCCGTGCTTGGCAGTACCTGCCGGGCCAGCGCCGCGTGCGGCTGGCGCCCGACATTGCATACGATACGCCGAACCCCAGTACGGCTGGTGCGTCGACCTACGATGATGTGTACCTCTTCAACGGCAAGATGGACCGTTTTGATTTCAAGCTTATTGGCAAGCGCGAAATGTACGTGTCCTACAACAACTATCGCACCATGTACAGCGACAACATCGTTGCACAGCTGGGGCCGAAGTTCATCAAGCCGGAAGCGATGCGCTATGAACTGCACCGCGTTTGGGTGGTCGAGGCCAAGCTGAAGGAAGGCAAGCGCCACGTGTACCAACGCCGTGTGTTCTATCTGGATGAGGACAGCTGGATTGCGGTAGGGAGCGATGCCTACGATGGCCGCGGTCAACTCTGGCGTGTCGGCTTCTCGTTCATGGCACCATCATACGACGTGCCGGCACCGGGAACCCCGGGTAGTGGACATTACGACCTGATCAACGGCAGCTACTACGTCCATATGTTGCCGGGTAGCGACGGCATGCAGCAGAGCGACAAGGCACTGTCGGATGCCGAATGGTCACCGGATGTTCTAGCCGGCCGCGGCGTGAGATAAGCAGCGAATCGTCCCGCTGCGCAGCCCGAGTTTGAAGTCGTGATGCTTGGCCGTACCTGACTACGGTTGTGCTTCTCTCTTGAACCTCGGGCTGCTCGCGAGGATTCCCGATGTGCAAGGCAAGTCTCACGGGCGATGCCTTGCACAGTTCTCGGCTTTGCCGCGCGGCTGCGTTTCCCCTTCCGGAGCAACACCATTGAACAAGCACTTGCTGACGCTCCTTGCCGGATGTGTCGTGGCCACCGTGGCTGCCGCGCCTTCTCCGGCATTTCAGGGGCCGCTTGAAGTTCACGCCGCAAAGAGTGCGCTGGCACTCCGCGCGCCACTCAATGCCGCAGCTTCCGCTGGCGGGCGTCTGATCGTCGCTGGCCAGCGCGGGCACATCCTTTATTCCGACGATGGCGGGACCTGGACGCAGGCAGAGGTGCCGGTCAGCTCCGATATCGTCGCGCTGTATTTTTCGACCCCGACGGAGGGGTGGGCAGTGGGTCATGAAGGTGTGGTGCTGCATACCAGCGATGGCGGCACGACATGGACTCTGCAACTGGATGGAAAGCGCATTGGCGCGCTGATGCGCGACCACTACGCGAAGCTCGCACAGTCCACGGACGAAGCCGCACAGCGTGTCGCACGGGATGCTGAAGCATTCGCGGAGCAGGGCGCTGACAAGCCGCTGCTCGACGTATGGTTCGAGGACGCGAAGCATGGCTTTGTCATTGGTGCATTCAGTCTGATCCTGCGAACCGAGGACGGTGGCCAGAGCTGGACGCCGTGGTCCGATCGCATCGACAACCCCAACGCGCTGCATCTGTATTCGATCCGTCCGGCGGCTGGCGGTGTGTTCATCGTGGGCGAGCAGGGTCTCGTGCTCAAACTCGATGCGGCACGGCAGCGTTTTGTGCAGGTTGCGCTTCCCTACCAGGGCACGCTGTTTGGTGTCGTGGGTACGGCTAGCACGGCGATCGTCTTCGGACTGCGTGGCAATGTGTTTCGCACGACCGATGGCGGCGCGAACTGGAGCAAGGTCGAGACGGGTGTCGATGCGGGAATTTCAAGCGGCGTGGTGCGTGGTGATGGAGCCGTCGTGCTGGCGAGTCAGACCGGGCATCTCTTCGTGAGCTCCGACGCTGGTGCGAGCCTTCGCCGGACGAAGACCGCAGTGGTGGCGCCGATCTTTGCGCTCGCGGAAACAAAGGGTGGCGTCGTGCTCGCGGGGCTGGGTGGTGTGCGGGCGGAATCCGTCAAATAAAAGAAACGGCAGGGGACGACGATGGTGACGAAAGATTCCAGTGACAGCCTGCTGACCATCAGCGATGTCAGGGAATTCAACCGTCGCTCGGGCACGCGCCTGGAGCGACTGATCTTCAACAACCGACTGGCGGTCATCGTGTTGTGTGCGATCGCCACGGTGCTGCTGGGGCTTCAAGCGACAAAGCTGACGCTCAACGCCGCCTACGAAAAGACGATTCCGCATAACCACCCCTATATCCAGAACTTCCTTGAGTACCGTGGCGAACTCAAGGGCCTTGGCAATGCAGTACGGGTGGTGGTCGAGAACAAGTCGGGCGACATCTTCGACCCGGCCTATCTCCAGATGCTCAAGCAGATCAACGATGAGCTGTTCCTGACGCCCGGTGTCGATCGGTCAAACGTCAAGTCGCTGTGGATGCCGGTCGTGCGCTGGAACGAGGTGACTGAAGAAGGTTTCACCGGTGGCCCGGTGATGCCGGACAACTACACCGGCACGCCGCAGAACATCGAGCAACTGCGCCAGAACATCGCACGTGCACAGATTCTCGGCAGCCTGGTCGGTAACGACTACAAGTCCTCGATGATCTTTGTGCCGCTGGTAGACAAGGATGCGAGCGGCAAGGTACTTGACTCGTGGGACTTGGCGAAGCGGCTCGAAAGCGTGCGTGCCAAGTACAACGGCAAGCATGAAAGTGCGGACGTCGATATCCATGTGGTGGGCTTTGCCAAGGTCGTGGGTGACCTGCTCGACGGGCTTAGCCAGATGATCGTGTACTTCGTTGTCGCTGCCGTGATTGCTGCGCTGATCATCTTTGCCTGGACGCGCTGCGTGCGCAGTACTGCACTGGTGCTTGTCTGTTCGGCGATTGCAGTGGTGTGGCAGCTCGGTATGGTGGCGAAACTCGGCTACGAGCTCGATCCGTATTCGATTCTCGTCCCGTTCCTCGTCTTTGCGATCGGTGTTTCTCACGGTGCGCAAAAGATGAACGGCATCATGCAGGATGTGGCACGCGGTACGCACAAGCTCGTGGCCGCGCGCTACACCTTCCGGCGGCTCTTTCTCGCGGGTGTCACCGCGCTGATTGCCGATGTGGTCGGCTTTGCGGTGCTGATGCTCATTGATATCCCGGTTATTCAGGATCTGGCCGTTGCCGCCTCGATCGGTGTTGCGATGCTGGTGTTTACCAACCTGATGTTGCTGCCGGTGCTGCTCTCCTACACGGGTGTTTCGAAGAAGGCAGCAGCACGTAGCCTGAAGGCAGACCAGCGTGAGATCGGTGGTGCGTGGGCGGTACTGGAGCGTTTCACCGAGCGGCGCCGTGCCACCGGCGTGCTGGTGCTGGCAGCCGTGCTCACCGTGGGGGGCTTCGTCGTCAGTAAGCAACTGAAGATCGGTGACCTCGATGCGGGGGTGTCCGAATTGCGTCCGCATTCGCGCTACAACCTCGATAACGCCTATATCACCGGCCACTACTCGCTATCTTCCGATCAGTTCGCGGTGATCGTGAAGACGCCAGCTGAGGGGTGCCTTGCCTATCAGACGCTCGTCGAGACCGACCGCCTTGGCTGGACGTTGCAACAGGTACCGGGCGTGCAGATGACGGTGTCGCTTGCGGATGCGGTGCGCAAGATCACCGCCGGCTCCTACGAGGGCAGCAGCAAGTGGCTGTCGATTTCGCCGAACCAGGACGTGCTCAACTACGCCGCGCGTACGGCACAGACCAGCAATCCCGAACTCTTCAATACCGAATGTTCGGTGATGCCGGTGGTCGCATATCTCGCTGACCACAAGGCCGAAACGCTCCAGCGCGTGGTCAAGGCAGCCGAAGATTTTGCTGCGGCGCACAGCACGCCGGAACACCAGTTCCTGCTCGCAGCGGGCACCGCAGGGGTTGAGGCAGCGACGAACATCGTGGTGGAGAAGGCCAATTTCTCGATGCTGATGTACGTGTATGCCGCCGTCGTGGTGCTTTGCTTCGTTACCTTTCGTAGCTGGCGTGCGGTGATCGTCGCGGTGGTGCCGCTGGTGATTACGTCCATCCTGTGCGAGGCACTGATGGTGGCGCTCGGGATGGGGGTGAAGGTGGCTACGCTGCCGGTGATTGCGCTGGGTGTTGGCATTGGTGTCGACTACGCGCTGTATCTGCTGTCGATCCAGCTCGCGAAGCAGCGGGCGGGGGCATCGCTGCGTGATTCGTATCGGTACGCCGTGCGGTTTACCGGAAAGGTTGTTGCATTGGTGGGCGTCACCCTTGCTGCGGGTGTCGTGACGTGGGCGTTCTCGCCGATCAAGTTCCAGGCGGACATGGGGATCCTGCTGACATTCATGTTCGTTTGGAACATGCTGGGTGCATTGATACTCATCCCTGCGTTGTCATATTTCCTGCTGCGCGAAGTGGGGACGGGCGCTGATAGGGCACTAGACTCGGGTATCCAACCTTCGGTGCGGGGTGGTGTCGCCAGGGTGGAGAGCTAATCGTTCGTGCGGCAGTAGGTCCGATTTGAGCCGGGGCATGCTGCCGCAGCCGTTCTGAGTCTCAGACCCGTTTTCAGTCTCCTGTGCGGGAGAGTCACAGGTTACAGCTTCGCCGCGCCCCCGGTCGTAGAATGAAAAGCTACGGATCGGTCCCGGAGGCAAGATCATGGCGGCAGGGCTTGTACACGGCACGCAACGCACGATCTCGAAGGGTGAGTATTTCCCGCTCGGGGCGCATCTTCGGCGCGACGGGGTGAACTTCGCGCTGTACTCGAAGAACGCGAAGCGCGTCTTCCTGCTGTTGTTCGATGCGCCGGATGGCGAGCCGACCGATGTTATCCAGATCACCGAATGCACGCGCCACGTTTGGCATGTGTTCGTCGAAGGGGTTCGTGTCGGACAGAGCTACGGCTACAAGGTCGATGGCGACTATTCGCCTGCATACGGCAGGCGATTCAATGCGAACAAGCTACTGCTCGACCCCTATGCAAAGGCAGTGACGGGCAAGTTCCACGCAGGTGATGAACGCCTTTTTGCCTATCAGCCTGATTCGCCCGCGCTTGATCTCTCGTTCGATACGCGTGATTCCACGCCTGTCGTGCCGAAAGCCGTGGTGATCGATGACTATTTCAACTGGGACGCCGACCGTCCGCCGCGTATTCCGTTCGAAGAGCTGATCATCTACGAGGCGCATCTGAAGGGCTTCACCGCGCATCCTTCATCGGGCGTGAAGCATCCGGGTACATATCTCGGATTCATCGAGAAAATTCCTTACCTCAAGGAGTTGGGCGTCAATGCGGTCGAGCTGTTGCCGATTCACGAACGCTGCAACGAAAGCTTTCTCGAAAAAAAGGGGCTGACGAACTACTGGGGCTACAACAGCATCGCCTTCTTCGCGCCGGAGAGTACGTACAGCACGCTGCGCTCGTCGGTCTGCGCGGTGGATGAGTTCAAGACACTGGTGCGTGAATTGCACAGAAATAATATCGAGGTGATTCTCGATGTCGTCTACAACCACACGGCCGAGGGCAGTGAACGCGGGCCGACGATGAGTTTCCGCGGCCTCGACAATGCTGAGTACTACAGCCTGACGGGGCACGACGGCCAGCCGCGGCGCTATTACCGGAACTTCACCGGATGTGGGAACGATCTCGATTTTTCCAGTCCTGCGGTGATCCGCATGGTCATGGATTCGCTGCGCTACTGGGTCTGGCACATGCATGTCGATGGCTTCCGGTTCGATCTGGCCTCGGTGCTTGGGCGTAACGCGGGTGGTTTTGCGCGCACCGCCTCGTTCTTCGATGTGGTGTCGCAAGACCCGCTCCTGCAACACGTGAAGCTGATTGCCGAGCCCTGGGATCTGGGTAGCTATCAGGTCGGCAACTTCCCGGTTGACTGGTCGGAATGGAACGGGCGCTTTCGTGACACCGTGCGGCGCTTCGTGCGCGGCGATGGCGGACAGATATCCGACCTGGGCAACCGCCTGACCGGTTCTGCTGACCTCTATGCCGACAATGGGCGATCCGCCTACAACAGTATCAACTTCGTCACCTGCCACGACGGTTTCACGCTGCAAGACCTCGTTTCG
The DNA here is from genome assembly GCA_031555325.1 of Niveibacterium sp. Taxonomy (GTDB): domain Bacteria; phylum Pseudomonadota; class Gammaproteobacteria; order Burkholderiales; family Rhodocyclaceae; genus Niveibacterium. The sequence goes on along the minus strand of JAVBUM010000015.1, from coordinate 89,224 downwards.
TACAACGGCAAGCACAACGAGGCCAACCTTGAGAACAACAACGACGGTAGCAACGACAACCACTCGTGGAACTGCGGCGTGGAAGGCGAGACGGATGATGAGGGTGTGCTGGCACTGCGTTGTCGGCAGGTCAAGAACTACCTCTGTCTGCTGCTGCTCTCCATGGGTACGCCGATGCTGCTTGCCGGTGATGAAGTGGGCCGTACGCAGCGCGGCAACAACAACGCCTACTGCCAGGACAATGACATCAGCTGGTTCGACTGGCGTCTTGTTGAAACCAACGCTGAGCTGTTCGAGTTCACCCGGCGTTTGATTGCGCTGACGCGAATCTGCCCGGTGCTGCAGCGGCGCAAGTTTGTTGCAGGCCTCGATTCCAACGACGACGGCATTCCGGACATCTCGTGGTTTGGTAGCGACCTCGGTAGCCCGCGCTGGAATGACCCCGAGGCGCGCGTACTCTGCTACCGGCTCGATGGCGGTGAGGTGCCCTCGCCGCTCGGGTGTTACTACCTGCTGTTCATCCTCAACGCCAGCGAAAAAACGGAATGGGTGGAATTGCCGCCGCCAGGGCAAGGCTTCAAGTGGTTTCGGATCATCGACACCAGTCTTCCTGCGGGTCAGGATCTCGTACGAGCTCATGAGCTCGTGCGGTTGGATCCAGCGGACTACTACATCACGAACCCGCGTAGCACGGTGGTGCTGATTGCATCCGACCGCGATCCGCCACCTCCGCCTGAGCCCGGTGAAAAGCTGTTCGTTGGCGGGCTTTGAGTAGCGCTACCGGAAGGGGCCGTGATGGGCGAGCTGCCGGCCGCTGCTACGACACAAGGTCAAAGAAATGAAAGCGTCAAATCCCCTTGTATTGGCCGCTGCAGTGGTGTGCTGCACCCGGCCACATGCGCAGGGAACAACCGCCTCGATCAGGCCCTTTCACGCGGCGTGCTGCGCGTTGGCACGATTGTTGGGGCTTGGGACGAGTCTGAGGCTGCTGTCGGTGTCCCTCCTGCCCGGGCGCGTATGTCGGGCGCAGCGCGTGCGGTGCCCGCCTTCAAATGGGGCTCTGCTCTGGAGCGGTGTCCACGCTTTCCGTACGTGCGGCCTCGGCGGCATCCTCCGGTGAGAGGGGTACGTGTATGCCGTCCAGCACGACAGATTTAACTTGATCACGCCCAGATGCCTTCGCCACCAGAAGCTGCGCGTCGGCTGCTTCGAGAAGTGCCTCGGGGCTGCCGCCGACATGGGGCGTGGCGGTGGCACAACCGATACTGATCGTAACCAGCCCGGTCTGACTGCCGCTGTTGACCACATTGAGGTTACGGGTACTGGTACGGATTCTCTCGGCAAGCGCAACGGCTCCTGCAACCGGGGTGGTTGGAAGAATGACGGCGAATTCCTCCCCGCCGTAGCGTGCTGCCATGTCGGAACTGCGCCGGACATGGGCGCCGATGCAGCGTGCAACCTTGCGTAGCACTTCATCTCCCACGGCATGACCATAGCGATCGTTGTAGTGCTTGAAGTGGTCGATGTCGATGAATAGCAGCGACAGTTCGGTGCCGCTGCGCCGGGCACGTTGCCATTCGTCCGCAAGTTGCGTGTCGAAGGCTCGTCGGTTGGAAAGGCCGGTCAGGCCGTCTGTCAGCGACAGCGCCATCAGCTCTTCCTGGGCCTTGGCGCGCGCACTCCACGCGCGTGCCAGGGACCAGGAGCCTACCGTGATGCCAATGCTGAACATCAATGCGAGCGATCCAATCAGAAGCGCATCGGATCGCCAGCGGGACAGGACCCCATCAAGTGGTGGCTCGATGGCTACGAACAGCGGTGTGTCGGGCACCCGTTGTACGGTCAGGATTTCTGGGTTGAATAGATCGAGATGCGTGATGCCACCCATTTGGACCGCACTCTGTACAGCAGTTGGTGCGAGCGAGAATCCTGGTGACAGATCACCGCACGGCTGGCAGGCAAAGAGGTCGCCACCCTCGCGAACGATATAGACCGAGCCATGGAGGTGTGGAGCAATCTGATCGACGACTCGGTGGAAGATGTCGATCTGGATGACCAGTAATGCCACGCCCGCGAAGGACTGGTCCGGATGCTCGATTCTTCGCGCCACGCCGATCGAAACCTGTCCCTTTTTTACGCGCGACAGAAAGGGTGCCGAAATGTACAGGCCGATGTTGTCCTTGCGCTCGTGTGCAACAAAATAGTCGCGATCGTTCAACCGAACCGTCGATTCCCAGGTTGCGCTGGACGCGCCGATCTTGCCCTCTTCATCGACGATGTAGGCCTCGTCTTCGCGGGCACCCACCAGTAGCTTGCCGAACAGAAACTCCTGATGCACACGCTCGGGAAACAGCGGTGTCATTGGGTTCTCTGCTTCTTCGACCATGTGATGCAGCAGGGTGTCGTAGACATCGGCCTGCATCCTGACCGTATTCGCAATGATGGCCGCGAGGTTGTCCGCGCGCTCACGGGATCGTTCCAGCCTGTCGTAGCGCTCTTCGAGGAGGGTAGCTGCCACGGCGGCCATCACGACCAACGCGATCAGCGTGCCAACGGCTCCGATGAGCCAAGGCCGCGTGCCAGTCTTGGTGCGGGCATGCGACCAGAGTGCATGCCATGCGGAGCGGATGAGTTCAAGGTGTTTCGTCTGGGCCATGTCACTACGCGCGGGGGCGCGTACCTCAACTGCTCTTTCGTGTGCGATGCGTGAACCGGCTCGCGAATCCGTCGATCGTGCATGTTGGCGACCGAGCCCATTATTACGGCACCTGTGTCCGAAGGCGTAGCCCCTTTTTCAGGCTTGCCCATGATCAAGAGGGTACGGGCGCCGGGTGGAGAGCCACCGTGAGGGCAGGAATCTGTTTCAGAGTGGATGAAGTGTGTGCCTTCATTGGGCTGGAGCCCCATGCCGAAAAATGGGGCCGGTGCTATGCCGGGTGCCTTGATTCGCCCGCCGGGTCCTCCAGCAGGATCGCCAGCGTCAGCAGGTGCGCGCTGTTGACGTTCGTTGCCAACGGTACGTCGTGGACATCGCACACGCGCATCAGTGCCGTGATGTCCGGGTCATGTGGCTGGGCGGCCAGCGGGTCACGCAGGAAGATCACCAGATCGATCCGGCCTTCCGCAACCATCGCGCCGATCTGCTGGTCGCCGCCGAGCGGGCCGGAGAGCAGGCCTTGGACGGCCAGTCCGGTGGCTTCGCGGATGCGGCGGCTGGTGGTGCCCGTGCCAAGCAGTTTGCAGCGTTCGAGACGGTCGCGGTGCGTGTGGGCGAAGGCGACGATCTGGTCTTTCTTGCCATCGTGGGCAATGAGGGCAACGGTCTTCATATGGGGTGTCTTGGGCGGCGTCAGCCGGTACGGATGTCCCGCCATTCCGCGCCAGTCAGACGCGGGAGTTCCCGGGGCGCGAGGGGAAAGACCGAAAAGGGCGTACCGGCCGCAGCCCAGATCGTCGTAAAGCGCTGCAGATCGGTATCCAGCAGTATGCGTACCGTTTCAGCATGGCCGATGGGCGCCACGCCACCGATCGCGTAGCCCGTTGCGTCGCGAACGAATTCCGCATTCGCGCGCTTGAGCGGCTCGCCCACCAGCGCAGCCACCTTTTCCTCGCTGACCCGGTTATCTCCGCTGGCCACGACGAGGATCGCAGCATCGCTCCTGGCGCCGCGGAAGACAATAGACTTGGCGATTTCCGCAACCGTACAGCCGATTGCCGCGGCGGCTTCGGCCGATGTCCGAGTCGGCTGTTCGAATTCGACGACGCCAGCATCCAGGCCCGCCTCATGCAGCAGGCGTTGTGTACGCAGGGCAGCGGCATGGGTTGCGGGCTTCATAGGCGCTCCTCTCGGTTCCTGACGCTCAAGTATGCAACAGCTGAATTCGTCGCTGCCGGCGGCGCAGCGTTGCCCCGTCATGCGGTGGCCATGCTCCGGTTTGGTACGCTGCAACGCTGCCGATGATGTCGTGGTCACCGGTGTCCGTAGATCGACCTGATGGAGCAGTCGAATGAATCCGCGTGAGTTCCTGATGCAGTTGTTCGCCGCAGCCATTGAGGCCGCGCAGCCAGCGAACTGTGTTCCACCATGCTTGCCAGCGAATCGCCACGGCCGACTTGTCGTGATCGGCGCAGGCAAGGCCTCTGCTGCAATGGCTGCCGCTGTCGAGAAGAACTGGGCTGGCGAGTTGTCGGGCATCGTGGTGACGCGCTACGGCTATGGCGTGCCTTGCTCGCGGATCGAAATTGTCGAAGCCGCGCATCCGGTGCCGGATGCGGCGGGGTTGGCGGCAGCGAAGCGCGTGATGGCGCTTGCACAAAGCCTCACGGCGGACGACACGGTGCTGTGCCTGATTTCCGGCGGTGGTTCCTCGCTGCTGGCGCTGCCGCAGGAAGGCATCACGCTCGAGGACAAGCAGGCGGTCAGTCGCGCGCTGTTGAAGTCGGGCGCGACGATCAGCGAGATGAACTGCGTGCGCCGCCACCTCTCCGCGATCAAGGGCGGACGCTTGGCAGTCGCCTGCCATCCGGCGAAGGTGATCACGCTGCTGATCTCCGACGTGCCCGGCGACGACCTGCGCGACATCGCTTCCGGTCCCACGGTCGGTGACGCGAGCACCTGTGCCGACGCGCTGGCAATCGTGAAGCGCTACGGCATCGAGTTGCCCGACTCCGTGCGCCGCGTGCTGGAAAGCGCGCAGGGCGAATCGATCAAGCCCGACGACCCGCGTTTGGCCAACATCGAGACGCACATGATCGCCACCCCCCAGATGGCGCTGGAAGCCGCGGCGAAGGTCGCGCGTGATGCCGGCGTTACGCCCTACATCCTCGGCGACTCGATCGAAGGCGAGGCGCGCGACGTCGGCAAGGTCATAGCCGGCATCGCGCGGCAGGTCACGCTCTTCGGCCAGCCGTTCGCGACGCCGTGTGTGCTGCTCTCTGGCGGCGAAACGACCGTGACCGTACGCGGAAAGGGTCGTGGCGGGCGCAACGTCGAGTTCCTGCTCTCGCTCGGCATCGCGCTCAATGGCAACCCGCGCGTGCATGCGATGGCGGGCGACACGGACGGCGTCGACGGACTCGAAGAAATCGCTGGCGCGGTGCTCACGCCCGACACGCTCGAACGCGCCTGGGGCAAGGGCATCAAACCGATCGACGCGCTCGCCGACAACGACGGCCACGGCTTCTTCGAGGCGCTGGGTGACTCGGTGGTCACCGGGCCGACGCTCACCAACGTCAATGACTTTCGGGCCGTGTTGATCGTTTGAGGAGTCCGAGCCGGAGTTCTTGACCCCCGACACCGGAGGCGCTGCCACCGACTGCTATGGTGCCCCGATCCGGAGCATTCGCTTCGGCGCCGAGCGCGGGTTCCGCGACGCGAAGGGCGGGGTGTCATGGCAGAGATGGATGCGTTGTTCAAGCGTCGAAAGCTCATGCCTGAGCGGCTCCTCCCTTTTGGCTTTGTCGAGAAAGGAAATGCCTGGTCCTGGTCGACCCGCCTTCTCGACGGTCAATTCGAGATGACCGTTACCGTCACGAGGGAAGGAAAGGTTTCAGCCGAAGTATTCGACGCCTCGTCGGGAGAACTGTACGTGCTCCATCGCATCCACGACGCAACGGGTCCGTTTGTGGGCGCCGTTCGGGAAGGCTTCGACGCCGTGCTCGCGTCGATTTCGAAAGCCTGCTTCGAACCCGACGTGTTCAAGAGTCCCGGTGCGCGTCAGCTCATCCAGTACGCACGAGAAAAGTACGGGGACGAGCTTCAGTTTCTCTGGGAGCGTTTCCCAGACAACGCGATATTCCGACGAAAAGACAACCAGAAGTGGTACGCGGCGCTATTGGTCCTGCAGAAAAGGAAGCTGGGGCTGGATGACGATGGCGTGGTCGATATCCTCGACCTGCGGGGCAGGCCAGAAGACATCGTTGCATTGGTCGATGGAGCGAAGTACTTCCCGGGCTTTCACATGAACAAGAAGTACTGGTTCACCATTTGCCTGGATGGCTCCGTGCCCATGGCGGAAGTGCTTTCCCGCGTCGATGAGAGCTACGCGCTTGCAAGGAAATGATGAACGCGTAGCGCACGCACGGCAGTCGTCGCGCCGATTCGATTGACCGATCGCTCCACCAGAAACGACAGGGCGGCATCAAAAGATGCCGCCCTGTCAGGTGTTGCAGTACCGCTTCCGCGCCGAGGGCGTTGCACGGGAGATCTGGGCGAGGCCCGCTGCTGGCTTGCTGCAGATTGCGGAATCATGCTCCACGCATAAACATCCTCAGGTGGCGGGAGCAAGCCAACGGGCTGTGCACGCGATCAGGAGATTGCCCTAAGCTGTTGCCCCGGATGCCGTGCCGTCTTAAAACTGAATGTAAAAAACAAGAGCGCTCGGGATTCTCTGTCACGCGATGAACGTGGTGGCGACTTAGTTGAGGGCCTATGGTCCGGTGAAAGGATTGAGCAACCGAACGCCTGTCGCATCGAAATCAGCCGTGTTGCGCGTAACGACGGTGAGATCGTGGATCAGTGCGACAGCCGCGATCTGCTTGTCGATGGGATGCTGCGGATTGGGCGACATCAGTTTTCCCCAGACTTGCGCAGTATCGAGATCGAATTCCAGGAGTCGGGGCGCGTGATCGGTGATCACGACATTCAGCCAAGCCTCAAGCTTTGTCGCCTGGTCCTTGTCGCCCCGTCCGCGGATATTTTCCAGACCGCGACGGATTTCGCCAATTGTCTGAACTGCCAGGAAAATATCTTGGGGTTCCAAGGTCGCGAAGAAAGCCCGTACTCCCGGGTTGGCGCGCGAGCCCTTGCGTAACTCGCTGACGACGTTCGTATCGATCAGATACATCAGCCGCGCCGAACGTCGAAGTCTTCATCCGTGCCGACATCCGGCATGGACGCCAAGACCTCCTTGAGCGTTCGACGGGCGGGCCGGCAAAGCGCTGCACGAAGGATCTCCCTATGCTCCGCTTCGGCGCTGCGTCCATGGGCGGCGGCCGCCAGCTTGAGGGCTTGGGCGACAGCAGGTTCGATGTTTCGGACGACGAGGTTGGTTGGCATCATCAACCCTCCGATCTGATTGCAATGATGGCATTTTACCAGCGAGTGCAATCATTGCAATCACTGCAATCCGATCTGGTGGTGCGCGAGCTGGCAGCCGACGAGCGGACTTCTGAGTCGCCTCGTTCGCCTCGCCAAAAACAACGGCGGCACCTCCGAAGAGATGCCGCCGTGCGTGTTTGAGGTTGCCGCCTCAGCGGTAATCCATCAACGCTTCAACTGCGAAAGATCCCGCACCGCGCCCGTATCCGCGCTGGTGGTCAGCGCCGCGTAGGCCTGCAGCGCAGTCGACACGTAGCGTTCACGATCAACCGGCTTCCACGCAGCTTCGCCGCGCGCTTCCATCTCGGCGCGGCGTGCGGCGAGTTCTGCGTCGCTGACAGCCAGACGGATGCTGCGGTTCGGGATGTCGATCTCGATCGTGTCGCCATCGCGCACGAGGCCGATGGCGCCGCCCATCGCGGCCTCCGGCGAGGCGTGGCCGATCGACAGGCCCGAGGTGCCGCCGGAGAAGCGGCCATCGGTCAGGAGCGCGCATTCCGCGCCCAATCCGCGGCTCTTCAGGTAGGACGTCGGATAGAGCATTTCCTGCATGCCGGGGCCGCCCTTCGGGCCTTCGTAGCGGATGACCACGACGTGACCGGCCTGGACCTTCTCGGAAAGGATGCCTTCGACGGCGTCTTCCTGGCTTTCGAAGACGATGGCCTTGCCGGTGAACTTCCAGATCGATTCATCGACACCAGCCGTCTTCACGATACAGCCGCGCTCGGCGATGTTGCCAGTGAGCACGGCAAGGCCGCCGTCCTTCGTGTACGCGGCGCCAGCGGTACGGATGCAACCGGTCTCGCGATCAAGGTCGAGTGTCTCGTAGCGGCGATCCTGGCAGAACGCAACCTGCGTCGGCATGCCGCCGGGCGCGGCCTTGTAGAGGGTCTTGACTGCTTCGTCCTTGGTACGGGTGATGTCCCAGATGTCGATGGCTTCGCCGAGTGTCTTCGTATGCACTGTTGGTACGTCGCGGTGGATGAGCCCCGCGCGGTCGAGTTCGGCGAGGATGCTCATGATGCCGCCCGCACGGTGCACATCCTCGATGTGGTACTTGTCCGTCATCGGTGCGACCTTGCACACGCAGGGTACCTTGCGCGAGATGCGATCGATGTCGCGCATGGTGAAGTCGACCTTGGCTTCCTGAGCCGCGGCGAGCAGGTGCAGCACCGTGTTGGTCGAGCCGCCCATTGCTACGTCAAGGCTCATGGCATTTTCGAAGGCTTGGAAGCTGCCGACCGAGCGCGGCAGTACGGATTCGTCGCCCTGCTCGTAGTAGCGGCGGCAGAGTTCGACCGCCAGCCGTCCGGCGCGCAGGAAGAGCTCCTTGCGGTCCGCGTGCGTGGCGACGATCGTGCCGTTGCCCGGCAGTGAGAGGCCGAGTGCTTCAGTCAGGCAGTTCATCGAGTTGGCGGTGAACATACCGGAGCACGAGCCGCAGGTCGGGCAGGCGGAGCGCTCGACTTCGGCGACTTCCTCGTCGGAGACGTTCTTGTCTGCGGCCTTTACCATCGCGTCGATCAGGTCGAGCTTGATGACCTTGTCGCCGCCGTTGGTGTGGGCGATGACCTTGCCGGCCTCCATCGGCCCGCCAGAGACGAAGACGGCCGGGATGTTCAGCCGCATCGCGGCCATCAGCATCCCCGGGGTGATCTTGTCGCAGTTGCTGATGCAGATGAGCGCATCGGCGCAGTGCGCGTTGACCATGTATTCGACTGAATCGGCGATCAGATCGCGCGAGGGGAGCGAATAGAGCATGCCGCCGTGGCCCATCGCGATGCCGTCATCAACCGCGATGGTGTTGAATTCCTTGGCGACTCCGCCGGCCGCTTCGATCTCGCGCGCGACCATCTGGCCGAGATCCTTGAGGTGAACATGGCCCGGCACGAATTGGGTGAAGCTGTTGGCGATGGCGATGATCGGCTTGCCGAAGTCGCCGTCCTTCATCCCGGTGGCGCGCCAGAGGGCGCGGGCGCCGGCCATGTTGCGGCCGTGGGTGGAGGTACGCGAGCGATAGTGGGGCATGGTGCTGACTCCAGGGGTTCGGATGCCCGGCGAGAGGCTTCCCGCCGTCGCCGATACAATCATGGGTTCCGGAATGCGGGACCGGCCGTGCAGTGTGCGGCGGGCGGATGGCCCGGCGCTGATGCACCCATCCGGTGCGTGGCCGCGGTTGTCGCGGCCCGGCTTCCGATTTGGGCCGCGGCTTCTGCCAGCGACCGATAAACCCCAATTCTAACGAAACGAAAGCGAATCGATGTTCGTTCATCCGCAGTTCGACCCGGTGGCAATCTCCCTTGGCCCGCTCGCGATCCGCTGGTACGGCCTTATGTATCTGGTGGCCTTCGTGCTGTTTGTCGTGCTTGGCAAGTGGCGTGCGAAGCATGGGCCGATCGCTGGTTGGCAGGAGAGGGATCTCGACGATCTGCTGTTCTATGGCGTTCTGGGCGTTGTGCTGGGCGGGCGGCTGGGCTATGTGCTGTTCTATAAGCCGGAGTACTACCTGTCGCACCCGCTAGAGATTCTCTATGTCTGGCAGGGTGGGATGAGTTTCCACGGTGGCTTCCTTGGTGTGTTGGCGGCGCTGTGGTACTTCGGCCGCAGGACGGGGCGAAGCTTCCTGCAGGTCGGCGATTTCGTCGGGCCGCTGGTGCCGCTGGGGCTGGCGGCCGGGCGGCTGGGCAACTTCATCAATGGCGAGCTGTGGGGCCGGATCACGGCGTTCAATGCCCCCTGGGCGGTGATTTTTCCGCAAGCGGCGTACGAGGATCGGGCTGCAGCCTTTGCCAATCCAGCTTTGATGGAACAGCTGTCCCAGTTCAATGGCCTGCCGCGCCATCCTTCGCAGCTGTATCAGTTCGCGCTGGAGGGTGTGGCGTTGTTCGTGATCCTCTGGCTTTTTTCTCGCAAACGGCGGTCGACCGGCATGGTCTCCGCGCTCTTCCTGGTCGGCTATGGTTGCTTCCGCTTCATCGCGGAGTTTGCGCGCCAGCCGGATGATTTCCTCGGCTTGCTTGCCGGACAGCTCTCGATGGGGCAGTGGCTTTCGATGCCGATGATCGTGATCGGCATCGTGCTGGCGGTACTGGCTTCGCGGGGCAAGTTGCGCTGAAGGTATTCGTCGGGGCGGATTCATTGCTTTCGGCCTGCGGGCATTCGTGCAGTCATGATCTGCCGAATGCCCCCGCTCAGCCTGGAGTGTCGGAACACATTCGGCGTGAGCTTTGCGCCAATTCCTTCTGTCTGAAGGATGCGGGTGGGTCGAGAATCGCGTTTTTTCGACGACGCCGGTACCCCCAGCCGGCAAGGGGCAAGCCATGAACAACAGGACGGAAATCCACGACGAAGCGCATCTGCGTCGCCAGTTGTCGAACCGACACATCCAGCTGATCGCGATCGGTGGTGCCATCGGAACCGGGCTGTTCATGGGCTCGGGCAAGACGATCAGCATGGCCGGGCCGTCGATTGTCTTTGTCTACATGATCATCGGCTTCATGCTGTTCTTCGTGATGCGGGCGATGGGCGAGCTGCTGCTCTCCAACCTCGAATACAAATCCTTTGCTGATTTTGCTTTCGACCTGCTCGGCCCTTGGGCGGGGTTCTTCACCGGATGGACCTACTGGTTTTGCTGGATCGTCACCGGTATGGCGGATGTGGTGGCGATCGCAGGCTATGCCCAATTCTGGTTTCCGCATGCACCGCAATGGATGCCTGCGCTGGGCTGCGTGCTGTTGCTCCTGTGCCTCAATCTCGTGAATGTGCGGATGTTCGGCGAGCTGGAGTTCTGGTTTGCGATGATCAAGATCGTGGCAATCGTGGGCCTGATCCTTACTGGCATCTACATGGTCACAATCGGTTTTACCGCGCCGACGGGTGCGCGCGCGTCGCTCGCCCACCTGTGGAACGATGGTGGGATGTTCCCGAAGGGCATTTTCGGTTTCTTTGCGGGCTTCCAGATTGCCGTGTTTGCGTTCGTCGGGATCGAGCTGGTGGGCGCTGCGGCTGCCGAGGCGCGCGATCCATATCACACGCTGCCACGCGCAATCAATTCGATTCCGATCCGTATCATCGTGTTTTACGTGCTCGCGCTCATCACGATCATGTGCGTGACACCTTGGACTCAGGTGCATCCGGATCGCAGCCCCTTCGTTGAACTCTTCGTACTGGCGGGCCTGCCTGCTGCAGCGGGCGTGATCAATTTCGTCGTCATGACGTCGGCGGCATCGTCCGCCAACAGTGGCATCTTCTCCACCAGCCGGATGTTGTTCGGCCTCGCGGAGGAGGGTGATGCGCCGCGGTTCTTCGCGCATCTGTCGCATCAAGCCGTGCCGGCCCGTGGCCTCCTGTTCTCCTGTATCTGCCTGCTCGGCGGCGTTGCACTGATCTATCTGGAGCCGAATCTGATCCAGGCTTTCACACTCGTTACATCGATCGCGACGATCTGCTTCATTTTCGTCTGGTCGATCATTCTGTTGTCGTACATCGTCTATCGCCGGAAGAGGCCCCAGTTGCACGAGATATCCCATTACAAGATGCCGGGCGGTGTTGTGATGTGCTGGACTTGCCTTGCGTTCTTCGCCTTTGTCATCGCCCTGCTCAGGCTGGAAGCGGATACCCGGCGGGCGCTGCTGGTGACGCCGGTGTGGTTCTTGGTGCTCGGAATCGGCTACGTGATCGCGCGAGCACGGAGTCCGCGACCAGCCGCTTGAGATCTGTGGGTGGCGGACCCGGAATGAAAAACGCCGGCACGGATGCCGGCGTTCTTTTCTTGATGGGAAATGCCCTACAGCGGGAATCGTTCCACCATGCCATGCAGCTTTCCCGAGAGTGTATTCAGGCCGGCCACGGTGACCGTTGCGCTCTGGATTCCCTGATCGGTCTGCTGGTTCATCAGGTTCACTTCCTCGGCGGCCTTGGCCATGTCGGTGGTGACGACCGATTGTTTGCGGGTGGCTTCTGCGATCTCGCGGATCGACACGGCGACATCTCCGATTTCCGTCTGGATTCGCTGGATTTCGGTGACTACATTGCGCGAAGCGTCGAGACCGTGTGCCACCGACTGCTGGGTCTCGTTCATGTTCGTCAGGGCATGCTGGATGTCGCCGTGCGTGACCTCGATCAGTCGGCCAATCTCGACAGTGGCTTTTGACGTCCGTTCGGCGAGTTTGCGTACTTCGTCGGCGACCACCGCGAAACCCCGGCCGGATTCACCGGCACGCGCCGCTTCGATCGCGGCGTTGAGCGCGAGCAGGTTCGTCTGGTCGGCGATTTCCCGAATGGCACCGATGATCGAGTTCATCTCGCGCGAGCGATCACCCAGCGTCCCCAGCGTCCCGGCGAGCCGTTCGACTTCGCTTGAGATGCGGTCGATACCTTGTGCGAGCTCCTGCACCGCCTCGGCCGAATGCTGCGACACCTTGCCGGTCTGGTATGCGGCATGCTCGACTTGCTGTGCGTTATCGGCGATATGACGAATGCTGCCGTTGATCTGTTCGATCGCCTGAGTCGTGAAGTCGAGCTTCTCGGACTGGTGGTGCGACTCGGTGGCCATCGAGTGGGTGACGCCGTTGAGCGAATCGATGTCGCGGTTGAGCGCGCTCGCATTTTCGCGGACCTCGACGAACATGCCCCGCAGTCGTTCGAGGAAACCGTTGAATATCACGGCGGTCTGGGCGATTTCATCCCGTCCGTTGGCGGCCAGTTCCTGCATCAGGCCAGCTCGACCGTTGGATACTTCGACGAGCGCATCGCGCAGCCGGAAGAGGCCGGCAAGCAAACGCGACAGGACGAGGTTGGCGATCGGTGCGCCGATCGCGGCGATCAGCAGGCCGGCCAGCGTGATTTGCCACAGCAGAGCGTTGAGCGGTGCGAGGATCACCGCCTTGTCGACCACGCTGCACAGTACCCAGTCGGTGCCGGGGACCGACGCAACCGCGACGAGCTTGTCGCGGCCCTCGACCGTGAATGCGTGCAGCGCAATCTTGTCGCCAGCTGATTGCAGCGTTCCGACATCAAAACCGGGCAGTACTTCGGTAACCGGCTTAAGTCCGGTTTCGGGCTTCGGGTGCGCGACGATCTTGCCTTCACGCGTAGCCAGGAAGGCATAGCCTTCGCCGCGTAGCACGATTGCATTGACGACCGAGATCACCTCTTCGAGCGAGATGTCGCCGCCGACCACGGACTGCGCGCTCGCGCCTACCGGCCGTGCGACCGTGATGCCGAGTTTTTTGGTGCTCGATGAGATATACGGTGCGGTGACGATGGTGCTTCGCGTCTCGAGCGCCTGCTTGTACCAAGGGCGCACCGTGGGGTCATAGCCTTCGGCTGGCTTCTTGGTGGCCAGGTTGTAGATCATCCGCTTGTCGGTATAGCCAACAAAGGTTTGGTCGAAGCGGCCCGCGTCCTTGCCCGCGATCAAAAAGGGGCCTGGATCGTCGGCGGTTTCGAGCCTCGCGGTCGTTGCTTCGATCGCATCGCGCCGTTGTGCGATCCACTGCGCCATCACTTCGCGGTTGCCCCGTACAGCTGCCTCGATCTCATGATCCACGCCCTTGATGATCTCTGTGCGCATCTGGAGGTAGGCCACCCCGGATAGAACGGCGATTGAGGTCAGCAGCAAGAGAGCCACGAAGGCGAGTAAACGCCATCTCATAGACATGATGGGATTTCCTGAACTGAATTAAGTTGTTGGAAGGGTCGCACGAGGGCATGTAGGGCTGCGTGCGGTCCCTTGGCCCGTTAGCGGACCTTCGTTCAGGGGTTTTCGGACTAGCAACTGACCTGTTTGAGCCCTTGTTCGTGCCCTTAGAGCATTTCGTCACAGACGGTATTCGATTTGGTGTGTCGAGGTACCCTGCGCCGCTGGATTCGAGGCGCCTGGGACGGCATGGGTCGAGATCGCTGATACCGGTTGACTCGCGAGACCGGGTTTGCTTGAGGGCTTGGTGTCTGGGCGGATGCGGGGAGAAGAGCACTGCCACCCCAGCCGCTGGAGCGGTGTTGCATGCAGGCATAGGACCCCTTGGTCCTGCATGGGGTCCTAGGGTGCTCGCCTACTTCGGACTGCTATGCGACTCGTACAGCGGTATCGACCGACCCCGAGGTGCGGAGGACGTGCCGGTCAGGCCGTCCGGAAGCGGTTGATCTCGCGCTGCGTTTCGAGCGCTATGTGCCTTGCTGCGCTCGCGAAGTCCTCGTCTTTCCCTGCATAGAGGATCGCTCGCGAGGACGAGATCATCAGTCCGGCGCCCGCGGTGCTGCAGCCAGCCCTGACCGTGGCTTCGACATCGCCACCCTGTGCACCGATCCCAGGCACCAGCAGCGGCAGGTCGCCGACGATGCCGCGTACGTCCGCCAGTTCCTGCGGGAAGGTGGCGCCGACCACGAGTGCGGCCTGGCCGTTGGGGTTCCATCGCGTCGCGACCAACTCGGCGACATGTTGGTAGAGCTTGCGGCCATTGCCGACGTCGAGGTTCTGCAGATCCGATCCGCCGGGGTTGGATGTGCGGCAGAGCACGATCAGGCCGCGGTCCTTCCATTCCAGATACGGCTCGACCGAATCAAAGCCCATGTATGGGTTCACCGTTAGTGCATCGGCCCTATAGCGTTCGAAGGCTTCGCGCGCATACTGGGCGGCCGTGGCGCCGATGTCGCCGCGCTTCGCATCGAGGATCACCGGCACTGTGGGGTATTTCTCGTGGATGTAATTGATCAGCGCTTCGAGTTGGTCTTCCGCACGAAGTGCGGCGAAGTATGCGATCTGTGGCTTGAAGGCGCAGGCAAGGTCTTGCGTGGCATCGACAATGGCGCGGCAGAACTCTAGTACGGCATCCGGCTCGTTGCGTAGATGAGGCGGGAACTTTGTGAGGTCTGGATCAAGTCCGACGCAGAGCAGTGAATCGTGGGCCGTCCAGGCGGCGGTGAGTTTCTGGCGGAAATCCATGGTCGCAATCCGGTGTGTTGAGAGCCAGTCAGAATTGTACCGACTGGAGACCTGCAACCCCTGCCTGTACAGGGATCAGGGCGGGTGTCGTTGCATAATTTTTAGGCAAATCGCGTTCTGCTCGGAGTACAATCGCGGGTTTTTCGATTTCGGCTGGCGTTTCTTGCCAGGAGAAGGATTGCAAGCGTGCTCGTAGCAAACAACATCACCATGCAG
The DNA here is from genome assembly GCA_031555325.1 of Niveibacterium sp. Taxonomy (GTDB): domain Bacteria; phylum Pseudomonadota; class Gammaproteobacteria; order Burkholderiales; family Rhodocyclaceae; genus Niveibacterium. The sequence goes on along the minus strand of JAVBUM010000015.1, from coordinate 73,964 downwards.
TTCGGTGCCAAGCCCTTGTTTGAGAATGTCTCGATCAAGTTCGGCGACGGCAATCGTTACGGCCTCATCGGCGCGAACGGTGCCGGCAAATCGACCTTCATGAAGATCCTTGCGGGCGTGCTCGAGTCGTCGGCGGGCAATATCGCGCTGGATTCGGGCGAGCGCATGGCCTTCCTGCGCCAGGATCAGTTCGCCTATGAAGACGTGCGCGTGCTCGACGTGGTGATGATGGGCCACGCCGAGATGTGGGCCTGCATGCAGGAAAAGGACGCGATCTACGCGAACCCCGAGGCGACTGAAGAAGACTACATGCACGCCGCCGAACTCGAGGCGCACTTCGCCGAGTACGACGGCTACACGGCCGAAGCGCGCGCCGGCGAGCTGCTGCTCGGCGTCGGCATCCCCACTTCGCAGCACAACGGCCCGATGCGCGAAGTCGCGCCCGGCTGGAAGCTGCGCGTGCTGCTGTGCCAGGCGCTGTTCGCCAACCCGGACATCCTGCTGCTCGACGAGCCGACCAACAACCTCGACATCAACACGATCCGCTGGCTGGAAGAGGTGCTCAACAACCGCGAGAGCACGATGATCATCATCTCGCACGACCGCCACTTCCTGAACCAGGTCTGCACCCACATGGCCGACCTGGACTACGGCCGCATCCAGATCTGGCCCGGTAACTGGGACGACTACCTCGAAGCCTCCACGCAGGCACGCGAGCGCCAGGCCGCGCAGAACGCCAAGGCCAAGGAACGCGTGGCCGAACTGCAGGAATTCGTGCGCCGCTTCTCGGCCAACAAGTCGAAGGCGCGCCAGGCCACCAGCCGCGCCAAGCAGATCGAGAAGATCAAGATCGACGACTTCAAGCCCTCGAGCCGCCAGTACCCGTGGATCCGCTTCGACTACGACGAGCGTGAGAAGCTGCACCGCCAGGCCGTCGAGATCGAGGACCTGGGCTTCGGCTACGAAGTCGGCAAGCCGATCATCAAGAACTTCACCTTCGCGGCAGACGCGGGCGACAAGATCGCGATCATCGGCGAGAACGGCGTCGGCAAGACCACGCTGATGAAACTGCTGATGGGCGAACTGCAGCCCCAGCGCGGCACGATCAAGTGGGCCGAAAAGGCCAAGCTGGGTTACTACGCGCAGGACCACTCGGCCGACTTCGACAGCGACGAGAACCTCACCGACTGGATCTCGCGCTTCGTGCGCGAAGGCGGCTACGACGGCGACGATGCCCAGACGCTGATCCGCGGCACGCTCGGCCGCCTGCTGTTCCAGGGCGACGAGGTCAAGAAGTCGCTGCGCGTGATCTCTGGTGGCGAGCAGGGCCGCATGGAGTTCGGCAAGCTCATGCTCCAGCGCAAGAACGTGCTGCTGATGGACGAGCCGACCAACCACCTGGACATGGAGTCGATCGAATCGCTCAACGCCGGGCTGGACAAGTTCGAAGGCACGCTGTTCTTCGTCTCGCACGACCGCGAGTTCGTGTCGTCGCTGGCTACCCGGATCATCGAGATCAAGGGCGACGGCAAGGTTGTCGACTACCGTGGCACGTATGACGAATACCTGCATTCGCAGGGCGTCGAATAATTTTCATTGCGAACGCAGAAGGGCAGGCCCTTGGGCCTGCCCTTCTGCGTTGACTGACCGCCTTATCCTTCTTTGCGGTGACGATACCCCTCGTCCGACGCACTCGGTGCATTTCTGGCTACTGGGTGCTGGACGGGGCAACGTAGTCGAACACGAGCACCTTCTTCAGCATCGGACCGATGAACATCTTGAAGGCCTGGTGTGTTGGGTCGAAAAAGCGTGGATCGCCCACAACAGGCTCTCCGACATAGAAGTTCCGATCGCCTTCCGACGCAAACGTGAGCAGGAATGCGTGTTCAAATCCCTGATTTGCGCCTTCGCCGCTGCACTGCACGCCTGATTCGATCGAAAGGATGTATGGCACGCCATTGCGCAGACAGGTTTCCTTGAGGGCAAGGAAACGTTGCACTGCGTCATCTCGTTCGGATTGCTTCACCTCGTCTGCGAACTCGAACAGGACGATGTGACGAACGATGCCGGGTCGATATTCCGGGGCCGTAAATGTGCTCGTTCCGACACGCACAAGTGCATCAACCAGCTTTTCCATCGAGTTCTCCAGTCGTTACCGAAGTGCTCAGTCTCGCGCCATCGTTCCACGGGGAATTGTAGAAATGCGCATGGGAAAGCGCTTGACGCCGCAGTTCCTTGGGGCTGAAGCCGGTTAGTTCACGAAACTCTCTGGTCTGCTGCGCTTGATCGAAGTAGGCAGGGTCAATCAGGTCCGTCAGTGAGTAACTCGAGGGCGCAAGCAACAAGGTTCGAATGGAGCGGCGCAAACGCGCAAGGCGGCGGAAGCGAACGGGCGACGAGCCGGTTGCGTTCAGGAAACGTATCTCGAACTGCCTGATGCCGAAACCGACGTCTTGGGCGAGGTCGGCGATCCGATGCTGTCCGGTCTGCAGTAATTGGATCGCCCGTCCGACTTCCTTGCAGCGTGAGTGAGGCCGAAGCCGAGCGAGGAAGAATGCGTCAAGCAATGAAATCCGCTCAGCCAGGTTTGGTGCGATGGCTAGCCGTTCGAACAGTGCGCGGCATGCGTTTCCCCAGATTTCCTCTGCCGGCACGAAATGGTCGGTGAGCGAAACGATGGGGATGTCCGTAAGCATCGGGAGCGCACCAGCGCGAATGCGTACGGCGATGAAGTAAGTGCTGGTTGGATTTACCGAAAGGGGCGCAGGCTCCCGACGAATACACACTGTGTGCATGGAGGGGAGCGGTCCGCCCGGCCTGCATGGGGTCGCTTGGCAGACGAAGGGTTCTCCCAAGTGGAAAAACACCTCCATTCCGCCGGGGCCGGGCATCAACGGCAATAGCGGCGGTACCAATCCGTCAGCACTTTCCCAGCTCCAGTAGCGATCGATGAAGGGCCGAAGTTCAGTGCAAGGGCGGCAATGGTGATGACGCATGAATCGGCCAAACCGGTGGCGGTATGCTTGCCTGCGCTCAGGCCCGCAGGTGCAGGTCGTCCGCGCCGTATTCCAGTGACAGCGGTTCGATCACCACGCGCTTGGGACCTGCTTCCACCACCCCGGCATTCCACGCCTTGATCCCGAGCCTGTGCGAAATCTTCACCACTTCGTCGGCCTGTTCCGGTGCGACGAAAATCGCAAAGCCTGCGCCCATGTTGAGGCTGCCATAGGCTTCGCGGTCGTCGATGCCGGCATGCTGTTGGATGAAGGACAGCACTGGTGGTACGTCGGGTAGCGTGTGCACGCGGTAGGTGAGTTCGGCGGGATGCCGCATCACCTTGCGCCAACCGTGGCCGGTGATGTTCGCGCAGTAGTGCGGGGTGATGCCTGCGGCATAGAGTGCTTCGGTCACCGGCACATAAAGCACGGTTGGGTCGAGCAGCGCCTCACCGTACAGGCGGCCATCAGAAATTTTCGTTGCGTAACCTTCCGGCAGGCGATCGACCAGCTTGCGTGCGAGGCTGACGCCGTTGGCATGAATACCGCTGGAGGCGAGGATCACGATTGCATCGCCCGCTTTGAGGGTGTCGCCCAGTGGTAGCCGCGAGCGTTCCTTGACGATGCCGACGCAGGACGCGGCCAGGTCGATGCGGCCCGCTTCCACCACACCTGCCAGCGCGGGTGTCTCGCCGCCGCCCCAGCTCACCTTGCACACGTCGCAGGCCTTCTGCCAGCCATTGACGAGGTCTTCCATGCGTTGCGCATCGGCGAACCATTCGCTGCCACCCGCCGACCAGTAGGCGTGGATCGAAAGCGGTGTCGCGCCGACTGTGATCAGGTCGTTGACCGCCATCGCGATCGTGTCCTGCGCGATGGTGTCGTAGTGGGTGCGTCCCGTCAGATTACGGACCTCGTCGGCCACTAGTGCCTTGGTGCCGAGGCATTCGGTGATGCTGGCGATCAGGAGCCCGCCGACATCCATCACGTAGGCTGATTCGCCGCGTGAGGCGGCGATCTCGCTGACGTTGTGCACGGCAAGGTTGGCTGACGTATTGGCGGCAGCGCGCTGCGCGAGGATTTTGAGCGGATCGATCTTGGAATAGTCGACGCCAGCGGCGGTGTAGTCGAGAGGTGTCTGGGACATGATTTCCGGTGTTCTGCAATGTGACCGCGCCGGGTCATGCCCGGCGCGTCGAGGGTGTGATTGTAGACCGCCCGGAAGGGCGGTGCACGCTCAGCGCAGCTAGCTGAACGCATCCGCTCCGAAGTCCTGGCGGTAGTCCAAAAAGGTTGGAAGCGCGACTGCAGCGATGATGCTGAACAGGGCGAGGAGGGAGATCGAACAAGCGAGCAGGACCACCTTCCAATTGTTGGGTGGCGGCTCCGGGCCGAAACGGTTTGCTCCGGGGGAGCCAGGAATCAGCACGAAGACCAGATTCGCCAGCGGGACGATCGCCAGCAGCGCGAGCCATCCGGTCGCATTGAAGTCGTGCGAACGGCGAAAGGCTAGCCACAATTGAAAGGCGGATAGTGAGACGTAGAACGGGATCCCGGCCAGACTGGCGCCTATGCCGCGGCTCTGTGTCGATCCGGTAATGAGCAAGACCGTTATCAGAACCGCGCTCGTCAGCAGACCGCTGGCCACGCTGTAGGCAAGATAGCGGAGCCGCCCGATCCGTGAATTTCTGAAGAGACCGACCTCGCCGACTTCCGCTTTGACGTCCTGGAGATCCTCGATCCGTGCTTCCGGCACCCCGTATGGATTAGTCATCTTTTTCTCGATGTGACTTCAGATTGTTATCCAACTGAGTGTCAGCTCAGAAGTTCGCGGCAGGGTTGGGGTTCGTCAACTCTGGCCGGACTGCGCCTCGCGGATCAGACGCAACGCTAGCCATGCCAGCGCCGCCGCACCGGCGACCAACACAACCCAGAGCGCAATCTTTTGCCAGCCGGCACGGCGTTCGGTGGCGCTTTGCGCGGTCAGCCGCTCTGGCCCACCAAGTTTGACGGCCTCGCCGATCGATGCGAACGGAATGTCCTCGATCGACTTGCCATTGGCGTGGCCCGGTATCTGGTCGGGCGGCATGGCTGCAGTCGTACTGACTGCGCGGGCGCCCCAGGCGAGGATGAACGGCTCCTTACCGCGTGCATTGAACACGACGATGCGTGGCTCAACCAGCGCTTGTATCTGCGGCAGGCCATCGCCCCAACCGGCGCCCTTTACAACAATCCGTAGCGCTTGGACGATGCGCTCATCCGCGGTGATGTCGCCCTGCGTCTGCCTTTCGCCATCACCGTTGAAGCGGTAGAGCGTGCTGGCTCCAAGCGGGCTCCAGGCGTGTTTTTCCGCGCTGCGCGTGGCTAGCTCAACGTTGGCGACGGCGTTCATCACAGGTAGTTCGATCCGCAATCCGGCCAACGGTAGTGCCTGAGGTAACGCGAATTCATATTCGGTGGGCGATATGCGTTGGCCGCTCATCGAAAGCGCTAGTGGTGCGATCTTGGCGACCTGCTCGGCGTGGATACCCGCCACGGATGCAAGCGTGGGTGCGCTTGAGTCGTCGAATCGTACGAGCCAGTAACGCCACTTGGTGCGGTAATGGGAAAGCGTGATCTCACTGATGCGCAGGCCCGACTGGTCGGATTTCAAATCGGCCAGGGTGCCTGCGCCGACCATCTCCCAGTCGGACAGATCATTACTGCCGAGAACCGTGACGCGGCCTTGCCAGTTGGTATCGGTACGTTTCCAGTCAAAACGCAACCGCGCGAGCGCGGGGCGCGAGTCGTCCTGCTCCAGTTCGAGCAGGTACGTGGCAGCGGTCCGATGTTCTTCTGTTTCGCCTCCGGGGAGCGTGAGCTCGATCTGCTGCCTGTCGGTACGTACCACGAGCTTGCCCTCGCTACCCGTTTCGGTTTTTGCGGGGAGTGGGAATATGCGCAGGGCAACCGACTGCTCCTGGCTTGTAGGTCGCTCAGGCCGCAGGAGCCAGAACGGCACCGCTTCGCCCTGGCCGTTGAATACGCGTAGATCGCGCAGGTCGGGCCACGCCGTTCCATAGAGCGCGTCAACCGGCAGATCGATGCGGTAGAGCGGTTGCCCTGTATCGGCACCCGTGATTTGCACGCCACTGGCGAAATCCTGTGGTGCAGGGGGCTGCGCTTCGTCGGCACCGGCCGGTAGCGAAAGGCAGAGACAGAAGAGGAGAGAGGAGAGGACCTTCAGCATGAGTCACCCGGAACGTTTCAGGCGGAGTGCGCCGCACCGCTGGTTTTGCGCGGCGGTAGCGGTGCGATGTAGCCAATCAGCAGCACCAGCACGGCAACGCCGATGAAGGCGATGGCGCGGGCAAGCCCGCCGCCGCGTGCGCTGTCGACAAGGAAGAGTTTGATGATCACGACACCCAGCACAACGGCGCCGACGATCCATACTGGCTGGCTTGTGCGTCGCTTGGCGATCACCATCAACGCCATGGCGGCAAGCGTCCAGACGATGGCGAGTGTGGTTTGCACGAGGCGGGAATGCCAAAGTGCGTCGAAGTCCCACGGGATATCGCCATAGTGCGAGAGCGCCCGCACCAGCGCGCCATTGAACCACCACGCGGCCAACGTCATGACGAGGAGCATTGTTGGTACGCGCCACAATGCCGGGGGGGCGGGTACGCGACGTTGCCATAGGTACAGCATCAACAGCAGGAACGCTGCGGACTCTTCAAGCGGATTGATCAGTGGCACGTACTGCCAACCAAGGATCTGCGCGTCTGACAGATTGCCCCCGAGCAGCGCGATGAAGGAGAGTGGCAGCACCGGTGCGAGGCCGATGAGCCACCAGGCGGTGGGCTGCGCACGCACCGGCCACGGCCGACGGCCGAGCAGGGCGACCGCAAGGATGGGGAGCGCGAGCGCGCACAGGATGATCGTGGGCGCCAAGGCCTCGGCGCCCCAAGGCAATTCGGATGCACGCCAGGCAACCTCGGTGCCGCAGACCGCGAGCACGAGCCAACACAGCCCAACGTGGGCGGCGCTGCGCAGGCGAGGCATCGGGAGGTCCGTTTCGGTCCGCTTGAGTATCCAAATTGCGCAGCCAAAGACGATCGCCCAGCACCAGCCCGGGTAACCCGCAAACGGGTGGCGCGTTGATGCCAGCTGCGTCGTGAGTGTCAGCCCCGCGATTGGCCAGAGCAGCCAGCACGAGTGACGCAACAGGCGCCAGCGGAGCCGTTCGCCGGCAAGCGTCCATATGCAAGTCGACAAGGCCGTGGCGGCAAGGCCCGCGAGCAGGGGCAGGGTCCTCCCGCCGAACACGAGCTGATCGTATGCGCTGCCGAAAGCCAGATCGGGTCGTAAGGGTGCCAGCAGCCGGTCTGCGCCAGCGAACACCCAGAAAAGCCACGACCCGATGCCGCCCAGCCATAGGGCCATGGTGGCGAGAGGCGCCTCGGGCAAGGCTGGGGAATGGCGTGACCACAGCCATCCTCCAACCAAACAGCACAGCGCCAGCACGCCGAAGACCAGCAACAGCGTCACAGTCTCAAATGGCCACGCCACACCCGCCGAAATGCCTGCCGCCAGGATGAGCAGCGTGCCGCTCCATGCCATCTTGCGGTGTTGCTGACCGAGTCCCACCCAGATCAGGCCGAGGCCCTCCAGCGCCCAGGCAAGCGAAGTCCAGCGCGCTGACAGCGCGAGCGGAATCGCCAGGGTCACAAAGCACCCGCCGAGTGCGATGAACGACAAGGCCATCCGGCGTCCCGCCTCCGGCCAGCGACGCATCAGCATGCGCGACAGCGGCAGGTAGATCGCGCCAAGCACAAGGCACGAAAACGCCGCGCCCATCGTCCAGCCTTGCAATCGCATCATCGCGTACTGCATGCCGAATGCGACCAGCGGTGTGCCAAAGACCAACGTGCCATCCACGAAACGTAGGTTCTTGCTGTCGTGGCGCAGGGCAGCGAGGGGGGCTGCAATGCCAAAGATCAGGAAGTTGAGGATCAGGAAAAGTTGGCAGCTCGTGTAGAACGCCGGTTCATAAGCGTCCCACGCCCAGTACGCCGCGACACCGAAGGTAAAGACGAAGCCGACGAGATTGAGCGGCCGCCAGATCTGCCACACGCTCACCGCAAGGATGCCGGTCGATAGCATTGCGTAATAGGAAAACAGTGCGACGTGGCTGCCGCCGCCGGTCGACAGCAGGAGCGGTGCGAGATAGCCGCCGAGTGCCGCGATCACAGCAAGGCTTTGCGCACGTTGGAGCACCGAGAGCACCACGCTCGCCGCGCAGATCACGATCATCAGTGCGAATACAGCGCCGTGCGGCAGCAACTGATAGAGGCGGAAGGCCGCGAAGGCGGTGAGGTAGAACGCACCGACCGCTGTTCCCTGCAGGATGAGGCCATAGAGCGGTTGCTTTGTTCGCAGCCGCCAGCCCACGCCGAGCAGTCCGAGACTCAGCAGGCCCGCGCCAGCGAGGCGCAGCTCGACCGGGATCAGTGCGTGATCGACTGAATACTTGAACAGGTAAGCCAGGCCGAAGAAAAGCAGCAGGGCGCCGATCTTGGCCAGCGGGTTGCCGCGGACGAACCAGCCGATGATGCCTGCGAGCGGGCTGGCGTCTGGGGCTTCGGGTCGTGCAATGCGAGGCGCCTTCGCCTTTACAGCGATTGGTGCAGGTTTCGTGGGTGGGCCTGCCGGTTGCTCGCCTGCCATCGCCGGGTGTGCAGCCACTGGTGGCTCGGCTGCTGGCGGAATCTTCGGAGCAGGCTGGGTTGGCGGCTGTGGCGGTCTAGGTTGCGCTGTAGCCTGCGTGGGCGGGGTGGATACGGGCGTCGGCTGTGGCTGTGCGACGGCGGCGATCGCCGCTTCGGTCCCGGGTTCGCCCGATGTTGTTTCCACTGCCCCGACGCGTCCTGTGCTTGCAGCGATTGCCGCTTCGGCGCGCGCCAGTCGTGCCTTGACTGCTTCGAGTTGTCGCCGTGCTTCCGTGGCGCGAGCGTGGGCCAGGAAGGCGATGATCGGCAGGATGATCAGGTAAAAGACTGCTACGAGTGCGCCGATGACGAGCAGATTTTCCACGATAAGGGGCGATCCAGAAACAGCGAAGGCCCAGTTTAGCGGGTGGCATTGGCTGAATCCGATCGGTGTCGTCCCGCTTCGCTACTGGATCACGTTCAACGACTCAGCGTCTGGCTTGCGTCACGCCAGTCCTATGGCTGCGCATGGCCGAACACTTGGCGCAGGTACGCGAGAAACACCTCGTCGTCGCACAGGGTCTTGCCTGGCGAATCCGACAGTTTCGCAACTGGCTGACCGTTGCAGGAGACGATCTTCATCACAATATTGAGTGCGTCGTAGGGCGTGTCGTTGGTCAGATTCGTGCCGATGCCGAAGCTTGTCAGGATGCGGCCCGCGAAGCGCCGATACAGTGCGATCGCGCGCGGCAGGTCGAGGCTGTCCGAAAACACGAGCCGCTTTGTTGCGGGGTCGATGCGCAGCCTGCGGTAGTGCGCGATGGCCTTTTCCCCCCATTCGACTGGATCGCCTGAGTCGTGGCGCAGGCCGTCGAAGAGTTTCGCAAAGTAGAGGTCGAAGTCGGTGAGGAACGCGTCCATCCCCACGACATCGGTCAGCGCGATGCCGAGGTCACCACGGTATTCCTGTACCCAACCTTCGAGCGCAGCCTTCTGGAAATCACGTAGGCGGAAGCCGAAGGCCTGGTAGGCCTGGAGGTATTCGTGCGCCATTGTGCCGATCGGTGTCACGCCGAATTCCTTGGCGAGCAATACGTTCGAGGTGCCGCGGAAGTACTCGGGCAGGCCGTCATGCAAGGTGCTGACGACCTCTCGTTGCCATGCGCCCGAGTAGCGGCGCCGCAGGCCGAAGTCGAAGAACATGAAGGGCGTGGGGAGTGCGGGACTGCCGCCTACATCGTTGCGCACGACCTCGATCTTCTGCGCCAGCCGTTCGCGCGCGACGATGAGCGCTTCCGCATGGGTGTCGAGCCGGCGGAAATAAAGCTCGTTGACGATGTAGAGCACGTAGATCTCGAAGCTCATGACATGCACCAGCGGCCCGCGCGCCCTGATGACGAGCTGCTCGCCACAGATTGCTACTTCGAGGAAGCGGCGCTGGAAGCGGAACACCGAGAGGAAGTCGACGAAATCGCTCTTGATGAAGCGCAGCTCGCGCAGGTAGTCGAGCTCATCCTGACGGAAGGTGAGGCTGCACAGGTGGTCGATTTCGGCCTCGATCTCGTCCTTCAGCGCCGTAAGCGGGAAAACCGGCTTGTTGCGGCAGACGAACGCGTATTCAGCCTGTGCACCTGGGTGGCTGTGCAGCAGTGCCTGCCACATCGTGAACTTGTAGAGATCGTTCTCAAGCAGGCTTGCGACGATCGGGGGACGGATGGTCATGGCATGTTTCCTGTCAGAGCGGGATTTCCGAAGCGTTCGCCGTGCGTACGCCGCGCGTGCGCATATCGGCAAGGAAGGCTTCATACTGCGCTTCGAAACCTTCCACCGGGCTCATGCAGTCGATCAGCAAAGTGAGCTTTCCGGTATTGGCTGGACCGAGTTGCTCGACAATGTGCTCGGTTGTGGCTTTGACGCAGTGGCTGCCGGCTTCGCCTGCAATCAGCACGTGGTTGGCGCTGCGCAAACGCGCGATGAAGGCGGTATTGATCGCGGTGGCCGGATCCGCTGGATCGGGCACTTCGGCACGGACGGCGCTGTAATGCTCCGTCCATGGGTTGGTGCCTTTGACGATTTTTGCTGTCGTGGTGAGTGTTGCCTCTTCCCAGCGATTACAGGCGGCAAGCAGTGCCGGATGAATGGTGTGCCCCCAGGTGCCAATCTCGCAATGCAGCGGCCAGACCATATGGGTGTAGCGCCCGGCGGCTTCCAGTGCTTCGAGATAAACGGTCACGCGCTCCCGCGCCCCAGCGATGCGCGGCTCGAACCGCCGTTCGCGTACATCGACTGCCGAAATCTGCGTGAAGGGCCCAACCGGAGAGCCGTCCGCCTGCTTCCAGAAAGTCGGATGGCCAATGTCGATGTGCTGGTGGGAATCGAGCGTGATCGAGATTTCCCCCAGCGAGCGACCCAGGCGGTCGATCAGCGCTGCGGTGCGCAGCATGTCGGCGTGCGCACCGGCGACCGGTAGTGCGGATGCGAGTCGCTTGCCAGCAATTTCGGGGCGCCAGTCTTCGGGAAGATCGCAGAAGTCATTCTGTGGATCAATGATGACGAGATGGATTCCTGCTTCGGGCATCAGAGCCTCCTGGTTCATATGTATCAGTAGGTTGTGTGCAACCGGCTATCGTCCGAAGGTACGCGGGAAAACGATGGCCCCAGACTGGTCTTTCAGACGATAGCCGACGGAAGGGCGTTTCGAGCCACTGTCGATATACCCTGCCTCGACGAGAAACCCCGCCGATAGCATGCGTGTGCGAAAGCCGCTCTTGTCCAGAGGGCGGCCGAGCACGATCTCGTATATCCGCTGCAACTGTGGAAGAGAAAACGGTGCTTCGATCAGGAAGGCCGGCAGCGATGTGTATTCGACCTTGCCACGCAGCCGCTCGATTGCGGCGGCGACGATTTCGGCGTGGTCGAAAGCCAGTTGCGGAAAGCCCTGTGCGTTGTCCACTGCGAACCAGCCGACATCCGCTGCGTTGGCACCTTTCGCAAGCGGCAATGCGCGCCCCGGAATCAGCGCGAAGTACACATGTGTCGCTGACCAGCCACGCGGATCACGTGCCTGTCCGCCCCATGAGCCGAGTTGCTCGAGATAGGGGCTGACGACATTGGTTTTCTCGACGAGCTTGCGGCGTGCACAGGCTTCGAGTGTGGTGTCGCGATCGACGTCGACGAAACCGCCGGGCAGCGCCCAGTGGTTCGGAAAGGGCTCCACAGGATCATCCGGTCGTTTGACGAGCAGTATGCACAGCGCTTCGTCGATGACCGAAAAGATGACCAGATCCACCGTGGTGTAGGGGTGCGGGAAGGACGGTTGCGCGCTGGTGCGTTCCGTACTGTGGCGAGGTGCGGTTTTCATCGTCATGCGATGGGCCCTTGATTGACGTGGCAGATTATAAGTTGTACTGTGCAACCGTATCAAGTTGTTCAGTACAACCTATGGAGACGTTCATGTTTGGCCTTCGTTACATCAAGTCGCAGCCCACGATCCACCTGATGCAGTTCCGCGCCGGTCGCCTCGTACGCGAGGGGGTGGGTGAATCGTTCTTCTACTATTCGCCAGCCACCACCTTGGTCGCCGTGCCGGTGACCAGCCGCGACCGGCCCTTCATGCTTGAACTCGTGACGGCTGACTATCAGAGCGTGACGGTGCAGGGGCAGGTGACCTATCGCATCGCTGATCCGCGCAAGATTGCGGCCCTGATGGATTTCTCGCTTGCCCGTGACGGCCGCAGCTATGTCTCGGAAGATCCCCAGCGGCTCGGTGACCGCGTGGCGATGCAGGTCGAGGTGATCGTCCAACAGGCGGTGCAGGCATTGCCGCTTAAGGACGCCCTGCGTGCTTCGGCGGCGATCGCACGTGGGGCCCGGCAGGAACTGGCGGCGCAGCCGGAGATCGCTGCGCTTGGCCTCGAAGTGCTCGGCGTTTCGATCGTTGCACTCAAGCCCACGCCCGATATCGCGCGGGCACTCGAAGCGGAGGCACGCGAATCGAACCTCAAGGCGGCCGACGATGCGGTGTACATGCGTCGCATGTCGGCGGTCGAAAACGAGCGGGCGATCCGTCAGAACGAACTCGACACCGACATTGCCGTCGAGCAGAAGAGGCGGGAGATCAATGAGGCGCAGCTGGAGGCGAAGGCCGCCATCATGCGACGGGAAAACGAACTGCGCGACGCGCAAATGGCCGCCGACATTACGCTCGAGGAACAGCGCAAGGACTACGTCGACAGCCAGGCGCGCAACCTGCGTACCAGTGCGGAGGCCGAAGCGCATCGGGTTGCCGCCGTGATGCAGGCGCTCGATGCCGTGGATCCGCGCATCGTGCAGGCCTTGGCCGCTGCCGGCATGCAGCCTGGGCAACTGATTGCCCAGGCGTTCGGCGGCATCGCAGAGAAAGCCGAGCGCATCGGACAGCTCAATGTGTCGCCGGACCTGCTGCAGACACTCATGGCAAGTGCGGGTGGCGAGCCGGCAGGAGGTGAACGTGAGCGCCAGTACTGAACGCAAGATCGTTCTGGTTACGCGCAGGACGCGGCTGGAGGAACTCATCGTGCGCCACCACACCCTGGCGCAGGCGCGCTTCTATATTGAACGCCTCGGCGCCGATCTGTCGGATTACGTCGCTGAGAATGCGGCCTACGCGGAAAGTCTCGCGGTGGTCGTGCGGACACTGCAGGGCTGGGGGCGTTATCAGATCGTCGACCGTGCCTACCTGCCGAACTTCGTGTTCGCTCCCGACGACATCGTTGTCGCACTGGGGCAGGACGGACTCGTCGCCAACACGATGAAGTATCTCGATAGCCAGCCGCTCATCGGCATCAACCCGGACCCGTCGCGCTGGGACGGGATTCTGCTGCCTTTCGCAGCGTGCGAGCTCAAGCCCCTGCTGCCTGAGACCGCGGCCGGAAAGCGTGGGGCGCGCGAGGTGACGATGGCTGAAGCGCGGCTTTCCGACGGACAGTCACTGCTGGCCGTCAATGACCTGTTCATCGGTCCGCGGACGCATGCTTCGGCGCTGTACGAGATCGAAGTCGATGGTCGAAGTGAAGTGCAGTCGTCCTCTGGTGTGATTGTTGCGACCGGGCTTGGCTCGACCGCGTGGATCAAGAGCATCGTGACCGGTTCGATGGCTGTGGCGCGCGCGGTGGGTCATCGGCACTCGGGTGATGGCTATGCGCCGCTCGAATGGGGGGCACGGGCGCTACGGTTTGCAGTGCGTGAGCCATTTCCGAGCCGTGCTTCGGACGCCGAACTGGTGTTTGGTGAAGTCGACGAAGCTCGGTCGCTGAAAATCCGCTCGCGGATGCCGGAGAACGGCGTCATCTTCTCGGACGGCATGGAGGCAGACTACCTGCGCTTCGTCGCTGGGATGGAGGCCACGATCTCTCTCGCAGCACGACGTGGCCGGCTCGTGGTGTAGGGCGGTCGGCAGCCGTGCCTTGGTACCCGAACAAGGAACTGAACGCCTCCCAGGATTGCCTCAACGTGGTTGAATCCGGGAGGGCGTTCAATATTCAGCGCTCTGTCTGTGTCCGATGGTGGCCCTCTCGAAAAGGCGCCCCCAGCGCCCCCCTCTGATTGTTCGGGAGTCTCGTCCATGCAGATCTTCTTCGTTGCTCCTTGTCGCCAATGGGTTGGTCTCACCTCGGTCGCGCTTGGCATGGTCCGGGCATTCCAGCAGCTCGGCGTCAACGTGCGCTTCGTCAAACCAATCGCCCAGGCCGATCCGAACCCGTCGGTGCATTTTCTGCGCAACATCTGCCACCTGGAGGCACCGGACCCACTCTCGATGGAGTATGTCGAGAATCTCGTCACTGCCGGCAAGACTGACGAACTGCTTGAACAGGTGGTGAGCCTTGCGCTGGGGGTGGCAGATGACGCCGACGTGCTGGTGATCGAGGGCTTGCAGGCTGATCCGGCGCGCCCTTTCATTCCACGCCTGTGTACCGATGTCGTGCGCAGCATGCAGGCATCTGTCGTTCTGGTCGCCAGCGGGGAGGAAGGGCGCAGCATCGGGCAGGCGCGCAAGATGGTTGCGCATACCCGCCACGGTGGCTTGCGGGTGGCCGGCGTGGTGTTCAACAAGGTCGTGGAGGATCTCAGTCGGGAGCAGGCGGTGGCCGACCTGGCCGGTACGCCGATCTGGGGCTTCATACCCAACGACCCTGACCTGCAGGCCCCTCGCACGCTCGATATCGCGCGTCACATGAATGCCGAGATCGTCGTCGAAGGGGAACTGGGGACGCGCCGTGTGCGCGATACCGTACTCGCCGCACGGGCCGTGGCCGAAGTCATTCCACGGCTCATTCCGGGGGCACTCGTAGTCAGTGCGGGCGATCGCGACGATGTGATGCTCGCGACAGCCTTGGCCGAATCGAGCGGGGTGAAGCTCGCCGGTCTGATGCTCACGCACGACAGCTGGATTAACGCTGGCATCAAGAAGCTCGGCGCGCTCGCGCTCAACGGCGATCTGCCGATCCTGCGGACCAAGGGCGACTCCTACAGTACCGCCACACAGATCAGCCGCCTTGCCGGGGCTGTACCGTTCGATGATCTGCAGCGGATGAACCTGGTGCTCGAAAGCGTGGCCGAGGCGCTCGATGAGAACGCAATGACCGCCGGTATGGCGGTTCCTGTTTCGAAAAAGCTCTCTCCGCCCGCTTTCCGTTACCAACTCATCCAGAAGGCGCGCGTGGCCAACAAGCGGATCGTGCTGCCAGAAGGCGAAGAGCCGCGCACCATCAAGGCCGCGGTGATCTGCCAGCAGAAAGGCATCGCACGCTGTGTGCTGCTCGGCAAACGGGCGAAGATCGAAGCGGTTGCCGCCCTGCAGGGCGTGAGCTTGCCCCCCGAACTTGAAGTGCTTGATCCGGACCAGACGCGCAGTGGCTACGTTGCTCCGATGGTAGCGCTGCGCAAGAACAAGGGCCTGACGGAAATCCAGGCTGTGCGCCAGCTTGAGGATACCGTCGTGCTGGGCACGATGATGCTGGCCGTGGGGGACGTCGATGGACTCGTCTCAGGAGCCAACCATACCACTGCCAACACCGTTCGCCCGGCGCTGCAGCTCATCAAGACCGCGCCGGGCTCGTCGATCGTCTCGTCGTGCTTTTTCATGCTGATGCCCGAGCAGGTCCTGGTGTATGCCGACTGCGCGATCAATCCAGACCCGACGGCCGAGCAACTTGCGGAGATTGCCAAGCAGAGCGCGGATAGCGCGCGCGCATTTGGTGTGGATCCGAAGGTCGCGATGATCTCGTACTCGACAGGCAACTCCGGAGAGGGCGAGGATGTCGAGAAGGTACGGAAGGCCGCGGATGTGGCGAAGCGCCGCTTCCCCGACCTCGTGCTGGACGGCCCGTTGCAATACGACGCGGCTAGCGTGATCGAAGTCGGCGCACAAAAGGCGCCGGGCAGTGTGGTTGCCGGTCAGGCGACCGTCTTTGTTTTTCCGGACCTGAATACCGGCAACACCACCTACAAGGCGGTGCAGCGCAGCGCCAGGGTGGTCTCGGTCGGGCCGATGCTGCAGGGTCTCCGGAAGCCGGTGAACGATCTTTCGCGTGGCGCGCTGGTCGATGACATCGTCTTCACAATTGCACTCACTGCGATCCAGGCTGCCCAGCAAGCCCACTGAGCGAGGTGGCTATGCTCGCCCTCGGATAAGGGGGCGCAGACACGCCCGCAACGCGCTTCACGGCTGCCACAATCTTCCGCGCAAATGATGAATTGCTTGAGCACCCGGCTTGCCGCCGCCGGGTGCCGTCTGTAAATCTGTTGTGCGGCTTCTGGTCCAGTAAAGGGTTTGTGGCGACAGTTCTGGGAGCGCTGGCGACAATTTTCTTGACAACCCTGCCTTCTGACCCCCTTCGATTTTTTCAATGCCGAGTTCGTTTCTCGACAATCTGGCGCTTGTCGTCCCGCTCTATCTGCTGATCGTTCTTGGCTATTCGCTGCTGCGCTTCTGCAAGTGGCCGGCGAGCATTTCGCAGGGGCTGACGCGCTTTGTCTTTTCCGTCGCGCTGCCCGGTACGCTGTTTCACATGATGACGGGCGTGGCGAGCCTCCCGCCGGTCGATGCGCGCCTCCTCATCGCCTTCTTCGGTGGTTGCCTGCTTGTCTTCGCGATTGGTCGCCTGATCGGCAAGTTCGCATTCGCGATGAATGGCGAAGCGCAGACGGTGTTTGCTCTCGGCGGCATTTTCTCGAACAACCTGCTGCTCGGTGTGCCGTTCGCACGCAAGATGATCGGGAATGCGTCGATGCCATCGGTGGCGCTCGTGCTCACCTTCAATTCTCTGATCCTGTGGTCGCTTGTCACCGCATCGATCGAGTGGGCGCGCTATGGAAGCCTCTCTCGAAAAGGTATTGTCACGACCCTGCGTGCGGTGGCGACCAACCCGCTGATCATCGGCATCTTCAGTGGTACCGCGCTGGGCCTGCTTCGCGTGCCACTACCGGGCTTTGCCGAGCAGACGCTCGACATGATCTCGACGACGTCCGTACCGCTGGCACTGATCGCGCTGGGGATGGGGCTGGCCGAGTTCGACACGGGGGGTGAATGGAAGGTGAGCTGGGCGATCGTTGCGGTGAAGCTGTTGGTACAACCGCTGGTGGTGTGGGCGCTTGCGGTGATGCTGCATCTACCGTCGTTGGAGACCAAGGTGGTCGTGCTCCTTGCGTCCATTGCAACGGGTGTCAACGTGTTCCTCATGGCACGACAGTTCAAGGTGCTCGAAGGGGCTGCAGCCGGAAGCCTGTTGCTGTCGACAGGGTTGTCAGGGCTTTCAACCCCGTTGCTGCTATCGCTTGTCGATCACTACTCAGGAGCCTGAATGGCAAAGAAGCTTCCCCTGCTGCCCAAGCGCCCGGAAAAAATCTGCTGGGGCTGTGACCGCTACTGCCCGGCCAATTCGATGAGCTGCGGCAATGGCTCCGAGCGTTCGCCGCATCCGGTCGAACTGTTTGGCGAAGACTGGTACGTGGGAGACCCCGATCTTGACCCGGCTGAAGACCCATCGGCCGCACCTGAAATCCCGGACTGACCTGCCCGTGGTGTCTGGTTTGTCGCGACCCGTCTGCTATTCTTCGACGGTAGTTGTCATATCAGGCAAGCCATTCGCATGTCTCTTCCTGCATCTCCTGTCCTCTACGTTCTTTCCGGCGCGGGCCTTTCTGTCGAGAGCGGGCTGTCGACATTCCGTAGCGGTGATGGAATCTGGAGTGCCAATTCCCTTGAGCGGGTCTGCAACTTTCATACGTTCAGGCAGTACCGGAGCGAGGTCTTCGCGTTCTACAACCGCCGCAAAGCCGACGTCGAGGGTGCGGCGCCGCATGCTGGCCACGAACGGCTTGCAGCATGGCAGGAGAAATGGGGCAAGGAGCGCGTCCGCCTGCTGACGCAAAACGTGGACGATCTGCTCGAACGCGCCGGAGCGCGAGACGTTGTTCATCTCCACGGCGATCTGCGCACCATGCAATGCACCGGCTGCGAATACCGTTGGACCATCGGACGTGCGGAGTTTGATCCGGGTGCTTCGTGCCCGCACTGTGGCTCGCTCGAAGATGTGAAGCCCGGCGTGATCTTCTTTCACGAAAGCGCACCCGAATATGTGCATCTCATTGCAATGGCGGAAGACATCCGGCCGTGCGACTTTCTGCTGGTCGTGGGGACATCGGCCGCCGTGGTACGTCCATGGGAATTCTTGCCAGACTGGCGATTGCCGCATGTTCATAACATCCAGGTCAACCCGCAGCCGGAAGCGCCTGAATGCTATGAGCATAATCTGGCGATGCCAGCCAGTATCGGGCTTGAGGCTGCCGAGCACCTGTTTTCCGAAGCCATGTCACGCAGCGCCTGAGGCGAGTTGCGGTCATGACTTATTCTTCTTGATCGCGGAGAGTTCGCCGCTGGCTTCCATGTAGGCCAGTTTCACCTCGCTCACGTCTTCGATGCCCTGTTCGCGTAGCTTGGCGCGTACGTCGTCCTCGCTGAGCAATTCCTTGCGCATGTTCTGGTGTAAGAAGCGGCCGTTCTCGATGAGCTTGAGCGGACTCGATTGCAGCAATGTGCGCAGGCGGGGAGAGCGGAACGAGAGCCAGTCGAAGAGCAGGTTCCAGGCGATGATCGTGCCGACGACGACCAACCCGTCGGGTATCGACTTGTATTCGCCAGCAATGGCGTTCTGCGAGGCATCCGCAATGATGACGACGAGCAACACGTCCGCGATACCAAGCGATCCGACGTCACGCTTGAGTACTGCACGAAATACCGCGACGAGCGCGAGGTACATCAGTGTCGCGCGCAGGACCAGTTCGAGCGGCGATACAGTGAACGACAGGAGGTTGTGCCAGTCGATATCCATGGCGCGCCCATGCGATTGCGTGATGGAGCGCAGCATATCGGCACGTGTTTAGACGTCCTGTAGGACGATGCCCTGAAGCGGTGTCGGTCGGATTGCCGCCAGAGGGCGCGGGACTGCCTCAGGCCGTGGTGTGTAGTGTGTTGCGCCGTTCGGTGATCCAGTCGATCCAGTCGGCTATGCCGTCACCAGTGGTGGCCGAGATGAGCAGGATACTGATATCAGGATTCACCCGTCGTGCGTTGGCGAGGCAGGCACCGACGTCGAAGCGCAGGTATGGCAGAAGGTCGGTCTTGTTGAGGAGCATGAGATCGGCTGCGGCGAACATGTCCGGGTATTTGAGCGGTTTGTCCTCGCCTTCGGTTACCGACAGTACGACCACTTTGTGGGCCTCGCCGAGGTCAAACCCCGCAGGGCAGACGAGGTTGCCGACGTTCTCGATAAAGAGCACGCCGTTGTGCGGTAGCGGCAGGCGAGTGAGCGCGTCTTCGACCATCGCAGCGTCGAGGTGGCAGCCCTTGCCAGTGTTGATCTGGAGTGCTGGAGCGCCGCTGGCCCGGATCCGCTCGGCGTCGTGGGTGGTCTGCTGGTCGCCCTCGATTACCGCCACGGGAAGTCGGTCGCGCAGTTGCACGATTGTTTCGACCAGTAGCGTGGTCTTGCCCGAGCCGGGGCTGGAAACCAGGTTGAGTGCCAGCACGCCTGCTGTGCACAGGTGTTCGCGGTTGCGCGCCGCGTGGGTGTCGTTGCGCGCCATGATGTCGGCGCCAACTTCGATCACGCGCTCCTGCGACATGCCGGGGACCGAGGTTCCGGCCAGGCCGTGGCCGTAGTGCAGATCACCGTGGGAAGAGGTGGGCAGCTTGCCGACGACATTTGTCTTGGGGCCGATATTCATGGTCGGGCGGCCCGTACGACCGGTATGACCGCATCCACAGACGTTGCACATGGTGTTTCCTCAATTCAGTCTGGGCGCAGCATCGCCGACGATTGCACTGACCAGCATCCGATCGCCCTGCAGGAGTTGCATTCCAGGCATACCACAGGCTTCGCAATCGTCGAAGCGCGCCTCGATTTGCTGCTCGTGGCTGCAATGCGTGCAGCGTGCGCGTGCGGGTACCCCGACGAACTCAATCTCGGCCGACTCGGCTTTGCCGCCGCGCAGTGTGCTGGCAAGTGCGAAACGCAGTGCTTCGACTTCCACGCCAGCAAGCGCTCCGATCGAAAGTGTCACGCGCGAAACACGGACGAGACTGGCTGCATGTGTCGCTACGATGGATGCGACTTCCTCTGCGAGCGAGAGTTCATGCATGTGTGGAGGCTTCCGCTAATGCCCGCTCGCACCAGCCACGCAGGAAGTACCACGCCGCTTCGGTGTCGTGTCGGGTGGCGTCGCTCATTGGCTCACCAAGCTCGAAGCTGCGGCCCGGTACGCTGAGAAGTTCCACGGGCGGCGGTGTCTGCGCAGTGATGCGGACATAGGTTGCGAGCAAGCCTCTTGGCGAGACTGCATGTGTTGTGTGGCTGTCGTCTGACTCGGGCTTGAGCACTTCGCAGTGGAACGGCGGCTCGCCATGCGCGGCCGCATCGATCAGCAGCACGCGGTGGCGGCCGGCGAGGTCGAGCACATGCTCGATGTTGAGCTGGAAGTCGGTCAGGACCTCGATGCCGTCGATGTCCGACTCCATCATCCACTGTTCGAGTCGCTCTGCGAGCAGCGGCCCCACCGCGTCGTCGCCGCGTGCCGGATTGCCGTAGCCGATCACGAGCACGGGGGCCGCGCCGGTCATGCAACGCCCCGTGAGACTTCGCCGGCGGAGTTCTTGGTCAGCCGATCGACCAGTGCACCGTCGGCGTCGACAAGCTCGACTTGCAGCGGCATCTTGCCCACTGCATGCGTTGCGCATGACAGGCACGGGTCATAGGCGCGGATCGCAACTTCGATGCGATTGAGCAAACCCTCGGTGATTTCGCGGCCGTCGAAATGGTTGGCCGCCACCGCGCGCACCGATTCGTTCATCGCCTGGTTGTTGTTGGTCGTCGAGACGATCAGGTTTGCCATGACGATGATGTCGTTTTCATCGATGCGGTAATGGTGGAACAGCGTGCCGCGCGGCGCTTCGATCACGCCGACGCCCTCACGTTGCGGCTTGCCGCTGCGCATGAGGTCGGTGCTGAGGATCTCGGGATCTTCGAGCATTTCGGCGATCGATTCTGCGCAGTGCAGGATCTCGATCATTCGTGCCCAGTGGAAGGCGAGCGTGGCCTGCACCGGTTTGCCCTCGCCATAGGCGGCAAATTCCTTGCGTGCTTCCTCGGCCAGCGGTGTGCGGATGAAGTCGCAATTGTTGACGCGGGCGAGCGGCCCGACGCGGTACCAGCCGGCCTCGGTACCATAGGCGAGGAGGAACGGGAACTTCATGTAGCTCCACGGCTTGACCTCCTCGTTGATGATGCCGGTATAACCGCGGTAATCGAAGTGGTCGAGCAGTGTCTTGCCGTCCGGGTTTTTCACGCGCAAGCCGCCGTGGTACAGCTCAAGCGCGCCATCCGGCGCGGTCAACGACATGAAGTTTGAACGTGCGGCAGCGAAGTTTCCATGCACCTCCGGCACGGCGAGGAACAGGCGCTTGGCCGTCGCAACGCCCTGCATCGCCCACTGTAGTACGCGGCCGAGGTCTTGCCTGAGGTAGTCGCGCTCTTCGGCGGTCAGTGGTTTGTTGAACCCACCAGGTACGGAGCCGGTCCCATGCACGCGCTTGCCGGTCAGCACTCGGATCACTTCCTGGCCGTACTTGCGCAGCCGTACGCCCTGCATCGCCAAGTCTGGATCATCCCTGATCACGCCAACGATGTTGCGGTGTGTGACGTCATCGTCAAAACCGAACAGCAGATCGGGTGATGCAAGGTGAAAGAAGTGCAGCGCATGCGATTGGAGGACTTGCCCGAAATGCAGCAGCCGGCGCAATTTTTCGGCCGCTGGCGCGAGCGATGTAGCGCCGAGCACGAAGCTGTCGGTCGCCTTTGATGCGGCGAGCAGGTGGCTGATCGGGCAGATGCCGCACAGGCGCTGGACGAGCGTGGGTACTTCCCAGTAGGGGCGGCCCTGGATGAATTTTTCGAAGCCTCGGAACTCGACGATGTGCAGCCGTGCCTGCTGGACGCGGCGCTTTTCGTCGAGCAGCAGGGTGACTTTGCCGTGGCCTTCGACGCGGCTCACGGGCTCGATGACAACGCGCTGCAGGTCCTGGGGATTGCGGGCGGTCTCTAGATTTTCGTACATGGTGTGACCTTTAGTCGAAGCGGCGCAGTTCGTAGGCGAGCTCCGGCTGGCGGCCTTCCAGGAGTGCCGTCAGCAGTTCCCAGAATGCTTCCGCCGGCGGCGGGCAGCCAGGCAGCACGTAGTCGACGCGCACGGCTTCGTGGATCGGGCGCACCTTGTTGAGCAGCAGTGGAATCTCCGGGTCGTCCGGTATCCGTGCTTCGCGTAACCCTATGCCCTTGATGTAGGACTCGCTGAGACATTCCTCGAGGTTGTACTTGTTCCGCAGTGCTGGAACACCGCCTGTGATTGCGCACGAACCGACGGCAACCAAATATTTGCAGTGGGTACGGAACTCACGCAGCACCTCGACGTTGTCGACGTTGCAAAGCCCGCCCTCGATGAGTCCGATATCCACATGCGCGGAACAGTGCTTGATGTCGGTGAGCGGGCTGCGGTCGAAATCGACAAGCTCAATCAAATCAATGATGCGCTCGTCGATGTCGAGGAACGACATATGACAACCGAAGCAACCGGCGAGTGAGCAGGTTGCGACCTTTACTTTTTTCCTGGGGGCATCGGGAGCATTCACTGCGCCTCTCCTTGGTGCCGGACTGATTCCGGCACCGCCGTTTCAACGTTGCCGCCACGCTTGGCGTGATGGCGGATGCTTTCGGAAAGCCCGCTCAGTAGTCGGACTCCCACTCTTCCTCGATCGCCTGCTGGTCGAAGCGGCGCTCGCCGATGGGCTTTTCGTAGCCTCGGCGTTTGAGCAGCAACGCGCCGGTCGGGCACACTTGCATCGCGCGGTCGCCCGGTTCGATGTTGGTGTCCTTGAGCAGACCGGAGGGTGAGTTCACCGCGAGGTAGGTTTCCGCTCCGCGCCCGGAAAGGCCGAAGACTTCCTTGCCATCGACGTCGCGGCTGGCCCGCACGCACAGGCTGCAATTGATGCAGCGGTCGCGGTCGAGCAGGACATCCGGATGCGAGGCGTCGAGTCGCCGGCTCGGGAAGCGGTGCGGCAGGTAAGTGCCTTCCATATCGAGGTGATAGGCCACGGCCTGCAACTGGCAGTTGCCACTCTTCACGCAGAAAGGGCAGAAGTGGTTGCCTTCGATAAAGAGCATCTGCACGAGCGCGCGGCGTGCTTCCTGCACGTCCGGCACTTCGCTTTCGATCTTCGCGCCCTGTGATGCGGGAGTCGTGCAGCTCGCTCCGAGCCAGCCGTTGATCCGGACGGTGCAGACCTTGCAGCTTCCGAATGCCTTGAATTCCGGGTGGTGGCACAGGTGCGGGATGTAGCGGCCCGCGGCCAGCGCCGCATTCATGATGCTCTGGCCTGGCTCGAAGGGGATTTCCTCGCCGTCGAGGGTGAAGGTGTTCTTTTGTTCCGTCATGGTTCGATCCTCGGGGCCGGGTAGTGAATCGGATGCAGGTGGTCCTGGCGACCGGTGATCGTGCGTGCCTCGCTGACGGCGGCATCAAGATCGAACTCTGGTACGAAGTCGGCCTGTTCGAGCAGATGTGCCTCATATTCCTCGGGGAAGCGCTCAAGCGTGTCGAGTAATGCGTTGGGTGCGGTTTCGCCGAGGCCGCAATGCGAGTAGTTCTTCACCAGTTGCCCGATGCGGCGCACCTGTTCGAGGTCGTGGCGCGATCCCTGCTTTGCTGCAAGCTTGTCGGCGTAGTGCTGGAGCATCTGGGTGCCGACACGGCACGGTGCGCAGAAGCCGCAGGATTCATGTGCGAAGAAATGGGCGAACTGGCGTGCCAGATCGACCATGTCGCGCCGTTCATCGAACACCATCACGCTGCCTCCGGTGGCCAGATCCGCGTAGCTGATCCGGCGATTGAACTCGCGGCGGCCGATGGTGCGGCCTGCGGCGCCGCCGATCTGCACGGCCTTGGCGTGCGAGCCGCCGCAGTATTCGAGCAGTTCGCGCACGGTGACGCCGAGTGGCAGCTCGTAGATGCCTGGTCGCGTGCAATCGCCTGCTACTGAGAGCAGCTTGGTGCCGCGCGATTTCTCCTCGCCCTGGTTCTTGAACCAGTCCGCGCCCTTGAGCGCGATCTGTGCGGCCTGTGCGAAGGATTCGACGTTGTTGTTGATCGTCGACTGGCCGAAGAGCCCTTTCTTGACCGCCGAGGGCGGGCGCACGCGCGGGATGCCGCGGCGGCCTTCGAGTGATTCGAGCAGGGCCGATTGCTCGCCGCAGACGTATGCGCCCGCGCCGAGGTGGATGATGATGTCGAAGCGTTGGCCGGTGCCGCAGACGTCCTCGCCGAGCAGCCCTGCCTCGCGGCGCGCCATCAGCACTTCCTTGAGACCCGGTAGCATGTATTCGTATTCGCCGCGCATATACAGGTAGCCTCTTTCGGCGCCCACGAGCACACCGGCGATCGTCATGCCCTCGAACACTTCATGGGCGTACCTGGCGAGCAGGATGCGGTCCTTGAACGTCCCCGGCTCGCCTTCATCAGCGTTGCAGGTGATGTAGTGGATGCCGCGCGTCTCAAACGCGCCGCGCCACTTGCGTCCGACCGGAAAACCGGCGCCACCGCGCCCTTGCAGACCGGAGGCTTCGATCTCGTCGAGCGTTTGTGGAAGCCCGCGTGCGAGTGCTGCGCGCAGTGCATCGCCCGGACTCACGTGCGTGTCGAGCGTCGGGCCGCTCATGCGAACGCTGTTTTCGACGCGGAACCATTGCTCGGGCCATTGCTCGACGGGCACGCCGCGTTCGATGAGGTCCGCCATCTGCCCGACCTTGTCCTCGGTGATGCGAGTGAAAACCCTCCGATTGACGAGCCCTGCTGGAGCCTGTTCGCAATGTCCAGAGCAGGATGTCAGCGCCACCGTTACGCGACCGTCTGTGCGCGGAACGCCAAACTCCACGCCGAGCAGGGCGGCAAGTTTCTCGGCCGCTGCGAGGCTGCCGGCCATGCGGTCGGTTGGCGAATCGCTGAAGTAGATGTCGTACTGCCCGCGTGGCGTTGCGTGCAGGAAGCTGTAGAACTCGACGCAGCCGCGCACCTCGACGATCGGGATGTTGAGATGTCGGGAAAAGAACTGAATCGCTTCCTCGGGCACATACGACCGTGCCGCCTGTACCTCTCGCAGCATCTGCAGCAGGGAACGACGATCGTGGTCGTAGCGCGCTGCAATGTCATACAGCGTCGCAGAAAGCCAGGTGTTAACCATGCTTTTCTTCTCCTCGCGCAAGGGGGCGCGCGTATTTCTGTTATTCGGCGCTCAGACGCCGGGTACTCGCGTTGTTACGGGTCAATCGGCTCTTGTTTTGACCCGGGAAAACCCTATGTGCCGCAATCGGAGGAACCGTCCAGCGGGTGATTGCCAACCGAGCCGATGTCGTGGTGGTCATAGCGTCGCTGGCCAATCGGGATCAGGAAACCCTTGCGTTTGATCAGGATTGCGCCGACCGGACAGACGCTTGCAGCGTGGTCGTTGACCGAGAAGTCAGTGTCGCCGAGCAGGCCGCTCTCGCTGTTGACCGCAAGGTGGGCCTGGTGCCCGCGACCGGCGATGGAAAACACGCTCTTGTGGTCTACATCACGGCTGGCGCGCACGCACAGCTCACACAGAATGCAACGGTCATAGTCGATCAGCGTGTCTGGGTGCGAGGCATCGAGGTCGCGCCGCGGGTATAGATGCGGGTAGTGGGTGTCCTCCATGCCAAGGTAATAGGCGATTGCCTGCAACTGGCAGTTGCCACTCTTCTCGCAGATCGGGCAGTAGTGGTTGCCCTCGGCGAATAGCATCTGCACCACATGGCGCCGTAGCGCGCGGATTTCCTCGGTCTCGCTTTCTACGACGAGTCCCATGCGTGCTGGCTCGAAGCAGGCGGAAGCGAAGATGGTGCCGATCTTCACCGAACAGACCTTGCACGAACCGTGCGGCGCAAAGCCTGGCAGATAGCACAGGTGCGGGATGTAGAAGCCTGCCGCCATGGCGGCCTGCATGATCGTCTGGCCGTCCTCGAACGGTACTTCGCGGCCGTCGAGCTGGAAGTGTTTTTCAGACATTGGGTCTCTCCCTGGCTGCCTGCGCGCGGATACGGCGGGCGTCGCTGAGTTCGGCATCAAGATCGAAACCCGGGTTATCGCTGCGGTTTGCGAGGCGCGCCTCGAAGGCTGGGCGGAAGAGGGCGAGGTTTTCGAGCAGCGACCGGGGTGCGGTCTGGCCGAGGCCACAGTGGCTCAGCCGTCGCGTCACCGTGCCAGTCGCTTCGATCTCTGCTAGGTCGGCAAGCGTTGCGCGGCCTGAGGCGACCTTGTCGATCAGGTCGCGCAGCAGGGTGGTGCCGACGCGGCAGGGTGTGCAGAAACCGCAGGATTCGTGCTGGAAGAAGTGGATGAAGTTCTGCGCGACCGAAACCATGTCGCGGCGCTCATCGAACACCATCAACGATCCGGACCCCCCGAGGTCCTCGAAGGCGATACAACGGTTGAATTCGTTCGGAGAGATCAGATGGCCCGACGGGCCGCCTACCTGCACTGCCCGGGTGTTGCGTGCGCCGGCCCGGGTGAGCGCCTCACTGACGGACACGCCGAACGGGAATTCATAAACGCCGGGCCGCTCGACATCGCCTGCGATCGAGAGGATCGTCGTTCCGGGCGATTGTTTACTGCCGGACGCACTGAACCAGTCACTTCCGTTCACTACTATTTGTGCTGCCTGCACGAAGGTCTGGACGTTGTTCACGATGGTCGGCTTCTGTGCATAACCGCGAACGGTAGGGAAGGGCGGGCGGACGCGCACCTGGCCGCGGCGACCTTCAAGCGATTCGATCAGTGCCGATTCTTCGCCACACACGTAGGCACCGGCGCCAAGGTGAATCTCAATGTCGAAGACTTGGCCTGTGCCCTCCATGCCCGGACCGAGCAGACCGAGCTGGCGGCGGCGGTCGAGCACGCCTTCGAGATGCGGCAGCAGATATTGGTATTCGGCGCGCAGGTAGAGGAATCCGCGCTGGCTGCCAACCATGAGTCCCGCGAGTGTCATCCCTTCGAACAGGCTGTCAGCGAGCTTCGTAAGCAGCACCCGGTCCTTGAACGTAGCGGGTTCGCCTTCGTCAGCGTTGCAGATTACATAGCGCTCAGCCTCGCCCGAATCTCGGCACGATTTCCATTTGCGTGCCGTACTGAAGCCGGAGCCGCCGCGTCCGCGCAGACCGGCGCGGTCGAGTTCCGCGAGCAGCGCGTCGGTGCCGAGCAGCCGGAACTGCCGGATTGCGGCGCCATCGGGCACAGGCGAAGCGAAGATCTGCCCCATCTTCCGTACGTTCTCACGCACCGAAAACCATTGACGCGGCCAAGCTTCGAGGGCGATCCCCGCCTCGATGAGTTCGGCCATCTCGTCAATCACCTCTTCGGCAAGGTGCGTCAACGGGAGCCCGTTGACCAGCGCTGCCGGCCCTTGGTCGCTCATCCCAGTACAGGAGGAGAAGGCCACCGTGCACGTGCCATCTGCCCGAGGTTCGCCGGGGGTTACGCCGAGCAGCCTGCACAGCCGCTCAGCCAGCACACGGCTCCCGACATGACGATCAGTGATGTTGTCGCTGAAATAGATGTCGTAACGACCGCGAGGCGCCAAGTGCAGGAAACTGTAGAACTCGACGATTCCCCGAACTTCGCCCAGCGGCACCTTCAGGTGCGTGGAAAGGAAGGAGATTGCCGGTGGCGG
Organism: Niveibacterium sp.; assembly: GCA_031555325.1. Taxonomy (GTDB): domain Bacteria; phylum Pseudomonadota; class Gammaproteobacteria; order Burkholderiales; family Rhodocyclaceae; genus Niveibacterium. Next base: position 45,951 of record JAVBUM010000015.1, on the reverse strand, counting down.
TACCCACGACCACGCAGCTTGAACCGCGCGCAGCATTTGCATCAGCTGACGCGGATCGTCGCCGTGGCGCGCTGCGATCCGACGCACGAGACGTCCCATTCCCGAGGTGTCCGGCATCCCTGCCTCCGAATCTTTCCTGCGAGCAAAAGTCGAAAACAACTATGGACCTTGTCTCCGGATCGCGTACAACCCGGCACCCGCGCCCATTGACCCAACGCAAGCGGACCGTCGCCAGTTGCCGCGTCACCCGTCGGAACTGTTGCTAGCCTTCGAAGTCTTCCCGGGAGCCGTGCTTTGAATATGCCTGCCCAGACAGTCCTCGTTCGCCGTCGCTTCGAGCTTGAAGGGGTGGTGCAGGGCGTCGGGTTTCGCCCGTTTGTGGCGCGGCTGGCACTGTCGCTTGGCCTCGCGGGCTGGGTGGCGAACCGTGCCGATGGCGTGGTGATTGAGGTTGAAGGTGACGGGGTAGCCCTCGAAGCCTTTGCCTTGCGCCTTGGCACTGACCGGCCTGCGCCTTCGCGGCTTGACCGCCTGCATCACGCGCCATGCGTGCCATGTGGTGAGCGAGGCTTCCGTATTGCCGACAGCCTTTCGGCCTCCAACGTCGTTCCCACATTGCTGCCGGACACCGTGACCTGCCCGGTGTGTCTTGCCGAACTGCGCGATCCAGCCAATCGGCGCTATCGCTATCCGTTCATCAGCTGCGCCGAATGCGGCCCGCGCCACTCGATTACCGAAGCGCTACCCTTTGATCGCGGCCGTACGACGATGGTCGATTTTCCCCTTTGCGCCGACTGCCTGGCCGAATACAGCAGCCCCGTCGATCGGCGCTTCCATGCACAGACGATGAGTTGCCCGCGCTGTGGCCCGCGACTGGTGCTGATGCATTTGGATGGCTGCACAAAGGCCGAAGGAGAAGCTGCGCTTCATTGCGCAGTTGCTACGTTGCGTGACGGTGGCATCGTCGGTCTCAAGGGGCTCGGCGGGTTCCAGTTGCTGGTCGATGCGTGCAATGAAAGTGCCGTGCAACGCCTGCGAAAACGCAAGGCGCGGCCGGCAAAACCACTCGCCTTGATGGTCTTGGGGCTTGAAACACTGAGTGCGATTGCTATGGCGACGCCCGAAGAAACCGCGCTGCTGAAGAGCGCCGCGGGGCCAATCGTGCTGCTTGAACGCGTGCCTAGCGCGGTGGCTGGATCGGTGGCACCAGATACGCCACGCCTTGGTGTGATGCTCCCGACGAGCGGGCTGCATGCGTTGCTGCTTGATGCCTTCGGCGGCCCGCTGGTTGCCACTAGTGGCAATCGTTCCGAGCAGCCCATCGCCATTGACGAGGCCGAGGCGCTGCGTGCTCTTGTCGGCATCGCCGACTGCCTGCTCACGCACAACCGCCGTATTGCCGCGCGGCTTGACGATTCACTTGCGCAAGTTGCCTGCGGCACGCCGCAGCTTTTGCGCCGCGCGCGCGGCTTTGTGCCGCTGACGTTGCCGCTCGAAGGAGAGCCCGGTGTACTTGCGCTCGGCGCGCATCAGAAGAATGCGGTGGCGATCGGGCTCGGTCCGGTTGCGGTGCTGGGCGCGCACAACGGTGATCTGGATAGCCTCGAGACGCGGGCGCAGTTCGAATGTGCGGCGGCCGATCTGACGAGGCTGCGTGGCGGACGACTTGCACGTGTGGTGGTCGATGCGCATCCCGACTACGCCAGCAGCCAGGTCGGTTGGCGTCTTGCCGTGGATATCGACGTACCGCTGGAACGTGTCTGGCACCACCATGCACACGTGCATGCGGTGATCGCCGAGGACCGGCTGGCGCTGCCGGTTTTCGGTGTGGCGTGGGATGGGCTGGGCCTTGGCGAGGGTAACGCGCTCTGGGGTGGTGAGTGCTTTGTCGTGGAGGAGCGAGGGATCCACCGTGTTGCGAGCTTCGAAACCTTCCCCCTGCCGGGGGGAGAGCGGGCTGCACTGGAGCCGCGTCGTGCCGCGCTCGGCTGCCTGTATGCGCTGGAGGGAGAAGCCGCGTTTTCCCGTCCGCAGGTTGCTGCTGCCTTCGCATCGCATGAACTGCCTGTATTGCAGCGGATGCTCGAACGCAGCCTCAACTGTCCCCAGACAAGCAGTGTCGGCAGGCTTTTCGACGCAGTTGCGAGCCTTCTCGGGCTGTGCCAGACAAGCCGCTTTGAAGGTGATGCTGCGATGCAGCTTCAGTTCGCAGCCGAACGTGTCGATACGGTGAATGAGGCCTATCCTGTGACGTTGAATGGCGCCATATTCGATTGGCGCCCGACGCTGGCCGCATTGCTCGATGAGGTGGCGCGAGGCGTTGCCGTCGAATTGATTGCCGCACGTTTCCATCAAACGCTGGCTCGGTTGCCGGCCCTGCTCGCGACGCGAGCAGGCCTTGAACGCGTAGTTTTGTCGGGCGGCTGCTTCCAGAATCGCCTGTTGCTAGCACTTTGCACCGTACCACTGCGCGCCGCAGGCCACGATGTCCATTGGCCACGGCAGGTGCCATCAAATGATGGTGGCATTGCGCTCGGGCAGCTCTCGGCGGTGTGCTGGGGGCATGTAGTGGGCGCCGAGCATGGCGCCGGAAAGAGAACCTGAAAAATGTGCCTTGCCGTACCTGGTGCGATCCGCACGATCGACGCCTCGGACTCCGCTAACCCGCTCGGCAAGATCGATTTCGGCGGCGTGCTGCGCGAAGTGAGCCTTGCCTATGTGCCGGAAGCACAAGTCGGTGACTACGTGATCGTACACGCGGGTTTTGCGATCAGCGTGCTCGACGAGGAAGAGGCCGCCGCCGCGCTGGCCGACTTCCGTGCCCTGGACGCCTCACTATGAAATACGTCGAAGAGTTTCGTGACGGTGAGGCGGTGCGTGCCTATGCGGAAAAGATTCGCAAGCTCGTCACGCGTCCCTGGCGGATCATGGAAATCTGCGGTGGCCAGACGCATACCATCGTCAAGTACGGCATTGACGAACTGCTGCCCCCGGAAGTCACCCTGATTCACGGCCCGGGCTGCCCGGTCTGTGTCACGCCGGTATCCGCCATTGACCGTGCGCTCGCGATCGCCGCGAGACCTGATGTCATCTTTTGCTCGTTCGGGGACATGCTGCGCGTACCTGGCAGTCGCAAGAATCTGCTGATGATCCGGGCCGAAGGCGGCGATGTGCGGATGGTTTACTCGCCACTCGATGCGTTGGCGATTGCGGAGGCCAATCCACAGCGTGAAGTCGTGTTCTTCGCCATCGGTTTCGAGACCACCGCGCCAACCGCCGCCATGGCTGTCTGGCAAGCGCGCCGGAAGGGTGTTCGCAACTTCTCGCTGCTGGTGTCCCAGGTGCGTGTGCCGCCTGCGATCGATGTGCTGATGGCGTCGCCAGATAACCAGATCCAAGGCTTCCTCGCCGCTGGCCATGTATGCACCATCATGGGCACCGAGGAATACCTGCCGCTTGCGGCACGCTATGCAATCCCGCTTGTCATCACTGGATTCGAGCCGCTTGATTTGATGCAAGGGATTCACCGTTGCCTTGCGCAGCTTGAATCAGGCCGCCATGAAGTCGAGAATCAGTACGCGCGTTCGGTGAGGCCGGACGGCAATCCGGCTGCGCGGAAGATGCTCGCCGAAGTGTTTCGGGTGGTTGACCGCGAATGGCGTGGGCTGGGCGTGATTCCGGCCAGCGGCCTCGGTTTGAGCGATGCCTTTGCGGAATTCGACGCTGAACTGCGTTTCCCCGTCGGCGAGCTTCCCGCCGAGGATGACCACGGTTGCATGAGCGGGTTGATCCTGCGTGGCGTCGCCAAGCCGCATGATTGTCCGGCTTTTGGCACACGCTGTACGCCGGAGCATCCGCTGGGTGCCACGATGGTGTCTTCCGAAGGCGCCTGCGCCGCCTACTACCGCTACCGTGGAATTACCGAATGACTGACATCTCCTGTCCGCTGCCAATCACCGATTATCCCAACGTCCTGCTAGCCCATGGCGGCGGTGGGCGCTTGATGCACGAGTTGCTCATGCGCCGCGTGTTGCCAGCGCTCGGTACGCCGGAAGGTGGCCAGACTGATGCCGCGGTGCTGAAGCTTTCTGGCGCGCGGCTTGCTTTCACGACGGATGCATACGTCGTGAAGACCCTCTTCTTCCCCGGCGGCGATATCGGCCGTCTTGCCGTGAGTGGAACGGTGAATGATCTTGCGATGATGGGGGCAAAGCCATTGTTCCTGTCGCTCTCACTGATTCTCGAAGAAGGGCTGCCATTTGAAACACTCGACCGCGTGTTGGCCTCCGTCCGCGCGACTGCCGATGCTGCGGGCGTGACGATCGTCACGGGTGACACCAAGGTGGTGGAGCGCGGTAAGGCGGATGGGCTCTACATCAATACCGCTGGCATTGGCACGGTTTCTGCTGGGCTCACGCTCGGCCCGGAGCAGGTTCGTTCTGGTGACGCGATCATCGTAAGCGGTGACCTGGGGCGTCATGGTATTGCGGTCCTTGCCGAGCGTGAAGGGATTGGTTTCGAGGCTGCGGTCGAAAGCGACGTTGCGTGTCTGCATCGACTCGTTGAAAAAGTGCTTGCAGCGGGTATCGAACTCCACTGTATGCGCGATCTCACGCGCGGCGGGCTGGCCAGCGCAATGGTCGAAATCGCTGGCGCAGGGAAGATCGGCATCACGCTTGAAGAAGCATCAATTCCTGTTTGCGGGCCGGTCGACGCAGCGTGCGAAATGCTGGGCCTCGATCCACTGCATGTCGCCAATGAGGGGCGAATGGTGCTGTTCTGCCCGGAAACACAGGCGCAGGCTGCACTGGAGTGCTTGCGTGCGGACCCGCTGGGCGAGGGCGCCGCGCGAATTGGATCAGTACACCCGGCATCTCCCGGGCGCGTTGCATTGAAGACGCGGATCGGTGTTCGTCGTGCATTGGACATGCTTTCCGGTGAGCAACTGCCGAGGATTTGTTGAGCGATTGGGGCGAGTGGAATGATCATTCCATCGTCATACAAAGTGCCGTGTAATGGCAAAGGCGGTGACAGTCGTGCCGTCGCCTCGTTGCATCAGAGGCGAGAATTAGTTCTCCCCAGCAATAAAACATCCCTAAAGAAACGCCTTCACCCGATCGGTGAGCGTGCCGTTACAGTAACGGCACAACCAGACGCTTGCAGGTAATAGGTAGCCCCAACGGGTTGTGTTGTCGAAGTTAACAACCGGGTTTATTTGGGGAGACAACAAATGTCCGTCGATCCTGGCGTTGGTTCGGATCAGTCCGTGCCCGCCGCACATATCGACTGCCTGACGGGTTTGCCGGATCGTCAGGCTGCTCTCCGTCTGGTTCAGGAGCAAGTCCGGCACGCACGATCGCATGGCGTGCCATTGGCCCTATTGTGGATCGATGTCGACCGCTTCGAAACGGTCAACTATTCGGTCGGGCATGCGGGGGGGGATCAGCTCGTTCTTGAGACGGCCCGTAGAGTCCGGAACGCCTTTCGCGACTGGGGCGATCTCGCCCGACTCGGGGCCGACGAGTTTCTGCTTGTCTTGCCGGGAGCGACGCGGGCGACTTCCGCCCAGGTCGCGCAGAACCTCCTCGAGGTGATGCTTGAGCCCGTGCCGATCGAGGGATTTACGGTGCGTCGCACTGTGAGCATTGGCATTGCTCTTCTGAATGACCCAAACGAGAGCCCGGGTGATTTCCTGCTGAGAGCTGACAAGGCAAAGGCGGTTGCGAAGCGCCGCGGCGGAAATACTTATGCCCAATCCGGGGAGCCGCAGATCGATGAAGGATTCAGCCTGGCTCGCGAGGAATTGGAGATCGAAGCGCTGTTGCTCCGTGCAATGAACCATCGATGCGTCGGACTGCACTACCAGCCTATTGTCCGCATCGATGGCTCGCTCGATGCCGTGGAAGGTCTGCTGCGATGCACAATTGATGGAAAGACGATTCCTCCAGGCCAGCTGATTCCGGTCGCGGAAAAGACGGGATTGATTCACCGACTTGGTGCCATCACGATGATGGAGGGCATCCGAACCGCATGCCGATTGAGGGCTGCGGGGCTGGAACTGAAGGTGGCGGTCAATGTCTCACGTGCGCAGTTGCTCGAAGAGGACTTTCTGCCGGACCTCCATGCCGCGCTTGCCTGCACGGATTTGAGTCCACAGTTCCTTGAACTCGAATTGACCGAATCCATGTTCCTTGACACTGCGGCGATTGTGCAGAGAAACATTGCGGGGGCCGTGGACTGCGGCGTCAGGCTTGCCATTGACGATTTTGGTACGGGCTATTCGTCGCTTGCGACGCTCAAGGATGTCCCGGCCACCAAACTTAAGCTGGACAAGTCCTTCATCGATGTACTCCCCGACGATGAAAAAGCACTTGCCGTTGTGAAAGCGATGACCGGCCTTGGACACGAATTAGGCATGACGGTTGTTGCGGAAGGAGTAGAGACTGAGGCGCAAAGCAGATGTCTCGGCGAAATTGGTGTCGATGCATTGCAGGGATATTTTTTTGCACGCCCGATGCCTATAGAAGAGATCTTCAAATGGGTTGCAAGCACACGTGGGCAGATCCACGTCTATATCTAGCGGCGGAGGTACCATCTTGAACGCTGCACAGTTCGAAAAGAGCCTGCTCGAGAACGGTATTCCGCCGCGGCCGGCTGCGCTTGAAGCAGTCGTTGTCGAGATGCGAAAGGAGTCACCGGATTTCAACTACCTGGGGGAGATCCTTAGGCAGGATGTTGCGCTTGCCGGTGGGATCGTGCAGATGGCCAACTCCCCGTTCTTCCGGCGGCAAGGGCAGATACGTACCGTACGTGATGCGATGACTGTGCTCGGCCTGCAGGTGCTGTCTCAGACCGTGGCGTGCATTGCCTTGCGGCAGTCGTTTGCATCGGCCAAGCTCGAGCGTTTCTGGGATGCTTCTTCTCGCATCGCCTCGGTTGCGGCGCATCTCGCCAGCAAGCGCGCGTGGCCAGGACTGGGGCCGGAAGATGCATTTACCTTCACGCTCTTCAGAGACTGCGGTATTGCCGTGCTCCTCCTGCGCTCACCGGGTTATGAACATGTCCTCAGACGGGCAAACGGCGAGAGCGTACGGTCTTTCACGGACGTCGAACTCGATGCCTTGCCCACCACGCATGTCCACGTCGGTGCATTGCTCACGCAGAGCTGGTGGCTTCCGCAGGAAATCTCCGATGCGATTCGGTTTCACCATGACATCAGGATTCTTGTCGAAGATGGATCGTCATTGACGAATTCACCGATTCCCGGAGGGCTGGCTGCGCTTGCTCACGTTGCGGAAATGGTTTACCAGCGGCTCACGGGCCTTGGAGAAACGTGTGAATGGCGCAAGCTAGGGCGTGCATCGATGCGGCGGCTTGCGTTGCAGGATAGTGACCTGCTTTCTTTCGAGGCAACGGTGCGAATTGAGCTTGAAGGCCTGAAAAAATAATTGGCGCTGTCAGTCCCTGCGGATGCCTGAGCACAGGGTGGAAGCCTCCATGTTGGTTGGCGGCTATGTAGGTCCTGCAATCATGGACAGCAAACATGCCAGTTCGACTGGCTTGGTCAGGTGTCCATCGAAGCCAGCCTGTCGCGACTGCTCGCGGTGGGCGTCCTGACCCCATCCGGCAAGTGCGATGATCCTTCCATCGACCTTGGCTGCGCGCAGCGCCTGTGCATGACTGGAGCCAAGCGGCATTACTGCAGCGCCGCGATCAGGCGTCGCGCGTTGCGCACGCCCTGATCCTCATGGTTCGTGTTGAGGACGACGTGCACATCCTTCACCCGCTGCGCGAGCCGCACGATCTTTGCCGCGATTTCCGCCATTTCCCGTTCGTCGTACTCATAGTTGAAACGCCCCGCGCGAGGTCCTAGCGTGCGCGGCGTCCAGCTCTCCGCATTGCGGCCATGCATGCGTACGACGGCAAGCGTGTCGTCGGTTGGTTCCCAGACGGCGTGCACGCTGTTGTCCAGCCCTTGAGGCGCGTCGACGACGATGTTGATGGCGCCGAGCTGGCGTTCGAAGTCGAGCGTGGCTGCGCGACAGTTCTCCTGGAACCAGCTCGGGTGGCGGAATTCGATCGCGACACGATGGCCTTCCATCCGCTCCACGCAATGTGCGACATGCGCGCGGCCGTCGCGGTTGTTAATGAGCCACGGTGGAAACTGGAAGACAGCGGCGCCGAGCTTGCCGGCGGCTTTGAGCGGCGCGAGCGCATCCTTGAAACGACGCCACATCTCGTCGCGTATTTCGGGCGGAACCTGCCGGTAATAGAGCGGGCGCGGTACGCGCGGCCCCAGCGCCATCTGCAGGTCGACCGGCAGCGACGCAGGGTCGGTCTGGTGATTCGTGAGCAGGCGGAACGCCTTGACGTTCATGACGAAGTCATCTGGCGTGCGTGCGGCCCAGAGTTCCGAATTGCGCACGCTCGGCATCGAGTAGTAGCTCGAATCGACTTCGACGATCGGGAACTGTTCCGCGTAATGGCGCAGCCGCGCTTCGGCGCTCGACACGCCGCGCGGGTAGAAGCGCCCACACGCGATGAGGCCGCGGTCGGCCCAGGATGCGGAGCCGATCAGGATTGCCATGCGCTCACCACATCTTGCGCACTTTGGCCGCGATATCGAGAAACGCTTTCGTCGGCGGCACCGGTGGCGTGTTGAGCGAAGGCGGCGAGGCGATCGGCCATGCGCGCGCATCGAACAGCGGCAGGATCGGCGAGGGGATGAAGCGCGTGCAGGTGGCATAGACGTGGCGGTCGCCGGTCTTTGATTGGCCATGCACATAGAAGCGCTGCGGCGTGAGGATCTGCAGGCGGTCCTTGGCGCGGGTCATCGCGACGTAGAGGAGGCGCCGTTCTTCCTCGATCTCCTCGTCGCTGCCGGTCGCCATGTCGGACGGAATGCAGCCGTCGACTGCGTTGAGCAGGTAAACGCTGTCCCACTCCTGCCCCTTGGCGGAATGGATCGTCGAGAGGATCAGGTAATCCTCGTCGAGCAACGGCACGCCGGATTCGTCGCTCGTCGCGTCCGGCGGGTCGAGCGTGAGTTCGGAGAGAAATTCCTGTCGTGATGAAAAGCCCGACGCGATCTTTTCCATCTGCGCGAGGTCGGCGGCGCGCACTTCGGAATCCTCGTGGCGGCGCTCGAGATGTGGCTCATACCAGCGGCGCACGAGTTCGAATTCCGACGGCCACGCCACGTTCTTCGAGCGCGTGATCATCAGCATGTCGCAGAGCAGCTTCCAGTCCGGCTCGGCGAGCGCGGGCGGCTTTACGGCGCGCATCACGCCGACGGGATCGTTCTCCGCAATGATTGCATCGAGCACCTTGCCGGCCGTCTTCGGCCCCACGCCCGGCAGCATCAGCAGCACGCGGAAACCGGCGACGCGGTCGCGCGGGTTCTCGATCCAGCGCAGCACCGCGAGCAGGTCCTTCACATGCGCGGCTTCGAGGAATTTGAGCCCGCCGAACTTGACGAACGGAATGTTGCGGCGCGTGAGTTCGACTTCGAGCTGCGAGCTGTGATGCGCCGCGCGGAACAGCACGGCCTGCTGCGTGAGCTTCACGCCTTCCTCGCGCCGCGCGAGCACTTCCTCGACGATGTAGCGCGCCTGGTCGCCTTCGTCGCGCACGGTGACGAGGCGCGGCGATTCGGACGTGCTGCGGTCGGTCCACAGCTTCTTCGTGAAGCGTTCGGCGGCGAGGCCGATCACGGCGTTGGACGCATCGAGGATCGCCTGCGTCGAGCGATAGTTGCGTTCGAGCGTGACGACGCGTGCGGGCGGATCGAACTCCTTCGGGAAGTCGAGGATGTTGCGCACCGTCGCGCCGCGGAAGGCGTAGATCGACTGCGCGTCGTCGCCGACGACGGTGAGGCCGCGGCCGTCCGGCTTCATCGCGCGGAGGATCGAGGCCTGCAGCCGGTTGGTGTCCTGGTATTCGTCGACGAGCACATGCGAGAAACGGCCGCCGACCATCGCCGCGAGCGCGGGCTCGGTCATCATCTGCGACCAGTAGAGCAGCAGGTCGTCGTAGTCGAGCACGACCTGCTGCTGCTTGGCCTCGACGTAGGCGCCGAAAAGGCGGCGCAGATCGTCTTCCCATTCCACGCACCACGGGAACGAGGCCTGCAGTACCTCGGCGATCGGCAATTCGGTGTTGATGACCTTGGAATAGATCGAGAGGCAGGTGTTCTTTGCCGGGAAGCGCTTCTCCGTGGCCGAGAACCCGAGTTCGTGCCGTACCAGGTTCATAAGGTCCGACGAGTCCTCGCGATCGTGGATCGTGAAGGACGGGCTCATGCCGATCTGCTCGGCGTATTCGCGCAGCAGCCGCGAGCCGATCGAATGGAAGGTGCCGGCCCATTCGAGCGCGGCTTTCGCAACGTTCGCCCAGCGCCCGCCCATGCTCGCCACAATGCGTTCGACGCGGCGCGTCATCTCGATCGAGGCGCGGCGCGAGAAGGTCAGCAGCAGGATCGACTGCGGATCGACGCCGTGGGCGATGAGATGCGCCACGCGGTGCGCGAGCGTGTTCGTCTTGCCCGAACCGGCGCCGGCGATGATGAGCAGCGGGCCGGCGATCTCGCGGCTGTCGCCACCGATGCCATACTCCACGGCCTGCCGCTGTTCGGCGTTGAGCTTGGCGAGGTAGTCGTGGGTAGGTGGGTTTGAAGCCATGGGAATCAGAGACGGCGGAAACTGTACAAAAATACAGCAGCCGGGGCGTCTGGGCAAATTCCCTTGGTGGTCGTCATAAGAAGTAGGCAGGCAACCTGTTAGCCCACTTCACGCAGCCTTTAGACGGCAACAAAAAGCCTGTCAGGATTACTGACAGGCTTTTTTGGTGATTTCCTGGGCAAATGCTATCGCCTCCGGAAACCCTCGATAGTCATGGCCGATCTGTTACACCTTGCTTGCGCGGCGACGCAGTCCGAGCAGGCCCGCAATCCCCAAGCCGGCCAAGGCCAGTGTGCCGGGTTCCGGCACGTCTCCAACCACAGGCGCTAGATTCATATCGAACCAGATGTGCGTGTTATTCACGATCCCATTAAGACCGGACTGATTGGATCCAGCCAGCGCAACACCATTCCCCTGACCATCACCAAAGCCGACGGCAGCGGTTGTGCTCGTGCCGGTCCGCTCCCATCCCATGTCCTTGTAGAAGAAGCCAATCGCGCCTTCCCCTTCGGGCGTGTCATAGGCTGAACCACGAAGAATCAGCTGGAAACTGTTGAACGGTGCGCCTCTTTCTTTGAAAGAGCCGACGTTGTCCCAAGTGACGATGATCTGGTTCGCAATATCGGTGCGAACGTGGACGACGCCGCTATCCGGGTTGCGTGTGTCGACGTCGCCGAAAAACACTGAAATGATGGGTTCGTGTGCGCCAATCACCCCGAGCGGGTTATAGCTGGAAATGCCATTGTTGAAACTGACGTTCCCGTTATTGTTGATGTACAGCTGGTTATAGGTCTGGCCAAAAAGGCTCACGTTGAAACCAAGGTTGACCAGGCGGTAACCATCATCGTTTCGCCCGGAAAGATCACCTATGTTGGCCCCGTTTCCTCCGCCCGTCGTGACCATGACGTCACCCAGGCCACCTCCAATCAGGTCGGTGTAGTAGGTGGTCGAGCTGGTCAGGCTGCTTACAGGAATCGTGGCGAGTTCGGCCTGAGCGGTAACGCTACACACAGCTAAACAGGCCGCCAGAGCAAACTTCTTGTTCATATCTGCCATCCAGGTATCAAAAAGTGGAGATTCTTCAAAATTGAGAGAATCGGCAAGGTCGATAGAGCAACTTGTATTCCATTTTTGACTTTTGTTTATTAATCAAAGGCCTATGGTCTTTGCGCCCAAGTTGTTTCTGGTAATTTGTAAAACGTGTCGACAAATGTGAGCGCGGGTGCAAAACGTGCCCAGGATCTGGTAAATCGCGTGGTTCCTCGCGAGTCCTTGATGGCGAAAACCGAGTTGTGTGCGTGTCCTTCGGTATGTTTGTCGTCCGCACCGAAAACGACAATGCCCGCATCTTGCGATGCGGGCATTGGCTCAGGCTGAGGTTGGCGCTGGCTTAGACGTATTCTGTCAGCGCTCCTCTCATCTTCTGCATTGCTTTGGCCTCGATCTGGCGGATCCGCTCGGCCGAGACGCCGTACTCGTCGGCCAGTTCTTGCAGCGTTGCAGTGTCGCCGTCGGCGAGCCAGCGCCGGCGGATGATGTTACGGCTGCGGTCGTCAAGCACTTCGAGCGCCGTCTCGATGCCTTCGCCGTGTAGGCGGTCGCGCTTCCTGGCGTCGATTACGGCCATCGGCTCGTTGTGTGAATCGGCGAGGTAGGCGATCGGTGCCATACGGCCGCCGTCTTCGTCTTCTTCCGGACCGAGTTCGAGTGCAACATCGCCGCCCGAGAAGCGGGTTTCCATCTCGCGCACTTCGTCCGGCTTGACCCCCAGCACTTGCGCCATATTGGCGACTTCGCTCGGGCTCAGCGTGCCCGTGTCGTGCTTGAGGCTGCGCAGGTTGAAGAAGAGCTTGCGCTGCGCCTTGGTAGTAGCGATTTTCACCAGACGCCAGTTCTTCAGGATGTACTCGTGGATCTCCGCCTTGATCCAGTGGATTGCAAAGCTGACAAGACGTACGCCCCGATCCGGATCGAAGCGCTTCACGGCCTTCATCAGGCCGATGTTGCCTTCCTGGATCAGGTCGCCATGCGGCAGGCCGTAGCCCATGTAGTTTCGCGCCACTGAAACCACTAGTCGCAGGTGTGAAAGCACCAACTGGCGTGCGGCTTCCAGGTCCTGCTCGTCACGCAACCTGTGGGCAAGGGACATTTCCTGTTCCTCTGTGAGGATCGGGAAGCGGTTCGCCGCCTGGATGTACTGGTCCAGGTTGCCCAATGCGGACGGAACGGGGAAGGACAGCGAAGTCGTCATGCGCGGTTCTCCTTTTCTGCACTCAAGACAAGGCCGGGACATCCCGGCCTTGTCTTGTTTCTTCCGCGAGCCGTGGGGCGACTTGTCGGAAGCGATATAAGTATGATTTTAGCACTCGTGGGGTGGGAGTGCTAATCGTAAAGGAAGGTTCCAGATTCAGTTGGGTTTCTGGATTTTCCCGTATTTTCAATTGCTTAACGTGCTCTGCCAATCTATCGATCCAAGCGAATTCGTAAGAAGGCGTTAATCGATTGCCGATCCGTCTGTGGGCGTGGCATTGCCGGCAAGGCCGCTTGTGTGAACAGTCGTTCTGGGCAAGGCGATCTAGTACGAACAGGAGCCGTCCTACGGCTGAATCGGTTCTCGCTGATCATCGCGCCGGCCGGTGCTGCCTAGATTCGAAGCATGCAAGACGGAGGGCCCATGCGACGATTTTGGAGTGGCGCGGCCATTGGGGTGTTAGGACATCCGATTGCGCGCCGCGCGGCCGCAGGTTGCATCGCGTTGGCGGCGGTGCTGGGGGCGGCAGTTTATTTCTTTCAATGGAACATGCTTCGGCCGTGGATCGCACATGAAGTGCAGATATTGACTGGCCGCCGCTTTTCGATCGACGGAGACCTGGGTGTCGCCCTGTCTCGGGAGCCATTGATCTCTGCGGAGGGGCTGTTCCTAGGCAATGCGGCGTGGAGCGACAGGCCCGACATGATCCGTATGGAGCGACTTGAATTTCGCCTGCGCTTGGCGCCTCTGATGGGTGGGAAGGTCGAAATTCCTGAAATCCGTCTCGTGCGTCCACGTGTGTTGATCGAACAGGATGCCGATGGTCGGCGTGGCAACTGGGCGTTTGAACGGCTTCGTACTTCGCAGGACCAAGCGCCGGCCGATCGCACTCTGCGTATCGGCCGGATCGACATCCGTGATGGCAAGCTCGAAGTTGCAATGCCGAAGCAGCAGATTGCCCTGCAGGCGACCTTCGATGCGATCCAGGGTGCCGAGGCACGTGAAGGGCGGATCGCTGCGCACGTCACAGGAACTTTCCGCAAGCTGCCCTTTGATGCAAGCGCCGAAGGCGGTGCGGTACTGAGTCTGCGGGACGCCGATGACCCCTACCCGGTGAAAGCGCAGGGGCGTATCGGCAGTACGCGCTTTTCCGCCGATGGTACGGTGACTGATGTGCGGACCTTTCGTGGTATGGCGATCGCTTTCACGCTTGCAGGCCAAAATTTGGCTGAACTCTTCCCGATCCTGCGCTTGCCACTGCCAGCGACACCCCCTTACCGGCTTGCCGGCCTGCTGGAGCATGAAGGCAGAGAATGGCGTTTCTCGCGCTTTGCCGGAAAGATCGGCAACAGTGATATTGCGGGCAATTGGGCGGTTGATCTTGGCCAGGCGCCGCGCCGCATCACAGCTGATCTCACCTCGAAGCGGCTTGATCTGGCAGATCTGTCAGGCCTGATTGGCGCCCGCAGCGAAAGCACCGGCAAGCCGGTTGTGCCGAAGGGCGGCAAGGTCTTGCCGCAGACTCCCGTCAATCTCGAAAAACTGCGCGTCGCAGACGTCCAGGTACGTTTTCGGGGCGAACGTATCGTCAATGGCAGGCTGCCACTGGAGTATCTGAAAGCCAGCGTGAAGCTCGAAGGGGGCCGGCTACGGATTGATCCCCTGGAGGTTGGCATCGCCGATGGGAAGCTTCGGGTGCGATGGGATATGGATGCGGTGCGGCGGCCTGTTCGCACGCGCACGGATATGGTGGCTACGCATCTTCTGATGGCTCGCCTGGTACCCGTACTTGGCGAGAACAAGCAAGTGAATACGGGCAGGGTGGGAGGAAGGGCCTCGCTGGTCATGGAGGGGGATTCCGTTGCGCGCATGGTTGGTGCCGCTGACGGCAAGGTTGCCCTCATCATGACTGGTGGTGAGGTCAGCAAGCTGTTGCTGCGGCTGGCGAATCTCGACATCGCGAACCTTGTACCGATCCTGCTGGCAGGCGATGAACCGGTTCCTGTGCGCTGCATGGTCGGTGAACTCGGAAGCCACAACGGTAAGGCGAGGCTCGACAGTTTTGTGCTTGATACCGAGAAGCAACGGATCAAAGGCAGTGGTGGCATAGATTTTGGGGCCGAGCAGCTTGATCTGCGACTTGATGTCGAGCCGAAGGACATGAGTCTTGCATCGCTGCGCGGGCCGATCTTGATCGGTGGTAGCTTCCGCCGGCCGACCGTTCGTCCGGAGATGGTGCAACCGACGCTGCGGACTGCAGCAGCCGTCGCGCTGGCGTTCGTCACCCCGCCACTGGCGCTGCTCCCCTTGGTCGAAATCGGGACTGCCGAAGATGCACCGTGCCGCGAATTGATCCGTCACGCAACCGGCCGTGGACGCTTGACCGTGACAGGAGGTGGTGGGTTGCGCGCGCCACGCTGAGCCGGATGGCAACCGGCCCGGCGAGCCCTGCGAAGGGCTGGCCGGGCCGGTGCCGGTTGGGAGGCGGATCAGATCCGGAAGTGACCAACCTCGCGTGTCAGGCTGAGGGTTTCTTCGTGCAGCTTAGCCGCACTTTGCGAAACGTTGCGGGTGACGTTGTCGGTTTCCTCGATTGCCTGGGCTGCAGCGGAAAGCTCGCGGGCCATCGCTTGGGTGGCTGTAGCTTGCTCGCGTGTTGCATCGGCGATCGCGGTTACGGTGACTGCGATATCGCGCGTCATGGTCTCGATTTCCTCAAGTGCGACGCCTGCTGCCTTGCTCGACTGGGTGCCGCGGTTGGTTTCGTTTACCACCTCGGAGATCGATGAAGACACGGCAGAGACGCCCGAGGTCACGCGGCCAAGGATGCCGCCGATCTCGTTGGCTGAATGCGCGGATTGCTCGGCGAGTTTGCGTACTTCGTCAGCAACCACCGCGAAGCCGCGGCCGACTTCGCCAGCACGTGCCGCTTCGATTGCTGCATTGAGTGCCAGCAGGTTCGTCTGTCCGGCAATCGCGCCGATTGTCGCCACCACGGCCTCGATCTTGTGCGAGTGCTCGGTGAGCGCTTCGACTTCGGACAGCGACGACTGTACCCGGCCTTCGATCACGCGCATTGACTCCACAACGTCCAGTACCACGCGCTTCCCTTGTTCGACCGATGACACCGCATGCGTGACGCGCTGATACGTCGCGTTCGATGAGTCGGCGATGTTCTCGACCGAGGCCGAGAGCTCCTCAATATTGCTACTGACCTCGGCCGCGTTCGAGGCCAGTCCCTGCATGCCGCCAGCGAGTTGCTGGAGGGCTGCGGATGCGCCCGATGTCGCGCTGGAAACCTCGGTTGCGGTGGAACGAATCGTACCAACCAGTGCCTTCATGGCGTCGCGTGTCTCGTTCGTACGCTGGGCGAGCAGGTCGAATTCGTTGTGGGAGTTCGGCTGTGTTTCGATATCGAACGTAAGATCGCCACGACCCATCTGCGAAAGGCTATCAGCCACCGCCTTGAGTGGACGTGTTTGCCAGCGGGTTAGCCAGCTCAGCGCGATGATCAGCAGCACCACGGTACCGATCAGACCGCCAATCAGCAGTTGCCGGATGCTGTCGTACGGGCGCGTGAATTCTTCCTCCGCAGCGGATGCGACGACGATCCAGTGCAGCTCGGGGATTTCGTGGAACACCGCGAGCTTCAGCTTGGTCTCACCCTCGACGTCCCAGAGATAGGTCATGTCGCCGGTCTTGCGATCAAGTATCGGCTGAAGGACCGAGCGGGTCTTCGCGTCAACTGCGGACAGGGGCTTTCCCTGAAGCGTCGGGTGCATGAAGAAGTACGGCTCCTTGATGTCGCCGATTTCTTCCGCGAGGATGTATGGATAGCCCGTCCTGCCGATGGTGATCGACGAAAGCTTTGCCATCAACGAATTGATGTTTTCCGCAACGTCGACGCGTACGCTGATTGCCCCAATTACTTCGCCACGGGCGTCGCGCAGTGGCTTGACAGCGAGTGCATACATCTTGCCGGCGCGCTGGATTGTGCCGATGTGGGGTTTGCCCGCCAGGATGTCCGCAGCGTAGGCATCGGTGATCTCGGAGCCGTCGCGGTATGTACCCGTCGAATCCTTAAGCAGCGTCGTGGCACGGTACAGCTTGCCGCCGTCGCGGAGCAGGAAAGCCACGTCCTCTTGGGGGTTGTGGCTCTTGTGCGCGAGCAGGAATTTCTGGTTGCCGGTGCCGGGGATGTCGTCACCGAACATCAGCGCCGGACGTGCTACGCCACCCAGTTGTACGGTGTGCCCAGCCAGGTGCGGTGGAGGCAGCGACGCGACGAAACGGTCGAGTGCCTGAGATGCCTCCTGTTTCATGATTTCCTGTGAGTATTCCAGAGTGCGCGAGATCAGATCGCTCTGCGTAGTCATCTCGCGGCGGCTCTCTTCGAGTGCGATGGAGCGCGTACGGAAGGAGAGCGCAGTCGAGAGCCCGACGGCGGCCACCATACAAATTAGTACGACCCCGATTAATGTTTGACGCGCTAAGGGTTGGCGCCGGATCCACGACCACATGTCTATCTCCCGAAGATACTTACGGTGCTTCGTCTCTGGCAGGCGCAAAGGAGGAGAAATGCGGCAGCCGAAACATCTAGAAGCGTCCCGAGCCTGAACGGCCGCACTGAGGCTTTGATTCACAAACAGGGCGGAGAGATCTGACGAAGGTCAGGCGTTTAATCCGAGGCTTGTTGTTTGTGTATAAATCCCTTGCGTTACGTGCGAATTCTTGGGTTGGGGGTTTGTGGCGCGGCTCCCCCGTTGGGGCGTCTACGTGGCAGCATTCGTCTTTCCGCGCTCGAAGAATCTCCATGGATATCAAGCTCACCCAGTTTTCCCCAGGCGGTGGTTGTGGCTGCAAGATAGCCCCCGCCGTGCTTCAGCAATTGCTTTCCAAGACGCCGCCCGGTGTATTGCCTGCCGAACTGATGGTCGGTACCGAGACGGCCGACGATGCCGCCGTCTACCGGCTCAACGATGAGCAGGCGCTGGTGGCCACAACCGATTTCTTTACCCCGGTGGTCGACGATCCTTACGACTTCGGCCGCATTGCCGCGACCAATGCAATCTCCGACGTCTTTGCGATGGGCGGCAAGCCGATCATGGCGTTGTCGCTGCTCGGCATGCCGCTCGATAAACTGCCGCTCGACGTTGTAGGTCGCATCCTTGAAGGCGGTAGTGCGGTTTGCCGCGAGGCAGGTATTCCGATCGCTGGTGGGCACTCGATCGATATCCCGGAGCCAATCTATGGTCTTGTCGTGATGGGGCTCGTGCATCCGACACGCGTGCGGCGCAATGCCGACGCGCGTGCCGGTGACGTACTGGTCCTTGGCAAGCCACTTGGCGTGGGCCTGCTGTCGACTGCAATCAAGAAGGGGCGTCTGGGCGCCGATGGTTACGCCGAAATGCTTCGTCATACGACCAAGCTCAACAGCGTTGGCGCTCGGCTTTCGGAACTCGAAGGGGTGCATGCGCTGACTGACGTCACCGGCTTTGGGCTGGCTGGTCACCTGCTCGAAATCTGCCGTGGTTCCAAGCTTGCCGCACAGGTGCGGTTCGATGCGTTGCCGCTGATCGAAACTGCGGTCGGTTTCGCGCGGGAGGGCATGGCAACCGGTGCGACGAGCCGCAATTGGAATGGTTATGGCGAGAGCGTCATCTCGCCCCAACCGCTTGAGCCATGGCAACGTACACTGCTGACCGACCCGCAGACCTCAGGAGGGTTGCTGGTTTCGTGCGCGCCAGACGCCGTGGAAGGTGTGCTGGCTGCTTTCCGCGATGACGGGTTTGCTGAAGCTGCCGCTATCGGGCAGTTGTTCGAGGGACCAGCTTTGCTGCGAGTGGTGTGATCGTACGGCGGCACTAGAACCGCACCCGCAAGCCGGCGTTGCCGCCCCAGGTTTCGGTCTTGGTGCCCTTTTCCCAGGCAAGGTCGAGATAGAACGAGGTGGCGCCAGTCAGCTGCGCATTCAGGCCGGCACCAACCTCCAGCCGCGTCTCATCAATGTCATCGCTGTAGCGACGTGAGCCGACCGTTGCGCCGATCGTGCCGTCGAACTCGGTTTTTGTGGCCAGGCGCAGGGTGCCTTCGTATTTGTGATCGCCGTCGTCCTGCCGTACGCCGACGGTAATGCCGGGACTGAGCAGGCTCGAGCGGAAGTCTTCGATCGCAACCGGCACGCCGAGCACCATCGCGGTGCTGCCCTTGATCTGTCCATAGAGAAAATGTAGCCGCGGTTCGATGAACACCTGCCGGTTGCCGTGTGGTGCGAGGTCGAAGCGGCGGCCGAACTCGATTGTTGTGGCCCAGGCGGAGCCGTCCTGGTCCCAGACCTGTGGCGGGGCGCCGACCGCTACCGCATTTACGCTTGCCCCGCCCCAGAAATAGCGGAAGGTCGCATCGGCGTACCAGCCTTCCGGATCGAGCCAGGTCGCATAAAGACCCGCCGAGGGTGCGGTGCCATCGGTGTCCCCCAATCCCGTGGATGTGGGGTCGAGACTCGCATTGCCCCATGACATGCCGAGTGTCGCGCCTACGAATACCTTGCCGCCGATGACATCCGGCACCAGCAGATGGTCGTAGCCGGCTTCGAGCCCCTGAACATCCATCTCCGTGCCCAGTGCCGAATCGACCGAGCTGTGGCGCGCGTAGGCGCGTATCCAGCCCCCGTTGAGTTGGTTCCCGCTATCGTTGGTCAGCCGCAGCTCGCCCAAGCGCTTGCTCAGTAGGTTGGATGCGAACTCGACCTGCCGCGATCGCATTTGCATCCCGGTCAGTGCTGCATTGCCGTAGCGTTCGCTCAGTGTCTCGTCGAGACCACTCTTGTCAAGCGTTACACCGAACCCATCCTCGAAGAGTGGCGTTGCGGTGTATTCGAAGAAGCCGAGCCGATACGTTTTCTGGTCCAGCGCGTAGCTCGTCGAATCGGTGGCTGCGGTGCTGTCTACAAGCCGCAGTGTGAAGTGTTTGCCAAGATCGGCCCCCGGCGTGCCGGCATAGACGAGGCGTACCTGCTGGCTCCCCGAAGCGCTCGTTGCGACCCGCAGTGAGTCATACGCGGTCGGGGAGAAAACGCGGAAATTCAGGACCCCGAGGCCGGTGCCGGAGAGATCGCCCACGTGAAGACGATGCGGTGTGCCGCTAAAACCTACCGAGCCACCGTTGAGTCTCAGGTGATCTAAGGTGATACCTTCGCCGAGGGTCAAGGTGGCGCTCGGCAGATCGATGATTGCGCGGGCAATGCTCAGCGCGACGTTATTCGAGGTGCCAGCCATGGTGGTGCCAGGTCCGACCCGCAGTTCGTCGAGACGCGAATCGGCGGTGGCGGTGATCGTGCCGCCGTTGAAGCGGCTGATGCCTGAGAGCGTTGCGCCATTGAGGACCAGCGTGCCCCCGTCTGAAGTCAGTGCGGGAATATCGACACCGGGGCCGACGTTGACCTTGGCCGGCGCATCGATCCGCGCGAGTGCCAGCAAGAGGTCTGCGCCCGGCGCTGCCGTCAGTACCGTGCTGCCACTGGCAAAGCGTGTGCGGTCAATAATCGAGGTTCCAATCACCGTGCCGGATTCAGCCCGCGCGCTGCCACCGTTGAAGAGTGTGTCGCCCGAAAGGTTTACGCCTTGCAGGACCAGCGTCCCGCCATCAACCGAGAGCGTCGCGAAGCCGACGCCGCGCTTCACCTGAGCGGTTGCGCCAGCCCCAATCGTGGCGTGGCCAATGTTCATCGATGCACCGGGTAGGGTGCCGAGCGCGGTGGTTCCCGCGTTGAACGTTGCGCCACCGATAGCTGTGTCGCCTGTGGCTGTCAGGTTTCCGCCCCCAAAACGGTTGTCGCCGCCGAGGCTTCCCGCGACGTTCACCGTGCCGCCTGCGAGCTGCAGGTTGCCATCATTGGCCGTGACCCGAAGCAGCGTTGTGCCGCTGTCGATGTTTGCTGTGGCACCGCTAGACAGAATTGAATCGAGTACGGTGAGGGTGGCGCCTGCGGCGGTGGTCACGCGGGTCAAGCCGGTGCCGAATACGGCATTGGCGAGAGTCG
This sequence comes from Niveibacterium sp., assembly GCA_031555325.1. Classification (GTDB taxonomy): domain Bacteria; phylum Pseudomonadota; class Gammaproteobacteria; order Burkholderiales; family Rhodocyclaceae; genus Niveibacterium. The sequence continues at coordinate 24,980 of JAVBUM010000015.1, read as the reverse complement.
TTGTTTGCACCGCCTGTAGAGTCCCGCCGTTTAACTGGCTCGTCCCGGTCAACTGGCCGCCCGCGAGCTGCAGGGCGCCGCCATTAAGCGTCGTGCCACTCAGGGTGACGCCGGCACCGAGGATTGCGGTGGCTCCGCCATTGAGCGTAGATGCGGCAACGGTCAGGGTATTCAGCAGGCCGCTTCTGCCCAGCGTGGTAACGCTCGCGTTGAACGTGGCGCTTGCGACGGAAGTGTCGCCGATGGCGGTTAGCACACCGCCATCGAAGGTGTTGGCGTTGCCCAGCGTGCCGTGGATATTGACCGTGCCGCCCGCCAGTTGCAGGTCGCCGCCCGTGGCGTCGAGGTCAGCCACCGTTTCGCCTGGGCCGACCCGGAGTGTGGAACCGGCAGGGAGCAAGGTCACAAGGAAAAGTATGGGTGAGTCCGCTGTGCCTCCACTGGATTCGGCGGCGAGTGAGCTGCCAGGTAGTGTGACGCCGACCGAAATGGGGAAGGTCAGCGATACAGCGATGGCCAGCTTATTCCTGTGCATGGGGCCTCCTGCGAGCCGCCCGAAGGCGGTTCTCGAATGCAGACCCATTCACTGTAGTCAAAGCATTGCGGTCCGCAGTTTGGACGGTTGCGGGGTCGCCCGCCTGACACGGGTGTGGCGGCGCTTGCGGCTCCGGTGGTGCCGACTGGAGCCTTGAAAGTGCCGTTCAGCGTTTCATGCGTCGTTGACCGTCGCCATTGCCGCCCGCACGCGTTCCGGCTTCATCGGCAGCTGCCGCAGGCGTGCGCTGGTGGCATCGAATACCGCATTTGCGATGACGGCGCCGGTGCAGGTGATCGCCGGCTCCCCGCCACCCTGCGGCGCAATCGTGTCGTCCTCGATCAGGACGGACTCGATCCTTGGCAAGCCCCGGAAGCGTGGCAACGGATAGGTGTCGAAGTTGTGGTCCAGCACCCGGCCGCCGCGAAAGCGTAGTTCCTCGCCAAGCGTGTAGCCGAGGCCCATCGTCAGGCAGCCTTCGATCTGCATCTTCGCGCCTTCGGGATTCACCACGACACCCATGTCCTGGGCGCAGACCAGTCGCTTCACGCGGATCTCGCCGCTTTCGAGATCGACCGCCACCTCGCCGCAGACTGCCACGCAGGTACCCGCGTCCATGCCGCAGGCGATGCCGACGCCGCGCCGGCTTGGCGCGGGAGCTGCCTTCCACCCGAATGCCGATGCAGCGGCCAGTAATACGCGCCGCATGCGGGCATCGCGCATGTGCTGAAGGCGGAATTCGAGGGGGTCGCGCCCGGCCATTGCGGCGAGCATGTCGATGTGCGACTCGATCGCAAAGACGTTCATGTTCCCACCCGGCGCCCGCCATGGGCCTATGGCGAATGGATGGACCGCATCGGCGGTCGCGACCGACTCGTAGTAGCCGCGCCCGACCGACCGCACGCGCACGTTGGCGATGCCGTCATAGAGGAGCGATGCGCCCCGATCGCCGGCTGCGTGGACCGTGTAGTCCCAATGGCTGATTCGTCCCTCGCGATCGAGTCCGGACGAGATCTGCACCACGCAGGCCGGGTCGAAAGTGTCATAGAAAAACTCTTCCTCCCGCGTACGCATCACCATGACTGGCTTGCCACACCGCACCGTGAGCCGTGCTGCCTCGACGGCCTGTTCCGATGCGCTCTTGCCGCCGAAACCACCTCCGACGTACGGCACGATGACTCGCACCTTGTCCGGTGCCAGCCCGAGTGCGCGGGCGATGACTGCCTGGGTCGGGAAAGGTGTCTGTGTCGATGCCCACACGGTGAGCTTACCGTCGCGCATGTCAGCCAGCGCCGCATGTGTCTCGATCGGCGCATGTGCGACATATCCCTTGCGGTATTCGGCGACAAGCGGTTTTTCGGGCCGGGCATCATCCGGCCTGCCACGCTCCTGTACCGAGCGCGCCTCGCCGTTGGCGGCAAGGATGTGATCGAAGATATTCTCGGGCGTTAGTCTTGCAGCGGGCCGATCCCAGCGTGCCCGCACGCGCGAGAGCGCCTTGCCTGCCAGCTCCGGGTCGGCGTGCAGCACGGCAAGTAGATCGCCATCGCGCACGACCGTCACGCCCGCCATCGCTCCAGCGGCGCGTGTGTCGGCCTCAAGCAGCTTCGCACCGTGCATCGGCGGACGCAGCAGACGTGCATGGAGCATCCCCGGCAGGTGCAGATCGGCGGTGTACTTGGCGGCCCCTGTCACTTTTTCAATACCATCGAGCCGCTTGGGCGACTTGCCCATCAGCCTGAATGCCTTGGCCGCGCGCAGCACAGCCTTCTGTGGCACTACATGCGCGATCCGCGCACCCTGCGAGAGCTGGGCGTAGCTCAATGCTTGCTTGGTGTTGCCAGGGTTGATGATCACGCCTTTCGAGACGACCAGTTGCTCAAGGGGAACACCGAACCGCCGTGATGCGAGGTCGAGCAGCGTGAGTCGGGCCTGTGCCGCTGCAGCGCGCAGCGCGGGGCCGAACACGCGCGTGGTGAGCGAACCGAAGGTGCCCATGTCCCACGGACAGCGATCGGTGTCACCGAGCACCATGTCGATCTGATCGAGTTCGACATCAAGCTCCTCGGCAACCATTTGCGCCTGTGAGGTCAGCACGCCCTGGCCCATTTCGATCTTGCCGGAGAACACAGTGATACGCCCGTTCCGGCCAATCACGAGATAGGTGTTGAAGTCCGTCGGGTACTCGCGCCGTTGCTGGGCGAATGCTTTGGGCAGATCGGCAACAAGGATCATGACGATGCCGCCGCCCATCTTGGTGAAGAAGTCCCGGCGTCCGGGCATTGCGGGCTGGTTCATGGCGTCCTCCCTCAAGCCTTGGCGGCGACCGATTCGATGGCCGCGAGAATCCGCTGGTGTGCACCGCAACGACACAGCACACGGTCCATCGCGGTGACGATCTGCGCGCGTGACGGCCTTGGGTTGTCGGCAAGGAGGGCGTACGCCGTCAGCAGCATCGCCGAGGTGCAGTAGCCACACTGGAGCGCACCGTGGTCGATGAAGGCCTGTTGCAGCGGATGGAGTTGGCCCCGCTGCGCGAGCCCCTCGATTGTCATCACCGATTTGCCGGCGATCTGCCACAGCGGCGTTCGACATGCGCGGACCGGCCGGTCGTCGACCAGCACGGTGCACGCACCACACGGACCTTCGCCACAGCCGTACTTGGTGCCGGTGAGTTCAAGGTCGGTACGCAACACCCAAAGCAACGTGCGGTCGCCGTCGGTTTCGAGCGTTGTCGGTGTGCCGTTGAGGGTGAAAGTGATCGGGCTTTTCGCGTCCATGCGTGCTCCCGTTGCAGATGAACGGAACGAGGCGGAATCCGGCGATGAGGGTAGCGCTGCCGGGGCGACGCCTTCAGCCTAGGACGATGAGGTGCAGCATGTTTGGCCTCATGTCAAAACGGCGGGGGAATGACGAGCGGTGATTGCTGACTGGCGTGCGATTCCTCATTCAGCGCTCTTGCCGCCAATCAGGCGCCTGCCTTCGTGGGCGCGATGATATTTTGGATCTGGCGAAACAAGAGCGCCGCAGCGCTTTGCAGCCTTGACAGTGCGATCCGCTACGAAGGAACTCAAAGCTCCCGCAATGCCGTCGTCACGGGTAACCGTGCAGCCCGGACGGCAGGGAAGAGCCCGCCGATGAAGCCTATCGCCAGTGCCCACTTGAGGCCGGTCCATAGAAGCTCCGGGCTCACGCGCAGTTCGAAGGAAAGTGTGCCCACGGTGCCGAGCGTGGAGGCTGCGTGGCCGTTGAAGATCGACCAAGCGATGGCGCTGCCGATCACACCGCCGATTGCCGCGAGCAGCATCGTCTCCAGCATCACGGCGATGACGACCGGCAGGCCGCGGAAGCCGATTGCGCGCAGTGTGGCGATCTCGCGGGCGCGCGAGGCGACTGCCGCGAACATCGTATTAAGTGCGCCGAACATTGCGCCGATGGCCATGATGATGCCTACCGTGATGCCGATGATGCGGATCACCTTGGTCATGCGTTCGGATTGCTTCGAGAAGTAATCAATCGTGGTGTCGACATCGACTTTCAGCTGTGGATTGGCAACGAGTGCGGCTTTGAATGCGTCGAATGCTGCCGGGCTTGTGAGCCGGACGGTGACGGATGCGCGACTGCTGCCGCGCCGATAGGTGTCGGCCACGACGGGGGCATCGGCCCAGATCTCGGATTCCATTGCATCGCCCGAGGCGAATAGGCCGGACACCCGGAACGTCTGGCTGCCGAGACGGATGTTGCGCCCCGGTTCGAGTCCTGCGAACTGCTTGGCCGCACCTTTGCCGACGATGAGTTCGCGCAGGCCGGGCTTGAAGCGCTCGCCAGCGATCATCCTTACGTTCGGTCGTACCGCCCACGCCTGTTCGCCGATGCCACGAAGCTGGACGCTGCCTTCCTCGTCCGGCCCGCCGTCGCGCAGCGGCAGGTTGGCAGCGACCACGATCTCGGGTGAGGCGAGTGGCCGGCCCTTTTCGTCGCGTGCGATGCCTGGAGCCTGCGGGATCACCGTCAGGCTGTTGTTGTCGAGCACCGACATCACCTCGGAGGCCGAGGCGCCGCGCATGACGATGGCGGTGTCGCGGCTGCCGGTATTGCGAAGCGTCTGATCGTAGCCTTCGGCCATCGCCAGCAGCGCGACGAGTACGCCGACCACGCCAGCGATGCCGATGACGATCACTGCCGAGGCGCCGATCCGCTGACGCAGTGTGCTGATGCCTACGCGGGTGATGGAACTTGCTTGCTGACCGCGCCGCGTCAGCAGCATCCAGGCGGCAAAGACGACTGCGAGCATAAGTGCCGCATACCAGGGCAGGACGACCCAGATTGCAAGTGCGACGACTAGGATCACAAGCAGCAGAAGGTTGAAAAGCACCTTTGTTCCCTCAACGTCCGGCCAATGCGTCGACGATATTGAGCCGCATCGCACGCAGTGCGGGCAGCGCACCGACCAGCAGGCCGATTGCAAGCATGAGCACGATACCGAGCGCCCAGCTGCCAGCGCCAACCGGCGGCAGGTTCAGCATCCCGCCGCTGCCGGCGCTGACGATCGGGATAACGATGCTGGCAAGCCCGAGCCCGATGAGGCCGCCGAGTACGAGCAGCAGCAGCGATTCGGCCAGCACCATCGCGAGCACGCTCACATCCGAGAAACCGATCGTCTTGAGCACTGCCAGTTCGCTCGTACGCTCGCGTACCGCTTGCATCATCGTGTTGCCAGAAAGCAGCAGGAGCGTGAAAAATACGGCGCCCATGATTGAGCCGACGATCAGCCCGATGTCGGCAAGCTGCTTCATCCACGAGGCGGTCGCGGCCTGTTCGGTCTGCGTGCGTGTTTCGTGATCGGAGTTCGCCGAGATCGCGTCGATTGCTTTCGCCACGCGGTCGGCCTCATTGACGTCATTCACGCGTGTGACATACCAGCCGACCTGCCCTCGGTTGTAGGGTGTGGTGTCGTCGAAATACTTCCATTGCATGAGGAAGAGCTGGTCGAAGAAACCGGCGGACTTCTTGTCGGCTGAGCGGATGATGCCGACGATGTCGAACTGCCAGTCCTTGCTGCCTTCGCGGTTGGGGAAGATCGTCGATTGCAGCGGGATGCGGTCGCCCACCTTCCAGTTGAAGCGCTTTGCGAGCTGCTCTCCAACGAGCGCGCCTGTGCGTGTTGCATTGAAGGCTTGGCGCTCCGCGTCGGTCACCGACATCTCGGGGTAGAGGTCGATGTAATTCGATGCAACCGCAAAGCTGAATACTTGGTTGTGAGGGTCCTGATAGGCACCGCCAAACCAGTTGGCATAGGTTGTTGTCTTCACGCCCGGCACCTTGAGGATGCGGGCTTCGAGTGACTGTGGCAGCGTCTGGATGAATGACAGTTTCGAGCCGGTTTGCAGTCGCTGTGCGCCGTTCGCGCTCTGGCCAGCCTGGTCGAAGGAGGTGCGCACCGCGTCGAGAAGGCCGAAGAGCAGGAAGGCAGCAATGATCGAAACGAGCGTCAGGATCGTCCGGGTCTTGCGCCGGAACAGCGAAGCCCAGATCAGATGCAGGTATTTCACGCAGCCCTCCGTTTCAGACCGTGACCGCCAGTGGTTCGACGAGCGTGCCTTTGTCCAGGTGTAGCGTGTGGTTCGCGTATTCCGCCGCCTTTGGGTCGTGCGTCACCATGACGATGGTCTTGCCGTGGTCGCGATTGAGGGCGCGTAGCAGGCCCAGTACTTCCTCGGCTGAGTGGCGGTCCAGATCGCCAGTGGGTTCGTCGCAGACGAGCAGTGTCGGGTCGGAGACGATCGCTCGGGCGATCGATACCCGTTGCTGCTGGCCGCCGGAAAGCTCGGTCGGTTTGTGTGCGGTGCGGTCGGAAAGCCCGACCAGCCGTAGCGCAATGCTGGCATTCTTGCGCCGTTGCGCGGCGGGGAGCTTCGTCAGCAAGAGCGGTAGTTCGACATTGCGTTGGGCCGAAAGCATCGGCATCAGGTTGTAGAGCTGGAATATGAAGCCGACGCGCGCCGCGCGCCAACGGGCGAGCTCGCCAGCGGAAAGTTTGTCGAGCCGCTGGCCGCCGACACTGATCGTGCCGCCGGTGGGCACATCGAGTCCGCCGATCAGGTTCAGGAGGGTCGTCTTGCCGGAACCGGAAGGGCCCATCAGTGCAAGGAAGTCGCCCTGCTCAATGTCGAGGTTGATATGGTGCAACACCTCGACCTTCTGCTTGCCGCGTTCATAGACTTTGGAAAGATCGCGAATTTCGATCAGCTTTCCCATTTGAACGTCCTCTTCCTGCTGCACATTCGGCCCGTCATTCATGGCGGGGTGGGATAGGTTTCTTTGCGGGTCTCGCTCAATCCTTGGCTGCTTCGACGCGCGCACCATCCGCGAGCGTTTCCGGCGGTGAAACGATCACGCGATCGGCCGGCTGGATGCCCTCTGGAACTCGCTTCATGCCGCTGTACTCCTGTGACGCTGGTGTGACGATGCGTTGCTGTGCGCGGCCTTCCGCGATGACAAATACGACCTGCTTGCCATTGCGGCTGACGATTGCCTGCGCTGGAACGAGCACGCCTTGCGGTGATGTGGACGTGGATTCACTCTTTCTTTCGAGGAACGACACGCGCACACCCATGTCGGGGACGAGCCGCACGTCCTTCTGTTCGAGCGCTACGCGCACCTTCACCGTAGCCTTGCCGCGGTCGGCCGATGGCACGATTGCGATCACGTGTGAGGGAATCTTCCAGTCCGGGTAGGCATCGAGAATCGATTCGCATGGCATGTCGGGCTTCACCTGCCCGATATAAGCCTCGTTGACGTCGACATCGACCTCGAGTGAATCCATGTCGACGATCGTGCCCACGCCGGTGCGTGTGAAACCGCCGCCCGCCGACAGGGGAGAGATGATCTCGCCAACCTGTGCGGCCTTTTCCGTGATGACGCCCGCAAACGGAGCGCGGATCACCGTGTAGTCGAAATTCACCTTTGCCTGCCGGACCTGCGCGAGTGCTGCTTCGGCTGCGCGGCGCCGGGCATTGAGTTCCGCACGATATGTTGAAGCCTGGGTGCGCGCCTGCTCGGCAGCCTGCGTCGCGACCATACCGCGTGCGACCAGTGTGTCCAGCCGTCGTACGTCGGCTTGTGCTTGCGAGAGTTGCGCCTCGGCCTGCGCAATCTGTGCCTTGGCCGTACTCGCGTTTGCCTCTGCCGTATCGAGGCTTGCCTTCAACGCGCTGTCCTCCAGCCGTGCAAGCACTTGCCCCTTCTTGACGACATCGCCTTCCTCGATGAGCACTTCGGTCAACGTACCGGTGATCTGCGCTGAGACGGTGGCCTTGCGGCGTGCAGTGATGTATCCGGTCGCCTGCAATACAGTGCCCGCACTGGCTCCCGCTGCGGGCGCGACGGCGCTGGCTGTTTGGACCGTGAGCGGCTGGGCGTTGAGGAACCACCAGCCACCTGCACCGATGGCGAGGAGGATTGCCGCTACGATCAACGCTGTCCAGAGTTTCCGGGAGGGGCGGCTTTCATCTTCGCGCTGTTGGTCGTCGATTTTCAGTTCGTTCAAGAGATTCGAATCGATTTTGCTCACTCCACGCTCCACCCTGGCAGGCTATCCGCAGCATCTGGACCCACGACGGACCGCATCGCACGGTCAAGGCGGCGATGCGCCGGTGAGTGCTTGCGGCAAACCGACAAACTGTACTCGCTTTCCTGGAGTACTACACGCCATGGGGCTGCGCAGCTGCAGGGGTGTCAGGCGGATGACAAATGCGTCACGGGCTGCGCGGCCGCCGACGTGCGGGAACGGGTGTGAGCGTGCTGCGATCGAAGGCGAGCAGGGGGCCCGCGCTTTCGAATTCCGCGGCGATGGCGCGGATTGTGCCTGCCTGCATTGGGTCGTTTGTTGTGGCTGCGGCTTCCTGTAATGCACTGCATGCTTCGGAAAATGGCTTTTCGCCTTGCAGGAAGGCCTTCATGGTTTCGCGTACGGTGTCTGGCATGCCGAATGCATGCAACGATCCAAGTGCGTGGCCTAGGTTAAGCGCGGCGAGCAGGCCGCCGGGCCAGCGCTCGCTGATTGCTTGCTCCCGGCCCAAGTGCAGCGTCAGGCGCAGGATCTGACGGGCCCCCCGTGTCTGCCATTTGGCTGCGTCGACGTACGTGACATCGAGCATGCGCAGCAAGTCGTTGCGGATGGTTGTGGCCGCTTCGTGGATGCGGTGGAGTGGTCGCCGGGGGTGCAGTAGGAACAGGAGCGTGGCGACGCCTGCGGCAATCAGCAACGCGCCACAGCTGGACATGATGCGCAGCAGATCGGCAGTGGCGGGTTGGCCTGCCTGAGACGCAAGCAGGAAGCTCATGCAGGCGTCGATGCCGGCAACGGCTGTCCGCGGTGCAACGCGGATGATGCCGCCGGCGAGCATGAAGGGCACAAGGCTCAGCAGTACGTCGCTCATCGTGTCGAGCTGAGGCTGGATGACAAGGCGGTAGAGGAAGGCGCAGCTCACGCCGATCACCGTGCCGGTGAACATCTTGGGTGCGATCTGTTGCGGCAAAGGCATTGAACCAAGCAGCGTCACGAAGATGCAGACGCCCAGCAGTACAAGCCAGGCGCTTTCCCAGGGTATCCACAAGCCGAAGGCTGATGCGGTAAGCGTGGCCAGTCCAACCGTGGCTGCGTTAAGCCGCGCCAACGGCCACTCACGCAGCGGTGCCAGATGTGCGCGGCGACCTTCCGGCGGCGCAGTGCGTTTGTGTGGCGCGTAGAAACCCTGCTCTGCATCGAGGATCTGGTCGACCGCCAGTAGGAGCCTGCGGTGCTCGCTGTCGACCTTTGATCGGAAGTGCCGCAGTTCAGGCGTGATTGAGTCGTTCCACGGACGCCGCAGATGGCGGGCGATGGCATCCAAACGGTCGGCCAGCATCGCATCGTGGCGGGTCGGTTGGCGAGAGCGTGCCTGTACCGCTGCCATCAGCGATAGCGCTCCAACCACGGCAAGTTCTACATCGTGCAGCCGCCGATAGCCTTCCACGGACGCCGCTACGGCGAGCCGCCCTGAGGCTTCGATCTGGCTGATTTGTATGAGCGTGGCACGCATGGCGTTGAGGTCCGGCTTGGCGCCGCGCAGGATTCGCGCGGTGTGTTGCACGGCTTCGCTTGCTGCGCGGCGTACGTCGCCGAAAAAATCGGCCAGTGGTTGTGCAGGTGTGAGTGCCGCTAGCACCAGCGTTCCCACGCCGACGCCGATAAGCGTGCATTCAACCCTTGCCATCGCAACTGCGATCGAGGCCTCCGACGCAATCAGCGTGGAAGGTGCGACGACGATCGCTGCCGTCATGCCCGCAAGGAGGGCGCCGTAGCCGTGTGTGCCGCGCAGCAATTGCGTGAGGCCGGCGGTAAATGCCATCCATATGGCCAGCGCAATCAATTGCGCGCCGGGTGGGATCGGAAGATGGACGATCCCGAATCCGGCGCCGGCGCCGAGCAGCGTACCGAGAACGCGCAGTGCCGCGCGTTCGAATAGCAATCCGCGTGACGATTGGGTAATGACCCATACCGGCATTGCGGCCCAGTAGGCGTTGTCTACATGGAGGAGGGAGGCGAGCGCAAAGGAAAGCCATGCGGCGAAGGCGAGCGACACCGCGCGCCAGGCCATCGTGCGATCGAGACCCAGCAGGGAAAATAAGCCGGTAGGGGGATTCATGAACGCGGATTATCGGCAATCCCTTGGGTTCATGTCTGGTCCAAAGTGAACGCGCGCCCGTTGTCATACTCGATCCGTTGCCAATAGTTAATTGCTATTGAATAAGCAAAATTCAATAATCATTCATTTTTCGGAGGCTGGACTAGCCTGCAGGGGGAGTGCTCAGGTGTGTGCGCACATCATCGTCAAACAATCCGCAGGGAGAATGACAATGAGGCGAAGCAGGATGCCGCGGCTCGTGTCGGCGTGCTTGAAGTGCATTCCAGTGATGGCGATGTCCAATCAGGCCGTGGCCGCTGATCCGCCACCGACGAGCTATTCCCCGGTGGTGATCACCGAGGCTTTCGACACCATCAAGTCGCGCATGGAAGGACAGAAGCGCGGCATCGTGCAACGACAGAAGAGCCTTCTGGAACAGCGGTACGACCTTTCGAACAAAGCGGCGCCCGATGTGAAGATGTCGCGCGGAAAGTCTGTGCAGGGTGGCGTACGCGTGCGCCTTCCAGCCGGTGTTACATGGGAACAACTGAGCGCAATGACGCCCGAGCAGATATTTCAGCGGAATGCGTTTCCTGCTGGCTTTCTGCCGCTGCCGCATCCGAACCATCCGGAAGGCGGCATGCTGTTTCCGCAGTTCCAGATCGATGAGATCAAGCGCCAGGAACAGCGCGACCTGACACGCTTCGACCTGGACTTCGATCTGCCCGATCACTTCCTTCCAGAGTTTCCCGCCCCAATTTTCCTCACAACCCGGCCTGATCTGGGCGACGTTTCCAAGGGCAAGCTCGTCCATATCAACAACTACTACGAGCTGTTCAATGGCGTCCTCAATCCGAAGCAGCTGGAAGGCCTGCGCCTGCTGGTGACGCCATTTCCGCAGCAGCAGTTCAACCAGACGGAGGACCGTCGGTCCACCATGCCCAGCCGCGGTGTCGCCTGCCTCGATTGCCACAGCAATGGCCATACCTCGGCGGCGACGCACCTCGTGGGTGATATCCGGCCGCAGCAATTCCGCCACCGTATCGACACCCCGACGTTGCGTGGCGTGAATATCCAGCAGCTCTTCGGGTCGCAGAGGGCACTGAAGACGGTGGAGGACTTCACCGAGTTTGAGCAGCGGGCGGCTTACTTCGATGGCGATCCGGTCATCGCTGCGAAGAAGGGCATCAATATCCTCGATCGTGGCCACCAGGTGCACGCGATGGCCGAGTTCCAGGCGCTGCTGGATTTCCCGCCCGCGCCGAAGCTCGATATCTTCGGCAAGCTCGATCCGGCGAAGGCCACGGATGCGGAGAAGAGGGGTGCGGCGCTGTTCTTCGGCAAGGCACGGTGCGTGGAATGCCATACGCCGCCGCACTACACCGACAATACGATGCACAACCTCAAAGTCGAGCGCTTCTTCAAGCCGCAAATGATCAATGGCCGTCTTGCCAGCCAGGATGGCCCGATCAAGACTTTCCCGCTGCGTGGCATCAAGGACTCGCCGCCCTATCTGCACGACGGCCGGCTGCTTACGCTTGAAGACACGGTGGAGTTCTTCAACATCATCCTGCAGACGAAGCTGGAGAAGCAGGAGAAGGAAGATCTGACGAGTTTCCTTCGCGCGCTCTGATTGGGTCGTTTCGAGCACTGGTCGCAATACGGGTCCACCGAACCAGATGAATTGCACTGAATCAATGTGCCGCTGCGATGGGGCATCGATCCAATGATTCGCAGGGTCGGCGCCTCATTCTTGCCTTTGCGGGAGCAATGGTGTTTACCAGAGTGCCACCTTGGATGGACGCCGGTGCAGATTCCGGGGTTTGCTGGACTGGGGTGTCGTGACCGCCTCAGAGCGGTGTCCGTCAGCTGGATTCGAATGCGTTTCGAAGTATGGGAAGCGCGGCAGCCACTTGTGCTGCGTAAGCTGCAACCCGGTCTTCATCGTTCAGTAGTTCCGTATGAAAGCTCGGCGCGAAAAGCGAAATGTCATTGACGGTGCCAAGTGGTGCATTCGAATGCCATGTGGCGTGGAGAGCCTCCGAAATGGAATCTGTCATTTCGGGATTGGAACGCCGTAGCTGCGACAGTCGTGTGGCAACCCGGTGCGTGACCAGCGGATAGAACCGGACCGTGTACGGATCAGGTGCCTGCGGTTCGATCTGGAAACGATAGGCCTCAAGCGCGGCTTCGTGGAAGGCGCGAGTGGCACCAGCGGTGTCGTCTCGGCCGAGTGCAATTTCGGCCCGAACGCAATGGATCAGCGCCTGCACCTCGGGGTCTTGCTGTGCTTGAGCGAGTGCCAGTGCCTCGGCGCACAGCACCTCTGCATCATCCAGGCGGCTGCTATCAACGAGGCAGTCGGCAAGGTGATACAGCGTCCAGGCGATGTCCCAATCGTCACCGTTGCGTCTGAACAGCGCGAGGGCGTCGCGGTAGAACATTTCCGCAGTTTCTGCATTGTCGTGGCCAAAGCGTTCGGACTCAGCGAGGAAGATGCTCGTGAGGCCGCGCAGGTGCCGTTGTTTGTCATTGGAGATGCCATCGGGATCTCCGTCGATGCCGATGCGTCGCCGCACGGCGCGCAGCACCTCGGCCACTTTCTCCCAGTTGCCACCACGCCGATCTTCGGTCTCCTTTGGGTAGGCGTCGCGGAACTCGGTGAGCTGGCGCAGGCCTTGCTCAGATTCGGGGCGTGATGCGCGGATGCGCCATTCGCGCAGCAACTGGTCGCAGAAGCCGAATTCGAGAAAGCAGCCCCACCACCAGAAGCCGTCGAACCATGCGAGCAGGAAAGCGAAGACGACGGCCTCGTATTCGCCCGCGCGCTGCATGTGGAATAGCCAGTTGTCCTTGCAGTCCTGCCAGTCGATGTCTTCGTAGCGGTACCAGCGCTGGTAGTCGGATGTCGATGACTGGTATTTCTCGTCGAGGTCGCGCAATTGCTCGCGATAGTACTCGGCAACGCGCAAATGCAATTCGCGGGCGTCCCTGGGCAAGAGCTTTTGTCGCAGGTATTCGCCAATGGTGCGGTGAATCGTGAAGCGCTCGCCCGCAGCCGGATCGTCTTTGCGCGCCTTGATCTGCAATACCTCGACGAGCCCGGCATCGCACAACTCATGCAGTGCTCCACCGGGGAGTTCGGTCAGATGCATGGCGAGCGCGCGAGTGAAGCGCGCTGGATCGGGGCGCAGGATCGACAGACGCTTGATCGCTTCGCGCTGGGCATCGCCGTCGATCCAGTCCGATGCGGTGGCGTCGCCAGCGCCCAGTGCTTGGAAGCTCGATTCGATGACCGTGGCGAGCGAGCGGGGCGTGTCGGTGGGGTATTCGGCAGGCTGGGTCAGCGTGTAGCGCAGCGCGGCATCGCCTAGCGCCGAGAGCGCGGCACGGATGCGGCTCTGTTGCGCCGTGCGGCTCTGCTGGCGCAGGTAATGACCCATGAGGACCAGTGCGAGCGGCAGGCCATCGACTGCGTCGACGAGTTCGGCAGCTTCTTCGGGTTCGGCCTTGACCGCCGCCGGGGCGAGGCTCGCGAGCAGGGCGAGCCCATCCTCCGGCTTGAGCTTGCGCACTTCGTAGAGGCTTTGCGCGAGTTCCGTCGCGACGCTGGGGTAGCGTGTCGTCAGAAGCCATGCGCAGTTTTCGCTGCCCAGCATGAATTGGGCGGCGGTATCACTGTCCCAAGCGTCATCAATGACAAGCAGCAAGCGGCGCTCGCCGATCGCTGCGTTGACCGCCTCGCGCCACTGATCGAGTGTTTCGAAGTCCTTCATCCGCGGCTCTGGCACGCCAAGCGCATCAGCCCATTTGCGCAACTGCCCGCGTAAGTCGGGGTTGAGCCCCAGGTGTGCCCACAACACGCCATCGGGGAAAAGTGCAGCGAGTTCGGCATTGCGTGCGATCTGGGCGGCGAGCGTGGTCTTGCCCACGCCGGGCAGATGGACGAGTGCGACGACACGCTGGCCTTCACGCAGGGCGGTGCAGATTTCCGTGATGAGATCGGCGCGGCCGACCACCGGCTGAAGATTCGGTCGGAAGGGCGGTAGCAGGACGACGCGTACCGGCTGAGAGGCGGTGGGGTACTGATTGATTGTGAGTTGCTCGACGCGATCGACCTGCGTCAGGTTTGCGACGTCGCCGGTCCGATTGATGAAGCTGCTCACTGCTTGCCGCCGATGTTCAGCGTGCCGATGCTGCCGGCCTGGTTAATGTTGCCGACGTTGCCGTGGATGTCGTTCTGGAAGTTCGCGCTCACGGGAGGCGTGGCTGCCTCGGTCAGGGAGGCGAGCGTACGGGCGAACTCGGGATCGTTCGCAATCAGTTTTTTCAGTTGTTGGCGCAGTGCGCCTTGGATGTCTACGTCGGTGGGCGCCTGTGCGAGGTCGTCCAGTGCTTCGGCCGCAGCGGGGTGACTGGCGAGTCGGGACTTCAGAGCGTCATAGAGTTCGCTGGCCTTTTTCCAGGCGGCGTCGCCGGCTGCAGTGGCAAATTTTTCTGCAGCCTTCCCGAGATAAGGTGCCAGGGCCGCGACGGCGGCAGTGGCGAGCGTGATCGGTTCCATGGCCCGTGCTCCTCAACCAGATATTCATTGGTCGTGATGGAATACGTGTACCCGCAGCGGCGTGCAGAACTGGAAGTGGTATTCGCTCACGAGCGTTTGTCTTGCCTGTTCAAGCTCCTTCACGAATTCCGGATGGGTACGCCATTGCGCTATTGCGGCATCGCCAGCGAATTCGAGGACAGTGAGGTTGGCGCCATCCTCCGCTGAAAAATCCTGGTACGAAATAAACCCCGGCAGAGAACGTTCGACGTCGTGTAGGTGCTGGAGGCTTGCCGAGATCGCCGCCGGGTCGGCTTCGGGGAAGGCACGCCAGCGAACCAGCGCGATACGCCTGCCCGGTTCCGGTGATTCGAGATCGTGCAATGGTATGCAGACCTGAATCAGGTAGTCGGACATGAACTCCCGGCGGCCGCGTTCCTGTATCGCAACGTGTTCCGGGTGGCGCCCCCAGGCCGCAACCGAAGGCTCGTCACGAAACTCGACGATTGACAGAAGCTCGCCATCCTTGGCCGCGTACTCCTTGTACGCCATGAAGCCTGGCATTGCCGTAGCCAGTTCGTACATGCGCATTCCGGCGGCCTCCAGGGCGGCGAGGTCAACATCGGCACGCAACCGAGAGCGGAAAACAACCACGATCATGATGCCGATCTCCCTGCAGGACCCGAGATTTCAGACTAGCAGGCGGGCGCAAACTTGCTGCGCTTCTCAACCGAGCCGCCGGATCTGTCGGTCATGAAGGCGCGAGAACAGTGCCAACGCGGTGCTGCCTCCGATGAGCGCCATGAACATGTCGTTCTGCGTATCCCAGGGATCGCCTTGCGTGCCGAGGAACTCGTCCGATTCGTGGCCGAGGGCCAGGGCGACGCCCCATTCAATGAGTTCGTAGCACGCGCTCACGGCCATTGCGACGCAGAGCGCGAGGAATGCTGTCATCGCGCGCGTGCGTACGAAGGCTCTGCGGATGAAGAGCTCACGCGCTACCAGTGTGGGCACGAAGCCTTGGAAGAAGTGACCAATCCGGTCGTACGGATTTCGCTGTAGGTCGAACCAATCCTGGATCTGGAAGCCAAGTGGCACACGGGCATACGTGTAGGTGCCGCCAAGAATCAGGACAGCGGCATGGGCAAAGATCCACAGATAGAGGAGCGTGGTGAGCGGGAATCGCCCGTGCGTGCCCCAGAGGACGGGCAGTGCGATCAGTACGGGCAGCACTTCCAGAAACCATGTAGGCAGGTCGTAACAATTGGCGCCGGAGACTGCGAGCAGCAGGATGAGTATGGCGGATCCGGTGGTCAGCAGGTTCCCGGATGTCATGACTGGCTCACGCATACGGCTTGTCCTGCGGGGGTTTTCCGCAGCCCATGATGGTCTCGACTGTCCGGACCAGTTCGACCAGGCGTGGGCCGACGTCGGTACGGATTCGCTCCTCGGTGAGCAGCGGCGGTGTGGTGCCACCCACGTTGAACGCCATCACGGTGCCATCCGGTGCGGTGAACGGTACGCCGACTCCGTGGATGTGCTGGTTCCAGTCGCCGATCGAGATGCAGAAGCCGAATTCGGCGTAGTCCCGCAGTGCCTGGTCGATGCCGGCCTTGATTCGCGGCCAGCGCGCTTCGTCGCTGGCACGGATCTGTTCCATGAGGTACTTGCGTTCGAGTGCCGAAATGCCCGCGAGGTAGGCGCGGCCGATGGCAGAGGTTGCGAGTTCCAGCCGTGCGCCCACGCCCATGTGGAGCGTGATGGACACGTTGGTGCGGATCGACTCGATGTAGACCATCGAGAGCCGGTCGCGGATCGCGATCGAGACGTTTGCCAGGGCGTAGGCCGAAAGCTCCTGCATCATCGGACGTGCCACCTGGCGCACGTCGAAGTTCGAAAGCTTCGCGTAACCGAGCGCCAGCACGCCAGGGCCAAGGCGGTACTTGCCCGTTTCGGACGAGAGCTCCATGTAGCCGAGCCGGGTCAGCGTGTAGGCAAGGCGCGACACCGTCGGCTTTGGGAGGCCGGTGCGCCGGGCCAGTTCAGTGATGCCGAGGTACTCCTCGCCCTGACCGAAGCTGCGCATCAATTCCAGTCCACGTGCCAGCGCGACGACGAACTGCCGGTCGTCGGCGTATTGCGCGGGGTCGAGGCGTTCTGCCTCGCGCGCATCGTTGTTGACTTCCATCAGACATCCTTGATTTTGAGCGTCACACCCAGGATTGATCTGGGTGGTGTGGATGCTTCCGATACTAAACCGGGCGGTCCAAACATTGATCGAAAGCCCGTTGATTTCAGCGCGTTTGGCGTTGTCAATAGCTGTTTTCCCGTTGCTTTTCCCCGCTGTTCACCCGCACTCAAGTTTCGTCTAACTTCGCGTTCGGATCGCATAGCGAACAATAGATCCGCATAGCGAACCAATCAAGGAGGTGTAATGAACGAAGTCGTTCTCGACAGAACGGGTTCGGGGGTGGCCGTCGTCAGGATCAATCGTCCGGATGCAAGGAATGCCCTGAACCAGAACGTGCGCCGCTTGCTGGCGGAGCATTTTTCCGTGCTGGGTGAAGACGCCGATGTCCGCTGCATCGTGCTGACCGGCTCTGAACGCGCTTTCGCCGCAGGTGCGGACATCCGCGAATTTGCCGAAGCAAGCTCGATCGAGATGTACCAGCGGAATGTGCATCGGCTCTGGAAAGCCATTGCCGACTGTCCGAAGCCGGTCGTCGCTGCAGTCAGTGGCTATGCCTGGGGTGGTGGTTGCGAGCTGGCGATGCATGCGGACATCATCATCGCGGGCGCATCTGCTTCGTTCGCGCAACCGGAGATTCGTGTTGGCCTGATGCCCGGTGCGGGCGGAACTCAACGCCTGACTCGCGCGGTTGGGAAATTCCGCGCGATGAAGATGGTGCTGACCGGACAGTCCGTGAGCGCTGCCGAAGCATTCACCATGGGCCTCGTCAGCGAAGTGGTCGCTGACGATCTGGTGATGCCGACAGCAATGAATCTGGCCGAAACCATTGCCGCGATGCCGCCGCTCGCGGTTGCGCAGATCAAGGAAGTCCTCCTCGCAGGGCAGGACGCTTCGCTTGATGCCGCACTGGCGCTCGAACGTAAAGCCTTTCAACTGCTGTTCTCAAGCGAGGACCAGAAGGAAGGCGCACGCGCATTCTTCGAAAAACGCAAGCCGGTCTTCAAGGGGTGCTGAGTATGGGCGGCGAAATCATGAATGTTGCGCAACTCGGTATCGTTGGTACCGGCCTCATGGGGCGCGGCATCGCGCAGATTGCCGCGCAGGGCGGCGTTGACGTCGTGCTGTACGACAGTCGGCCTGGTGCCGCCGTCGAAGCGGTCGAGGCGATCGGTGCGATCTTTGGTCAGCTAGTGGCCAAGGGAAAGCTCAGCGCTGAACAGGCTGGCATTGCGCTGGCGCGCCTACGCGTTGCGGACTCGCTGGAGGCGATGGCTCATTGCGAAGTGATCGTCGAAGCCATCGTCGAAAAGCTCGATGCCAAACGCGAGCTATTCCGCGCGCTGGAAACCCTCGGCGGCGAGCGCTGCATCCTTGCGACCAACACCTCGTCGCTGTCAGTGACGACGATCGCCGCGGCTTGCAGGCGGCCGGAGCGAATCGCCGGCTTCCACTTCTTCAGTCCTGTTCCGCTCATGAAGCTGGTGGAGGTGATCGACGGCCTGCAGACCGATGTGGATGTCGGTGAAACACTCGTTGCCCTTGCACGCCGCATGGGCCATACACCGGTCCGCGCAAAGGACACGCCGGGCTTCATCGTCAACCACGCGGGCCGTGCCTATCTCACCGAATCGCTGCGGGTGCTCAGCGAGAACATCGCTGAGCACCCGGTGCTCGACGACATCCTGCGCGAGAGCGCGGGCTTTCGCATGGGGCCGTTCGAACTGCTCGACCTCACTGGGCTTGATGTGTCGCATCCGGCGATGGAGTCGATCTACGAGCGTTTCTATCATGACCCGAAGTTGCGACCTTCTCCGGTTGCTGCGCAGCGGCTGGCCGCCGGGATCCTCGGGCGCAAGACGGGACGCGGTTTCTACGCCTACGAAAGCGGCAAGAAACAGTACGTTCGTGCCGAAGCGCCGCTCAGTGATGCAGCGGTACCTGTCTGGATCGGGCATGCGGAGGCTTCGATCAGGCAGCCCGTCATCGAGTTGATGGAGCGGCTCGGCGCACACGTCGAAAACGAAGCACGTCCTTCGACCGAGGCGCTGTGCATCCTGCTGCCGATCGGCCAAGACGCAAGCACCGCCGCGTGGACTGAGGTGCTCGATCCGGTGCGTGTGGTTGGACTCGACCCGCTGTTCCTTGAAGGGCATCGCACCTTGATGGTGACGCCGCTGACCGATCCGGCGATGCGTGACGCTGCCCGGACGCTCCTCACACGCGACGGCGTGCCGGTATCGGTGGTGCGCGACAGTGCCGGGTTTGTGTCGCAGCGTGTCATTGCCGTAATCGTCAATCTTGGGTGCGACATCGCGCAGCAGGACATCGCGGCTCCCGAGGATATCGATCGCGCCGTGATGCTTGGCCTGGGATATCCCCGTGGGCCGCTGGCCATGGGCGATCACTTTGGCGGGAAGACGATCCTCCGGATTCTCGATGGCTTGTACGAGTTCTATCGCGATCCGCGCTATCGCGCGAGTCCGTGGCTCAGGCGCCGTGCGCTGCTCGGTGTTTCGTTGCTGACCCCCGATCCGACGCTCTAGATCATTTCAATGCAGGAATCCAATCATGCTTGATGCATATATCTACGCAGGGCTTCGGACGCCTTTCGGCCGTCATGGCGGGGCGCTCGCTCCGGTGCGGCCCGATGATCTGGTTGCGAGGGTGATCCGCAAACTGGTCGAGGATTCGCCGTTCGCAGCGGAGGATATCGAAGACGTGATCCTCGGCTGCACCTGCCAGGCTGGCGAGGATGCCCGCAATGTCGCGCGCCACGCCGTATTGCTGGCGGGCTTGCCCGTCGAGGTGCCGGGCCAGACGGTCAATCGCCTCTGTTCGAGTGGCCTCGCAGCGGTGCTGGACGCGGCGCGGGCGATTTCTGCCGGAGAGGGCGATCTGTATGTTGCAGGCGGCGTCGAGAGCATGAGCCGCGCGCCTTTCGTCGTTGCCAAGGCCGAATCGGCCTACAGCCGCGACTTCAGGGTGTTTGACTCGGCAATCGGCGCACGTTTTCCGAACCCCGCGATCTCCCGGGCGTTCGGTGACGACGCGATGCCTGAGACTGCTGACAACGTTGCACGTGAGCTGGATATCACACGCGAAGAAAGCGACCGCTTTGCTCTGGCCTCGCAACAGCGCTTCCTTGCAGCCCGCCGGAGCGGGTTCTTTGCTGACGAGATCTTGCCGGTCGAAGTGCCGCGCGGACGTAAGCAGCCGCCGTTGATTGCCGATACCGACGAACACCCGCGTCCCGATACGACGTTCGAAAGCCTATCCGGGCTCAGGGCGCTGTTCGAAGGTGGCGTGGTTACCGCAGGAAATGCCTCCGGCATCAATGATGGCGCTGCTGCGCTGTTGGTTGGTAGCCGTGCGGCAGGCGAGCGTGCCGGTGCGAAGCCGATCGCGAGGGTCCTTGCCGGTGCCGCAGTGGGTGTGGTGCCGCGCTTGATGGGCCTTGGGCCGGCTTATGCGATTCCTAAGGCACTCGCTCGTGCAGGCTTGACGCTCAATGACATGAGCATCATCGAAATCAATGAAGCCTTTGCCACGCAGGTCCTGGGGTGCCTGAAGATGCTCGGCATCGACTACGACGATCACCGCGTCAACCCGAATGGTGGTGCGATTGCGGTGGGTCATCCGCTCGGTGCGTCCGGTGCGCGTCTTGCCCTGACGACGGCGCGCGCACTTCAGGTGCGCGAAGCGCGCTATGCGGTGATCAGTCTCTGCATTGGCGTTGGGCAGGGGCTTGCTGTTGTCATAGAGCGCGTCTGAGGGAGAAAAGACTAATGTCAGAAGCATTGTCAGGTATCCGCGTCCTTGATCTTTCACGCGTCCTGGCCGGGCCGTGGGCGGGGCAGATCCTTGCCGATCTTGGCGCGGAAGTCATCAAGATTGAGCGACCCGGAGTCGGTGACGACACACGTGGCTGGGCACCGCCTTACCTCAAGGATCAGGATGGGCGCGATACGTCCGAAGCGGCCTACTACCTCGCCGCCAACCGCGGCAAGAAATCGCTCACCCTCAACATATCCAAGCCGGAAGGGCAGGCGATCATCCGCCTGCTGGCGGCGCAGTGCGACGTCTTCATCGAGAACTACAAGGTCGGCGACATGGCGCGCTATGGCCTTTCGTACGAAGACCTCAGGAAAATCAATCCACGTCTTGTCTATTGCTCGATCACTGGATACGGCCAGACAGGGCCGAAGGCCGATGCGGCCGGATACGACTTTGTCATTCAGGGTGTGAGTGGCCTGATGAGCATCACCGGGGAACGTGACGACCTGCCCGGAGGCGGGCCGCAAAAACTCGGTGTGGCCTGTGCCGACCTCATGACCGGTATCTATTCGGCCGTGGCCATCCTCGCCGCGCTCAATGCGCGCCACCAGACGGGCGAGGGGCAGTACATCGACATGGCGCTGCTCGATGTTCAGGTCGCGACGATGGCCAACATGAACATGAACTACCTGACCTCGGGTGTGGTGCCCAAGCGCCAGGGGAATGCGCACGCCAACATTGTGCCGTACCAGGTGTTCCACGCGAAGGATGGCCATTTCGTGCTGGCGGCTGGCAACGACGGCCAGTTTGTGAAGGTGTGCGAAGTCATTGGGCGATTGGATCTTGCCGCCCACCCGGACTACGCCACCAATGCCTCGCGTGTGCGCAATCGTGCAGCGCTGGTGCCACTGCTGCAGGAAGCCTTTGAGCTGAAGACGGTGGCGGAATGGATCGAACCGCTCGAAGCGGCGAACGTGCCATGCGGGCCGATCAACGACATCGGCCAAGCGTTCGATTACCCGCAGGTGAAGCATCGCGGCATGAGGATCGAGCTGCCGCATCCGCTGTCGGGCACCGTGCCGCTCGTCGCGAGTCCTATCCGGCTTTCGGGAACGCCGGTGACGTACCGCTGCGCGCCACCGCTGCTGGGTCAGCACACGAATGAAGTCCTGGCGCAGCTCGCCGGGATGACGGCCTCTGACATCGAGGCATTGAAGGAAAAAGGCGTCCTTTGACGCCGGACACAACGAATCTAAGGAACGATAGATGATTCGCGATCAGGAAACACTGGACCTCTTGCTCGACACCATATCGCGCTTCGTGCGCGAGCGCTTGGTACCTATCGAACATGAAGTCGCTGAAACGGACACGATTCCGGCGGACGTGGTAGCGGAGATGAAGGAGCTGGGCCTCTTTGGCCTGACGATTCCGGAAACCTACGGTGGGCTGGGCCTCACCATGGAAGAGGAGGTGCTTGTTGCGTTCGAACTGGCGAAGACCTCGCCATGCTTCCGCTCGCTCATTGGCACCAACAACGGGATCGGCTCGCAGGGGCTCATCATCGACGGTACGCCGGAGCAGAAACAGCACTACTTGCCCAAGCTTGCATCAGGCGAACTCGTCGCTTCGTTTGCGCTGACGGAGCCGGAAGCTGGCTCGGACGCGGCTTCGCTACGTACGACAGCCGTGCGTGAGGGCGACCATTACATCCTCAATGGCACCAAGCGTTTTATTACGAATGCTCCAGAGGCTGGCCTCTATACCGTCATGGCGCGTACCGATCCGACACTGAAGGGTGCAGGTGCGATTTCCGCCTTCATTGTCGAGAAGGGGACGCCAGGACTGTCGACTGGAAAGATCGACAAGAAGATGGGTCAGAAGGGGGCCCATACCGCAGACGTGATTTTCGAGGACTGCCGCGTACCAGTGGCCAACCTGATCGGCGGGCGTGAAGGCGTCGGCTTCAAGACCGCGATGAAGGTGCTCGACAAGGGGCGGTTGCATATCGCCGCGATCAGCGTCGGTGTGGCGGAGCGGATGCTGGAAGACGCATTGCGCTATGCGATGGAGCGCAAGCAGTTTGGCCAGCCGATCGCCGAATTCCAGCTTATCCAGGCAATGCTTGCAGACAGCAAGGCGGAAATCTATGCCGCGCGCTGCATGGTGATCGATGCGGCACGCCGTCGTGATGCGAAGCAAGACGTATCGACCGAAGCATCCTGCTGCAAGTTGTTTGCTTCCGAGATGTGCGGTCGCGTGGCCGACCGCGCCGTACAGATCCACGGAGGCGCCGGCTACGTCAGCGAATACGGTATCGAGCGCTTCTACCGCGACGTGCGCTTGTTCCGTATCTACGAGGGGACGACACAGATCCAGCAGATCGTCATCGCTCGAAACATGTTGAAGAAGGCCGCTGGGTGATCGGTACGCAGGCGCGACGCAGAGCGGCCGGTGAGTAATACCGGCCGCTGCAAAAAAGTGGAGGAGATGATCGTGCAGGATGCAGCAGTGAATAGATCGGTGCCGGTTGCGGGGGGACGCATCTGGATTGCCGTGTTTGTCTTTACGTTTCTCGCGCTGATGGTTGATGGCGCGGATTTAATGTTTTTGTCATATAGTCTTTCAAGCCTTAAGAAAGAATTTGGGTTGACCAGCGTCGAGGCGGGCAGCCTTGGTACGGTCACGCTTATCGGCATGGCGATAGGCGGCATCTGGGGCGGCTGGGCCGCCGATAAGTTCGGCCGTGTGCGCGTCACGGTCTGGTGCATCCTTATTTTCTCGATCGGCACCGCCTTGCTCGGCGCCACACACAGTTACTATCAGTTTGCGGCGGCGCGCTTTGTGGCATCGATCGGGCTCGGGGCGGTGTATGTCGTCGGCAACACGCTGATGGCGGAATACGTGCCGACCAAGCATCGCACGACGGTGCTCGGCTCGCTGCAGGCCGGGTGGTCTGTCGGCTATCTGGTCGCAACCCTGCTTGCAGGATGGATCCTGCCGACGTACGGGTGGCGCTGGCTGTTCTATATCGCGATCATCCCGGTGATCATGGCGGTGCTGATGCAACGCATCGTGCCGGAACCACCGAACTGGGTTGAGGCGCGTCGCAAGCTTGATGCCGGGATCATTGAGGATTCGGACAGTGAAGGATCGAGTTCGCTGCGCATGATCTTTGGCCACCCTGCCCAGCGCCGTATGTTCATTCTTTGGTCATTTACCGCTGCATTCCTGCAGTTTGGCTACTACGGCGTGAACAACTGGATGCCCTCGTATCTAGAGAATGAGCTGCACCTCAGCTTCAAGTCGATGGCGGGCTACATGGTTGGAACCTATGTGGCGATGATTCTCGGCAAGATCCTCGCCGGATGGATGGCGGACCTCATTGGCCGCCGTGTGATCTTCGCCTTCGGTGCATTCGGGACCGCGCTGTTCCTGCCTGTCATCGTGCTCTACAACACGCCGCAGAACATCACGTGGCTGCTGATCTTCTTCGGCTTCCTCTACGGCATTCCGTATGGCGTCAATGCCACCTACATGACAGAGAGCTTCGAAACGAGGATCCGCGGCGCGGCGGTAGGCGGCGCGTACAACGTCGGACGTGCTGGTGCGGCACTTGGCCCGGTAGTCATTGGCTATCTCGCGACCTCGAACTCGATCGGCACGGGCTTCCTGATGCTTGGAGCTGCCTACTTCTTCTGTGGTTTGATCCCTTCGCTGTTCATCAAGGAAAAGCTCTATGACACGCAGAAGTGATTCGAAACTGTATCGGTAATGAAATAGGCTCGCCCCGTTCCAGAGAGTCATTGATCACGGGTACGGGGCAAGGCGGGCAAATTGAATGTGGCGTTTCCCAACGTCAAGATGCAGAGACTTGCGTGATGGGATTGCGGTCGAGGAGGCGGTCTGGATAGAGGGTGTGGAATTCGTGGCCTCGCAGCGTTAGCTATTGGAGTGTCTTCGTCCTTGTGGCCCTTTCACCGGAATGAAGCCGGGAGAGAGGGCCACTTTCTTGTGGCGGAGAGGAAGTCACTACTCGCACTCAGTCAGGATCGTTCCTTGGCGGAACAGTCAGGCGTTGCGGCGGACCTGCATGAGCGCAAAACCCAATAGATTGAGGCCGCGCCACAAGTTTGGATTGCTGGTCTTCTCATCATCCTGGGCGAGGCCAATCCCCCAAACGCTATCGACCGGGCTCGCCTCGACCAGAACGCAATCGCCCGTTTGCTGGAGAAACTGCCGAAGTGCCTCGTTTTGACTGAACTTGGCTTC
>JAVBUM010000088.1:0-93931 GCA_031555325.1 Niveibacterium sp. | reverse complement strand
CTGGCTGGAACGCTTTCACCTGAATGGTGCCTATATCGGACTGGATGCTCTACGACACGCTGCAAATGACCCAGAGCTCGACATCCAAATTGCCGCGCTGGAAGTAAAGCTATTTGCACGAACCCCGCTTGATGATTGGCGCCCACGCGTATTTCGTGCTCGCCTGAAACTGGCCCGTAGGCGTGTTCTTGCCACTGACACGGCCCACCGCCGACAATCCGCCCTACCGCCACTCAACCCATCGCATTACACACTCATCTCATAGCACCTTACCTTCTCGCAAGAGCGTGGAGCCGATGGCTGCACGCTCTTGCGAGACAGCGGCAGCATCAGACCGGTGCAATACCCCTTGAGCCCATCCTGGCGATCCCGGTGACCCAGACCCGCTGACAGGTGTTCCAAGTAAGACTCGAAACGCTTGCTTGCATCCATTCGACACACTGACCTGCTTCCCCCTTTTGCATCACCCTGCTAAGTCTCCAAGCGACTGCAGTGCCACAACCCGGTAGGGAAGCGTCACCTGCTGCTTGGCCTCCAGTGACTCGCCCTTGATTTTCAATGGATTTTTTATCCTTGCTACCTGTCGACCAGAATCTTTCCGCAAAAAGGGAAAACCCCTATTCAGTCCAGACACTCCCGTGCCGATGCGTACAGTTTTCAGTCGCAGCATCGGGGGATCAAGATGGACTATACAAACAGCGGATCGCAACCCGTTGATTGGGATCTGGCAGAGCTTTCAGTCCTGCTTGGCGCAGGCGCAAACAATTTCGGCTTGACGGACGACAGCGGTCCCTGGGCCGTGTTCGAAAATGACTATTCGATTTGCCGTTCGCAAGGTCACTACTGGCTCGGAAGTCCAGGTGGAGACATCATCCATGTGTCGCAAGCACGCAGCCGCATGGAGCTCACCCGCCTCGCCAAACTTGCCCGAAAGGCTGTCAGCAACAGCTGACTGACAGCGGTAAGGCGCCACGGCATCTTCCTCGTTTAGACCACCGAAAAACAGCGTCGCGCCATACGGGAGAGGGTTGCCAGCTCATGGCGGGTACGGCTGGGCGTCACACACAGAATCTTTCCGTCAGGCGCGCCAAGCCAGTAGCGGTCTCGCACGCGTGAAACCGAATATCCGGAATCGAACAGAGCCCACGGCACGTGTTCCGTGGTTTCTCCGAATTCCCGCGCTCCAAACTCCAGCAGGATCGTCACTTCGGAAAGTTCCCAGGCGCTCGCCGCCTGGCCAATCATGTATTGGTAATTCATGGCTGCCGCCGTCGAAAAGCCAGATTTGTCTGGCCCATCAACGGCGCTACACCCGCGAAGTGAATCCCTGAGAAGGTCGGCCGCGTCACTATTTCACGGCTTTCACGGGCGGGTGTCCGCCAGCTCGATAAGCATGGGGCGCTCCCGAAGGCCAACAACACTCATGCGAATACGGAAGGTCCGATGCCCGCCGTGATCGCAAAGTACTGGCTTATATCTCGAACAGGTCCTGGGTAGCTTTTTCCCACCAGAAACGGCTGGCTGCAACGACTACAATGCACTGAAGGGAGTTGTCCGCCGCATGGCGGGCTTTTCGTCTGGTAGTCCTCCCGGGGGTCCAAACGTGCGCCACCATCCCGCGAGCTTTGCAAGGCTTGCTGCCTTTTTTGTTGCTGCTGAACTAGTCGCTGGCTGCGCAAGCACTCATGGGATCGCGCCCGAATCACAGCGACTCGGCAATGACCAACTTGCTACGGATGCCGCAATCCAGTCGGCCGAGCTTGACGCAAAGTGGCCCGATCAAGAATGGTGGCGCACCTACGGCGATCCCCAACTCAATGGCTGGGTAAGAGCAGCGATCGCAGGCAACCCAGGGCTTGCAGAAGCCACCGCGCGAGTGCGCGCCGCAATGGCCAGGGCAGGTGTCGCCGAAGCGGCTGAGGCACCCCAAATTGGCGTCGATATCGAGATCCAGCGCCACCAATTTCCTAGCGATTTTTTCTATGGTCCAGGCGAGTTGGCCAAGACGAAGCGCTGGAACAACAACGCCATGCTGGGCCTATCGTACGCCCTGGATTTTTGGGGGCGGGAAAAAAATCGCACTGAGTACTACCTTGACATCGCCCGCACGACTGCCGCCGAAGCCCGCGTCGCACGGCTCGAATTAGAGGGCAACGTAGTTCGTGCCTATGTCCAGTTCTCACTGCTCCACGCCGAACTCGACGTCGCGCGGGCAATACTCAATCAGCAGCAGCACATTCTTGATATTGCGAAACGGCGCCTGAAGGGTGGCATCGGGACACAGTTCGAGGTCAGCCAGGCGGATATGCCACAGCCCGAAACTCGGCGCAGGATTGATCTGCTGCAAGAACAGCTGGCACTCTCACGCAACCAGTTGGCAGCGCTCGCTGGCAAGGGGCCGGGTGCCGCTGCCGAACTCGTACGTCCGACACTTGTACTGGCCGATCAGCCAAGATTGCCGGCCACACTGCCGCTTGAACTCGTCGGCCATCGACCGGACATCGTGGCAAGCCGCTGGCGTGTAGCCGCTCAGGCGCGTGGAATTGATACCGCCCATGCTGACTTCTATCCGAATATCGACATCATCGCGAACTTCGGCTATAGCGCCGTGGAAGGCGCGGGAATGCTGTCGTTCCTCACCGGACAGAAGTCGAACTATGGTGTGGGCTTCGCACTGTCGCTGCCCATCTTCGATGGCGGCCGGCGCCGTGCGCAGCTGGGCGAAGCCACCGCTGGCTACGACGCGGCGGTGGCCGCTTACAACCAGACACTGGTTCGCGCACTCAAGAACATTTCTGACGAATTGATCCGCATGCGTTCGGTAAAGGCTCAACAGGTTCTCGCAGCCGAATCAATGGCGGTTGCACAGAAGACCTACAACCTCTCGCTACGTGCGTTCCGCGGAGGGCTGACCGACTACCTCCACGTCCTCAATGCGCAAACCCACCTGTTCGAGCACCAGCTGACCGAGCAACGCATACGCGCGACACTACTGGCAATCCATGCGGATTTAGTGCTCGCGCTCGGCGGTGGAGCAGTGAGCGACAAAGACTCGCCGTACGACCAGGAAATGCAGCCAGCCAGTATCGCCACCGACCAAGTGGGCACACATTAGTTAATCCAACCTCACTGCCGGATACGACACACGAGCCGATCCGGTAGGTCTTCACCCGCGTCCTACTACGACGAATTGATCGCGTCTCGATACACAATCCAAACT
Source organism: Niveibacterium sp. (assembly GCA_031555325.1). Lineage (GTDB taxonomy): Bacteria > Pseudomonadota > Gammaproteobacteria > Burkholderiales > Rhodocyclaceae > Niveibacterium. Next base: position 90,711 of record JAVBUM010000088.1, on the reverse strand, counting down.
GGGATCGCGCTGAACTACCTTTTCGTACCATCTTCATGGTGTACGCGTTCTGACGGTCGTCGAATGAGCCAAGGACTTCGCGACAGCCCCCTCAAGCTGTGCTTCAACGGCACACTGAATCGCTGGCATCGTGTCTGACCCATTGCTCAGCCTCGGTTCCCAGAAGAGGCTGGAATCCGGAACAGGAAACACACTTCATGCTGTCTAACCTGCCACGCGAACTCGTCTTCCATGGCATCTACGTGCCAACGGTGGCCGTACTCTTCATCGTCGCGGCTGTGCTTACCTGGCTACTTGATTACGCCTTGGCACTGTTTGGCGTGTACCGTTTCGCTTGGCACCCGTCCCTATTCCGATTCTGTGTCTTTGCCTGCGTGTTCTGCGGCATCTCCCTATTCGTCTACCGCTGATGAAACCTGCCCAACTACTCAAGCCTGCGTTCAGTCTTCTTGCGACACTCGTCATCCTTGCACTTGCCGTCTGGCTTGGACGCAACCTGTGGGTGAACTACATGGACAAGCCTTGGACACGTGACGGTCGCGTCCGCGCCAATATCGTGACCGTGGCAGCCGACGTATCGGGCCAAGTGGCCAACGTGGCCGTACGCGACAACCAAGTCGTGAAGAAAGGCGACCTGCTGATGCAAATCGACCCTGCGCACTACCGCGTTGCGGTCAGACAGGCTGAAGCATTGGCAGCAGCAAGGAAAGCCGCCCTCGAAATGCGGCGGGCCAGTGCGCGACGGCGCGCCGCAATGGACGAGCAGGTGGTCTCGCGCGAATCACGCGAGGACGCAAGCGGCACAGCCGCAGCGGCGGCAGCCGAGTACCAACAGGCACTTGCCGGGCTCGACGCAGCGAGGCTCAATCTCGAACGCACCGAGGTGCGCGCGCCAGTCGACGGCTTTATCACCAACCTGAATGTCCATCAAGGCGACTATGCTCGTGCGGGCGAGGCCAAGCTGGCTATCGTCGATGAGCATTCGTTCTGGGTCTACGGCTATTTCGAAGAAACAAAGCTACCGCACATCCAGGTTGGCGATTCCGTCGAACTACAACTGATGAACGGCGAGCGGCTTGAAGGCCATGTAGAAAGCATTGCGCGCGCCATCTACGATCGCGACAACCCACCGAGCCGCGAACTCGTTGCTGATGTGAATCCCACCTTCAACTGGGTGCGGCTCGCGCAACGCGTGCCTGTACGGGTGCACATCGATAAAGTGCCGGACGGACTGACACTGGCGGCAGGCATGACCGTGACCGTCATCGTTCATCCGCACGGCGAGGTAACCCGGAAACCCTGAGAGGCAAATCCACTGTGCTTCTGGCATTGGCCACCGCCCCACTCCGGCACTGCATTGCCGCAAGTGACACCAGTCAAAGCCGCAACCGATTCGGCAACGTGCGAGAGAGGTAGGATCCAACTCAGTCGTCGGGAAGTCGTTAGGGACGCCGAGATAGAACCTGATCAGGCGCTACAGTTTGTCATCAGTACGCCAATCCGCGACGCAACACTTCACAAAGAGAATAGGAACTTGCACATCCATTATTGCGATCTTCGCTTGGTGAAAGGCTTTGGAGTGCCAGCGATGCATCACCGCAAATGCGCGAATCGAATCAACCCGACACGCTGAGAACTGAAAGAACGCCGGAGGTAACTTTGTCATGTCCCGGAGTCCGAACGCCGGCGAAGCGCTCTGGCATCTGTTCTATCGCTATCTCTGGCCTTTTCAGTATTTTCGCGACGCTGATTGCGGTACGCGGCAAGAGCGCGCACAAAACTATCGGTATAACCGCCAACACCGAAGCTATCTGCCAGCCTTCGGCGTGAAGTGGTTCATTCTCGCATTGCTCTGGTTCGGAAGCGGCGCGCTTTGCGCTGAAGTCTGGAATCTCGTAGTTCCAGCGGCGTGCTGCTATCTCACCGCAACAGGTTCCTTGATCGTGACAATTCAGATCTTTGTGGCTTGGGCGTGGCTCGCCTGGTTTCCAGAGCGCTAGTAGCGAACTATTCTGTCGCTAGTGGGCGACTATTGATTTCAATGTTTTTTCAAGCACTTGTGCAGCTTTCCCGACTCCTGCGTCGGGCAGCGACGTCCTCTTTCGGCTGACCGGCTCCTGTGGAAGCCCCGCAATAGAAGGCCGAGGGTCGATGGCACGCACCTTGCGATGGTTCTTCCGATTGCAGGACCACGAAACACAAGGAGTCTCTCAATGCTAGGAAAACAATCGATTCTCACGACTCGCCGCCAGGATCAAGGCCAAACCATCCTCGGCAGCCAGCCATCCAACAGCAGTTCGGGGTCCGGCACTGAAGACCTCCGCGGATTCCCGACTCCAGCAACCGTCCACTCAAACCGAAGTACGGAACCAGACTCAGCGCCGCTCATCGCGCCACAGCCGCTCGTCACGACCGAGACCAGTCCCGTCCAGCCCAAGCGTCTGACGGTTGGCAACGGCGTCCGACTCAAGAGTGCTGCAATCGAAGACTGCGACACACTGATCGTCGAGGGACAGGTCGAAGCCACCATCGACTGCAGCACGTTGCAGATTGCAACGGATGGTGTTTATCGCGGCAAGGCGACTGTCCACACGGCCGAAATCGAGGGTCGCTTTGAAGGCGAGTTGTATGTTCATGAGCGTCTGATTTTGCGCTCAAGCGGCCACATCCAAGGGAAGATTTGCTACGGAAAGCTGCTTGTGGAAGAAGGCGGCGTGCTCGGCGGTGAGATCTCCACGCTGGATGCCGAGCAGGAAAAACGGAGCCAGAGTAGTGTCACCCGACTATCCGCGCCCGCTGTACCGGTGGCAGTTGAGCAACGGTCGGCAGGTTGATCGTCATCGCACCCGACAACTTGGCCCATCCTCCATGCGTAACGTGGGCCGTCACGCACTTTTCCCATATGACACGGCCCCGCTCCATTCAGAGCAGGGCCGTGTCATGCACAACATATCGGCAGCTTAAAGGGCTGCGTCTTCAAGCGCGAGTGCCGAAGCAGCACCCTCAGTCACCGTAACCGCAAGCCCTTCAGCCTGGCTCATCACGTGATCGGCAAAGAAGCGCGCCGTCACGATCTTGGCTTGGTAGAACGCCACCTCATCCGTTCCACCTGCGAGCTTCAACTGCGCCGCGCGTGCTCCACGCGCCAGTTGCCAACCGCCGCATGCAACACCCATGAGCCGGAGGAACGGCACGGCACCGACCGATACCGACTTAATATCCTTGGCGTAATTGGCAACGATGTAGTCGACGCAGCGCTCGACAGCCACCACCGTGCGCGCCAGCACTTCGCCGATCCGCTTCAGACTTGCATCAGCCTCGGCAATCAGCTCCTGCGCCTGGCGACTCATCATGCCAAGCACGATCTTGACGGTCGCTCCGTTTTCACGAGCGATCTTGCGACCGATCAGGTCGAGTGCCTGGATACCGGTCGTGCCTTCATAGATCGTCGTGATGCGAGCATCACGCAAGTACTGCGCAGCACCCGTTTCCTCAATGAAGCCCATGCCGCCGTGGATCTGGACGCCGGTCGTCGCGACCTCGATACCCGTCTCGGTACTCCATCCCTTGACGATCGGGATCATGAGATCGCCAAACGCTTGGCAGCGAGCGCGCTCCTCAGCATCGGCGCTCCGCGATGCCTTGTCGAGCGCAGCGCCGACCACGTAGATGAGCGAGCGCATCGCCTCGGTGTTCGACTTCATCAGCATCAGCATCCTGCGGATGTCCGGATGCGCTGCAATCGCTACGCGCGATCCACCCCTTACGCCAGCCTCGAAGCCCTGGACACGCTCACGCGCATATGACAGAGCCTTCTGGTACGCGCGCTCGGAAATCGACAGCCCTTCCAGGCCAACATTGAAGCGTGCCATGTTCATCATGATGAACATGTACTCAAGGCCACGATTGAGTTCGCCGACCAGATAGCCGGTCGCGCCACCCTTGTCGCCAAAGGCGAGCACACAGGTCGGGCTGGCATGGATACCAAGCTTGTGCTCGATGGAAACGCACTGCACATCATTTCGCGCGCCGAGCGAACCGTCATCATTGACAATGAACTTGGGCACCACGAAGAGCGAGATCCCCTTTACGCCTTCAGGCGCATCCGGCAGACGCGCCAGCACTAGGTGAATGATGTTGTCGGTGAGGTCGTGGTCACCGTATGTAATGAAGATCTTCTGGCCAAAGATCTTGTACGTGCCATCTGGCTGCGGCTCCGCACGCGAGCGAACCGCGGAAAGGTCGGAACCGGCTTGCGGCTCCGTCAGGTTCATCGTGCCAGTCCATTCGCCCGAGACCATTTTTGGCAGATATTTCGCCTTGATCTCATCGGAACCGCTGAGCAGCACCGCCTCGGTCGCACCCTGAGTCAGCATCGGGCACAGGCAGAAGGCCATGTTGGCCGACTTGAACATCTCATTCATCGCAGTGGCGACGCACACAGGCAAGTGCTGGCCGCCATACTCGGTCGGGCCCGAAATCGCAGTCCATCCTGCTTCCGCAAACGCTTTGTAGGCGTCTTTCCACCCCGTGGCCGTAGTAACGGCACCGTTGTTCCAGCGTGCGCCCTCGCGATCGCCCGTATGATTCAAGGGCGCCAGCACACCACTTGCGAACTTTCCGCCTTCTTCGAGAATCGCGTCGACAAGATCGCCAGTCACTTCGTCGCAACCAGGCAACTGCGTGATTTCAGGCAGGCCAGCCAGTTCATGCAGGACAAACTGTATATCCCGGATCGGTGCGGTGTAACTCATTGATTTCCCCCGTTTTGATGCAATCGGCGCGACGAAGCGCCCTCTCTATTTGTTCGCCAGGAAACGACGATCATCGAAACTGACAACCCAACCAGGTTTGTAGACGACCAGCAATGTGATCACCAATCCTGATAGCCAGGCTTCCCCAAAGCCAAGCATCAGGAAGTACGGCAGATAGTCTTCAAACAGACGCGGTAACGGTTCCCCTTGAATCGCCAGCAGCGTGGTTGAAATAGTCCCAATCAGGAGCATCGTCACCGCGGCGACGAAACAAGTATTCAGGAAAATAAAGACAAAGAAGTGATTTGGCAGTCGCCGTTGCAGGCAAGTATCAGCGCACGAAGCAAGCCACGCCGGCATCAGGCCAAGCAACGCGAAGTTGAACGGCCAAGCCAGCAACTCTCCGGTACCCACAAGCGACGCGACGACGGTTGCCACTGCCAGTGCGGCGAGCGCCCGCGCGCGGCCAAAGATCAGCACGGTTGCCGTAGCACCCAGGAAATGCAGTGCAAATCCCGGTCGCAGTTTCGTATTCATCGACCACAGCAGCATGAGCACAACGGTGGCGCCAAGAAATCGATTGAGCACCGGCCCATTGATCAGCTCACGCCAGTCGGCACGGCGCCAGTCAGACCACAAGGCCCAGGCGATCACCGCTGCACACAGTAAGGATAATCCTTCAGGTAGGGACTGGAGGCTGAAGTCCACGTCCCCTCCCACTTGCTCAACCCAGCGCGGAAGTCAGCTGCGGCACTAGCTCGAACAGATCCCCCACGAGGCCATAGTCGGCCACGTTGAAGATCGGCGCGTCCGGATCCTTGTTGATCGCAACGATTACCTTCGAATCCCTCATGCCTGCCAAGTGCTGGATTGCGCCCGAAATCCCGACCGCGATATATAACTCCGGTGCAACGACCTTTCCGGTCTGGCCAACTTGGCAGTCATTCGGGACATAGCCCGCATCGACCGCCGCACGCGATGCGCCCAATGCGGCATCGAGCTTGTCAGCAAGCGGTTCAAGCAGCTGATGGAAGTTTTCGTTGCTGCCGAGTCCTCGCCCCCCCGCGACAACAACCTTGGCTGTCCCCAGTTCGGGACGCACGGAGACGGTCAGCTCCCGGCCAATGAGCTTCGAAAAGCCCAGATCCACGTCCGCGCCAATCGCCTCGATAACAGCCGAGCCACCAGTGGCCGCTGCTGCATCAAAGGCTGCCGACCGCACGGTGATGAGCTTCACCGGGTCCGGCGACTGCACGGTCGCGAGTGCATTTCCGGCGTAGATCGGGCGCACGAAAGTGTCAGCCGAGACAACGCCGACGACGTCCGAGATCTGTGCGACATCAAGCAGCGCGGATACGCGCGGCATGAAGTTCTTGCCGAAAGCCGAAGCGGGCGCGGCGATGTGGCTATATTCGCCCGCGTGCGCCACAACAAGCGCCGAGAGGTTTTCGGCCGTCTGGTCGCCATAGTAGGCGGCGTCCACCACACGGACTTTCGCGACACCGGTAATCTTTGCAGCGGCTTCAACTACTGCGCCGCAGCCGCTGCCAGCCACGAGCAGGTGGATGTCGCCGCCGATCTTCTGCACCGCAGTGATCGTGTTGAGGGTGGAGGCCTTCAGTGTGGCGTTGTCGTGCTCAGCGATAACGAGGATCGTCATGTGTCCCTTCTCCCTCACAGCACCTTAGCAGCCTTCAGCTTCGCGACGAGCTCCTGCACATCGGCCACCTTCACACCCCCTGCGCGCTGGGGTGGTTCAGCGACACACAAGGTTTTCAAGCGCGGCGACGGATCGACACCGAGATCCGCCGGCTTGATGACTTCGAGCGGCTTCTTCTTGGCCTTCATGATGTTAGGTAGCGTGGCATAGCGCGGCTCGTTCAGGCGCAGGTCGGTAGTGACGACCGCGGGAAGCTTCACTTCAATGGTTTCCAGGCCACCATCGATTTCACGTGTGACAGTCACCCGGTCGTCGGCAATTCGCAGCGTCGAGGCAAAGGTGGCCTGCGGCCAACCAAGCAGCGCCGCAAGCATCTGGCCAGTCTGGCTGGCATCATCGTCAATCGCCAGTTTCCCGAGGAGTACGAGCTGTGGCGCCTCCTTCTCGACCACGGCACGCAAGAGCTTCGCAACGGCCAGTGGCTGCAATTCGACGTCGGTTTCGACGAGGATCGCGCGGTCAATACCGACCGCCATGGCAGTGCGCAGGGTTTCCTGGCTAGCGCTGGTACCACAGGAAACTGCGACGGTCTCATTCGCCGTGCCCATCTCCTTCAGTCGTACCGCTTCTTCGACCGAGATCTCGTCAAAGGGGTTCATCGACATTTTCACGTTGGCGAGTTCAACGCCCGTAGCATCGGCTTTGACGCGGACCTTCACGTTGTAATCGACGACTCGCTTGACTGGTACCAGGATCTTCAAAGCAACCTCCTTGCAATCGGGGTCGGATTGGCGCGATGCACGTCACGAGCATTATCGTGCGCCAGAATCAGTGGTTTGGCACCACAAGCGACCACTCCAACAATCCACCATACTTACGCGTATGTCTTTCCATACGGTAAAGTACGGCTGCGGACCTGTCAAACAACGAAAGCAATGCAAACGCCTAACTCCAAGAACCGTGCGGGTGCCACACGCCAAACACTGGACCGCAAAGCCTGGATCCAGGCCGCCAACGACGTGCTCGCTGAGGAAGGACTCGCCGGACTACGCGTAGAAGTCCTCGCCAAGCGCTGTGGGGTGACCAAGGGCAGCTTTTACTGGCACTTCCGCGATCGTCAGGAGCTGCTCGACGAAGTACTCAGCCAATGGAAGGACGGCCGCATCCGTGACGTCACAAAGCAGGCGAAGGCCGATCCGGGCAAGGAAATCGAACAGCTCGCCCATGTGATCGACGTCTATTCCGCTTCGCGCAATCGCCGGGGGATCCAGATTGAACTCGCCGTGCGCGACTGGGCGCGACGCGACCCCAAGGCCGCAGCCGTGGTGGCCGAGGTCGATCAGTGGCGCCTAAGAAGCGCCAAGGCGCTTTTTGCTGCGTCCGGCCTCTCGGAACGGGAGGCAAAGAGCCGCTCGCTGCTGCTCTACGCCTATACCTTCGGCCTGAGCCTGATGATCTATGAGGACTTCGACACGGACGTGCCGATGCTCTGCCAGCAGATCTCGGACATCATCGCCCGGTCTCGCCGGTCGGCGAGTTGAGCACGCGAGCAATCCCGGGCAGCGCGGATCGCGCATTCGCACCCGTTGTGGCAATCACGGCATCGACATCCATCCCACGCAGTTCAGCGATCAGCATGGCGTAACGGATCAACTCCTCGGGCAGCGATGGCCCCTGGGGGCGCCACGCGGGCGGAATATCCGGTCCGTCGGTCTCAAGCACGATCGCTTCCAGCGGCAGCTGCCTTACCAATTCACGAATGCGCTTCGAACCGTCGTACGTCATCGCTCCGCCAAAGCCCAGCTTGAAGCCGAGTCCGATGAATGCCTCGGCCTGCTGCAGGCTGCCGTTGAACGCATGTGCAATCCCACCGCGTGGTCGAAAGCGCCGCAGTTGCTTGAGGATCGCATCCTGCGCACGCCTGATATGCAACACCACGGGCAGATCGAAATCCCGCGCAAGTGCCAGCTGGCTCGTATAGAAAACCTCCATGCGTGCGCGGTCCAGGCCCTCGACGTAAAAGTCAAGCCCAATCTCGCCAACCGCTACCGCCCCACCCCGCTCCAGCCGCCTGCGCACGGCCTCGAGCGCATCGTCGGCAACACAGTCGACATACATCGGATGCACCCCGAATGCGGGCACGACATCGTCATTGGTGGCGATAAGAGCATCGATCTGATCGAAGCTCTCCGGCGCAATCCCCGGCAGCACGAAAGCGCACACGCCCGCACAGCGGGCGCGTCGCATCACAGCTTCACGCTCACCATCAAATTCAGCAGCATCCAGATGAACATGTGTGTCGACGAGCATTTCGCGGTAGTCAGCTCCAGCGCGGCGAGCGTTTCTCGATAAAAGCGTCCACGCCTTCGGCGGTATCGGCTTCCATCATATTGCAGGCCATGGTTTCGCCTGCCAGTTGGTAAGCAGCTTCGATCCCCATTTCAAGTTGGCGATAGAAGAACCGCTTGCCGGCTGCGATTGCCGCAGGCGGCTTAGCTGCGATTTGCGTCGCGAGCCGTGCGATCTCGTCATCAAGCGCTTCGGGCGCGACCACACGATTGACCAGTCCGCGCGCAACGGCATCCGCCGCCGAGATGAAATCGCCCGTCACCAGCATCTCGAAAACCTGTTTGCGTGAGACGTTGCGTGAAAGACCAACGCTTGGGCTCGCGCAGAACAGACCTACATTGATCCCAGAAACAGCAAAGCGCGCGCTATCAGCAGCAACTGCCAGATCGCACATCGAAACGAGTTGGCAGCCGGCTGCCGTGGCAATGCCATGTACACGCGCGATGACCGGTTGCGGCAGTGCGAGAAGGCTCGTCATAAGCTTCGCGCAGCGCGCGAACAATGCAGACTGAAAATCCCTGCGGTAATTCGCACGCATCTCCCTCAGGTCGTGCCCAGCACAGAACGCCTTCCCTTCCCCTGCTACGACAACGACGCGGACCGAAGGATCCTTTGCAAGCCTGTCGATCTCGGCCTGGAGTGCAATAAGCATCGCCTCTGACAGCGCATTGAACTGCTTTGGCCGATTGAGCATCAGAGTTGCGATGTACCCATCCACACTACGCAGGACATATGGTTCTTCGATTTCCATGCTAGCCCTTCCTCAACTGATTGCATCCTTCGAATGCGCGCGCTCGCGCAGCAGGAACTTCTGGATCTTTCCGGTAGAGGTCTTCGGCACTTCGCCAAAAATGAAACGCTTGGGCACCTTGAAGTGCGCCATCCGTTCGCGACAGAAGGCCACAAGTTCCGCCTCATCAAGTATTGCGTCGTCGCGCAACTCAATAAAGGCACACGGCACCTCGCCCCATTTTTCGTCCGGGAAGGCCACCACAGCCGCCGTCATGACAGCCGGATGGCGATACAGCACATCCTCAACCTCAATGGACGATATGTTCTCGCCACCGGAAATAATGATGTCCTTGGAGCGATCGCGGATCTTTACGTAGCCATCCGGCTGCATGACGGCCAGATCACCCGTGTGATACCAGCCACCCCGGAACCCATCGGCCGTCGCAGAAGGATTCTTGAGGTAACCCTTCATCACAAGATTGCCGCGAAACATCACCTCACCCATCGTCTCACCGTCGGCGGGCACGGGCTTCATCGTATCCGGATCAATCACCGACACACCTTCCTGCGCGTGATAGGCCACGCCCTGACGACCATTGAGCCTGACTTGCTCATCAAGCGGCAGCTGGGCCCACTCGGCATGCTTGGCGCAGACGGCCGCCGGGCCGTAGGTTTCGGTCAATCCATAGACGTGCGTGATCTCGAAACCGATCTTCGTCATGCCCTCGATCACCGCAGCTGGCGGCGGTGCGGCAGCAACCAGCGCACTGACCTTGTGGCTGATCCCTTGCCGCCACTCTGCTGGCGCATTGGCCAGCATCGAATGGACGATCGGCGCACCGCAGTAATGGGTCACGCCATACTCAGCGATGGCTTCGAAGATCAGCCGCGCATCGACCCGACGCAAGCACACGTTGGTACCGCAGTTGGCCGCCATCGTCCAAGGGAAGCACCAGCCGTTACAGTGGAACATCGGCAGCGTCCACAGATAGATCGACTGTGGCGGTATCCCCCCCGAAACGATATTCGACATCGCATTCAGATAGGCGCCGCGATGGTGATAAACCACCCCCTTCGGGTTGCCGGTGGTCCCCGAGGTGTAGTTGAGCGAGATTGCATCCCACTCGTCTTCCGGTCGGTCGAAGCTACGCGCCGGATCACCTTCGGCAAGGAGCGTCTCGTACTCGATCGAACCAAGCCGCTCGCCACCGCCTCGGTACTCCGAATCATCGACATCGATGACCAGCAGGTCCGGCTTGGCAAATTTTTCGAGTGCCTTCCTAACGGTAGCCGAGTACTCACGATCAGTAATCAGCACCTTCGCTTCGGCATGTTCCAGCGTGAAGGCGATCGTTTCCGCATCGAGCCGCGTGTTAATCGTGTTGAGTACCGCGCCGCAGCCGGGAACACCAAAATGACATTCGTACATTTCGGGCGTATTGGACAGGACGACCGAAACCGTGTCGCTCTTTCCGATGCCGCGCCGAGCAAGCGCGGAAGCGAGCCTGCGCGATCGCTCCAGGGTCTCGCGCCAGCTATAGCGCCGCCCGCCGTGGATGACAGCGACGCTATCTGGATAGATAGATGCAGCTCGCTCGATGAAACTCAGCGGTGTCAATGGCACATAGTTGGCCGGATTCTTTTCCAGGCCGATGCCGTAAGGACTGTCGATGCGATCCATGCTTTCCCCCTTCACGCATTCACTTCCACAATGGGAGCCCCGTCAGCCACCGAGACACCACCTGCATCAAAAATGCCGCATCGCCCGGGAGGGGGAAGCTAGCGCAATATGGCAGTCCCCGGACCACCCTGCTATTGCGCTTGTCGTTCAGCCGACGGTGCAGTTTGTTCGCGGTATCCCTTTCAGCCAACCCCGGATATGTTCGGCGAGCGCACTGCTGGCCTGTCGGAGGGCTACGACGCCCGCAGCAGGATCTGGCCGGACCGCCAGGGCCTTCAAGTCGAACTCGTGACGAGCATAGATGGTCTCGCCACGCCCGCCACGCAGGCTAGCACTGCCGGAGATCAGCACTTCACTCCCGCCCTGGCCGTCAAACAGTTGGACGAACTCCTCCAGCCGCAGCGACAGCCTGCATTCTCCTGCCCCGCTCACGCCGAGCTCGCGCACAAGCAACGGCTCAAGGAGCTGTGCCGGTGTCGCAGCCCAGCGATTATCCGCAAAGCTACGACGCTCCGTACGTGTGGTATCGCGGTACCGGAATTGCATCTCGCTCGTGTTGAGCCACGGCGCGGCAGATACATCAATCCGCCGTAATGGGATCGCAGTCGTGGCTGCCACCGCCGAGGGTAATCCAAGATCATGGACAGCCGGGGCTCCCAATGGCACTGGCGAAGTAACGCAGCCCGCAAGCAGAACAGCCGCCGCACAGGCGATGAGCGTTCGGGGACCGAATGAGGTCATTTTCTGTTCTCGGGTATGCGATAGCCCGTTTCTCCCGGACCGGGCACCGGCCGCGGGCGGCCAAATACGATCGCCTGGGGATTCCGTTCCAGCGTGGCAATCAATTGGGAGAGTTCATTGCTGGTGCGCTGGAGTTCAGTAAGCGTATCGCCGATTCCCGCGCCGCCATCCGCAACCACCCGGTTCTGCAGGTCTTCTCCCAGATCGCTCCAGCGGCTGGTGAGTGCATCAATGTTGTGCAGGGTACGCTTGAGGTCCGCAACTGCAGCCGGGAGTTCACTAGAACCCTTGGCAAGATTGTCGAGCGTGGCATCAAGTTTCACGGAGTCAAAGCGGGCGAGGATGTTGTTTGTGTGGTCGAGCAGTTCGGGGGTCCTGGCGAGCAGGGTCGCAAAATGCTTCGAGGACGCGTCCAAGCGCTGCAAAGTATCCGTTATGCGCTTCCGGTTAGGCTCATCAAGAACTTTCGCCATCCGGTCCGCAACCCCCTGCATGCGCTTCACCGCGTCGAGCGCTGCTTCGACCGGATTGGGAGAGGAAGTGTCGAGCGCAATACGAGGCAGCCCCTCAGGCCCCATGGGCGGTGGTGCCGGATCGTTGCCATCGTCCTCGAGCCTGACGAATACGAAACCGGTCAACCCCTGAGTGCCAAGCGTTGCCTGCGTGGCGCGCGTAAGCGGGATATCAGCGGCAAGCCGCAGGCGCACGATGATTCGCCGCGGTGTCGTCGGATCAAAATCAATATCAGTGACACGTCCCGCGCGCAGGCCGCGGAAGCGAACCGCGGCCTGTTCATTGAGACCGCTTACCCCGCCATCGGTGTACAGCACCACGTCGTAGGTCCGCTCTGTTCGCCCCGAGAGCCACCAGACTGAAAAGACGATCGCCAGCCCAAGGGTGATCGTGAAAAGACCTACGGCGAAGGCATACGCGCGGTTTTCCATCAGTCGGTCTGTTGTCCCCGGCGCAACGCATGCAGACTGCGCTCGCTCCTGAAAAAGCTTTCTATGAAGGGATGCTCGACATGCACCACTTCGCCAAGCGGTCCGGCCACGAGTATACGTCGGTCGGACAAGACAGCCACACGGCTCGCGAGCGCCGAAAGCGTATCCAGATCGTGGGTAACGAAAACCACCGTCAGGTTGAGCGCGCGGTGCAAGGTCCGAATCAGGTCCACGAACGCCCCTGCCCGGTCGGGATCCAGACCCGCAGTGGGCTCATCGAGTAGCAAGAGTTCCGGATCGAGCGCGAGCGCACGTGCGAGTGCCACACGCTTGATCATTCCGCCTGACAGTTCCGAGGGCATCCGCCACGCCACATCGGTATCGATTTCGACCATCGAGAGCTTTGTGAAGACGAGATCGCGGATCTCACCGTCTGGCAGGATCCGCAGTTCGCGCAGCGGAAAGGCGATATTGTCAAAAACGTTGAGCGCCGAAAACAATGCACCATGCTGGAACAGCATGCCCAGCCTGCGCTGACGATCACGCCGGGCAATACGATCACCTGCGTGTTGCGGTTCACCGAAGAGGCAGATCTCGCCTTCCGTTGGCGCAAGCAACCCGACGATCTGGCGCAACAGCGTGGTCTTGCCGCTCCCGGAACCGCCAACCAAGGCCAGAAGCTCACCCGAATGGATCTCCAGATCGATCCCGCGCAATATCCAGCGCCGACCAAATCGGGTACCTAGCTTACGAATCTCGATTGGCAAGACCATCAGTTCGCCAGACCAATATTTCGTGTCGCCAACGCGAAGACGGCGTCGATCAGGATCACCATCGTGATTGCGGTAACAACTGAACTCGTCGTACTTGCCGAAAGGCTCTCGCTGTTTGGCTTGACGCGCAAGCCGAAGTGGCAGGCGACGAGCGCAATCGTCATGCCAAACACGAACCCCTTGGAAAGTGCGATCCAGAGATTCGGCGTGGGGACGGAACGCGGCAGGTTGGAAAGAAAGAACTGATAGTCGATCCCGAGCTCGTAGTGTGCAGCCAGCATCCCGCCACCGATCGCGATCGAGCACGTCCATGTAACCAGCAACGGCATCGCGATACCCAGTGCGACAACCTTGGGGAACACGAGTCGCAGATGGCGCGGCACGCCCATTGTGGCAAGCGCATCAATTTCCTCCGTCACCCTCATGGTGCCCAATTGCGCCGTCATCGCAGATCCCGACCGGCCCGCCACCAGCACGGCAACCAGCACGGGCCCCAGTTCCCGGATGATCCCGATGCCAAGCACGTCCACGATGAAGGCTTCAGCACCAAAACGCTTCAGTTGCAGTGCAAACAGATAGGAGAGCACGATGCCGATCAGGAACGCCACCAGTGCACTCACTGGCATGGCACGCACCCCAGCCTTGTACAGATTGGCCGAAATTTCGAGCCACGGCATTTGCCGGGGGCTGCGCAGGATGTGGCCGAGTTCGATGAAAAGCTGTCCGAGCAACGCGATGAAACTGTACAGATGCCCGCCAGCCGCCATCGTCGCCTGTCCAATATCCTCGATATGACTGCGCAGGCTCCGCCGGGGCTGCCGGGCACGCCTGTCCTGAGGATTGCGCGCCAGCCTCTCAAATAGCGCGTCATATTCGGAGGGAACCCGGGCACCGGCGGGAACGGCACGCCCCCAGTGGCGCCAGAGTAGCAACGCTCCGTAGGTATCCAGTGCGGTGAGACCATGGAGATCCCACACGGCATCACGCGGCATTCTGCCGAGCTGTATGCGCATCCGTTGCAGGCAACCGCGCAGCTGCGAGAGCGTCCAGGCTCCAAGAAGCCGGATATGCCCCTCTTCAAGCTCAACCGCAGGTACCGCCCTACCCGCATCCGTCATCCGGCGCTACCGACGGTGAGCGGCTTCTTCCGCTCAACGCGAAAACGTACCGGGAACCCCACCGCGGCCCATTGCCGCGCTTCTTCTTCGAGCAGCGCGCTAGTCAGCGGCCGATCGCGCAGGCTCTCTTCACTCATTGCAACGATGAATCCCTTCCGCTGGCGCTGAATCGCAAGTCCGCTCATCAGTTCGGCGTCCCTCATGCGGTGCAGGATGACTGCCAGCCGCAGGCAAAGGATCAACAGCCAGTCGCGCTCACCATGCGTACTGGCACGAACACGCTCTAGCTTTCCGCGGTGTCCCAGAGCCAGCATGGCCAATCGCGCCTGGTCCATCGTCGAGAAACCCGGCATGTCAGCATTTTCGAGGATATAGGCACTGTGTTTGTGGTAGCTCGCGTGCGCCACCGAGAGCCCGATCTCGTGCAGGAGCCCTGCCCAACCGAGGAATCGGCGGTCAATATCGTCCGGATCAAGCGCGGCCGGCATTGCCTGTCCAAGTAACGCTTGGGCAGTCTGCGTCACGCGATGCGCCTGTCGCACATCAACCTGGTAGCGACGCATGAAAGCCTCAGCCGTGGCATCGCGCTGGTCATGATGCGCATGGCGCCCGAGCAGGTCGTAGAGCACCCCCAACCGCAGGGCGCCGTCGGAAAAGTAAATGCGATCGATCTCGAACGCCTCGACAACCGCATTCATGATCGCAAATCCACCCGGTAAGACTGGCTGGCGATCGGCGCGCAAGCCGTCAAGTGTAAGCCGGGAGACATCGCCCACGCGTAGCAGCTCAGTACGCAGCAACCCGAGCGCATCGCGCGTGATGCCGCCAGCGCTGAAGCCATTGAGTTCGAGGATTTCGAGGATCGCCTTGGCACTGCCGCTCGAAGCGACCGCAAGCTCCCAGCCAACCTCCCGGTAGATGCGGACAATAGCTTCAAGCTCTCGCAGCGCGGCAAGCTCCGCCTGGCGAAGCGCATGCTTCTCGATGCGACCTTCGGGGAAATAGCGCAGGCTGTAACTGACACAACCCATGTACAGCGATTCGAGAACGATGGGCTCAAATCCCCGACCGATGATGAATTCGGTCGAACCGCCGCCGATATCGAAGACGAGCTGCTTGTAACCAGGATCCGGAAGGCTATGGGCAACCCCAAGGTAAATAAGACGCGCTTCTTCACGCCCGGAAATTACCTCGATCGGAAAGCCCAGCGCACCTTCCGCCTGTTCGAGAAACGAACCAGCGTTCTTGGCCACGCGCAGTGTATTGGTGGCAACGGCACGCACGCCTTCGGGGCTGAACCCCCGAAGGCGTTCTCCAAATTTACGCAGGGCGGCCAGTCCACGCGCTTGCGATGCGATGTCGAGCATCCTGTCGGCCGAGAGCCCGGCCGCGAGCCGAACCGCCTCCTTGAGATTATCTTGGGCATAAACCTGATTGCCTTCGACACGACCGACAATCAGTCGAAAGCTGTTCGACCCCAGATCGACTGCGGCAATGAGCTCGTGCGACATGAATGGCCCTGCAGGAAAGAGCGCGCGGATTCTATCATCCACACCAGTTGCGGACGTTTGTCGCGGCTGTCATTGCAATGCGATCCAAATGTCACAGAATAGTCAGATTAGTCGACGCGGAGCCCTTCATGAGTCGTACCTGGCAGCGGCAGCATCCGGTAGCGCATTTCATCAACCGCGAAACCTCTCTTCTCGCCTTCCAGCGACGTGTACTGGCACAGGCTGCAGATCCAACGGTACCGCTGCTCGAACGCCTGCGCTTCCTGTGCATTGTGTCAAGCAATCTGGACGAATTCTTTGAAGTCCGTGTCGCTGGGGTGCGGGAGCAGATTGCGCTGGGTGCCAGCGCGCGCGCGCCCGACGGTGTCGCTGCCGACGAGCTGTATCGCCAGCTCTGCCGTGAGGTGCACGCAATCATCGCGGAACAGTACAGCCTGCTCAACGAAGTGATCTTGCCGGCTCTCGCCGCCGAAGGCATCGTATTCCTGCGTCGCAGCGCATGGACACCCGAGCAGCGAGCGTGGATCCGTGACTTCTTCTTCCGTGACGTCATGCCGGTGCTCACGCCAATCGGGCTCGATCCAGCACACCCATTCCCGCGCGTGCTCAACAAGAGCCTGAATTTCGCTGTCGAACTGGAAGGGCGTGACGCTTTCGGGCGCGTCTCGAACGCCGCTATCGTGCAGGCACCGCGGGTGCTTCCACGCGTGATCCGCCTCCCGCGGGAGCTTACGGGCGTGACCGATGGTTTCGTTTTCCTGTCATCGATCCTGCACGCGCACGTGGGCGAGCTGTTTGAAGGCATGAACGTTCTGGGGTGCTATCAGTTCCGCGTCACGCGCAACAGCGATCTTTTCGTTGATGAAGAAGAGGTCAAGGATCTGCGCGCCACATTGCAGGGCGAACTCCAGCAGCGCCATTTCGGAGACGAAGTGCGGCTGGAAGTCGCCGACAACTGTTCGGAATCGATGGCGGAATTCCTGATGCAGCAGTTCGGCCTGCGCCGCGAAGAGCTGTACCGTGTACCGGGCATCGTCAACCTCGTCCGCCTGATACAGGTGCCAGACTGGGTTGATCGCCCAGACCTCAAGTTCCAGCCATTCCAACCCGATCTCCCTCCGGGACTGACCAAGTCCAACGACGTCTTCGGAGAGATCCGCCGCGGCGATATCCTGTTGCATCACCCCTTCCAGAGCTTCATGCCAGTCATCGACTTTCTGCGTTCCGCCGCCGATGATCCACAGGTCGTTGCGATCAAGATGACGGTGTATCGAACAGGTACCGACTCAGTACTGATGGAACTCCTGCTGCGTGCCGCACAGAAGGGCAAGGAGGTCACTGTCGTTGTCGAACTGATGGCGCGTTTCGACGAGGAAGCCAACATCGGCTGGGCATCAAGGCTGGAGGAAGCCGGCGCACACGTGGTTTATGGCGTTGTCGGCTACAAGACACACGCCAAGATGCTGCTCATCGTGCGCCGCGAGGAAGAAGCGCTACGCCGGTATTTCCATCTGGGAACCGGCAACTATCATCCACGCACCACCCGCTTTTACACCGACTTTGGACTATTGAGCTGTCATCCAGAAATCGGCAAGGACATCAGCGAGGTCTTCAAGCAACTCACTGGGCTCGGTCAGGCCCGAACGCTCAAGCATTTGTGGCAGGCACCCTTCACTCTGCAACCGAACGTGGTAGCCGCAATCGCACACGAAGCGGAACTGGCGCGCAGCGGAGGGAAGGGACGGATCATTGCCAAGCTCAATGCCCTGCTCGAACCGGAGACTATTGAGGCGCTCTACGCAGCAAGCGCAGCAGGCGTGGACATCGATCTGATCATCCGTGGCCCCTGCGCACTGCGGCCTTGCGTGCCAGGGCTGTCGGACAACATTCGCGTGCGTTCGGTCATCGGCCGTTTTCTGGAACACACACGGGTGCTGTACTTCGGAAACGGTGGTGACGAGAAAGTCTATCTTTCGAGCGCGGACTGGATGGATCGCAACTTTTTCCGCCGCATCGAAATCGCCTTTCCCGTGCTCGACGCACGCCTCAGGCGACGGATCATCAAGGAGGGTCTCAAACCCTATCTGGGTGACAACTGCCAAGCTTGGGAGCTCGATGGAACGGATGCCACCTACCGGCGGAAGCAAACACGCTCAACACGGCGTGCTGCCCAGGAAATCCTGCTCAAGGACGTCGCGCACGCCACCTGACAAACCCAGTATGCGGCGTCAGGAAATTCCGTACGCCCCAAATTGGCGTGTTCAGGCGCGGCGCGCCTTCTCCACGCCCTGGATTTCACCAATCAGTGCCAGCGCGCGCTGCATTTGCGTTGCGTTGCGCACCTCAAGGGTAAAGCGCATGAATGCGCGACCGCTTTTCGACATGGTGTTGACAGCCACGACATTGAGCTTTTCTCGCGAAAGCACCTCAGAGATGTCACGCAACAAACCTTGGCGATCGTTCGCCTCCACCGTGATGTCGACGGGATAGACCTCTGTGCGAGTGTCCTGCTCACCACGCGAGCCCCACTCCGCCGCAACCACGCGTTCAGGGTGGAGCAAAGCAACGTGGCTGAAGTCCGGGCAATCGGAACGATGGATCGACACACCCTTACCGCGCGTAACGAAACCGCTGATCGAATCCGGCGGCGCGGGTTTGCAGCACTTTGCCAATGAAGTGAGCAGGCGGCCTACTCCGACGACGAGGATCTTGTCATCTCCCCGCCCCGCCTTGCTGCGCCCGATGACAAGATCCGGCTCCGGTTCGGTATCCGAGCCGTGCAGCGCAACCTGGATCTGCCGTGTCCCGACATCACCACGCCCAACCGCCAGGAACAATGTATCGGTGTGCTTGAAGCCAAGCTTTCCGGCGAGGTCGTCAATCGAGGAATGCGCCTGATTGTCACGCTGCAATTCGCGCAGCACGATCGCACGCCCCTGTGCGACCGTCTCAGCCTCTTCTTGCAACGTAAACCAGCGGCGAACCTTGGCCCGTGCATTTGAGGTGGCAAGGTAGCCTAGGTTCGGGTTGAG
Source organism: Niveibacterium sp. (assembly GCA_031555325.1). GTDB lineage: Bacteria > Pseudomonadota > Gammaproteobacteria > Burkholderiales > Rhodocyclaceae > Niveibacterium. The sequence continues at coordinate 71,416 of JAVBUM010000088.1, read as the reverse complement.
CCAGTCACGCGAAGGCCCGCCCTGCCTGGCAGCCAGAATTTCAACGACCTGCCCATTCTGCAATGGCGTATTGAGCGAAACCATCTGGCCGTCAACCTTTGCGCCCCTGCAACGATGACCGAGGTCAGAATGAACCCGATATGCAAAATCAATGGGCGTCGAACCTGTGGGCAAGTCAACCACACGCCCCTGCGGCGTCATGACATAGATGGTGTCATCAAGCGAGGCTCGCTTGAACTGTGACTCCCACTGCTCCGAATCAGTGATCTCGTCACGCCACGAGAGAAGCTGCCTTAGCAGAGCAATTTTTTCGTCATACTCGCCCGCGCTTGAGGAGCCTTCCTTGTAGCGCCAGTGCGCGGCAACGCCCAACTCAGCGTGACGGTGCATCTCGAATGTGCGAATCTGCACTTCAAGCGCCCGTCCGTCAGCCGCGCGCACGGCAGTATGCAGGCTCTGGTAGTTGTTGCCTTTGGGCTTGGAAATATAATCGTCATATTCACCAGGAATCGGCTGCCAGAGCGTATGGACGATTCCCAGCGCGACGAAGCAATCGCGCACATCCCGAACCAGTACACGCAACGCGCGCACGTCATAAACTTGGTCGAAGTCGAGGTGCTTCGACCGCATCTTGCTGTAGATGCTGTAGATATGCTTCGGCCGCCCGTACACTTCGGCTTGCACACCCGCCGACGCAAGCTCCTCGGACAGGAACCTGATCGCCTCGGCAATGAACGCTTCGCGCTCGACCCGCCGTTCGTCGAGCATCTTCGCGATGCGCTTATAGGTTACTGGCTCAAGAAACCGGAACGAGAGGTCTTCGAGTTCCCACTTGAGCTGCCATACGCCGAGCCGATTGGCCAGCGGCGCATAGATGTTCATGCTCTCGCGCGCGATATCATCTCGCTCGGGGCCGCCGCTTTCTGTGTAATGGCGCAGCGTCTGCGTACGACTGATGATCCGCAGCATGACCACGCGGATGTCCTCAACCATTGCCAGCAGCATCTTGCGCAGGACTTCAGTCTGCGCACGCGCCCCCGAAAGATCGACACGTGCGGCACTACGGGTAAGCGGCCGCAAGCCGTTGAGTCGACGCAAGCCTTCGACAAGCCGCGCGACATCGCGCCCAAAGCGCGTTTCGATCGTTTCGAATGGTGCCTCGAGTGAATCACTGACTGCAAACAGGATTGCTGCTTGCCGCGTCGCAAGATCGAGCCGTAGCGAAACGGCGATCAGTGTCATGCCTAGTGCATGGCGCGCGATCGACTCTCCGCTTTCGAGCAATTTATCGCCATAGAGCGGCAAGGCAAGTTCGAGCGCGTCGCCAATTGCTGTCGACGCACTTTCGCCAAGCCCCTGGCATAGTTGCTCCATGGGAGGCAAGCCGCCTGCAGCAGCATCGAGAGAATGGGCTACCTGAACCATTGGTGCATTATCACATGTGGCGGTGGCATTGGTTTTCCAGACATTTTCAACACTGCCAAGGCAGATTCCAAGGATGAAGTTCTTCAAACGATTACTCGGCACCCGGCCAGTCTCCGCCCTTGTGGAATCAGCGACTTGGGAAGCGGTGGAGGCAACCCTCCCCTTCCTTGACCGCTTAAGCCCTGCCAAGAAGAGCCGGTTGCGCGAGCTAGCAGCCGCGCTGATCGAAAACAAGGAGTTTGCCGGAGCGCACGGTCTACAAGTGAGCGACTCGATGCGTCTTTCGATTGCCCTCCAGGCTTGCCTGCCGGTGCTCGAACTTGGCGTCGAGGCTTACGATGGCTGGGTCGGGATCGTTGTCTATCCGGGCGATTTTGTGATTCCCCACCGTATGATCGACGAAGACGGCGTCATGCACGAATACGATGAGGAAGCCCTTGGCGAAGCATGGGACGGCGGTCCGGTTCTGCTATCGTGGTTCGACGATCAGGAGCACTACGGCGGCGCCAACGTCGTGATTCACGAGTTTGCGCACAAGCTCGACATGCTAACGGGAGAAGCAAACGGATTACCCCCGTTGCACTTTGGCATGTCGCTCGACGCGTGGCTCGATGCGTTTGAGAATGCCTACGACGACTTCTGTCACCGCATCGATTCCGGCGAGGAGACGGAAATCGACCCCTATGCCGCAGAGCATCCGGCCGAGTTCTTCGCCGTGATAAGCGAAGTATTCTTCGTGGAACCAGAGCTATTACACGACGAATACCCGGCCGTCTACGAACAGCTCGCAACGTTCTACCGACAGAATCCGCTCGCTCCCTGAAATCTTGTTTCAAGAACAAGGAACGGGCCTTGGCGGCCCGTCTCCCTTGCAACGGATTCTGCTATGGACGAACCTTGTCGCTCGGCCAGTCAGACATCTTTGGCAGACGGTCAGGTGTCGTACGTCCCGCAAGCGCGCATAGCTGCGATAGCCGCTCTGCGGGCGCTCCCCCGACATAGTCCCACGTAAAACGCCATTCCCAGTACCCGACAAAGCCAGGCATGTTCATGCGGTGCCGGCCATCCAGATCGAGTACATCCTGGAACTGATAGATCGACATGCAAGCCACAGACATCGCGGCAGCACGAATGAAGTCCCAGTTGATCTCGCTAGCATTGGTATCTAAGTAGCGCCGCACAAAGTCGCGCTCGCGCTCGGTGCACGTCACCCACCAGCCCGGTACCGTATCGTTGTCATGCGTGCCCGTATAGACCACTGTGTTCTGCACATAGTTGTGCGGAAGGAAAGAATGATCCGCTCCATCCGCGAATGCGAACTGGAGCACACGCATGCCTGGAAGATCGAATTCGTCACGCAATTCGACAACGTCAGGCGTCACAACGCCTAGGTCCTCAGCAATGACAGGAAGTTTGCCAAGCGCCTTTTCGATCGTGGCGAACAGCTTCTTGCCTGGCGCAGGCACCCAGCGCCCGTTGACCGCAGTTGGCTCGCTCGCCGGAATTTCCCAGTAACCCGCGAATCCGCGGAAATGGTCGATGCGCAGAATATCCGCAAGCTGGAGCTGGCGCTTGATCCGCTTGACCCACCATGTGTAGCGACTGCGGTCCATCGCGGCCCAGTCGTACAGTGGATTGCCCCAGCGCTGCCCAGTTTCGGAGAAGAAGTCTGGCGGAACCCCAGCAATGACGGTGGGCCAGAACGCTTCGTCCAGATGGAAGAGATCGGGCCGTGACCAGCAATCAGCACTGTGATGGGCAACAAAGATCGGCAAATCGCCGACGATCCGTACACCACGTTCGTTCGCATAACGGCGCAGCGACTGCCACTGGCGCTCGAAACACCATTGCACGAACTGCCAGAACGCGATCTGTGGCGCAAGTTCCTTTCGTGCTGCGGACAAAGCTTTCGTCTCACGCCGTACCAATGGCTCGTCCCAGTCGGGCCACATGCGCCCCGCGAAATGCTCATCCAGCGCCATGAAAAGAGCATAGTCATCGAGCCAGGATTTCTCGGTCTTGCAATAGGCAGAGAAATCAGCCCGCTCGTCGTCGCCCGCATTCGCAAAAAAACCGTTTGCAGCCTCGCGCAGCTTGCTGATTCGGAACGGAACAACGCGCTCGTAATTGACCCTCTCGGCTTCGAATCCGACGCGCTCCTCGTCCTGAATCGGTGCCAGCCAGCCGCGTCGAACCAGATCATCCAGATCAATGAGCAAAGGATTGCCGGCAAATGCCGACACGCTCATATAAGGCGAATTGGCAGGCCCGATCGGCATCAGCGGCAGCACCTGCCACAGCGACTGGCCCGCGGTAATCAGCCAGTCGACGAAGTGGTAGGCCGAAGCACCCAGATCGCCAGAGCCATTTGGCCCAGGAAGTGAGGTGGGATGCAGCAGGATACCGCTCGTACGTCGGTCGAAAAGCATCTTTCGGAATTCCTTTCTCGTGGGAAGACATCTTGTGAATTTCAACGGGTCGCTGCAGCTTCCTGCGTGCCAGGCGAAAACAGTGTTGCGAATGCGGTACCTGCCAGCATGTAGCTGCCGGAGCAAGGCGCCGTCGAGAACGCGTCTTCCAGATCAGTATCGAGGATCCGGATCCAGTGTCCCGCCGGCAGGCGAAACGCCGTGCTCGCAAGGTCGCCGTTGAAGAGCATCATCACCCGAGGGCCGTGCGTACCGGTACCCGGGTTGAACAGCGCATAAAAGGCATGATCAGTACTGGAGTTCCACTGGTCCGCCGTCATGATCGCGCCCGATGGGTCGCACCAGACCAGTTCATAGCCAGGCCCTGACGCAATGGTCTGCCGCGGCCACACGCTGCTTGGTACCACCCCGTACACGCTGCGCAGCCGGATCAGCGAAGCGACATAATCCATCAGCTTCAGATCCGGATGGCGCCAGTCTATCCAAGAAATTTCGTTGTCTTGGCAGTAGCTATTGTTGTTGCCGCCTTGTGAATTGCCGACCTCGTCGCCGGCTAGGAGCATGGGAGTGCCGCGTGATAGCAACAGCGTGGCCAGCAATGCGCGCTTGGCACGCCGACGGCGCAGGAGGATCGCCGCGTTCTCGGTCTGCCCTTCCTCGCCAAAATTGTTCGACAGGTTGTAGCCGTGACCGTCACGGTTGTCCTCGCCATTCGCCTCATTGTGGCGCTGGTTATATGACACCAGATCGTGCAGGGTAAAACCGTCGTGCGCAGTAATGAAGTTGAGCGACGACAGCGGCGAACGATGCGCGCCTTGGAAGACGTCGGACGAAGCGGTGATACGCCGAGCGAACTCCCCGCGCGTACGGCCATTGTGTAGCCAGAAATCGCGCGTCGAATCGCGAAACTTATCGTTCCACTCCATCCATGCAGGTGGAAATTGACCGAGCCGGTAACCGTCGTAGCCGATGTCCCACGGCTCGGCGAGGCGCTTGACGGTCGATAGCACCGGACACTGCTCAAAGGCGACGAAGAATGCCGCCTCCGTATCGAACCCGTGTGCCCGCCGCCCCAATACGGGAGCCAAGTCGAAGCGGAAGCCATCCACGCCAAAGGTCGTCACCCAATAGCGCAAGGAGTCGAGCACCATCTGCGTCACTCGCGGATGCGCCACATTGACGGTATTGCCGCAGCCAGTCAGGTTCTCGCAGTACGAAGGATCATTCGGTTGAAGCCGGTAGTAGCTTGCATGGTCGAGCCCTCGATAACAAATGGTCGGCCCGTTGGAACCTGCCTCTGCCGTGTGGTTGTAGACCACATCGATAAGCACTTCGAGTCCGGCTGAATGGAGCGTATCGACCATTTCTCGGAACTCGGAACGCGGCGAACTGGTTGTGCGCGACCAATACCGCGGCTCCACCGCAAAATATGCCAATGGGTTGTAATTCCAGTAATTCGAAAGCCCCCGCTGCCAAACGAAATGTTCCGAGAGGCCAAACTGTACCGGCAACAACTCAATCGTTGTCACGCCCAGCTTGTGGTAGTGATCGATCATTGCCGGATGACACACGCCAAGGTAGGTACCCCGCAGCTCGTCCGGGATCTTCGGATGAAGCATCGTGAGGCCCTTCACGTGGGCCTCATAGATCACCGTCGCCTCGGGAGCCACCCGCGGACGCACGTCGTCGGCAATCGGGAGATCAAGCACCACCTTGCTCTTGAGCGCAGTCGGACCATTGTCCAACGCGCTGGGAACAGCATTTCCCTCGGGATTACCGATGGCATATCCATAAACGTCGTCGCGCCAGCGAAACTCGCCAGCGACTTCACGCGAATAGGGATCAAGCAGCAGCTTCTGCGGATTGAACCTATGTCCCCTTTCGGGGGCATAGGGGCCGTGCGCGCGGAACCCATAGAGCTGGCCGGGCTTCAATCCGGCGATGTGGCCATGCCAGACCTCTCCGGTTCGTCCCGGCAACACCAGCCGGTGGGTCTCCCGCACGCCCGATTCGTCATACAGGCAAAGGTCAATCTGCGTTGCATGGGCCGAGAAGACCGCAAAATTCACGCCCGTAACATCAACAGTCGCACCCAGCGGCCACGCACGTCCGGTCGCCACATGAAAGCCGGAGTCCATCTATCAGCCTTGGAACTCGAGAATCAAGGTTGCCAGTGGCGGCAAGGTAAGCTCCAACGACCAACCCTGCCCTGCCCATGGAACAGGTTCCGTCTGCAACGGCGCGGCATTTCGCACGTCCGACCCGCCATACGCCGCAGCATCAGTGTTCAGGACTTCGACATAGCAACCTTCAAGAGGTACGCCGATTCGATAGCGACGGTGCACCTCCGGCGTGAAGTTGCTAATGCTGATGGCAACCTTGCGATCGTCCATTCCCACGCGAGCGAAGGCCAATACTGACCAGTCAGCGTTGTTCATGTCGAGCCAGCGGAAGCCCTGAGGCTCGAAATCGCGCTCATGCAAGGCAGGCAGCCGCTTATACACAGCGTTCAGATCGCGGATCAACGCCTGTACGCCACTATGCCATTCAAGTTCCAGCTGATGCCAGTCGAGGCTCTCATCATGATTCCATTCGCGCCCTTGCGCGAACTCCCCTCCCATGAACAGTAGCTTCTTGCCTGGGTGCGTCCACATGAAGCCGTAATAGGCACGCAGGTTGGAAAACTTCTGCCACGCATCACCCGGCATCTTCGACAACAGCGAACCCTTGCCATGCACCACTTCGTCATGCGATAGCGGCAGTACAAAGTTCTCGCTGAATGCATAGACCAATCCAAACGTCAGCTGGTTATGGTGATAGCGGCGGTGAACCGGATCGTGCTTGATGTATTCAAGCGAGTCATGCATCCAGCCCATGTTCCACTTGTAATGGAATCCGAGGCCGCCTTCATAAGTCGGGCGCGACACAGCGGGCCATGCCGTTGACTCTTCGGCAAGCGTGATGGCTCCCGGACAGAATTCCCCCACCACTTCGTTCATGCGACGCATGAAACCGATAGCTTCGAGGTTCTCGCGACCACCATACATGTTCGGGACCCATTCACCCGCATTGCGCGAATAGTCGCGATAGAGCATCGATGCCACCGCATCGACACGCAGTCCGTCAACCCCGAAACGCTCGATCCAGTACAACGCATTGCCAACAAGGTAATTGCGCACCTCGTTACGGCCAAAGTTGTAGATCAACGTATTCCAGTCCGGGTGATACCCCTCCCGCGGATCCTCATGCTCGTACAGCGGCGTACCGTCGAAGCGGCCGAGGCCATGCGGGTCCGTCGGAAAGTGGCCTGGAACCCAATCGAGCAGGATACCAATCCCCGCAGCATGCGCGGTATCGACGAACTCCTGGAAGCCGGTCGGATCGCCAAAGCGTGAAGTCGGCGCATACATGCCGACAGGTTGATAGCCCCAGGAACCATCAAACGGGTATTCAGAGACGGGCAACAGTTCGATATGGGTAAAGCCGAGATCCTTGGCGTACGGAATCAATTGCTCAGCGAGTTCGTGCCAGTCAAGGAAGCGATTGCCCTCCTCCGGCACGCGGCGCCAGGAACCCAGGTGCACTTCATAGATGCTGATCGGTGCTCGCAGCGAGTTCGCTTCGGCACGCCCTTCCGACAACTCGCGCAAGGGCGGCAACCCATGCACCACGCTCCCGGTGCGCGGACGCAGTTCCGAGGCAAAGCCATAAGGATCGGCCTTCTCCAGGATTTCCCCAGTGCGCGTGCGAATCTCGTACTTGTAGATCGCGCCCGGAGCAAGCCTGGGAATGAAGAGTTCCCAGACGCCGCATTCCCGCCGCAACCGCATTGGGTTCCGCCGACCGTCCCACGAGTTGAAGTCGCCGACGATCGACACACGATCCGCATTCGGGGCCCAGAGGCCAAAGCTCACGCCGTCAACGCCTTCGATCTGGCGCAGGTGGGCACCCAGAAACTCGTAGGGCCGTAGGTGGTTGCCTTCGCCGAAGAGCCATGCATCGGTCTCGCCGAGGATGTTCCCAAAGCGGTACGGATCCTCCTCCGTGGTCGTGTTTCCGTCGTTCCAAGTAACCACGAAATGGTACGAAAACCGCTGCTTCCGCCGCGGTATGACGGTTTCAAAAAAACCGTTCTCGTCGATTTTTTCGAGAATGGCGAGTTCCTTGCCACTCAACGAGTCGAGTACTCGAACCTCTTTCGCGTGGGGATTGAAGACCGAAACCCGCAGGCGTCCGTCTTCGTCTTCGTGCATCCCGAGAACGGCAAAGGGATCCCTATGGCGGGCTTCCAGCAGTGCCGCGATGTCATTAGCTGTGAGCATGATCAGCGGGTGTGAACCTTCCAAATCCGTTCGCAATATTCGCGGATTGTCCGGTCAGACGAGAAGTAACCCATGCCGGCAATGTTATGCACCACGCGAGCGAGCCAGCGGTCACGGTCGCGATAGGCGGCGTCGATCTGGCCCTGTGTTTCAACGTAGGCAGCGAAATCGGCGAGCAGGTAATACTGATCCCGACTGAGCAAGGCATCCACGATCGGCTGGTAGCGGTTGCGGTCCTCTGGGGAGAAATAACCATGTCCGATCATGTCGATCACGGCCTTGAGGTCCGCATTGCCTTCGTACCAATTGCGTGGATTGTAGCCTTCACGTGAAAGTTTCTCGACCTCTTCGGTCCGAAGACCGAAGATAAAGATGTTTTCCAAGCCAACATTTTCCGCAATTTCTATGTTCGCCCCATCCCAAGTCCCGATCGTAAGCGCACCGTTGAGGGCGAATTTCATGTTGCCGGTACCGGATGCTTCGGTTCCCGCCGTGGAGATCTGCTCCGATACGTCAGATGCCGGAAATACGCGCTCGGCAACCGATACGCGATAGTCTGGCAGGAAGATGGCTTTGAGCCGCCCATGCAGACGATCATCGCTATTCACGGTATGTGCGACATCGTGGATCAGACGGATGATCAGCTTGGCGAGGCGGTATGCGGACGCTGCCTTGCCGCCAAAGATATGCACGCGTGGCAGCCAATCGGCATTCGGGTTCGCAAGCATTTCGCGATAGCGATGAATGATGTGCAGAACATTGAGCAACTGACGCTTGTACTCATGCATCCGCTTGACCTGCACGTCGAACAGCGCCTGCGGATCCACGGCGATATCGAGTTCACGCTTGATGTAGGCCGCGAGGCGCTCCTTATTCGCAACCTTGATTTTGGCAATTTCTTCGCGGAAACCACTATCCTCGGCAAATTTACTGATTTTTTGCAGATGATCGAGATTAAGCCGCCACTTGCTGCGCACTTTCTTGTCGATCAGCTTTGCGAGCCCGGGGTTGCACTGCGACAACCACCTTCGCGGCGTAACACCGTTGGTCACGTTGGTAAAGCGGCCCGGAAATATCCTTGCGAAGTCGGCAAAAATCGTCTGCACCATCAGATCAGAATGCAATCGCGCAACACCATTGACCTTCGTGGACGCCACGATGCATAGGTGGCTCATGCGTACCCGCCGCTCGCCATCCTCGGCGATCAACGATACGCGTCCGAGAAGCGCCTTGTCCTCCGGAAACGCCTTGGCGACGGCGTCGAGGAAGCGCCGGTTGATTTCGTAGATGATGTCGAGATGGCGTGGCAGCAGATACTGCAGGATGCCGATCGCCCAACTCTCCAGCGCCTCCGGCATCAAGGTGTGATTGGTGTACGAAACGATCCGCTCGACCTGGCCCCATGCAGCCTCCCAACTTAATCCGTGATCATCCATGAGGATACGCATCAGTTCTGGCACGGACAATGCCGGATGCGTATCGTTGAGCTGGATCGCCACTTTCTCGGAGAGGTTCTCGAACGTGCTGTACTCGCGCAGATGGCGCGCAACAATGTCCTGCAACGATGCACTAACGAAGAAGTACTCTTGGCGCAGGCGCAATTCACGGCCTTGGGGCGTCGAGTCGTCCGGATAGAGCACCCAAGAAACGTTTTCCGCCCTGCTTCGCGCCTGCGAAGCACCGAAATAGTCGCCGCGTGTGTGCGCGGCGAGATCCAGTTCTTCGAACGCTGTCGCACGCCAGAGGCGCAGCGTCGTAACCCTACGGGTGCCATGCCCCGGAATTACCATGTCATAGGCACGAGCGAGAATCCGCTCGGCAGGCACCCACACCGGATGGCCGTCAACGTAGTCCACCCAGCCGCCATACAGGATCGGATAGAACACTTCACGCCGCGGAAACTCCCAGGGGTTGCCTCCCGCAAGCCAGTTATCGGGCACCTCGACCTGGCAACCATCAACAATGCGTTGGCTGAACATGCCGAATTCGTAGCGGATGCCATAACCGAACGACGGGACACCAAGTGTCGCAAGCGAATCAAGGAAACACGCAGCAAGCCGTCCAAGACCACCGTTTCCGAGCGCAGCATCGGGTTCACTCTCGAGAACATCAGACGGTTCGATGTCCGTTTTCTTCAACCCAGCGGCAAAGCCCTTATCAAGGCCCAGCGCAGCAAGCGCATTGGCCATCGCGCGACCAATCAGGAATTCCGCAGACAGGTAATAGGCACGGCGCGCCTGGTTTCGTGAGTCTTCGAGCTGAGTGTCGATCCAGCGCTGAGCGAGATCGTCGCGAACGGTCATCGCTATGGCGCCCATCCATTCTGATGCGCGGGCGATTCTCGGATCGGATCCGATGCCGTTCAACAGGTGACGTTCCACAATGGCGTCGAAACCGGCGCCGGCACTGCCCTCGGCGAACGGCTCGGAACTCATCTTGTTCATCACGACTCCGTCAAGGGTAAAGCCAGCAAGAGTGCGCGAATACATCTCAAACTCCTTGCGTCAAGATGCTCCGTTCAAGTATTCCAACGCGGTCCGCAGCCTGTCTCATACTTCTTGGCACAAAGGCTGCCGAATTCCAAATGATGCACCGGCGGCCGTCTTGTTGCATTGCGGTTGGAGCAGAATAGGTGCCGGACGAGGCCTCCGAAGACCAAAGAATTCGTGGCGTGCATCGCGTCGGCAACCGAGTTGAACGCACGATTGACACAGATCACGAAGCCGTCTCAGCCGAACCCAGAAAGGCAGCGCTACCTTCCCTCGCGCTACAAGTTTGTCAAGGCCGCCACTATGCTTGAAGGCCGGAGCCGCACTTGCGTTCCGTGTATGCAAAGGAGGGTTCAGACATGTCGATTACGTGGGTTCTCGTCGCCAACGCCCGCTCAGCATCCCTTTACGAAAACCAGGGGCCCAACAAGGGCCTGACCTTGCTCAGGCAAATCGGACCCCAGGACGATGGTTTGACCGAGGACCTCTCTGTCGGCGGCGCCGATCGTAGCGACTGGCACGGCCCGGATGAGTTACGGCGCACCAAGGCAAAAGGATTCGCGCACCAGCTAGCGCATGAACTGCGGCGGGCGCGAACCGAAAACCACTACTCACGAGCGGTGCTGGTGGCGCCACCAACCCTTATGGGCCTGATCAACGCCGAACTCGACACGCCAACCGCACGAACGGTGTCGAGCCGGGTCGAAAAGGACTACACGCGGCACACACCACAACAGCTCTGTGAAGAGCTCTCCAACTGCTTCTGCCCCTAGGCTAGGTCAGCGGCCAGACCTGCAATTCGCGGTATTGCGCACCTGATTGCAACCGCTGCGACTCCATCAATGCAAACCCCGCCACGGACCACACGATAGGCTCCGTGGCGAGCCCCTCAAGGCGGCCCCGCGAGCGGCGCATCAGCGTCACATGCGGAAAAAACGGCGGCTCTGCGACCCTGAAACCTGCATCCTCCAGCCCGGTAGCCAGCGCGTGCGCCAGAGCACCGAGTTCCCACGGCGCTTTGCTGCAACCCATCCAGACGATACCGTTGGGCCACCTGTCGATGCGGTCGAGCACGAGTTCAAAACGAGGCACCTGGATCCAGGCGCCAACGGCCAGTGCCAACCTCACCTCTTCCTCCTGCCGTTCCCCAAGGAAGGCCAGCGTCATGTGCAGCGTTGCCGGACGTGTCGGCCTACCTTCAACTACCCTTTCCACGTCGCACGCCATACACGCTATCCGGCTACGCACCTCAGGTGAAGGCTGCAGGGCAAAAAAAATCCGCCGTCCGGACATGGCTCAGGTGTCGCGAACCAGCAGTGCCACTGCCTCCGCCGCAATGCCTTCACCTCGTCCAGTGAAACCGAGTCGTTCGGTGGTTTTGCCTTTGATGTTGACTCGTGATGGCTCGATTCCAAGATCGGCCGCAATGTTTGCAACCATTGCCGGTACATGTGGAAGAAGCCGGGGGGCTTGAGCAATAACGGTCGCATCGACATTGCCGACCTTCCAGCCGGCAGCGGCGACAGCCGCCATCGCACCACATAACAACACACGGCTGTCCGCGCCTGCGTAGCTCGCATCCGTATCGGGAAAATGACGACCGATATCACCCAAGCCCGCCGCGCCGAGCACCGCATCGGTGATTGCATGCAACAGCACATCGGCATCCGAATGGCCTAACAAACCGCGCTCGAACGGGATCGTTACACCGCCGATGATCAGCTTGCGTCCCGGCACCAGTGCGTGGACGTCAAAACCCTGGCCGATGCGAAAGCCCAGTCCACTCATGTTTGATTCCTTTCGATCTGTCCCGACAGGATCCGCGCTGCGAGTGCGAGATCATCGGGATATGTGAGTTTAAAATTCGACGAACGGCTGGCAACGAGCCGGGGGGCCAGACCCAGCGCCTCGATAGCACCCGCTTCATCCGTTACGTTGGGCGAGGCTCCGAGCGCGCGGCGCAGGAGCTCAAGACGGAACATCTGCGGTGTTTGGGCGAGCCACAAGCCCTCGCGTGGAATCGTGGCAGCCACGCGCCCCTCCCCATCCGCCCGCTTGAGCGTATCGGCCAGAGGCGCCGCGAGGATACCGCCAACCGGATCGTCGGCCAGCATACCGATGAGATTTGCCACGTCATCCGGATCGATGCAGGCACGGGCGGCATCGTGTACCAAGACCCAAGCCTCACCGCCGACCTCTCCAGCAATCGCTTCCAGAGCATTCGCTACGGAAGCCGCCCGGGTTGCCCCTCCCACGCGCAACACACGCAAGCGACTGTCGTCAGGCCATTCGAAGCCCTCCCACTCGTTGTCCTCTGGCGAAAGGATGATCCACACCGCAGCCAGCTCACGGACGGCCAGCAATCTGTCGACAGTGTGGCGTAATACCGGGCGGCCAAGGAGCGGCAGGTATTGTTTTGGTGTCGCGCTACCCATGCGGCTACCACTACCGGCAGCCGGAACCAGCGCGTGAAAAACGGAATCATGGATTGTTTGGGCGTTCATCCGTCAATTTTAGCGACCCTAAAGACGGTTGAAGGGCTCCATCCGTTGAGCCGCATCGAAACGCCGCCACCAGACTGCGGCGCCTATACTTTCCATGGATGGCGGAAGGCGCGAGCGACTCGATGTATGCGACCGGGAACGATCGGCACCGGCAGGCGGTCGCACCATCGAAGGAGGTCAACCATGGGACACAGCAATATTCGTCCGCCTGCAGTGGCGGGACTCTTCTATCCCGATGAGCCCGAAGTACTCAACACGACCGTCGCCTCGCTTCTCCGGCTCGCCATCGAGTCCCACCCCCCAGGCGCGACACCCCCCAAAGTCCTGCTGGTCCCGCATGCGGGCTACGTCTATTCGGGTGCGACCGCCGCCCGCGGCTTTGCCTCGCTTGCCCCCTTCTCGGCAGAGATCCGACGCGTAGTCATTCTCGGTCCCTGTCATCGCGTTGCCGTCGACGGGATTGCGATACCAAGTTCCCAGGTGTTCAGCACACCGCTGGGACAAGTCGATATCGATCAGCATGCCATCGAAGCGATCCATACCTTGGCCGGAGTGGTGGTTCACGATGCCGCACACCGGCTTGAACATTCACTGGAAGTCCAGCTTCCGTTCCTGCAGGAAGTGCTGCGCGACTTCACCGTACTGCCGCTTGCCGTTGGGCATGCGGCGCCAGAAATGGTATCTGCGGTAATCGAAGCCCTGTGGGGCGGGCCCGAGACTCTTTTCGTCATCTCTACGGACCTGTCGCACTATCACCGCTACGAGACCGCAGTGGCACTCGACGGCGAGACCGTACGCCGCTTGCTCGCACTGCAAGGACCGATCCAGCCGGACCAAGCCTGCGGGGCCTACCCGATCAATGGCTTGTTCGCGCTGGCCCGGCGGCGGCATCTAGTGCCGCGCCTCATCGATCTGTGCAACTCGGGCGACACCGCGGGAGACCGTTCCCGCGTCGTGGGTTATTGTGCAATTGCTTTCGACGAGGTTGGCGATCGTGTACTCCACTGAAGCCCATACGGGTGCAAGGTTCCTTGCCATTGCGCGCCATGCAGTCGAAGCCCAGCTCGGCCTGGAATCCGGCCCCGCTCCAACACTCGATGACCAGAGGCTCGGCGCGAGCTTCGTGACGCTAACACGCAACGGCGAGTTGCGAGGGTGCATCGGCACCCTCGAACCCTATCGTTCACTCGCCGCGGACATCGCAGCCAATGCCTGCCATGCAGCATTCGACGACCGGCGCTTTCCGCCGATCAGTCGCAACGATTGGCCATCAGTACAGGTCGAGGTATCGGTTCTGGGTGACATTGAGTGGTGCGATTGCCCCACCCTCGCCGAGGCTATCGAGTGGGTGCAGCAGGGATCCGACGGTGTAGTCATCGTCAGCGGAAATCGTCGAGCAACCTTCCTCCCCCAAGTGTGGGAGAGCCTGCCCGACCCCATTGAGTTCTTCGATCACCTGTTGCAAAAGGCAGGTTTGTGGTGTTGGCCGGCCGACACCAGGGTGGGCCGATATCCCGTAGGGAAGTACCACGAAAACGCGGAGGGAGGCATGCAATGAATCATCCGGGCAGATGGTGGCATCGACTTGATGACGGTCGAATACAGTGCGATCTGTGTCCGCGGGAATGCCGGTTGCATGATGGCCAGCGTGCGGCGTGCTTCGTCCGCCAGCGCGTCGGCGACGAAATCGTCCTGACCACATACGGCCGCAGCTCGGGATTCTGTATCGATCCGATCGAGAAGAAGCCGCTTAATCACTTCTTCCCAGGAACCTCGGTGTTTTCGTTCGGTACCGCCGGATGCAACCTAGCCTGCAAGTTCTGCCAGAACTGGGACATCTCCAAGTCGCGCGACATGGACCGCCTGATGGATCAGGCGTCTCCCGAGTCCATCGCGCGGAGCGCTGCATCATGGAACGCACAGAGCGTTGCCTTCACTTACAACGATCCGGTGATCTTCGCCGAGTACGCAATCGATACAGCCAACGCCTGTCATGCACTTGACCTGCATACGGTTGCGGTGACCGCGGGCTACATCAATCCGGCGGCTCGCGCAGAGTTCTATGACGTGATCGACGCAGCAAACGTCGACCTCAAGGCATTCACCGACGACTTCTACCTGAAGCTCACGGGCGCACACCTTGCCCCGGTGCTCGACACCTTGCTCTACCTGCGCCATGAGACCCAGGTCTGGTTCGAGATCACGACACTGCTCATTCCCGGCGCCAACGACTCGGATACGGAACTGGAAGCGCTGTCCGCCTGGATTGCAAAGGAACTCGGGACCGATGTGCCATTGCATTTCACGGCTTTCCATCCCGATTTCAAGCTCACTGATCGCCCGGCGACACCGGCAGCTACGCTGCAGCACGCGCGCGAAATCGCACTTCGCAACGGGCTCATGCACGTCTACACCGGCAACGTGCACGACGCTGAGGGCGGCACCACCTATTGCAGTCAGTGCCACAGCGCCCTGATCGTACGGGACTGGTACAGCATTCTCGCCTACCGGCTCAAAGATACAGGCACATGCCCCAATTGCGGCACTCCCCTTGCAGGGAGATTTACCCACTATGACGGCGCCTTCGGACCCCGCCGGATTCCGGTAAGAGTCGCCGCCACCCAATAGCGCTCATCCGAGTCGTTCAAGGGCCGAGCACGCAGCGGTCCGCTACCCTCCGGCAACGAAGTTGATCTGCACGCCCAGACGGAACATCCCTTATCGCTGAAGGCGTGCGCCACGGCACGTATAATCCTGCGACTCCGGCGCGCTCAGCCCGCCGCTCCCGTGGTGCTTCCCGATGTCCTCGTCTCCCGCCCTTTCCCTCTCCGCCATTGCAGGCACGACAACGCCCTCGGCGGGCCGTCGCCTGGACCTCCCCGGCCTGCACGGCTCTGCTGACGCGCTCGCACTCGCCGAACTTGCTGTCCGCAGCCCACTCCTCGTTGTCACGGCAAATCCACTCGATGCACAACGCCTGGCGCAGGAGATCAGCTGGTTCGCCCCTGCGCTCCGGGTACACCTGCTGCCGGACTGGGAAACCCTGCCATACGACAGCTTCTCTCCTCACCAAGATCTGGTGTCGGAGCGACTGGCAACGCTTTACGCGATTTCGCGCGGCGACACGGACATCACTCTGGTACCCGCCTCGACCGCGCTTTACAGGCTCTGCCCGCCGAGCTATCTCGCCGGACATACTTTTTTCATCAAGCAGGGCGACAAACTAGACGGGGAAGCGTTGCGCGCCCAGGTCGTGCTGGCCGGCTACGAGCATGTCACGCAGGTGCTGCGACCAGGCGAATTTTCGATCCGTGGCGGCCTCATCGACCTCTACCCGATGGGTGCCACACTACCGTTCCGCATCGAACTTTTCGACGACGATGTGGACACGATCCGCACCTTTGACCCGGATAGCCAGCGCACTGTCTATCCGGTCAAGGAGATCCGCCTCCTGCCGGCACGCGAGTTCCCGCTCGACGAGAAGGCACGCACCGGCTTCCGCCAGCGCTTCCGTGAAGTGTTCGAAGGCGATCCGTCACGCTCCACGATTTACAAGGACGTCTCGAATGGCATCGCGCCGGCAGGCATCGAGTACTACCTACCGCTGTTCTTCGATGCGACTGCAGTGCTTTTTGACTACCTGCCCAAGCGCTGCA
This sequence comes from Niveibacterium sp., assembly GCA_031555325.1. Lineage (GTDB taxonomy): Bacteria > Pseudomonadota > Gammaproteobacteria > Burkholderiales > Rhodocyclaceae > Niveibacterium. The sequence goes on along the minus strand of JAVBUM010000088.1, from coordinate 54,591 downwards.
CGATCGCACTGCATGGTGACATCAACCGCGCGATCGAGGACTTCTGGCGCGAGACACAAAACCGCTTCAAGCTCCTTGGGGGCGATCCTACACGGCCCTTACTACCACCTTCGCAACTGTTTTTCTCCGCCGAACAGTTTTTCACTGTAGCGAACGAACGCGGACGCATCACGCTAGGCCAGCGGACCGAAACACTCGCCACCCGGGCGCTGCCCGAACTGGCGGTGGAGCGTCGCGCGACCGATCCACTACACCGTTTCCGCGATTTCGTTGGAAGTTTTCCCGGCCGTGTCCTGTTGCTGGCCGAATCAGCCGGCCGCCAGCAGACGATCGCCGACTACTTCAAGGAATACGACCTCCCGGCGGAAAGCGGTGCAGATCTCGCAGGGTTCCTCACGGGTGACACAAAACTGGCACTGGCCACGGGACCGCTGGCCGCTGGTTTCGTGGTGCCAGATGGCGGCGGCATCGCCATCATTACCGAGAACGAGCTATATGCCACCCAGGCGCGAACTCGCGGCAAGCGCGACGCGCGCAAGGCCGCCACGGTCGAAGGCTGGCTGAAAGATCTTTCGGAACTGAGGGTCGGGGATCCGGTGGTACACGTCTCACATGGCGTCGGCCGCTATATGGGCCTGATCCACCTTGACCTCGGTGAGGGCGAAACCGAGTTCCTGCATCTGGAATACGAATCTGGCGACAAGCTCTACGTTCCAGTATCGCAACTGCACGTTGTTAGCCGATATGCTGGCGCCGACCCGGAAAACGTAGCGCTGCACCGGCTCGGAAGCGGTCAGTGGGAGAAGGCAAAGCGAAAGGCTGCGCAGCAGGTGCGCGACACCGCAGCCGAACTGCTTGCGCTCTACGCCAAGCGGGCGGCCCGAGAAGGTCATCGCTTCGACTTCAGGCAGCATGATCTGGAAGCCTTTGCGGAGAGCTTCGGCTTCGAGGAAACCGCCGACCAGCTTGCAGCTATCGAAGCGGTCGTCGCTGATATGAAATCGGGCCGGCCAATGGACCGACTGGTTTGTGGCGACGTGGGTTTCGGCAAGACTGAAGTCGCGCTGCGCGCAGCCTTCATCGCCGTGGCCGACGGCAAACAGGTCGCAATCCTCGCGCCAACGACGTTGCTCACCGAACAGCACTACCAGACCTTTGCCGACCGGTTCGCCGACTGGCCAGTCAAGGTAGCGGAGATCTCTCGCTTCCGCAGCGCGAAGGAACAGGCTGAGGCACTCAAGCTGGTGGCCGAGGGCAAGGTTGACATCCTGATTGGTACGCACCGACTTCTGCAGAAGGATGTCGAGTTCAAGCGTCTAGGCCTGGTGATCATCGACGAAGAACACCGATTCGGCGTACGCCAAAAGGAAACGCTGAAGGCGCTGCGTTCCGAGGTCGACGTCCTGACTCTGACCGCCACGCCGATCCCCCGTACGCTCGGGTTGGCGCTGGAAGGTCTGCGGGAATTCTCAGTCATTGCCACTGCGCCACAGAAGCGTCTGGCGATCAAGACCTTCGTCCAGCGTCATTCGAAGGGCATCGTGCGCGAAGCAGTGCTGCGCGAGTTCAAGCGCGGCGGGCAGGTTTACTTTTTGCATAACGAGGTCGACACAATCGAGAACATGCGCGTGAGCCTGCAGGAACTCGTGCCCGAGGCGCGTATTGTGGTCGGCCACGGGCAGCTGCCGGAACGCGAACTCGAACGTGTCATGCGCGATTTCACCGCACAGCGTGCAAACTTTTTGCTGTGCACCACCATCATCGAAACCGGCATCAACATTCCAACAGCAAACACCATCATCATTAATCGCGCCGACCGCTTCGGACTCGCCCAGCTCCACCAGTTGCGCGGCCGCGTCGGCCGGTCACACCATCAGGCATACGCCTATCTCCTGACCGACGCGCACGCCAAGCCCACCGCACAGGCGCAAAAGCGACTCGAAGCGATCTCGATGATGGAAGAGCTCGGCTCGGGCTTCTATCTCGCAATGCACGACCTCGAAATTCGCGGTGCGGGCGAAGTGCTGGGCGAAAACCAGAGTGGCGAAATCCAGCAGATTGGCTTTTCGCTGTACTCCGAGATGCTTCGGCGCGCAGTGAAGGACTTGCAATCGGGCAAGGAACCGGATCTCTCGCAGCCGCTGGATGTGACCTCCGAGATCAACCTTCACGCACCAGCCTTGCTGCCCAACGACTACTGCAGCGACATCGGCGAACGGCTCACGCTCTACAAACGTATGGCCAACTGCGAAAACGCAGAGGAACTGCAATCGATCCAGGAGGAACTGATCGACCGCTTTGGCGAAATGCCGCCTCAGACGCAGGTCCTGCTGGACACCCACAAGCTGAGAATCGCGGCAAAGCCACTCGGAATCATCAAAATCGACGCTTCCGAATCGCGAATCAACCTGAACTTTGTACCGAACCCACCGATCGAACCGATCCGTATTATTCAGCTGATACAGAAGAACCGGCACTACAAGCTCGCCGGGCAGGACAAGCTGTCGGTCACAGTGTATTCCGAGACATTGAAGGACCGGGTCGCCCGCGTGCGGGACGTCATCAAGGCACTGGCTGGCTAAGACGTCGCAACCCTGACGTCCGCCGCGGATGTCCCGCGGGGACTGCTGCTGTTCGAACGCCTTGCGCCGACTCAATGCGCTCCGGCGCTCGTGGTCTTAGGCTTATTCTTACCCTTGGTTCCGCCCTGACAGGAACGAGAAGAATGACAGAAACCACCTGTGAGGCGGCCGCGCGCCGTGTCGTCTCGCCTGAGCCTGCAGCAGAGCAGCCACCCTTGCCTGCGTATATGTCAGAGGTCTATGACTGGGCCTATGTTGCCCCGAGGTACGTTCGGCTGCTCGACCGCAACAGCATTGTCAAAGCACTCCTTTTCGGCAACGATCGACGCCTGATGCGGGCATATCTGGACAAGATCGAACCCGGTTCCCGAGTCTGGCAACTCGCGCATGTCTATGGCGATCTGGTCGCCCGCGCTGCACGGAAGGTCGGTCCCAAAGGGCACTTCCAACTCACCGACATCACTAGCATTCAGATCCAGCGTGGCCGTGCCAAGCTCACGCGTTATCCGTGGGCACATGTTGCCCATTGCGATGCAGCCGCGTGGTCGCCGGGAGAAACCTATGATCTCGTCTGTAGCTTCTTTCTGCTTCATGAGATCCCCGATGCGCGCAAGCACGCCGTCGTCGATCGTGCGCTCGCAGCCCTTGACGCAGACTCCACTGCAGTCTTCGTCGATTACCATCGACCGGCATGGTGGCAGCCGGTGGGCTGGATCCTTCGCTGGGTCAATGCCCATCTCGAGCCTTTTGCCAATGCACTCTGGGAAAGGGACATATCGACCTTTGCCTCGCACCCGGACAAATACCTCTGGAGCAAGCAGACCGTCTTTGGTGGCGTTTATCAGATCGTCACGGCACGGCGCAAGCACTGACTCTTTGCGCCCGCCCACGTTCCTGTTGTAAGCATTGCTAGCTCAACAACGCTTACAACATTTGATTCAACTTAAGAAATTTCCGCGAGGGCCGTAGAACACGGCTGTATTCCAAACTCATCGAAGCCACTGATGTCAAACGAGCAGCCACATTTCCTGCGGCCAGAACAGCTCTGCGTTGGCCTCTACGTCCATCTGGACCTTCTGTGGACCGAGCACCCGTTCACCTTCTCGAGTTTTCTGATCCGGTCGGAAACCCAGATCCAGCGCATCCGGGACCTTGGCCTGACGCAGGTGCGCTACTCCCCTGAACGCAGCACGGCGGTGCCGCTCGCACGCGACATCGAAGCCCCCCTCACGCCACGCGCGCCCGGGCTGGACATCGAACTCGGAGCCAAGCGCGAGATCCATGCGGCACGCGTAATGCAACGCCACCGCATGCAGGTGTACGAGGCGCAATACCTGAGCGTCGGGCAGCGCGTCCGCTCAATTACCGAAGGCGTATTGTCCCACCCGACGCAAAGCCGCCACGCCGCGGAGAACCTCGTAGAAGATCTCGCGGGATCGTTGATGACCGAGCGGGATATCACCGTCAACTTGATGGCCGAACGCATCGGCGGCGAGGACTCCTATCAGCACGCGCTCAACGTCTCCGTGATTTCTCTGATGCTCGCACGCCAACTCGGTGCCGAACACGCCGAATTGATCGACGTAGGGCTCGGCGCGATGTTCCACGACATCGGCAAGCTCGAACTACCGATGCAGGTGGTAAGGAAGCGCGATGGTTTTACTGCCGCCGATCTCGCAATGTTCCGCGAACATGTACCACTTGGCGTAGCGATCGGTGTCCGCCTCGGGCTTGCCGCTGGAGCACTCGACGTCATTGCCCATCATCACGAATCCTTCGACGGCTCCGGCTATCCGGACGGTCTGTCCGGCGACCGCCTGAGCCGCGCCGCAAAGATCGTTTCGATGGCCAACACGTACGATAATTTGTGCAACCCGGCTGACCCCAGCCGTGCGATATCACCTCACGAGGCAATATCGCAGATGTATTCGCAGCAGAAGAGTCGCTTCGACCCACACCCGATGGCCGCCTTCATACATTGCCTGGGCGTTTATCCGCCCGGAACCTTGGTGCTGCTCGGTGAGGACGTATTCGGCCTGGTCGTATCGGTCAATTCAGCCAGACCGTTGCGTCCGGTGGTACAGATCCACGAATCCGGTGCCGACCCCAGGCAACCAGTTCTCATCGATCTCGAAGATCTGCCGGAACTCGCAATCACGCGTACGATTCGCCCCTCGCAGCTCCCGCGCGATGCACAAGCGGTGCTGACACCGAGAAAACGCTTTAGCTACTTTTTCGATACAAGCAAAGAGCCGATCATTACTGCCACGCCGAAGGATAGGAACGAGAGCCAACACCCGTGAACAAATACGCCGCCGAACTTCTCGATGTCTGTGGCCAAGCAGTACTTGTGGTCGATCCCGACACGCTGCTCGTCGAATACGCCAATGCCGAGACCGGCATGCTGTTCGAATGCAACGCCGAAACCCTGCTCGGTCGTTCGATGTTCGATCTGGATACCGGCCTGCAGGAACAGTTCTTCTGGGAAGAGATCCGAAGCGGCCTGACGTCTGGAGCGCCACGCCTCGAAGGCACGCTGCGGACATTACGTGGACTCGAACGTCACGTGGTGAAGACTGTCAGTCGCCGCACGCTGGCCGGGCGTACGCGGATCGTCGTCACGGCGCGCGATATCAGCAGCGAGCGCGCGGCCGAGGAACTCGCAGCCCGTTCAGCCTCTTTGTTTGCGGCAACGCTGGAATCGACCGCTGACGCCCTGCTCGTCCTCGATTTGATCGATCGAGTCCTCCACTTCAACCGAAACTTTGCGAAGACTTTTGGACTGTCGTTGGAGCAGATCGAATCGCGCGAATCGAGGAGCATCCTCGAAGGGGCTCGTGCCGGATTCGATACACCAGAAGCTTGGGATGCACTGCTTACCCTCGGCAGACAGGAGCCCGAAACAGCGCACCGGCAAACACTTGCCTTGAGCGACGGCCGCTGGCTGGATTGCTCGCAGCGGCCGCAGAACCTGCACGGCCAGGTCATTGGCCGTATCTGGTCCTTCTCCGACGTGACAGACCGGATGCGCCGCGAAGAAGCCTTGCTCGCCGCACGCGATGCCGCAGACAGTGCCAATCGTGCGAAGAGCCAGTTCCTGTCGGCAATGAGCCACGAACTGCGCACACCACTCAATGCGATCCTCGGTTTCTCGCAATTGCTGGAACTCGACGACCTTCCTTCCCAGAGGGAAAGCCTGCAGACAATCCGGCAAGCAGGCGAACACCTCCTTGCACTGATTGACGAGGTCCTCGACCTCGCTCGCATCGAAGCCGGCCGCATCGATCTGCGCATCCAACAGGTTTCAGTGGAAGAAGTGGTCGCGGAGGCCATCGCATTGACACGTCCTCTCGCCCAACAGCATGACATCGAGATCACGGCGGAGATTCCATCAAATCTCATCGCGATGGCTGATCCACGCAGGTTGCGGCAGGTTCTCATCAACCTCATCAGTAACGGCGCGAAGTACAACCACCAGTTGGGCACCGTAACAGTGCGAGCACGGCCGGGCAGCCCCGCCACCTGCGTGACGATCGAGATCGCCGATACGGGCATCGGCATACCTGCTGAAGATTTCGACAAGCTGTTCCAGCCGTTTTCCCGCATCCCCAACGCACCCCATCACGTCGAGGGTACGGGACTGGGCTTGGCACTCGTCTGGCGCCTTATTCAGCTCATGAGTGGCAATGTGAGGGTCGAAAGCGAACTCGGCACCGGGAGTAGGTTCATCGTCGAGCTGCCCGCTGGCTGACCTTCTGCGCTGTTGCCGCCTGTCAATCGGCTCATGCGCTACCTGTAGCGCAGGCCCCGGCGATCGTAGAATCGAACGCTTTCCCCCAAGAAAGCCCACTCGATGATTCAAAGCTTCCTCTCCGGCTGCAAAGGCGTAGTTGCCGCGGTCCTGCTTGCCCTCAACGTGATGGTGCTGGTCACCCTCATGGTCCCTTTTGCGCTGATCAAGCTGCTGCTGCCGTTTACTGTGGTGCGCCGTCCAATCGATCACGTACTCAACGGCATCGCCGATACCTGGGTAACATTCAACTGTGGCTGGATCGCCCTCATGCAGCGGATCGATTGGCATATCGAGGGACTTGAGGGTCTGCATCGGGACGGCTGGTTTCTGGTCAGCAGCAATCATCAGAGCTGGGTGGACATCCTCGTGCTGCAGAAGGTGTTTCTGCGCAAAATCCCAATGCTCAAATTCTTCCTCAAGCGCGAACTGATCTACGTTCCAGTCATCGGATTCGCGTGGTGGGCGTTCGATTTTCCGTTCATGCGGCGAGGCAGCGGGCGTTCCGGCAAGACCGACCTTGCCACGACCCGCAAGGCCTGCGAACGCTTCAAACTGATCCCAACCTCGGTCATCAACTTTGTGGAAGGCACGCGGTTCTCCGCGGAGAAGCAAGGCAAACAACGCTCGCCGTTCCGCCACCTGCTCAAGCCCAAGATCGGCGGACTGGCCATCGCACTCGCAACCATGGGCGAACAATTCGAAGCACTCCTGGATGTCACGCTGGCATATCCGGGCGGCGTACCCACGTTCTGGGACCTGCTCTCGGGGCGCGTGCACAAAGTCGTGGTCCATATCGAGCAGCGCAAGATTCCGCGTGACCTACTCGACGGCGACTACGAGCGCGACGCTGAATACCGAGGGCGCATCCAGGGTTGGGTACAGCAGATATGGCAGGAAAAGGACGATCGGATGGATGTATTGCTCAGCAGCACGGCCGGCGCAGGTTGAGGAGTTTCTTAAGCGTAGCGGCAGCCGCATGGACATTCGCGTAAAATTTTCGCCTCCCTCCGGAGTGCTGGACAAAACCCGGGTTTCTCGCGCTGGCGCTGGGGCCGCAAAACACGCGGCAGGACCCGCGAGCCTAGACGAAAGCAAGCGATGATCGCCAAGACTGAAAACCTCAATGTGCTCGGCTTTGACCCGATGCCCTCACCGGCGGAGATCAAGTCGCGCGTCCCAATGACCAGTGCCGCCTCGGATACTGTGGTTGCCGGACGGCGCACACTGATGCGTATCCTTGATCGCAAAGACCCACGCCTGATGGTCGTCGTCGGCCCCTGTTCGATCCACGATCCAGAGGCGGGTCTCGACTACGCACGTCGACTCAAGGCACTGTCTGATCAGGTCTCCGAAACGCTTTACGTGGTCATGCGAGTGTATTTTGAGAAACCGCGCACAACCACTGGCTGGAAAGGTTTCATCAACGATCCGCACATGGATGATTCGTTTCGGGTCGACGAAGGCATGGAACGCGGCCGCCGCGTACTGCTGGATGTCGCCGAAATCGGTCTGCCGGCTGCCACCGAAGCACTCGATCCGATCTCACCGCAGTATTACGGCGACCTTGTAAGTTGGACCGCTGTCGGTGCCCGCACCTCGGAATCGCAGACCCACCGCGAAATGGCCTCCGGTCTGTCGACACCGGTAGGTTTCAAGAACAGCACCGACGGCTCACTTGACGCAGCAATCAACGGCATCGTCTCCGCCTCCAATCCTCACAGTTTCCTTGGCATCAACGAGCAAGGCGCCTCGTCGATCATCCGTACCCGAGGCAACGCCTATGGCCATGTGGTCCTCCGTGGCGGCGGCGGGAGGCCCAACTACGACACGGTCTCGGTCTCGCTCGCCGAGCAGGCGCTTGAAAAAGCCAAGTTGCCTGGAAACATCATGATCGACTGCTCGCACGCCAACTCCTGGAAAAAGCCGGAATTCCAGACACTTGTGATGCGGGACGTGACGCATCAGATCCGCGAAGGTAACCGCTCTATCGTCGGCGTGATGATTGAAAGCTTCATCGAAGCCGGAAACCAACCGATCCTCAAGGACCATAGCCAGATGAAGTATGGATGCTCTGTCACTGACGGATGCGTAGGCTGGGAAACTACCGAGGACATGCTGCTGCGTGCGCACGAATTGCTCCTGCCTGTCATTCCGTCACGGAGCGTTGCGTGACTTCACATCTCGTAGTTCAGGGCGCCGCGGTCGAAACCCCGGCGCTCAAGCAGATCGCAAAGCTCGTTGGTGCCAACTCGATCGAACAGATCCATACTGACGCGTTCCGGCTGCGCGGCGGCTCGCCCGATGTGGACGCCAGTGGTCTACAAGCGTTCTGCGAATCAGTCAGGCTGGATTTCGGCTGGGTTCCCGACTCAAGGCAGATGGCCGACTTTGGCCTTTTCGTCACCGACATGGACTCAACGCTGATCTCGATCGAGTGCATTGACGAAATCGCCGACATGATCGGCGTGAAAACCGAAGTTTCGGCGATCACCGAGGCGGCCATGCGTGGCGAGATCGACTTTTCCGAGTCGCTCACGCGTCGCGTAGCGCTCCTCGAAGGTCTAGACGCTCATGCGCTCGAACGCGTCTACATCGAGCGGTTGCAGCTCAATCCTGGCGCGGAACGCCTGATGCAGCGACTGCGCGCAGCAGGGCTTTACACGATTCTCGTTTCAGGCGGATTCACCTTCTTCACCGACCGCCTGCGCGACGTACTCGGCTTCGACGAAACACACGCCAACGAACTCGAGATCGTCGGCGGACGGCTCACAGGACGAGTGATTGGTCGCATCGTGGACGCGAGGGCCAAGCGCGATGCTCTTGAAACCGCAGCGGCACGGCTGGGGCTTGCTCCCGCAGGTTGTATCGCAATCGGCGACGGCGCCAACGACCTCTCGATGTTTGAGGCCGCTGGCATTTCGGTTGCATTCCGTGCGAAGCCAGTCGTACGGTCACGCGCCACTTACGCCCTCGACCACTCCGGGCTCGACGGGCTGCTGCCGCTGCTGGTCGCCTGACTGCCAAATGCCTGCAGGCAACCGATCACCCATCCGGGGCGACTGCGGCCGCAAACCGGGGGTTTGTCAGCAGTCAAGAGAGATCAGGCTCGCCGCCAAGTTGTTCCCGCTGCGGAATCTTCAAGCAGGATGCCCGCAGTCTTCAGCTCCTGGCGGATCCTGTCCGCCTCGGCGAAATTACGCGCCTTTTTGGCTTCGATTCGCTGTGTGATCAAGGCTTCGATCTGTCCCGCATCCAGACCTTGCGACACGATTCCCGCCTGAAGGAACGCCTTCGGCTCCCTTTCAAGTAGGCCAAGCAGGCCACCCAGCGTTTTCAACTGACCGGCAGCAGCAGCACTCCGGGTACGTTGTGCTTCGTTGGCGAGCTCGAACAGCACCGCCACGGCTTCCGGAGTATTGAAATCGTCGTTCATCGCTGTCTGGAATCGGGCCGCTTGCGGATCGCTCCAGTCGATATCGACCACCTCCGGCGGCACGTCGCGCAACGCCGTATACAGGCGACTCAAACCTTGGCGCGCATCGTGGAGCAAGTCTTCCGTATAGTTGATAAGGCTCCGATAGTGCGAACGCACAACGAAGAAACGGAGAACCTCGGGATCGTGCTTTTGCAACACATCCCGAATCAGGAAGAAATTGCCAAGCGACTTCGACATCTTTTCCGAATCGATGTTAAGTGCCCCAGCGTGCATCCAATAGTTGGCAAATGTGCAGTCATGCGCGCCTTCACTCTGCGCGATCTCATTTTCGTGGTGCGGGAAACGCAAATCCGGGCCGCCGCCATGAATGTCCAGTGTCTTCCCCAGAATGCTCCCACTCATCGCGGAGCACTCAATGTGCCAGCCAGGCCGCCCCTTGCCCCAACGCGAACTCCACTTCGTATCGGCCGGCTCGGTTTCCTTTGCCGCCTTCCAGAGCACAAAGTCCAGAGGGTCGCGCTTGGCGGAGTCCACCGCGACGCGTTCGCCAGCACGAAGGTCATCAAGCGATTTGCCAGATAGCTTTCCGTAGCCAGGAAATTTACGAACCGCATAATTCACATCGCCGTCGCCAGCTTGGTAGGCCAAGCCCCTGCCTTCAAGGGTATCGATCATGTCGAGCATTTGCGGCACATAGTCCGTGGCACGCGGTTCAACGTCTGGACGTTCGATGCCAAGTGCATCGAAATCGCGATGCATCTCGGCGATCATCCGCTCAGTCAGCGACTTGATCGGTTCGTCATTTTCCTGCGCCCGACGGATGATCTTGTCATCGATATCGGTAATGTTGCGCACATAGTTCACGTCGTAGCCTGAAGCGCGCAGCCAACGCTGCACCACATCAAAACCTAGAAAGGCGCGGGCATGCCCCAAGTGGCAAAAGTCGTAGACGGTCATGCCGCAGACATACATGCGGACACATCCGGGTTCAATTGGCGTAAAGGGTTGCTTCTGACGCGTGAGCGAGTTGTAGATGCTGAGCATGGTGGAGAATATGAGACATTCGGTCGGGGAACGGGCGCTTCGCTGGCGGGCCTCAGACCGGACAGTGCGCCGCGTGCGCAACCTGCCTTGTTGTAGAATGCCGCGCTTGGATCGGGCGGCCCGCGCCCGTCGAAAGATGTTAGCACAGCGCACTTTGGCGCCCGCCAGGCAGCACGGCAACGGGCCTGCGACCGGCACTGGTCCACAAGGTGCGCCAACAGAAGGAGGATCGATGACTCGACTCGCATTCGGCACCCCGATGATCCGCGCCTTACGGTTCGCGGTGCTTGCAGCAGCTTGCCTTACGGTGAATCTCGCCCAGGCAGCGGATAAAACCCTCGTCAAACTCGACACGAACCTCGGCGCGATCGTCTTGGAACTCAACGCCGAGAAGGCCCCCAAGTCGGTTGCGAATTTCCTCTCCTATGTTGATTCAGGCTTCTACGACAACACGATTTTCCATCGCGTGATCAACGGATTCGTTGCCCAAGGCGGCGGTTACGACCCGCAGATGCAGGGCAAGCCGACACGCACTCCTGTCGCAAACGAAGCCAAGAACGGCCTCAAGAATGCAGCCGGAACGGTCGCCCTGGCACGCACCCGCGATCCTGATTCCGCAACCTCGCAGTTCTTCATCAACCTCGTCGATAACAACCGCCTCGACTACCCATCGTTCGACGGATGGGGCTATGCGGTATTCGGCAAGGTCGTCGACGGCATGGATACGGTGCGTCGCATCGGCATGACCAAGACGGGGGACCGTGCTGGCATGCAGGACGTCCCGGTTGAACCGATCATCGTCAAGAGCGCAAAGCGGGTAAGCGCTGCGCAAGCGAAGTAATCAGGCATCCCTCTCCAAACAGGAAATTCCACCATGAAAAAAGCCATCATCACGACCAGCAAGGGTGCCATTGAACTCGAACTCGACGACGCCAAGGCTCCAGAGACCGTCTCCAACTTTATTGCCTACGCAAACAACGGCCACTATGCGGGCACGATTTTCCACCGTGTAATCGATGGCTTCATGATCCAGGGTGGTGGTCTTACGTCCGACATGAGTCAGAAGGAAACGCGCGCATCGATCCAGAACGAGGCCAGCAACGGATTGAAGAATGATCGTGGCACGATCGCCATGGCACGCACACAGGCCCCCCACTCCGCCACCGCGCAGTTTTTCATCAACGTAGCCGACAACGACTTCCTGAACTTCCGCTCCCCCGATATCCAGGGCTTCGGCTACTGTGTGTTCGGCAAGGTCACCAAGGGAATGGACGTCGTCGATGCGATTCGCAGTGTCAAGACAGGTGGACGCAGTTTTTTCCAAGACGTCCCGGTTGACGATATCGCAATTGAAAAGGTCGAGATCATCGATTGATCGGTCTCACGCATACGCGATGATCCATTTCATCTCCGATCTGCATCTGTCGCCCAAACGGCCCGAGACGACGGCGGCGTTCTTGCACTATCTCTCCGGGCCCGCACGACACTGCGACACACTATATGTGCTCGGTGACCTCTTCGACGCTTGGCCGGGGGATGACGTCCTCGTCGATCCATCAATCGGCGCGTTCGCGGATGCGCTTGGGAGTCTGGCGGCCTCCGGTGTCAGGATTGCCTTCATGGCGGGAAACCGGGACTTCCTCGTTGATCAAGCGTTCGCGACCAGAGCCTCCGTCACACTGCTGACCGAACCCGAGCGGATCGAACTGGGGCGCAAGCCGTTTCTCCTCATGCACGGGGACTCGCTTTGCACCGACGACGTTGAGTATCAGCGCTTCCGCGCAATGGTACGCGACCCACAGTGGCGTGCGGCGGTACTGGCAAAGCCGCTCGCGGAAAGGCTGGCCATGGCGGCGGAAGCGCGGTCGGAGAGCGAACGCTCGAAGCAGAACAAGAGCACCGAGATCATGGACGTCAATGCTGATGCAGTGGAACAGGTTCTACGCGAGCACGCGTATCCGAACCTGATCCACGGCCACACGCACCGTCCTGCACTTCATCTGCAACTGGTTGATGGACACACGTGTGAACGTTGGGTCTTACACGATTGGCACGACACGCCCCGATGGCTAGCCTGGAACGAGACAGCCGGTTTACGGTTCGAGTCCCTCTGATGCGCCGTGCATTGATCGTCGACGACAGCGAGGCAAGCCGGCGGCTACCGGCCTTGATTCTCTGCCAGCTCGGCTGGGAATGCGTCGAAGCTAGCGATGCACACTCAGCGCTTGCAGCATTCAAGTCACAGTCATTCGACTGCGTCTTGCTCGACCTATTGCTACCCGACATGTCAGGTGTTCGTGTCTGCCATTTCCTCCGCCGGCTCCCGCGCGGTCAAGACATCCGGATTGTTGCCTATACGGCAAACGACAGTGAGGATCCGGAAGCAGACAGCCTAGAAATGCGCGGCTTCGACGCGATTCTGCGCAAACCGCTTTCACGACAATCGCTACTGAATGCGCTAGGAAACTCGTCCGACGACACACTAATGTCAGCCCGCATGTAGTCAACCAAGTACGTATCAAAATGGAAAAGCCGGCGCCTTCGAGACCGGCCTTTCCGTTTGTGGCGATCGAGTATCGCTAATGGTGTGAGGCTATGAGGTTGAGGTCCATCTGACCGCCTTCGTCGTCATCCTCGTCCTTGTCACGCGAAGGCTTGGCCTCCATTCGCGAACGGGAATCCTCGATCTCCTCGAGATATTCGGCGGTCACATCGCCCGTGACATAGCTGCCGTCAAAGCAGGACGTCTCGAACTGTTCAATGACCGGATTGAGTGACCGGACTGCCGCTTTCAGATCATCTAGACGCTGATAGATCAGCGCATCGGCACCAATTTCGTCAGCAATCTGGTCTTCAGATCGGAACGAGGCGATCAGTTCGGTACGGGTCGGCATGTCGATACCGTAGACATTTGCATGTCGGACTGGCGGCGCAGCGGACGCCATGAAAACCTTGGCCGCACCGGCCTCCCGCGCCATGTTGATGATTTCACGGCTCGTCGTACCCCGCACGATCGAATCGTCAACGAGCAGCACATTCTTGCCCGCAAACTCCTGATGGATCGCGTTTAGCTTCTGGCGCACCGACTTCCTGCGAACTGCCTGTCCGGGCATGATAAACGTCCGGCCAATGTATCGGTTCTTCACAAAACCTTCGCGATACGGAACGCCGAGCCTATTTGCAAGCTCCATAGCCGAGGGCCGGCTTGAGTCGGGAATTGGAATCACAACATCGATCTTGAGCTCGGAACGTTCGGTGCGGATCCGCTCCGCCAAGAATTCGCCCATCTTCACACGGCTCTCGTAGACCGAAATACCGTCTATCAGCGAATCTGGGCGCGCCAAGTATACGTATTCGAACATACAAGGTGCATGCGGGCGCCCTGGCGCGCAAAGACGACTCTTGAAATTTCCCTGGATATCAATCAGGACAGCTTCGCCCGGGGCGACGTCACGCATCAGCCTGAAGCCGAGTACATCAATCGCGACGGACTCGGATGCAACAAGATACTCGGCGCCGCCCATTGCATCGTTGGTGCCAATAACCAGCGGACGGATGCCGTGGGGGTCGCGGAATGCCAGCAAGCCATACCCCGCAATCATCACCACTGCGGCATATGCCCCTTTTACGCGGCGCTGAACACCCGCCACGGCCTTGAAGATCGCCTCGGCATCAAGCTTAGGGCCTTGCGCGTGCTCTTCGAGCTCGTGAGCAAGGACGTTAAGCAGCACTTCCGAATCAGAGTTGGTATTGATGTGCCGAAGATCAGCAAGGTACATCTCACGCTTGAGCTCTTCTGCATTGGTCAGATTCCCGTTATGGGCAAGCATCAGCCCATACGGCGAATTGACGTAGAACGGCTGCGCCTCAGCCGGGTTATATGCAGAGCCGGCCGTCGGATAGCGGCAATGCGCGATGCCCCAGTTCCCAAGCAGGTTGCGCATGTTGCGTGTGCGGAACACATCGCGCACCAACCCCGGCCCCTTGTGCATGTGAAATCTGCCAGCTTGAGCCGTTGCGATGCCTGCAGCATCCTGCCCGCGATGCTGGAGCACCTGTAATCCATCATACAAAAGCTGGTTGACAGGGGTGGTTGCCACCACGCCTAGAATCCCGCACATCGTCCGTCACCTATCGATAATGAATTCGTTTCGCCACCCGCTCGGGCATCCACGGACGGGAGGCAAGAGCGGCGGTTTCCAGCGGTGGCGCAAGTGTTGCCTCTTGCCACCATGTTTGCTTCGGCATATTGGTCAACCCACCCACTACAACAAGCAGGAATATGACCAACAAGCCTCGAGTGAGACCGAAAATGGCACCCAGCGTTCGATCTGCAAAGCCCAGTCCCACTGCATGCAGCAACTCGCGCAATAGTAGGCGAGCCAAGCCAAGCAGCAGCAACGTTGCAACGAAGATGGCCACGAATGCCCCCCCTTGTTGAAGCAAGGGTTCTGCGACGAACCGTTCAAGGTAAGGCGTCGCCAACGGCCCCAAATGCTTGGCAGCAAGAAAGGCAAGAACCCAGGCGGCCAAGGCCAGCACTTCGCTCACTAATCCTCGCCACGCTCCCAGGATGAGCGACACAGCCAGAATCGCCAGAACGATGAAATCGAATCCAGTCATCGTCAGGAACGCGGTTGAACTACAGCGGTCAAACCCGCTCGCCGAAGCTTCTGGGCTGCCTGCTCGGCAGCCTCGCGCGATTCGAAGGGACCAGCCCTTACACGAGTCTTATCTCCGACGCCTTCGACAAATGAGTTGTAACCCGCCGCCTTGGCCTCAGCACGCACAGCCTTGGCGTTAGCCGTATCCTTGAAAACACCCAGTTGAACGATGTAGCCCGTCTCGCTTGTTGCCTTTTCTCCAAGCAATGCTGCGGCACGAGTACCGTCATCACGACGGGCCTCCGGCTTGGGCTCCACCTTGGCTATCTGCTTCGGCGGCTCAGGCTTGCGTTCTGGCGGAGGAGCCGGGGCAGGCTGCACAGCCGGTGCCTCTGGCCTAACGGCCAAGGATACAGAGGGAGCCGCGGGTTTCGCTTCTGGATCTGCGTTCGCTACGTCGATCGGATCTGAGCTTTCAGGCTCTATAACCTCACTCGCCGCCCCAGCTACGGCGGCAGGTAGCTTCGGCCGAGTCGGCGCTGGTCCTCGCCCCTGAATAGCACGAGCCGCAAAATTAGCACCTTCCTGGCTTGGAATCCGGATTTGGATTTCCGGCCCGCTCTGCCGGGGCTCATGATCCATCACCATGGGTAAGACGATTGCGGCCAGCATGGCGAGTGCTGCCGCGCCCACAAGACGTCGGCGCGCACGCTTTTTCAGGTCGGTTTGCTTGTCGTTGTCGGCCATATCGACGGAGGGGGGATCTCAAGCGAACACTGTTTGGAGCACGTCCGCAACAGTCAGGAAGGACCCAAAGACGACGATTCTATCATCGCCCTCGGCTCGCTCCCTGGCCACCGCCAATCCGTGATACGGGCTCGGCGCAGTGACGATATCGCCCTGAACGCCGACAGATCGTAGTTTTTCCGCCAAGGCGTCGGCAGTCAAGCCACGCGGTCCCTCAAGCCCAACAGCGATCCAGTGATCGACACGCCTGTCCAGCAGCCGAACCGAACCTTCAACATCCTTATCACTCAACATCCCGACGACCGCATAGGTCTCTGGCGCGTAGCCCATGTTCAACAGGTTATCCGCCAGAACACCTGCGGACTGCGGGTTGTGGGCCACATCAAGCACGACCGTAGGTTTTCCCGGAATGATCTGAAAGCGACCGGTGAGCTCAACCCGGATCAATCCTTCGCGAACAGCCTGCATCGTGACTGGCAGCCGATCGGCTACCGACTCAAGGGCGGCCAAGACCGCGGAAGCATTCAGCAATTGATTGGCACCGCGCAAAGCGGGGTACGCCAGACTGCTGCGTCGCTGCGACCTGCCCCACCAATTCCACTGCTGGCGATCTCCTGAATATCCGAAGTCGCGCCCCACGAGCTGCAAGTCAGCGTTGATGAGTTCCGCTTGTTCGATCAGACTCTGCGGCGGCTGGGGATCGGAGCAGATCGCTGGCACCCCCGGACGAAAAATACCTGCCTTCTCAAAGCCGATTTTCTCGCGGGTGTCTCCGAGGAAATCCATGTGGTCGAGCGCGATGCTGGTGACGATCGTGCAATTGGGCTCAAATACGTTAACCGCATCAAGCCGCCCACCCAAGCCAACCTCCAAAATCACCGCATCGAGCTTGGCATCCTCAAATACACACAGCGCTACCAGCGTGCCAAATTCAAAGTAGGTTAGCGGCGTCTCGCCGCGGGCCGCTTCTACTCGGGCGAACGCGACCGCGAGGACTGCATCGGACGCTTCTGCACCGGCAATTCTGACGCGTTCGTTGTAACGAAGCAGATGTGGTGATGTGTAGAGTCCGGTGCGATACCCGGCGGCGCCGAGAATCGCCTCAAGCATTGCGCAAGTAGAGCCTTTGCCGTTAGTCCCGCCCACCGTGATAATCGGCGCCTTGATTCTGAGGCCCAGACGGTCCCGAACCTTTGCTACCCGATCGAGCCCAAGTTCAATCGGTTTTTCATGCTGATGCTCGACAAAGTCGAGCCACTCAGCCAGCGACTGAGGATGATTCACCAAGGATATCCAACCAGTTCAGTTCAGGGCCGCACGGCGGGTCAGCAGCGAAAGCAATTGCGCGAGGCGATCCCGCAGTTGGCGGCGATCGACGATCATGTCGATCGCCCCCTTCTCAAGCAAGAATTCCGATCGCTGGAACCCTTCCGGAAGTGTCTCTCGCACAGTTTGTTCAATCACGCGAGGGCCGGCAAAACCAATCAGGGCTCCTGGTTCGCCAATGACCACGTCACCAACGAACGCGAAGCTTGCTGAAACGCCACCCATCGTCGGATCAGTCAGCACGGTAATGAATGGCAGCTTGTGCTCGGAGAGGCGGGTCAGTGCCGCTGTGGTCTTGGCCATTTGCATCAGTGAAAACAGGCCTTCCTGCATCCGCGCACCACCCGAGGCAGTGAAGCAAATGAACGGTAGGCCCTGTTCGACCGCCGCATTGACCCCGCGAACGAAGCGCTCCCCGACGACAGAGCCCATCGACCCCCCCATGAAGTCGAACTCGAAAGCTGCGGCGACAACCGGCACGGTGCGGATAGCACCTTGCAGAACCACCAGCGCATCGGCTTCGCTGGTGTCGTCATTCGCAGCCGACAGACGTTCTGGATAACGCTTTGAATCGCGGAACTTCAGCGGATCTACGGGTAGAACTTCAGAGCCAATCTCGAAGCGGCCATCCGGATCAAGCAGCGATTCAAGCCGCGCACGCGCGCGGATCCGCTTGTGATGGCCACATTTCGGGCAGACATATTGATTGTTTTCAAGGTCCGAGCGGTACAGCACTGCCTCGCAGTGCTCGCACTTGCTCCAAAGACCTTCAGGGATCGATTTGCGGGCTGGCGCCTCGCGCTTAATCTTGGGCGGAAGAAGTTTGTTCAACCAGCTCATCGTGCGGCCTCCACCACATGTTCGTCGAGAGCGATACGGATACCGGCAAGGAAGGCACGGACACGCTCCGTCACCTCTTCACGCGGCGAATTTTCGATTTCTTCAATGATGCGGCTGCCAATCACAACAGCATCTGCAACCTCACCGATCGCGCTTGCGGAAGTGGCATCACGAATACCAAAACCCACCCCAACCGGCATACCGAGCTTTTCTTTCAGTACCGGGATGCGAGTGACGACATCGGCCACGTCAAGATTGGCCGACCCGGTGACACCCTTGAGCGAAACGTAGTAAGCGTAGCCACTTCCTGCCTTTGCCACACCTTCGATGCGGGCATCGGTCGATGTAGGCGCAAGCAGGAAAATTGGGTCAAGTCCAGCCGCTTTCAGTGCCGCGGTGAACGCTTCACATTCCTCGGGCGGATAGTCGACCACCAGCACACCATCGACACCTGCATCGTGCGCAAGCTCAACAAAGCGATCCGCACCAATTGCCTCAATTGGATTCGCGTAGCCCATCAAGACCACTGGCGTCACATTATCGGTCTTCCGAAACTCCTGAACGATACCCAGCACGTTCCGAAGTGAAACCCTATGCTTCAGCGCACGCTCTGCCGCACGCTGAACTGTCGGACCATCTGCCGACGGATCTGAAAATGGCACACCGAGTTCGACGATATTAGCGCCGCTCTCGACCAATGCATGCATCAGTGGCAGGGTCAACGCAGGATCCGGATCGCCTGCCGTGATAAACGGGATCAGCGCCGTACGTCCTTCGCTCTTGAGCCGCTGGAACACGGAAGAAATTCGCGTCATAGGTGTCGATTCAAATTATCGGCCGCACAGGTGCGCGCTCGTTTGCCTTAGAACTGGATGCCGCTCTTCTCAGCAACCGTATGCATATCCTTGTCACCGCGGCCCGACAGATTGATCAGCAGCAGGCTGTCAGCAGACAGCGTCG
The DNA here is from genome assembly GCA_031555325.1 of Niveibacterium sp. GTDB lineage: Bacteria > Pseudomonadota > Gammaproteobacteria > Burkholderiales > Rhodocyclaceae > Niveibacterium. Next base: position 35,259 of record JAVBUM010000088.1, on the reverse strand, counting down.
GGGCCAGTTTCATCGCGTAGGCCAGTGCATGCGAAGACTCCAGCGCCGGAATGATTCCTTCAGTTCGGCAAAGTGTGTGGAAAGCAGTCAGTGCTTCCGCATCGTCAATACCGACGTATTCGGCCCGATTGCTGTCCCTAAGCCAAGCGTGCTCAGGACCCACGCCAGGGTAGTCAAGCCCCGCAGATACCGAATGCGTTTCAATGATCTGTCCGTTTTCGTCCTGCAACAGGTAGGTGCGATTGCCGTGCAGAACACCCGGCGTACCCGCGATCAGCGAAGCAGCATGACGCCCCGTAGCCAGCCCGTCGCCTGCCGCCTCGACACCGATCAATTTGACATCCGCATACGGAATATACGGATGGAAAATACCCATTGCGTTCGAGCCGCCCCCCACGCATGCAATAACTGCATCAGGTTGACGACCGAATCCTTCCTGCATCTGCTCGATCGCTTCACGCCCGATGATGGACTGGAAATCACGCACCATCATCGGATACGGATGAGGTCCAGCCACGGTGCCAATGATGTAGAAAGTATCGGCGACGTTGGTGACCCAGTCACGCATCGCCTCATTAAGTGCGTCCTTCAAGGTCTTTGAACCGGACTCTACCGGTACGACCTCAGCGCCCAGCAGTTTCATGCGATAGACGTTCGCCGCCTGGCGCTTCACGTCTTCCGAACCCATGTACACGACACACTTCATGCCGTAACGAGCAGCGACCGTCGCGGTGGCAACGCCATGCTGACCAGCCCCCGTTTCGGCAATCACGCGCGGTTTTCCCATCCGACGGGCCAGCAGCGCTTGGCCAATGCAATTGTTGACCTTGTGTGCGCCGGTGTGATTGAGATCTTCACGCTTGAGCAGGATCTGAGCTCCGCCGAGTTCGCGTGAGAGCCGTTGCGCATGATAGATCGGGCTCGGACGGCCAACATAGTGCTTAAGCTCGTACGCAAATTCAGCGAGAAATTCCGGATCCTGCTTGGCATTCTCGTAGGCGGCACGCAGCTCATCGAGCGCCGGGATCAAGGTCTCGGAGACGAACACCCCGCCGTACGGGCCAAAATGTCCCTTGGCGTCCGGCAGGTTGTAGCTGATCTCAGACATCTGCATTACGTACTCCAGCCATGAAAGCTTCGATCCGCTCGGGATCCTTGATACCTCGTGCAACCTCGACGCCGCTGCTTACATCGACCGCCACAGGACGAAGCGTACGAATTGCTTGCTCCACGTTCTCGGCCGACAACCCGCCCGAAAGGACGACGCTGCGAGAGATGTCTGGCGGAACCAGCGACCAGTCGAACACCTTACCGCCGCCTCCATATCCTTCAACAAATGCGTCAAGCAACAATGCCCGGGCTGAAGGAAAAGCGGCGCGCAATTCTAGCAGATCGGTATCCGGACGCATCCTTATGGCCTTGAGGTACGGCACCCGAAAACTGGCACAGAACTGCTCGCACTCGTCTCCATGGAACTGCAGCAACTGGACTGGAAGGCGTTGGATGACCCGCTCGACCTCCTCCTGATGCGGATTGACAAAAAGCGCGACAATGCTGACAAATGGCGGTACGTGACGGCAAAGTTGTTCTGCCTGTTCAAGGTCAACGAAACGAGGACTCGGCGGGTAGAAGACCAGACCAATCGCATCTACACCCGCATCCACGGCGGCATCAACATCCCGTTCTCGGGTAAGGCCGCAAATTTTCACCCGCGTTCGCTTCAAAGCCAGATTTCCTCACTGTGATGGGTAATGATCCCGCCGTTCGGCAAGCCCAGCCCGTCCGGATACGTAATCATTGACAGATATAGCCCATCCGGTTGAAAGGTTGGTGCCGCGCACTTCCGGTCGCGAAGTGCCAGCAACTCGCTGATCCACGCAGGTTCGGCTCCTCCCCTCCCGACAGCCACGAGCGCACCAACCATGTTTCGAACCATGTGATGCAAAAACGCATTCGCGCGGAACTCGAAGAACACAAAATCCCCTTTCCGCGAGACACGTACGTCGGTCAGGCATCGGATCGGTGACTTGGCCTGACATTCTGCAGCCCGAAAGCTCGAAAAGTCATGTGTGCCGACTAAATATCTGGCTGCATCGACCATCCTGCCTGTGTCCAGCGGTCGATGAAACCAACCCACGCGCCCTGCAAGCAGACCGGGTCGAACCGGGCGATTGAGCAAGACATACCGATAGCCACGCGCCTGGGCGGAAAACCGTGCATGAAAAGTCGGCGTCACCTGTACAGCCCAGCTCACGGCAATTGCGTCTGGCAGATGCGCATTTACTCCCCGAACCCAGGCGTTGAGCGGTCGCGCAACCTCAGGCTCGAAATGCGCAACCTGAATCGCCGCGTGCACCCCGGCATCAGTCCGCCCCGCGCAGTGGAGTCGGACGGGCTTCCCCGCGATGGTCGAGACTGCCGCCTCAACAGCCCCCTGCACCGTTAGTTGATCGCGCTGGCTCTGCCAACCAGCAAAAGATCGCCCGTCATATTCGAGCCCAATAGCGATTTTCATTGATGCACCACGATCATGACCATGCCCACCAAAAATACCGAGAGCAACAGCCAGTCCGCGACTCGCCAACGCTCCAGTTGAATCCGCACCGGCTCTGTCGAATAAGCCTCCTGAGATACCAGCAAGTCACGCCACCTCAGGCGTTCCCGTCTTTCGAGCCCTTCGAGTACTAACATCAGTCGCAAGGCAGCGCGCCCGCGATCGATGCCCAACAACGAAAGTGGCCGCGATACTGAGTGAAGTCCAGCCACGAGACGCGCCAACTGCATGCGTTCGAGAAGCAGTGCCAGTGATGCCAGAAGGGCCAGCAGTCCAAGGATATGTTGGGCTGCGAGCATGCAACCCTCTCGCCGCAAAGGCAGCCAAGCAGGAAAGTGCGGTAGGCGTTCCCCTGGTGTGAATGTGGCATAGACCAGGAACAGGGCAAGGAGCAGAAAGCGACTTCGGCTAAACAGCCGAACATAGCGTGCCCGCGCCAGCAGACAGGCCAAGACTGTCATCCCAAACGCAACAGCGCCCGATGCGGGCGCCTCCAGCCATTGCAACATCACAGCGAAAAGGGCCCATCCTATTAGGATGAGCCCCGGATGAGGTCTATAGGCTAACAACCGTCAGCGCTTCATCAGGCTAGACGCGCGAGGATGGCCTCGGCTTCATTCTTCTGCGCTGCCGAGCCATCGGCCAAGACTTCCTCGAGCAGCTCACGGGCGCCTTCGAAGTCCCTCATCTCCTCATACGCCTTTGCAAGTTCAAGTTTGGTCGCAACCTCCTCGCTCAGATCTAGCTCTTCGTCGAGCAGCGGAGCATCTGGTTGCATCGTAGTCCGGCTTTGCGCCTGCTCGCCAAGGGTTGGCTGATTCAGGTCGAGGTCGATACCCGAAAGGTCGATGGCTCGGTCCTCGATGGACTCGCCAGCCTGATCAACATCGAAGTCGAAGTCCAGCAGACTGCCCTCGAAGTTCGTCCTCTCGAGATCAACCAACGCTTCCTCATCATCGCCAAACGACGAAGCGACTGCAAGTTCGTCGTCCAGACTGGCGGATTTCGCTACTGGACTCTCCGGCTCAGCACCGAAGCCATCAAGGTCAAGAACTAGCGGTGTCGCTTGGGCGCTGACCAGAGCATCAGGGGTGGTAACGTTGGTCGTCGACAACTTGACCTCCTGAGCCTCGAGCATGGATTCCGACAGCTCCAAACCAGGAAGGTCATCGATCTGGGACACCGTACCGGCGCTGAAATCGAATGCATTGGACGCCTCGAATCGTTTCACCTCGACCTTCGCCGCGGGCACATCGAGATCCAGATTGAAATCCAGACCTAGGTCTTCAGTCTGTGTTTCAGCAAGCGAAGCTTCCGCTGCCTGGATTTCCCGTCCATGCGCGATCTGGCCGATTTCGCCCGGCATCGTCCAAGTAGCCTGCATCTGCGAATTGGGATTGCTACCGAACGCGGCTGGCTGTTGCTGCGCTACTGGCTTATGCTCCTGCGCTCTTACTGGTGTCGGCTCAGGAAACTCAAGTGATTCATCGGCCGCGAGTTCCGGCGCCACCGACTCGTCAAGGAAGGAAACTTCTTCGATCATCGCAGCGTCGTGAGCAATCGGCGCTACATTTCCGACATTCCGATACAGCGGATTCTCGGGATCAAGGCGAGAACCAAGATCCGCCGCCTTAGCCCAATCCGACCCCGCGCCGCCCGTCTGCGTGTACAGATCCGTTGCGATGTTCTCGAATTGCTTGACGCTCTTGCGCTGGTGGTAAATCTCCAGGAGCTTGGCGTGGATCGCCGTACGGCTCGGGTCTGATTTGAGTGCGTCGAGCAGGATTTCTTCAGCCTGTGCATCACGTCCGTACGCCATATAGACATCAGCCTCGGCAACAGGATCGACCCCTTCATCCGTATCGATAGAGGTCATTCCGGTCTGGCTGAAATCTGTCGGCAGAACTGACGAGCCTGTATCAACGGTTTGTCCACCCGCAGGCCCAATCACCGATTCGTTGCCAGTCTGTGTGGTGGTCAGGGTAGTGCTATCAGCCCCGGCTCCAGACTTGGACCTCCTATTGCGATATACGAGCCAGCCACCGAGACCCAGCACCAAGGCACCCAGCGCAGCCGCCAAGGAGCCAGTATTTTCAAGCAGATTGCCGATGAATCCGGGGTCTTCCGGCGGCGGAGGCGGCGGTGCCGCAACTTTTTTCTTGGGCTTGGGCTTGGCCTGCTCCGACGCTGATTGCTCTGCGACCAGGGGCACGCTCGCTCCTGACGCTGGCGCGCTAGCCTCAGCAATGGGGGCGCTTTCTACCGTTGTCGCGGGCGCACTCTGCTGTTCCGTGGTCGAAGGCGCAACTGGCGCCTCTATCGCTGGTTTCGGTTCAGCCTTCGCAATCGGAGTCGGCTCGGATTTCAGAGCTGGCTCGGGCTTCGCAACCAGGGTCGGCTCAGCCTTTGGCGCAGGAGCAGGCGTCGCTGGCGCCGTCTTGGCCTGCTTCTGCAGATCAGCCAGCGCCTGATTCTTCATCTCGACCAACTTCTGCAGGCCCTCGACGTTCTTTTCGAGTTGGGCTACGCGCTCGTTGGCTTCCTTAAGAGACTTCTCGCGCGCAACGAGATCAATCTCAAGCGCTTGAGCCCGAGCAGCGGCGCCACTGTCATTACCGCCCGCTGCGCCACCCTTCGCGATTTGCGTTCGGGAAATTTTGAGTTTGTCGCCAGACTCAGAGGGTGTTACCGGTTCGTCAACCTTCGGCGTGATCTTGCCTGTCACGGACTGCTGGGCAGCGCCTTCCTTGGCGGGTGCTGCAGCCACCGCGGCGGCAAGTTTCTTGCGGTAGGCGCCAAAATTGGTCGAAGGTGCAGAAAGAATCTTGCGAACTTCCTCACGCGACATTCCGCGAACGACTTCCGCCTCCGGCACCTTCAGAATTTGGCCTGTGCGAATCCGGTTGATATCCCCCTTGGGGAACGCAGCCTGATTGCTGGTGTAGAGTGCCGCGAGCATTTGCTCGAAGCTGGCGTCATCAGGCCGGGTTTGGCCGGCAATCTTGCTCAGCGTATCGCCAGACTTGACCTCATACTCACTACCAGTGGCCGGAGACCCTGCGAGTTTTACTTCCGCAGCCTTTTCCGATGGCGCAACTGCACTTGGTACAGGCTTTGTCTCCGGAACAGCAGTTGCCACCCCTTGCGTAGCGCTACCACGACGAGACTTACTGGCCGACGGCTTCGGTTCCGTGACCGCTGCAGCAGGAGCCGATGGTAGAGGCCGTGCGGCTACCTGATCTTTCGTTTCCGCAGGATCGAGGAGGAAGGTGTACTCGCGAACCAGACGACCACCAGCCCAGTCAAGTTCCAGCAGCATGTCAACGAATGGCTCTTCGATCGGCTTGTCGCTGTTGATCTTGATGACCGCGCCACTTGTGCGCTTCTCGACCGTGAGCTTCAGCGATGACAGGAACGACGCATACTCAATATTGGAGCGTCGAAACGCATCCGGCGACGCAATCCGCGCATTGAGTGTATCGAGCTCTTCCTGAGATCCCGTAACTTCGACTTCCGCACGCAGCGGCTGGCCGAGACCTGTGAACACGTTAATGCGACCGAGGCCTGCAGCGGAGGCTCCGAGAGGCAGGGTGGCAATCGCCACGGCGATTAGACTTGCGCGGAACTTGGTCTTCATCGACTTTGCCTTGGAAGGCGCGGTTTATAGTGGTTTTATCAAAATATCATCATAGGTTTAGCCTAGCAAGCTAAACCGTTACATGAAGATTTTGATGCCAAGTGGGTACGTTTTGCCCTTAAAGCAAGGCGGCACGGACGCCGCCGCCGCGACGTCCGTCATGACACGCGGTTAGCGTGAGAGAAGGATTCGCAACATGCGACGCAACGGTTCGGCCGCGCCCCACAGAAGTTGGTCACCAATTATGAAGGCCGAAATATATTCCGGCCCCATATTCAGCTTGCGTACCCGCCCGACGCCAACTTCCAATCCGCCGGTGATCGCGGCCGGCGTCAATTCGCGGACCGAGACCTCACGGTCGTTGGGCACCCACTTCACCCACTGGTTGCCCGACTTGATGACCGCTTCAATTTCAGACAACGGCAGATTTCGTGCCAGCTTGAGGGTCAAAGCAAGGCTGTGGCAACGCATTGCACCAATTCTTACGCAAAGACCGTCAACTGGAATGATCTCATTCGTACCGAGAATCTTATTGACCTCGGCCTGACCTTTCCACTCTTCCTTCGATTGACCATTCTCTAACTGCTTGTCAATCCAAGGAATCAGTCCGCCAGCGAGCGGCGCACCGAAGAATTCTGTCGGCACATTTTCGCAAATGACCTTTGCAACCTTGCGATCGATTTCAAGGATCGCGGACGCAGGCGTGGCGAGTTCTTCCGCGACGGCTGAGTGAATCACACCCATACCCTTCAACAGTTCCCGCATGTGGTTTGCACCACCACCACTGGCAGCTTGGTAGGTCATTGACGACACCCATTCGACCAGCCCCTCACGGAACAGGCCGCCCACCCCCATCAGCAGAATGGAATTGGTGCAGTTGCCGCCGATGTAGTTCTTCACACCTCGAACAAGCGCCGAATCGATGACGTTGCGATTGACAGGATCAAGAATGATGACCGCATCATCCTGCATCCGCATGGTCGAGGCGGCGTCGATCCAGTAGCCGTTCCAGCCGGCTGCACGCAGCTTCGGATAGACCTCGGTCGTGTAATCACCGCCTTGACAGGTGATGATCACATCCATCGCGCCGAGCGCCTCCACGTTAGCAGCATCCTTGAGCGGGGGAATCTCGCGACCGACATCCGGCCCTAGGCCACCAACGTTCGAAGTGGTAAAGAAGACCGGGTCGATAAGCTCAAAATCCCGCTCTTCCCTCATGCGTTGCATGAGGACTGAGCCCACCATACCGCGCCAACCGACAAAACCCACACGCATTTGAATTTTCCTTCTTCCGCCCCCCGCCCGCTTCCGCCGCCTTCACCGCCGACGGGGAGCATGGGCACGGTGGAGGCAATGGATCAGGCCGGGATGGTTTTGATCCCGGTGGTCTTGATGGTAATGACAGGCGCGCCGAGGCCGGCCGAAGCTGGCATGGTCTTGCTGGAGAGAGGTACGCGATGCACTGTCATTGCCAGAGTTCAGTTCTTGAATATCAGAGCGCGGCGAGTACCGCGTCACCCATCTCACGCGTGCCTATGCGACGGGTACCCTCTTCCCAGATATCGCTGGTCCGCAGTCCCTGCGCCAGAACCTTCTTGACAGCATTCTCGATGCGCTGGGCAGAAGCCTCATCGTTGAAGCTGTAACGCAACATCATCCCGGCAGACAGAATCGTCGCCAAAGGGTTCGCAAGGCCTTTGCCAGCGATGTCCGGCGCCGAACCATGGCTCGGTTCGTATAGCCCCTTGTTGTTTGCATCGAGCGAAGCAGATGGAAGCATGCCGATCGAACCAGTCAGCATCGACGCTTCGTCCGACAGGATGTCGCCAAACATGTTGCCGGTAACCATAACGTCGAACTGCTTCGGCGCCTTGACGAGCTGCATCGCGGCGTTATCGACGAGCATGTGCGAGAGTTCGACGTCCGGATAGTCCTTGGACAATTCGATCATCACGTCGCGCCACAGTTGCGTCGTTTCGAGCACGTTCATCTTGTCAACCGAGCAGACACGCTTGTTACGCTTGCGAGCAGCCTCGAACGCGACCTTTCCGATGCGTCGAATCTCGGTTTCAGAATAGATCATCGTGTTCCAGCCAACACGCTGGCCATCACGCAGTTCGATGCCGCGCGGCTCACCGAAATAGATATCACCAGTCAGCTCACGCACGATGAGGATATCGAGGCCGGAGACCACTTCGGGCTTCAGCGTCGAGGCGTTCGCAAGCTCGGGATAGAGAATTGCCGGACGCAGGTTCGCGAAGAGTTCGAGATCCTTGCGGATACCGAGCAACCCGCGTTCTGGACGTTGGGGCCGAGGCAGGTTGTCCCACTTTGGGCCGCCGACAGCGCCAAGCAGCACCGCGTCAGCTACGCGAGCCAGATTCTGGGTTACTTCCGGATACGGCACACCGCTCGAATCTACGGCACAGCCACCCAGCAGTGCGGGCTCCATTTCGATCTTCAAGCCATCGCTACGCAGCGCTTCAAGCACACGAATGGCTTCAGCAACGATTTCGGGGCCGATACCGTCACCGGCCAGAACACAGACTTTCATGCAATCTCTCAAGTGAAGAGCCAGGGTTGTTCTGCCTGGCGACGCGCTTCGAATTCGCGAATCTTGTCAGCATGACGCAGGGTCAGGCCGATATCGTCAAAGCCATTGAGCAGGCAGTACTTACGGAACGGATCTACCTCGAATGGAATGACTTTGCCATCGGGCCGTGTCACCGTTTGAGCAGCAAGGTCCACGCGCAGTTTGTAGCCGGGCATCTGGGCCACTTGATCGAACAGCGCATTAACCTCTTCCTGCGGCAACTTGATTGGCAGCACGCCGTTCTTGAAGCAGTTGTTGAAGAAAATGTCGGCGAAGCTCGTGCCAATCAGCGCGCGGAAGCCGTAGTCTTCCAAGGCCCACGGCGCATGTTCACGCGAGGAACCGCAACCGAAGTTGTCGCGTGTGAGCAGAATTTGCGCACCCTGGTAGCGTGGCTGGTTCAGCACGAAATTGGGATTCGGAGGACGCACTGAATTGTCCATGCCGGGCTCGCCCCGATCCATGTAGCGCCACTCATCGAAAAGGTTCGGGCCGAAACCGGAACGCTTGATCGATTTGAGAAACTGCTTCGGGATGATTGCATCGGTGTCGACGTTGGCGCGATCCAGTGGCGCAACCAAGCCGTCTAGGATGGTGAACTTTTCCATTACTTGTTCGAACCTCTCTGGATCGCGTCGCCGACCTTTTCGACATCTTTGCCGAAGCCATGAACTGTGTTGCAGGCTGCAAGCGAGACGGCGAGCAATGCAGCCAGAACGAGTTTCAGCGCTTTCATCAGCGGCTCTCCTCACTCAAAGTACTTCGCGAACGTCGACGAATCGACCCGCGATCGCAGCGGCGGCTGCCATAGCCGGGCTAACCAGATGTGTGCGACCACCCGCGCCCTGCCGGCCTTCAAAATTGCGGTTTGAAGTCGAGGCACACCGCTCCCCCGGCTCCAGCCTGTCGGCATTCATCGCCAAGCACATCGAGCAACCTGGTTCGCGCCATTCGAAGCCTGCAGCCTTGAAAATCTTGTCGAGCCCTTCGGCCTCGGCCTGACGTTTCACCAATCCAGAACCAGGCACGACCAGCGCAAGCTTGACGTTATCCGCCACGTGGCGCCCACGCGCCACGACCGCAGCTTCGCGCAGATCTTCGATGCGGGAATTCGTACAAGAACCGATGAAGACCTTGTCGATCTTCACGTCGGAAATTTTTGTCCGGGGCGCCAAGCCCATGTATTCCAGCGCACGGCCATAGCCTTCACGCCGAACCGGGTCAGCTTCCTTCTCCGGGTCCGGAGTCATGCCATCGATGGTAGTGACCATCTCGGGCGAGGTGCCCCAAGTGACATGCGGAGCAATCGCTCGGGCATCAATCTCCACCACACGATCAAACTGCGCCCCCTGATCGGAAGCCAGCGTGCGCCAGTATTCGACGGCCTTGTCCCAAAAATCACCCTTCGGCGAAAAATCGCGACCACGCAGGTATTCGACCGTAATGTCGTCCACGCCGACCAGACCAGCGCGCGCGCCCGCCTCAATCGCCATGTTGCACAACGTCATCCGGCCTTCCATCGAAAGGCTCCGGATCGTGGAACCGCCAAACTCCATTGCATAGCCGGTACCACCAGCCGTTCCGATGCGACCAATCACATGCAGGATGATGTCCTTGGCCGAAACGCCCTTGCCAAGCAAGCCTTCAACTTTGATCAGCAGCGTCTTCGATTTCTTCTGCAGGAGACACTGCGTAGCCATCACATGCTCGACTTCCGAGGTTCCAATGCCATGCGCGAGGCATCCGAACGCACCGTGCGTGGACGTGTGTGAGTCACCGCAGACAACCGTCATCCCAGGCAGGGTTGCACCGTTTTCCGGCCCGATCACATGGACAATGCCCTGACGCGCATCGCGGAACGGGAAATAGGCCTTAGCACCAAAAAAACGAATATTGGTATCGAGCGTTTCGACCTGCTGCCGTGAGATCGGGTCGTCGATGCCACGCTCCCAGTGATCGGTCGGCGTGTTGTGGTCAGCGGTTGCAACGATGGACGAAGTGCGCCACGGTTTGCGGCCGGCGAGGCGCAAGCCTTCGAAAGCTTGCGGGCTGGTGACCTCATGAACCAGATGACGGTCGATGTAGATCAGCGCGGTCCCATCATTTTCCTGATGAACAACGTGGCTGTTCCAGAGCTTTTCGTACAGCGTTTGAAGTGCCATTGCCCGTACCACAACAAAGTGCAATCTTCCATTATTTCACAGCCTCATCACGCTCGCCACCTAGGCGCTGCGTATCATTTGCCGCGAGCCTGCTCGTAAAGGGGGAGAACCTTCTGTGCATACACGGCCAAATCCTTCTGACGCGAGTCACGCGAGGGGTGAGTGGAAAGCCACTGGGGCGGCTCCCCGCTGCTCACGCGGGCCATCTTCTCCCAAAGCGCAATCGCTGCCCGTGGATCGTAGCCCGCTCGCGCAGCCAGCTCGACGCCGATCCGGTCGGCCTCAGTTTCCTGCTCTCGCGAATTTGGCAAGCCGAACATCGCTTGATACGCCATGCCCCCGACGTTGCTGGTCAGGTCAGGCGCCCCAAGTGCAATTCCGATAACCGCTAGGCCAAGCTGGGCATTGGCGGACTTGGATGCTCGCTCCCACGCATGTTCGCGCAATGCATGGGCGATTTCGTGCCCCATGACTGCAGCCAGTTCGTCGTCGGTCGGCTTGATCTGATCAATGAGCCCGGTATAGACCGCAATCTTCCCCCCGGGCATGCACCACGCATTGACCTCTTTCGAGCTCAGCACATTGACCTCCCACTTCCAACTCACTGCATCTGGCCGGAACGCGGCAACCGAGGGAATCAGGCGATCGGCGATGCGGCGCACACGCGCCGTTTGGGCCCGGTCTACATTGAGCGCGTTCTTTTTCTGCGCAGCACCCAACGTCTGCTGATATTGCAGTCCGGCCTCGCTGGTGAGAGCTTTCGAGTCAACCAATGGCGAAACCGTCTGCTTGCGATCGACTCCGACGACTCCTGGTTGAGTCGTTTGGACTGTCGTACATGCCACCACCACGGCGCTGGCAACGATCGCGGCAAGCTGCTTCTTGAACATTCCTTCTCCCGGGCCAGTCAGTCGTCGGGCCCTGGAACCATCAGCTCCCCTCCGGGAGCCAATCCTGCAATCCTGGGCGTGGCACACACCACATCGGCGTTCTGTGCTCGATGACGCAATGCGTGGTCGATCAACACAAGAGCCAGCATCGCCTCGGCTATGGGCGTGGCGCGAATGCCAACGCATGGATCATGGCGACCGGTCGTCATCATCTCTGTCGGCGCACCAGACAAATCTATGGAGCGGCGATTCCGTGGAATCGATGAGGTTGGCTTGATCGCAATGGACACACAGATATCCTGCCCGGTCGACACCCCACCAAGTACGCCTCCCGCATGGTTTGAGAGGAATCCTTGGGGCGTCAGTTCATCCCCATGCACCGAGCCTCGTTGCGCGACGACACCAAAACCGTCTCCGATCTCGACACCCTTAACGGCGTTGATGCTCATCATTGCATAGGCAATCTCGGCGTCGAGACGGTCAAAGACGGGTTCGCCCCAACCAACCGGCACACCACTCGCAATGACATTGATCTTCGCACCGATCGAATCGCGTTCAGCGCGGATCTTGTCCATGTACTCCTCAAGTCGGGGAACGATCACGCCGTTGGGCGAAAAGAAGGCATTCTGCGAAACGTGTTCCCAGGATTCAAACGGGATCTCGATCTCACCAAGCTGACTCATGAAACCGCGGATTACAACACCATGCCGCTCGCGCAGCCACTTCCGGGCGATCGCCCCGGCAGCCACCCTCACTGCTGTTTCGCGTGCCGATGAGCGACCGCCGCCGCGATAGTCACGAGTACCGTATTTTTGCAGATAGGTATAGTCAGCGTGCCCCGGGCGAAATGTTTGTGCAATCTTGGAATAGTCGCCGCTGCGCTGGTCCTGATTGCGAATCAAGAGCCCAATAGGGTGACCGGTGGTCCTGCCTTCGAAGACTCCGGAGAGAATCTCGATGGTGTCAGGCTCCTTGCGCTGCGTGACGTGGCGAGAGGTGCCCGGCTTGCGGCGATCGAGTTCAGCCTGGATGTCGGATTCCGAAAGCACCAAACCCGGCGGGCATCCGTCGACGACACATCCAATTGCCGGGCCGTGCGATTCGCCGAATGAAGTAACAGTAAAAAGCGTTCCAAACGTGCTTCCGGACATGGTCGATAAAGGCTTGGCTGGCGGTTCGCGAAAGGTAGGAGTTTAGCATCTGCATCCATAGCCTTCGCGTCCGGCACTGGGCCGGCCACACCCAGCCCGGCCCCTTTCCGCCCGCCACGATCAGTGGAAGAACTCCTCCAGCCTTTCAAACACCTTGTGGTCGGCTCCATGACGTTTGACCTCAAGGACATCCTCGAGTTTTTCGACCTGTTTGATCATCTGCGGCAGTCGCTGGTCATCGTGCACCAATAGCCAGATCCGGCTTTTCGTACCGTCGCCCACTGGCATACAGAGAATGCCTTCGACATTGAATGCGCGACGCGCGAACAGACCACAAACATGGGTCATCAGACCTGGATGGTTGCGCACTGAGAGTTCCAGCACAATCTTCTTGAGCGTCTCGATGCGCTCGGGTGCAATGCATTCGCTCATGAATCAACCCCCAATCATTTCGGTGTTGGCGGCACCCGGCGGCACCATCGGATGAACCTGTTGGTCGACATCAATCGACGCATGGATCAGACACGGACCCGGCTTGGCCAAGGCTTCAGCCAGCGCCGCATGTGGACGCGGATTGTCATCAAGGCGGATCGACGCCACACCGAATCCTTCAGCGATCTTCGCAAAATCGATCGACCGCTTGTAGTCGGAGGCAAACAGGCGATTGCCGTAGAAAAGGTTCTGCTGTTGGTGAACAAGGCCAAGCGACTGGTTATCCATGAGGATGATTTTGACGTCGAGGTTCTCATCCGCGAGCGTCGCAAGTTCCTGAATGTTCATCTGCAGACTGCCATCGCCAGAGAAACACACCACCTTGCGTCGCGGCTCGGCCAACGCAGCACCAATCGCTGCAGGTAGCCCGAAACCCATCGTGCCAAGACCACCAGAAGTGAGCCACTGCCGCGGTCGGCGAAACGGGTAGGCCTGCGCGACCCACATCTGATGCTGTCCCACGTCCGTCGCGACGATCGCATCATCGTTCATGCATGCAGCCACCGCCGTAATCAACCCGTAGTGCGTACGTGGGTCGTCCCTGCCTGGCATGCGCAGCGGATGCTTGCTCTTGAGGCTTTCGACATGAGCCAGCCATTTCTTGCGCAATTGCACCTGAACACGGGGCAGCAGGCGTTCAAGCACTTCGCCGACATCACCTTGGATGCCGATATGCGTAGTCTTGATCTTGTCGAGCTCAGAGGCGTCGATATCGATATGGATGATTTTGGCGTCAGGGCAGAAATGCGACGTCTTGCCAATCGCACGGTCATCGAACCGGGCGCCAACGCAGATCAGGAGATCGGCTTCGTGCAGGGCGTAGTTCGTGAAGCGCGCGCCATGCATGCCAAGCATGCCAATGGAAAGCGGGTGATCCGAGGGTATCGCACCCAGCGCCATCAGCGTCATCGTTGTCGGCAAACCAGCCTGTTCGGCTAATGTGACCGCCAAATGAGAGGCCCCGGATGCTACAACGCCGCCACCGAGGTAAAGCACGGGCCGTTCGGCCCTGTTGATCATCTCGGCAGCAGCGTCGAGCAGTGCGTCATCGGGCGCTGGTGCAGCATCCGGCTTCACAAGCCCTGGAATCGCACTCACCTCAAAACGCTGGTTCTGCACGTCTTTTGGTATGTCCACCCACACCGGGCCAGGGCGCCCTGACTGCGCAATCCGGAACGCATCCGTAATCACCCCAGGCAGATCCTTGACGTTACGCACAAGATAGTTGTGCTTGGTAACCGGGATCGAGCAGCCGTAGGTATCAACCTCCTGGAATGCATCAGTACCAATCATCGAAAGCGGTACCTGGCCAGTGATGCAGACGACGGGGATCGAATCAAGCTTGGCATCGGCGATGGGGGTAACAAGATTTGTCGCCCCAGGCCCCGAAGAGGACAAACAGACTGCCGGACGACCTGTAGCCCGGGCCATCCCCTGCGCAATAAAGCCCGCTCCCTGCTCGTGCCGAGCCAGCACATGGTGGATCTTCCGGCTAGCCGAAAACGCATCGTACATGGGCAGCGCCGCACCACCTGGTATCCCGGCGATGGTTCGAATGCCTTGGGCCTCTAGCGAAGCCACGAGGAACTGCGCACCAGACATTTCCATCAAAGTCTCCTGATCGGATGAGCCGACGATCTGCTGGCGGGGATTCGGGCTTCAGAAAAGAAAAACCCCGCCGGCTGGCGCCGGCGGGGTTGAATTCCTGTCTGACCTGACAACCCGCTGCTACGGCGCCAACGCACCTACGACTACTACGCGTACTACTACCGCAGCTGCGGTAACCGGCATTTCGGTGATGTACGCGAGAGTGAGCATGGATTCAATCAAGGTCAAAGGAAACGGAACGACAGCTGCATTTCAGCACACGAAACATTGGAGCTCAAGTGTGGTTTACCGCAGCCACAAATTCGTAACAATGTATGTAGGAGTTTCTCCTACGAGAACCGACCGCACGCCCTTCAGTCGCTGCACTACAGCCTCAGGCGGCCTTTACGCTCTCGTCACGCAAAGCGCGGCGAAGAATCTTGCCCACATTTGTTTTCGGCAATTCCTTTCGAAACTCAACCTGTTTCGGAACTTTGTAGCCAGTGAGGCTCTCCCGGCAGTGAGCGATGACCGATTCAGCCGTCAGAGCTGGGTCCTTTTTCACAATGAAGACCTTCACTGTCTCCCCGGAACGCGTGTCAGGTACGCCGATGGCCGCCACTTCGAGCACGCCTGGATGCGTTGCGATCACATCCTCGATCTCGTTCGGATAAACGTTGAAGCCCGATACGATGATCATGTCCTTCTTGCGATCGACGATGCGCAGGAAGCCATGCTCATCCATCACAGCCACATCCCCAGTACGCAAATAGCCATCAGGCGTCATCACCTTGGCCGTCTCATCCGGACGGTTGTAATACCCGGCCATGACTTGCGGTCCTCGGACGCACAGTTCGCCCGATTCGCCGATACCAAGATCGTTGCCCTCCTCGTCCCGAATGGCGATATCGGTTGACGGAATCGGCAGGCCAATCGAACCGTTAAAGGCTGGAAGAGTCAGCGGATTGATGGTAACGGCCGGTGAAGTCTCGGTCAGCCCGTAAGCCTCGACAAGCGGCTTGCCGGTCAGTTGGCGCCACTTCTCGGCAACCGCACGCTGCACCGCCATACCTCCACCCAGAGCTACCCGAAGATGAGAAAAATCAAGGGCGCGGAACTGCTCATTGTTGATCAGCGCATTAAATAGGGTATTCACCCCCGTGATCACGGTGAAGCGCTCCCTCGACAATTCCTTGACGAAGCCCGGAATATCTCGCGGATTGGTGATCAGGATGCTCTTCGACCCGATCTTGAAGAAGGTCAGGCAGTTCGCTGTAAGCGAAAAGATGTGGTACAGCGGCAGAGCGGTAACAATCGTCTCCTCTCCTTCGCGCACGAACGGCCGGATCCAGGCATGCGCCTGCTGCAGGTTGGCAATGATGTTCTGGTGCAGCAGCATTGCCCCCTTGGCTACCCCAGTTGTGCCGCCCGTGTACTGCAGGAACGCCAAGTCAGACTGATTCACCTCGACAGGCTCCAACTTGTGGGCCGCGCCGCGCTCCAGCACCCGGCGGAACGTAATGTGGCCAGGGATGTTCCACGCAGGAACCATCTTTTTCACATACCTGACCACAAGGTTGATCAGGGTACCTTTGAGGCCGCCGATCATCTCGCCGATGCTTGCCACAACCACGTGCTTGACGGGTACGTGCTGGAGCACTTCCTGCAGCGTCGACGCAAAATTCTCAAGGATTACAATGACTTCCGCGCCAGAGTCCTTGAGTTGGTGCTCCAGCTCCCTCGCTGTATAGAGCGGATTGCAGTTAACAACGACATAGCCTGCCCTCAACGCCCCCCAAAGGCACACTGGGTACTGGAGAAGGTTGGGCATCATCAGCGCAACTCGTGCGCCTTTCTTTAGGCCGAGATTTCCTTGGAGAAATGCCGCAAAGCGGCCAGAGAGCGCATCAAGCGTGATGTAACTAATCTCCTTGCCCATATTCGAGTAGGCGATCTTTGAGCCGTACTTCCTGACCCCCTCTGCGAACAGATCGCCCAAACACTGGTATTGCTGCATGTCGATCTCGGCAGGAATACCCTCGGGATAGCTCTTCAGCCAGACTTTCTCCATCTCCATTCCCTTTGAGGTGTTTTATCGAGGCGCCTTGCTAGTTCCGTGATGAGTGCGGACAGAAGCAGAAAAGGATTTTCCCGCGCGTCGCCACTCCCGGATTCAACCTACCTGCTGTCTGCGATTTACGATTTCAATCAGGACTCGTCCGCCTCCTCCGGCCAGTTCCTGATGTAGTTCTTCAACATCTTGTTCTCGAAACTCTGCTCCTCTAGTACTGCCTTCGCCACATCATGAAAGGACACAACACCCATCAAGGTAGTGCCGTCCATGACTGGCAAATAACGCTGATGGTGGTCAACCATCAGGCGCCGCAGTTCGTCCATCTGCATGTCCGGACTTGCGGTGAACGGTTCGCGCATCATTGCTTCGGCGATCCGAACCTCGCTCCATGCCGCCCCTGCGCGATGAATCGCGGCGAGCAACTCGCGAAAAGTCAGCACGCCCGCCATGCGCCCCTGGTCGAACACGATCAGGGAGCCCATATCCTGTTCGGTCATCGTCGCGACAGCATCGGCGAGCGTCCGCTCTGGCCCTATCGTGTACAGCACCTTTCCCTTGATCGCGAGAATTTCGCTTACCTGCATAGTCCCTCCTCGTTTCTCGGCCTAGTGTCCGCTGAACAGGACTTCGATGGTATTCGATCGGTCCAGAGTGCGAAACCATACCGTTACGTATGGTCCGTCCGCAAAAAAGCCCGTCTGGTGACGGGCCTTACAAATTGCTGGGACTGAATCGACCCCCTTCGCCGCAACTAGCGCTCCAGATCTTTCAGTTTGCCCTTTACCGCCGCCCACTGGTCAGCGTCCGGCAACGGATCCTTGCGCTCGACAATCGGTTTCCATTCCTTTGACAACTCGGCATTGAGCGCGATGAACTGCACTTGGTTGGCCGGTACGTCGTCTTCAGCATAGATGGCTTCGACCGGACATTCGGCGACACAAAGCGTGCAGTCGATGCATTCGTCCGGATCAATGACAAGAAAGTTTGGCCCTTCGTGGAAGCAATCCACCGGACAAACATCGACACAATCCGTGTACTTGCATTTGATGCAGGATTCAGTCACCACGTAAGTCATTTTTTTCTATCTCCGTACAGGGCTACGACCCCCGGCTTCGTCGATTAACCGGTTTCATCGCATTGATAGCCACAATTCTACCCGCCTCCGCAGGCTAGCCGGTTCACCGAAGGGCTGATTTTCGCTAGGATTGCCGTCGCCAAGCCGGGCCTAGCCCGCGCCCCAAAGACCCGCCCAGGCGCACAGCAGCGCCGTTCCCGATTGAGGCGGGTTTCCCCATATGCGAGGAATCATGAGCGAACACATTCTCCACGTCACCGATGCGTCTTTTGACGAAGCGGTCCTGAAATCCCAATCGCCGGTACTCGTCGACTATTGGGCCGAATGGTGCGGCCCTTGCAAGAGCATTGCGCCAGTGCTCGACGAAGTTGCAAAGGAATACACAGGCAAACTCGTCGTGGCAAAACTGAACATCGACGAAAACGCCGACACCCCAGCCAAGTACGGCATTCGCGGCATTCCAACCCTCATGCTCTTCAAGAACGGGGGCGTAGAAGCCACCAAGGTTGGCGCACTGTCGAAATCCCAATTGACTGCATTTATTGACAGCAATCTCTGATTCCGGCTAGAGTCACCCAAAATTTTATGCGGCGCGTCGCCCGGCGCGCCGTTTTTCGACCCCCATTCAGATCTCCTCATCGCGCTTTCCTTGCGCGACGTTTCCCTCTCCAGGCACAGCCATGCATCTATCAGAGCTCAAGTCTCTGCACGTCAGCCAACTTCTCGAAATGGCGCAAGTCAACGAGATAGAAGGCGCCAACCGACTCCGCAAACAGGAACTGGTCTTCGCACTACTCCGAAACCGGGCCAAGAAGGGCGAACCGATCTTCGGTGATGGCGTGCTGGAGGTGTTGCCCGACGGCTTCGGGTTCCTTCGCTCGCCCGATACCTCCTATCTGGCGGGTACCGACGACATCTACGTCTCGCCCTCCCAGATCCGCCGATTCAATCTGCACACCGGCGACACGATCGAAGGTGAGATCCGTACGCCCAAGGACGGCGAGCGTTACTTTGCGCTGGTCAAGGTCGACAAGATCAACAGCGAACCGCCCGAAGCGTCGAAGAACAAGATCCTCTTCGAAAACCTCACGCCGCTGCATCCGACTGCCACGTTGCGTCTAGAACGTGAGATTCGCGGGGAAGAAAACGTCACGAGCCGAGTGATCGACATGATCGCGCCGATCGGCAAAGGTCAGCGTGGCCTACTCGTCGCACCGCCAAAATCCGGCAAGACCGTCATGCTCCAGCACATCGCACACGCGATCACCGCCAACCATCCGGATGTCGTGCTGATCGTGCTACTGATCGATGAGCGCCCGGAGGAAGTGACCGAAATGCAGCGCTCGGTACGTGGCGAAGTCGTCGCGTCGACCTTCGACGAGCCTGCGACCCGCCACGTACAGGTCGCCGAGATGGTGATCGAGAAAGCCAAGCGCCTCATCGAACACAAGCGCGATGTGGTGATCCTGCTCGATTCGCTAACCCGTCTGGCACGCGCTTATAACACGGTGATTCCAGCCTCGGGAAAGGTACTCACCGGCGGCGTCGATGCAAATGCCTTGCAGAAGCCCAAGCGCTTCTTCGGCGCTGCCCGAAACATCGAGGAAGGTGGCTCACTAACCATCATCGCCACCGCGCTGATCGATACAGGCAGCCGCATGGACGATGTGATTTACGAAGAATTCAAGGGTACCGGCAACATGGAGATCCACCTGGATCGCCGCATGGCCGAGAAGCGGGTATACCCAGCCATCAACGTTAACCGGTCCGGAACGCGCCGCGAGGAATTGCTGATCGATCCGGCCATCCTTCAGAAAGTCTGGATCCTGCGCAAGCTGCTCTACGGCATGGACGAAATCGAGGCGATGGAATTCTTGCTCGACAAGATCAAGGCAACGAAAACCAATAACGATTTCTTCGACGCCATGCGTCGCGGCTAATCCCGCAAAGCGCCAAAAAAAACCCACCAGCTGGTCGGTTTTTTTTGGCAACGCACCCGAAAGAATCTCCACGGTTCTGGCTTCCGCCGCATTGGCCCAGCAAGTAGCCAACATGCTTGACACCATGCCGAGCAACAACTCTGGGAACACGCGCAAACAGAAGGGATTGGACGTGGTGGGCCTATGGCACCGCGCAGTCCTTGCCGACACGAATAGACCCTCCCCACTTGGCCAAGAATCATGGTCGCCGGTGTCCAGCCTGTCATGCGGAGCGTGCCTATCCTGGCTAGACATCACCACAGCGTACGGGCCAACCAGGTGGGGCGCCTAAAACGAGGAGCAGGCTGATCGCTCCTGCAAACGCTTTATCACTCGAAAAAGTCAGCACAGCTCGCAGCAGTCGAATCAGGCGTCCTTCCCGCTAAAGACGAGTCGGCCAGCGCCGATAAGTAAGGATGCCTATTTGCCTACAACTCAATCCGGACATGCGAAACAAGAAAAACAAAAAGGCCCGCAGCAATTGCGGGCCTTTCTTTGAAACCTGGCTCCCCGAGTTGGGCTCGAACCAACGACCTACGGATTAACAGTCCGGCGCTCTACCGACTGAGCTATCGGGGAACAGAGAAAGCAATCATAGACGTCAAGTAAGAGACTGTCAACCCGTTTTGCAGAACTTTTTCCCCCAGCGATACGCGCTACTTATTCATCATTGTCTTGAAAGAGGGTCCTTTGGACCTGCCGGAGGATTGTGTGGATCGATTCACTGTGTTCTGTCGTACAGACGCTGGAGATCGCGAGCTAGCGGGCGCCAAGGGCACTCTAGAGAAAATGACATGCAGCGTCTTGGAACGGGTGGACGGTTTTTCCACCGTCGGGGAACTGACGACTCAAATTGGGCGCAATCGTCCGGTACTTCGCGCGCTGGGTGATCTCGAGCGCCTGGGACTGGTCGAAACGCTAGATGCACGCATGGCTCGTGTCGCCGAAGATGGATCACTACGAATCCGCACGGTTCAGGCCCCACGCACCCCAGTTTCGCCTGCGGTGCGCAAGGACCCAAGTGAAAGAAAGCAACCGACTACCCGTCCCTTGCCTGTCTCCCCGGAATTCGAATCCTCTTTTGATCGTGCATCGGTCGAACCGCCGCTCCAGCGTGCGCTTGCCTCGGGTTCGCGTGCAACGCTCAGCGACCGTCTCAATGCCCTTGTGGGCAACTTCGGCTATCACGCGATGAACGGCGGCGGCGCCCGTGGCCGGACAATGCGTTGCGCCGTGGCGTGGACGCTTGGCATCGCAGTACTGGGTGGTACCGGTGTTGCGATCGTGGCCCTCGGCTACCAGGCCTCACATATGCGCCTTCAGGTAGAACGCGAAGCCGCGCTCTGGCTCGGCGAGCCAGTCAAGATCGCTTCGGTTGGCCTCGGCTTCCACCCATGGCCAGGCTTCGAAATGCACGATGTACAGATCGGCGAAGACGGAACCAGTCGAATTGAGCGTGCATGGGGTCACCCGGACTGGTGGCGATGGGCAACCGGCCAGACGCAGCGCATTGCGGTTTCAATGGCGCACGCCAGTCTTCAGCCAGCGCTGTTGGTACGAGTTGCAACCTTGCCGGTGCCCGAGGGTCCATGGCGCCTTTCGTCGGTCAGCCTGCATGACACCGCACTCCCGATCGGATCGCTGCAACTGGAAAAACTCTCTGGCGACCTGATCTTCTCCGAAGAGGGTCGTTGGACTTCAGCCCGACTGCATCCCGCCGAGGCCAACATCACCCTTGAAGCCGAAAACCAGCAAGGTGGCGTGTTGGCCATGCTCCATACGCCTGAATACAAGCTTGGCCAGATTAAGCTCGAAAACGTCCTCATCAGCGGCAATCTCACGCCGACCGGTCTGTCCGACGCGCAGTTCGGCGCCAACTGGCTTTCTGGTGCGCTCAAGGGGCATATCAGCATGGACTTCACAAACGATGCCCGAATCGAAGCACAACTAGACTCGACCGGCATCGCCATGGACAAGCTCAGCGGACTCGCTGGTGCCACCGGAGCGCTTGACGGACGGCTTTCCGGATTGATGAAGGTCGAGGCCAGTGCAGCTTCCTTCGATCAGCTTGCGACGGGGCTCAAGGTCTCCGGCAACTACAGTATCGAGGATGGTTCGATTCGCCACCTGGATCTGATTGAAGCCATGCGCCGCAACGGAAATGCGCCAATCTCTGGCGGCTCGACGCGCTTTTCTCGCATGGAAGGGACATTCGGTTATCAATCGGGAAGCAACGTGAAGGCGGATATCCGTCGGCTCGACGCTGGCGCCCTGAGCGGCTCTGGCCGCTGGTCCTTCGGTGATGACGCGGCGCTGCATGGCAACCTGCGCACGAGCGTCAGGACATCCGCAGAGAACATTGTTCGCATGTTCTCCCTTGAAGGCAGTCTGCAAACCCCACGACTCCGACCAATCGGCGAATAGCCACCACCAACAGCGCACAAAAAAGCGCCGAGGGCTTTCCCACCCTCAGCGCTTTTCGTTGGTTTCAGGCCTATCAGAGGAATCGATCAAGTAGCTTACGACTGTGCCGATCGAGCCGACCAAGATCACGAACAAGGAACTGGATGCCGTGTGAATCGGCAATCAGCAGGCTCATGTGACCGAGGCGGCGGATGTCCTCTTCGCCTTTGAGCACGAAGCGTGTATCGCCTCGGCTAGTTTCCACCTCCCAAGTGCTGGGTGTAGCGAAGCTCGACACATGCTTCAAGCGCCGGATCTCGGGCACAAATTCCCGACTCGCCAACGCCTCGGCCACAGGCTTCTTCAAACGCTCCGGGAGATCGTCGAGCCGCTCGATCCAGAAGAGCTCATGCCCTTCGGCCCCGACCAGCGAGATCCCTTCGTCTGGCGCAGCAATCGGGAAAGCGCGTACCGGCACCACCCCAGCACGCCGCATCCCAGACGCATCGATCAGCACAAGATGGCCGAATGCATCGAATTCGAGGTCGAAATCCAGAGATGGATTGTTCTTGCTGACATCATTCATGCGGTAACGACCTCCGGTTCGGCATCGACCTCATCACCCCGCTCTTCCGCTTCCGTATCCACATTGCGCGCCTGCGCTTCGTAAAGGCGGCGGTAGGCGCCATTCCGCTCCATCAGCTCGTCATGGGGGCCCACCTCGACGATTTGGCCGCGGTCCATCACCACGAGGCGATCCGCTTTGCGCAACGTCGACAACCGGTGCGCGATCGCAATCGTGGTACGGCCGCGCACAAGGTTATCGAGCGCCTTCTGGATTTCCTTCTCGGTTTCTGTATCCACCGAGGACGTAGCTTCGTCAAGGATCAGGATGCGCGGGTCGATCAGCAGCGCCCGCGCAATCGAGATACGTTGCCGCTCACCACCGGAAAGCCCCTGTCCGCGCTCTCCGACCAGCGAGTCGTAACCCTGGGGCAGTCTAAGAATGAACTCATGTGCATGCGCAGCACGCGCTGCGGCAACGATTTCCTGACGCGTGGCACCCGGCTTGCCGTATGCAATGTTGTCTGCGATCGTCCCGAAGAACAGGAACGGCTCCTGCAGTACCAAGCCAATATGACGGCGGTACTCCGCTACCGGCAGCGAACGTGTATCGATGCCATCGACACGCACCGCACCCTCGGTAACGTCATAGAACCGGCAGATGAGGTTTACCAGCGTGCTCTTGCCCGAACCACTGTGCCCGACCAAACCAATCATCTCACCCGGCTGAATCGTGAGCGAGAGACCCCGAATCACTGAACGACTTCCGTAGCGGAAACCCACGTCGGCCAGTTCGATACCGCCGGAGATGCGCTCGATATGCACCGGCTTTATCGGCTCGGGCACGTTCGAGACATGATCCAGAATGTCGAAGATCCGCTTGGCACCTGCGGCAGCCTTCTGCGTGACCGACACGATCCGGCTCATCGAATCAAGTCGCCCATAGAAGCGCCCGATGTAGGCTAGGAACGCGGTCAGCGTGCCAACCGTAATGTCGCCGCGCGACACCTGCCAAATGCCAAACGCCCAGACCACCAGCAGGCCAACCTCCGTCAGCATCTGCACGGTGGGCGTAAACAGCGACCACGTCTTGTTCAGCCGATCGTTGATCGCAAGGTTGTGTTTATTCGCTTCGCGGAATCGCAGCGCCTCGCGGCGTTCTTGCGCAAAAGCCTTCACCACGCGAATACCAGGAATCGTGTCGGCGAGCACGTTGGTGACTTCAGCCCAGACGCGGTCGATCTTTTCAAACCCGGTACGCAACCGATCACGCACGACATGAATCATCCACGCAATGAATGGAAGCGGTACCAAGGTGACCAGCGCCAGCCAGGGATTGATGGAAAAGAGGATGACCGCTGTCATGGCAATCATCAGCACGTCGGTAATGAAATCAAGCGCATGTAGCGACAGGAACACGCTGATGCGATCCGTTTCCGAGCCGATACGCGCCATCAAATCACCTGTGCGCTTGCCGCCAAAATATTCAAGCGACAGTTGCAGCAGATGTTCGTATGTCGTCGTGCGCAGATCTGCGGCAATCCGCTCCGAAACCAGGGCGAGGATGTATGTCTTGCCCCAGCCCAGGCCCCAAGAAACGAGCGCGGCGGCAAACAGTCCGCCTAGATAGAGCATGACCGTATGGGGCTCGATGCTATGTCCGTTCTGGAACGGAATCAGCACCTCATCCATCAGGGGCATATACAAATAGGGCGATACCAGCGTTGCACCTGTTGCGCCAAGCATCAACAAGAAGCCGCCAAGCAGCTGGCCACGATAGGGATGCGCAAAGCGCCAAAGGCGGAACAGCGTCCACGTCGAAGGTGGCGTATGAAGCTCTCGCGCACAAATCGGGCATTCATCTTCATCGGGCGGCAACGGCATCTTGCAGCTCGGGCAGATCGCCTCGTCCGCCGTAACGGAGCCACGTCCGGCGAAGTGCGCATCACGTTGTAGTTCGAACTGGTGGATCAAGCGCAGCGCGGCGACATTGTGCGTCAAGGTGTAACGGCACACAGCGAGCCGTGACGCCGCATCGCAGATCTCCAGCGCACCCACCCCAGCGTGGTCGTAATGCCTTAGCTCCAATCCCTCGCGGTACGGCCATGATTGCAGCTCAGGGTTGTCGGCCAGACGCGCAATCAAGCGCCGGTTTGTCACCACGAGCAGTCCAGACGAAAAGCGCAGCGTCGCATCGAGGTCAACCTCGAGCCATGCCACAACGTTTTCTCCGGCTGACAGCTGCGGTTCTATTTCGCTGCGCCAGGGTTCTGGCAGCGAATTGCTTGGAGAAACGGGAGTCAGGTGTTCTATCGTCATTGTGAAATGCGTTGCCGCATGCGGCGCCGCCAAGGAATCCGGCCGAAGTGGCCGGCAAAAGCACGCCCCCACCAGGGACGGAACATGTGCGACGCCGAGATCGGAAGCCGCTGTCCAGACTTAAACGGTCTGCAGGCCCGATTGGATGACAATTACGGTATTCTGGCGCGCACTTCCAAGTGCGATCCATACCCGATCGGAAAAGTATATAGCAGGGGATTCTCCGACCAACCTGCGCCCCGCCCTTGCGGCCTGGGCTTCAGCAGCGACAGATCTGCAACGATTTTTGCGCCCGCTCGCGGGAGCGCCTTCCTATCTCCCCTGCGGTCGCCACATCACTGAACCATGAAGAAGAAAGACATCGAATTCCTGCGTGTCACGTATCTGCGCGGCCCGAACATCTGGACGTATCGCCCGGTGCTCGAAGCCTGGGTCGATATCGGCGAACTCGAAGAGTACCCATCGAACAAGCTACCAGGTTTCACCGAGCGGCTGACAGCTTGGCTGCCATCCTTGATCGA
This sequence comes from Niveibacterium sp., assembly GCA_031555325.1. Taxonomy (GTDB): domain Bacteria; phylum Pseudomonadota; class Gammaproteobacteria; order Burkholderiales; family Rhodocyclaceae; genus Niveibacterium. Next base: position 9,258 of record JAVBUM010000088.1, on the reverse strand, counting down.
GCATCGTTGTGGCATCGGCGAGCGCGGAGGGTTCGTCCAGCGTCTCCATGACGGCACATGGGCGGGTCATATCCTCGAACATGTGACGATCGAACTGCTGAACCTCGCCGGCATGCAAACCGGTTTTGGCAAGGCTCGCGGCGTTGGCGAGACAGGCATCTACAAGGTCGTGGTGCGAGCGCGCGACGAGCGCGTGGCACGTGCCGCCATGAACGACGCGCGCGAACTGATGATGGCTGCCATAGAGGACAAGCCCTACGACGTTGCCGCAACCGTGGCAAATCTGCGGGAAATGGTCGATGACCTCTACCTCGGTCCGAGCACCGCCTGCATTGTCGATGCCGCCACTGGCCGCAAGATTCCCGCGATCCGGCTGAATGAGGGCAACCTCGTGCAGCTCGGTTACGGCTCAAAGCAGCGTCGTATCTGGACTGCCGAGACCGACCGCACGAGTGCGATCGCCGAAGGTATCGCTGGCGACAAGGACCTCACCAAGACCTTACTCGCATCCTGCGGCGTCCCGGTCCCAGAGGGTCAGAGGGTTGGGAGTCCGGAAGAGACCTGGGAAGCGGCCCAGGACATCGGCCTGCCCGTCGTGGTCAAGCCCGCCGATGGCAACCATGGCTCCGGCGTTTCGCTCGACCTGACCACGCAGGAAGAAATCGAGGCCGCCTATTGGGTTGCCGAGAAGCAGAGCAGCGATGTCATCGTCGAACGCTTCATTCGTGGCAACGAGCATCGCCTACTCGTCGTTGGTAATCGCGTTGTCGCAGCTTCGCGCGGCGAAGTGGCCTCGATCACCGGCGACGGCCGCTCCACGGTGGAAGCGCTGATCGACGCCCAGCTCAACACGGACCCGCGCCGCGGTATCAGCGAGGAGTTCCCCCTCAGCAAGATCATCATCTCGGAAGAGCCCGTCGTCGCGCTAGAACTCGAACGACAGAAGCTGACGCCGGAGTCCATCCCCGCCCAAGGCCAGGTGGTGGTCGTCCAGCGTAACGGCAACCTCGCTTGGGACGAAACCGACGAAGTCCATCCGGAGGTCGCCGCGATGGCCGCGCTTGCTGCGCGTATCGTTGGGCTCGACATCGCAGGCATCGACATCGTAGCCGAGGACATCTCGCACCCCCTCAAGGAACAAGGCGCAGCAATCGTTGAAGTCAATGCAGGTCCCGGCTTGCTGATGCACCTGAAGCCTGCCGTTGGAACGCCGCGCCCGGTCGGGCGCGCGATCATCGATCACCTGTTCCCGGAGAGCGAATCAGGCCGTATCCCAATCATCGGCGTCGCGGGGACGAAAGGCTCCAACATCATCACCCGCCTGGTTGCCTGGCTGATCCATCTTTCGGGAAAGCACGTGGGGCTAGCCTGCAGCGACGGCCTATATCTGGATCGCCGCCAGGTCGAGAAAGGAAACTGTGCGAACTGGGCTGCTGGTGAGCGCCTCCTGATCAACCGCTCGATCCAGGCTGCGGTGTTCGAGAACGGCAGCAAGTCCATCCTCTCCGAGGGACTTGCCTACGACCGCTGCCAGATCGGGGTCGTCACCGACGTCAGCGGCTTCGATGATCTGCGCGAGTTCTATATCCGTGATCCGGAACAGGTCTATAGCGTGCTTCGGACCCAAGTCGACGTGGTACTGCCTGACGGTATTGCGGTGCTCAATGCCGCCGATGCGCTGGTCGCCGAAATGGCTGAACTTTGTGATGGCGACGTCATTTTCTACGGTACCGATCCGAGCCTCCCCGCACTCGCCGAACACCTCGCACAATGCCGCCGTGCGGTCTTCGTGCGCGACGGCCGCATTGTGCTGGCCACCGGTCCCGAGGAAGCTCCGCTCGCGCGCCTTGACGACTTCCCGCTCGCACGCATCGGTAACGCGAACGAAGCAACCGAGATCATCCTCGCCGCGGTCGCCACAGCTTGGGCATTCGGCATCTCACCGGAACTTATCGCCGCTGGCATCGACACCTTCGAGATTGAGCGCGCAGCGCCCACCGCACAGACTGTGCGTCCGCGTCCGACGCGCCGCGCGTAAGAAGCATCAGAACAGGAACAAGCAGATGGAAGTCTCGCGTATCCGCGCTCTCCGTGGCCCCAACCTCTGGAGCCGCCACACCGCCATCGAAGCAATCGTCACCTGCTCGGAAACCGAATGCCACATCGACAGCCTGCCCGGATTCGAAGCACGCCTGCGCGCCTGCTTTCCGGAGATCGGTGTGCTGCAACCGGAGAGCCACGAAGAAACCGTATCGCTCGCCCACGCACTCGAATACACCACCCTCGCACTACAGGCTGAAGCAGGTTGCCCGGTCACTTTTTCGCGTACGGCGCTGACGTTCGAGGAAGGCGTTTATCAAGTCGTTGTCGAGTACACCGAGGAACCCGTGGGCAAGCTTGCGTTCGAACTTGCCCAGCAACTCATCGCCGCAGCACTCGACGACCAGCCCTTTGACGTTCCCGAGGCACTCGCGCGATTGAGCGAACTGGACGAAGACATCCGCCTGGGCCCTTCCACAGGATCGATCGTTCAAGCAGCAACGGCTCGCGGTATCCCATTCCGCCGCCTCACCCAAGGCAGCCTCGTGCAGTTTGGCTGGGGTAGCAAGCAACGGCGTATCCAGGCCGCGGAAACCGACTGGTCAAGCGCAATTTCCGAATCCATCGCGCAGGACAAAGAGCTGACCAAAAAGCTGCTTGCAGCAGCAGGCGTCCCAGTGCCGATCGGCCGGCCCGCCAAAGACGCGGAGGACGCCTGGGCTGCCGCCCAGGAAATCGGGTTGCCGGTGGTGGTGAAACCGCAGGACGGCAACCAAGGCAAGGGCGTGACCGTCAACATCACGAGCCGAGAAGAATTGCTGCGCGCTTTTGCCACGGCAAGCGAATTCCGCGACGACATCATGGTTGAGCGCTACCTTCCCGGCCATGACTACCGCATGCTCGTGGTGGGGGAAAAGCTCGTGGCCGCCGCACGCCGTGAGCCGCCGCAAGTGGTCGGCGACGGAATTCAAACCGTTCGCCAGCTTGTCGACCAAGTCAACAGCGACCCTCGCCGCGGTGCTGGTCATGCCACATCGTTGACCAGGATCCGCTTCGACGACATCGCCCTTGCACGCTTGGCCGCACAGGACATGAGTGCCGAAAGCGTGCCAGTCAAGGGTCAGCGCGTCATTCTGCGCAACAACGCCAACCTGTCGACCGGCGGAACCGCAACCGACGTGACCGACGATGTTCATCCCGAGGTCGCCGCGCGTGCCGTGGCCGCCGCGCAGATGATCGGGCTCGATATCTGCGGCGTCGACGTCGTATGCGACAGCGTGCTACGCCCGCTCGAAGAACAGGGTGGCGGTATCGTCGAAGTCAATGCCGCGCCCGGGTTGCGCATGCACTTGTCACCGTCATACGGCAAGGGTCGTGCAGTTGGCGAAGCGATTGTCGAGCATATGTTCAAGGACAACGACAAGGGACGCATCCCGGTCGTCGCGGTAACCGGTACCAACGGCAAGACGACGACCGTGCGGCTGATCGCGCACCTGTTCGCAGCAACTGGCATGACTGTCGGCATGACCAACACCGACGGCGTCTATATCGGAAAGCGCCAGATCGATAGTGGTGACTGCAGCGGCCCACGCAGTGCCCGGAACGTACTCGGGCACCCCGATGTCGATGCCGCTGTACTCGAAACTGCGCGCGGCGGCCTACTACGCGAAGGCCTCGCCTTCGACCGCTGCGCGGTGGCCGTCGTCACCAATATCGGCTTGGGTGATCACCTGGGCCTGAACTACATCACCTCGGTTGAAGACCTGGCCGTCCTCAAGCGCGTGATCGTGCAAAACGTGGCACCGGACGGCACAGCAGTACTCAATGCCGCCGATCCCATCGTCGCCAGCATGGCTGACAACTGCCCGGGCTCGGTCACCTTCTTCACACGCGATCGCCATCACCCGATCATGGCGATGCACCGCGCACAGGGAAAACGAGTGGTGTTTGTGGAAGGCGACGAAATCCTCGCTGTCGAAGGAATGGAAAAACATCGCGTTCCGTTCGACAGTGTTCCGATCACACGCGGAGGAACGATCGGATTCCAGGTCGAGAATGTCATGGCCGCAACCGCAGCCGCCTGGGCAGCGGGCCTGCCTTGGGATGCCATCCGCAAGGGACTCTCAACGTTCGAGAACGACTCTGATAACGCACCAGGCCGATTCAACGTGTTCGACTATCGCGGCGCGACGATCATCGCCGATTACGGTCACAACCCGGACGCCATGCAGGCCCTAGTGGATGCGGTGGAGGCCATGCCAGCCAAGCGGCGCAGCGTTGTCATCAGCGGTGCGGGCGATCGCCGCGACGACGACATCAGGCAACAAACGGAAATCCTCGGCGATGCATTCGACGAAGTCATCCTGTATGAGGACCAGTGCCAGCGTGGTCGCGAAGACGGAGAAGTCATCGCCCTGCTGCGAGAAGGCCTGACTGGCACGCAGCGGGTACAAAACATCACAGAGATCCGGGGCGAATTCCTGGCCATCGACACCGCGCTCGCGGCACTACAGCCGGGCGATCTTTGCCTGATCCTTGTCGATCAGGTGGAGGAAGCACTTGACCATATCGCCAAGAGGGTGGGTGAAGCTTGACACCTGACCCATTCTGTTTTGCATACAACAAAACCGAATGGGTTGTCACGTAGTTTTGTCAAAAAGACAACACTTTATGTCCTGATAGTTAAAGGAAATCAAACCTGTAACCCAAGACAAATATTCTTCTCTCTGGGAGCGTGGTGGGTCGTTTCCTGACGCCCCCTTCGCACGTAAGAACCTATTCGGAGAGTAAGAAATAATGCAAAGCAAGAAGATCGTCGCAGCACTCGCCCTCGCCACCGCAGGCACCGCAACCTTCGCAGCCGACGGCGCAGTCACACTCTACGGCCTCATTGACCTTGGCTATTCCTACCGTACCGACAACATCAACAGCGCGGTCGACAGTCGTAACGGCTTCGACAGTGGCCAGGCAAGCGGCACGCGTCTTGGGGTCAGGGGTTCGGAAGAGCTATTCCCCGGTATCAGCGCGATCTTCACGATAGAAGCTGGCATCAACGCGGATACCGGCGCAAACCTACAAGACAGCGCCGACTCCCATCCCACGACCTCCGGCGGGACCACCAACGTGTCACGCATCTGGGGTCGCCAGACTTGGGCCGGTCTCGATCTCCACGGGACAAAAGTGACATTCGGTCGCCAGTTCACCCCGATCTACTCGGTCTATTCAGCCTACGAGCCATTCGGTGCTGGCACTGTCGGTCAGGCCAACAACGTGATCAAGAACGTCAGCGCTTACACCCGCGTTGATAACGCGGTGGCAGTCAGCACCCCATTCTTCGGTGACATTTTCGGCGTTGACATGATCTATTCGCTGAACACCTCGGGCAACGAAGTGGGCTACAACTCCGCTTCACCGGCCACTACCTCGGACAAGCGCTACGGAGGGATCGTCGCCAAGCTGAAGATCGCCAAGCGCTTCTACATCTTTGGCAGCTACAACGAAGCCAAGGTGCGCGATGCCGATAACAAGGAACAAGCCTACGACATCCTCGGCGTCGCCGATCTGGAGCTGGTTCGCCTGACACTCGGTTACGAAGGCGCAAAGAACGATGCCAACAAGGTCCTCTCTGGCCCGCACGCAGGCGAAGTCATCGAGTACGACCGCTGGCACGTGGGCGCGAAGGTTCCGCTCGGCAACTTCACCTTGCAGGCTTCGTACAACTACTCGAACGACAATCAAGACCAAGACCAGAAGGCGCAGCAGTATGCACTCGGCGGCTACTACAACTTCTCGAAGCGCACGGATGTATATCTCGCCTACGCCCGCATGCTCACCGGTTCGGGTCTGGCCGCAAACAGTGGCTATGACCTCGGCGACGGCACATTCAGCAACGGCAGCGGCTACCGCTCCGGGGTGAACGCCGGCCTGCGTGTCCGCTTCTGATACCCATTGGCGTCGACCTCCATCTCAGTCAAGGCGCCCGTGTGTGGGCGCCTTTTTTCGTCCGACCACTTGCTAGACTCGGGACTATCTCGCAGCTCCCGATTCGCCATGCCCATCCAGCGCCTCCCCGAAATCCTGATCAACCAGATCGCCGCTGGCGAGGTTGTCGAACGTCCTGCCTCAGTACTTAAGGAAGTGCTCGAAAACAGCCTCGACGCCGGTTCGTGCGCCATCGAGGTGCAACTCCAGCAAGGCGGCATCAAGCAGATTCGTGTCGCGGACGACGGATACGGCATTCCAAAGGAAGAACTCGCACTCGCACTTGAACGCCATGCGACGAGCAAGATCGCATCGCTCGATGATCTCGAACACGTAGCGACAATGGGATTCCGTGGCGAAGCACTGGCGTCAATCGCTTCAGTCGCGCGAGTTACGGTAACCAGCCGCGCACAAGGCGCCTCGCATGCCTGGCGCATCCACGCAGGCGAGGCCGAGGCAACACCCGCGGCACTCAACGCGGGGACCGTTGTCGAAGTTGCCGATCTGTACTGGAACGTTCCCGCGCGACGCAAGTTCCTCAAGAGCGAGAACACCGAATTCGGACATTGCGACGACGCGTTCCGCCGCATCGCTCTGGCACGCCCCGAAGTTGCATTCCAGTTGCAGCACAACGGTCGCGTAAGCCTGCGCCTCACCCCGGGCGATATGCGCCGGCGTTGTGGCGAGATACTTGGCGACGAATTCCTCGCCAACGCGCGCGAAGTCGATGTCGAGGCCGCGGGCCTCTGGTTGACCGGCTTTGCGGCGCTCCCCGCCTATGCGCGTGCGAGCCGGGATGCGCAGTATTTCTTCGTCAACGGCCGCTTCGTGCGCGACAAGCTGATCCAGCACGCGCTGCGGGAAGCCTATGCCGATATCCTGCACGGTAGCCGCCATCCGGCCTTCGTGTTGTTCCTCACGCTCGACCCGGCAATGGTCGACGTCAACGTGCACCCTGCCAAAACCGAAGTCCGCTTTCGCGAAGCACGCGCGATCCATCAGTTCGTGTATCACGCAATCAGCCGTGCACTCGCAGCACCCATCGCACAGGCAGCACAGGCACCAGAACACGCCCCGCCACTCAGTACCCCCATACGTGAGCCCTCTCTGCACACGCAGCCCGAACAGTTTCGCCTCGGCGTCGGCGAGCCGCGCCCACCCTATCGCTTCGACACGCTCACCGAGCGGATCCCCACGCCATCTGCTGCCGCCATATCGAATTTTTTCCGCCCGCCCTTTAATCCCCCGGCGCCGCAGACCACGCCTCTCGCAGCCGCAGATCCCGACGGTGCGCCACTCGGCTACGCACTCGCTCAACTCCATGGCGTTTACGTACTCGCGCAGAATGCACAGGGTCTTGTGCTGGTCGACATGCATGCCGCACACGAACGCATCCTTTATGAGAAGCTCAAGACAGTTCTGGACGGTACGCCTGCCACGCAGCGCTTGCTGATTCCTGCGGTTTTCGGTGTATCGAGCAAAGAGATGGCCTGTGCCGAATCGCATCACGACACGCTCGAACGCATCGGCTTCGATATCGCGCCTGCCGGTCCGTCGGAACTCGCCGTGCGCAGTGTGCCCGCCCTGCTTTCGCGCGCCGACGTCATCGCTCTGATGCGCGCACTACTCGCCGAACTCATCGAATACCCGGCATCCAATGTTGTTGCTGCGCGCCGCAACGAGCTCTTGGCCACACTCGCCTGTCATGGCGCGGTGCGCGCAAACCGCAGCCTCACACTCCCCGAAATGAACGCCCTGCTACGCGAGATGGAAGCCACCGAACGGGCTGATCAGTGCAACCACGGACGGCCGACGTGGACGCAGTTATCCATGACGGAGCTGGACAAATTGTTCCTGCGTGGCAGGTAAATCAACGCGGTTCCAAGCGCGAAACCCATTTCAATTTCGACGCGCCGGCACAGACAGGTATCCAGTTGGCTGTCATCTCTCCGGCAACCGATCAAGCTCTCGCCTTCACAAGAGCGACGGTGTATGGAACTCGGGCCCACTCGAATTGACCTGCTCCCGTCCTTTGGCTCCAATAATTGCATTAACGGAGCTTTGAAACCCAAATTTCAACAGAAAACCTTGAACGCTCATATTTCATTCCCCTATTTTGGAAACTCCACGATTTCCTTCTATTGATCCGGCATTAATGAACTTGAATCAGGCTGCATAGCGAACCGGGTCGTGTTTGAAGTAGTCCTTGATGCGCTCGGGCCGTCGTTGAACGCTGCGCAGATGGCTCGCGGCGGCCTTGACCAGCTGCAGCTTCGTGCGTGCTGGAGCGAGTTTCGTGACGGCCTGCTTCAGATCGCCATTGGCCATCTCGTTGGGGTTGAGTTCCGGACTGTAGCTGGGCAGGTAGAACACTTCGATCTCTTGCTCATGCTTGGCCAGCCACGCCTTCACGGGTTTGCTGTGGTGCACTCGCAGGTTGTCCAGGATCAGGTAGACCTTGCGCTCCGCGTCCTTGATAAGTCGGCGCAGGAAGTCGATCAGGATGTCCGAATTGAGCGCGCCATCGAAAGCTCTCCAACGCATCTGCCCGTTATTGGTGACGGTTGAGATAACCGACAGGCCATGGCGCTTGCTGTTTACCCGAATGACGGGCGTCTTCCCCTTGGGTGCGTAGCTGCGACCGCGTACGTCGTCGCTGCGCAGCCCGGTCTCGTCACCCCAGTGGATTTGGGCACCTTCGACCTTGGCGCGTGCGGCGATCATCGGATAGTCCTCTTCGAGCCACTTCTTCACCGCCGCAGGCGATTGCTCGTAGGCCTTCTTCATGGGCTTCTGAGGCGTGAAGCCCCAACGCGTCAGGTACAACCCCATCGTGCGCACCGGCAGCCGAACGCCAAAGCGCTGCTCGATGAGTTCGCCCACTGCCGCGCGGGTCCACAACGCATACGGCATTTTCAACTGATCAGGCGTCTTGTCGGTGATCAACTTTCGCACCGCCCCCTCCTGGGCCGCGTCCAGACGGCGACCTTCGCCCACCTTGCGGCCCCCGGGCGCATCGTGCAGCCCGCGAGCGCCGGCCGCCTCGTGACGCTTGCAGATGTCGAAAACGCCAGTGCGGCTCAGACCTGCCTGCGTCGCGATTTCAGCGTACGTATGACCCGCGTTACGCAGGCGAATCACTTGCACGCGTCTTTCATGTCGCGCTTCGCGCGACAGCGATCTCATGTCGGTTGCTTGCATCACACCCATGTGATGATGCAATACGAAATTTCAAGA
>JAVBUM010000104.1:0-36494 GCA_031555325.1 Niveibacterium sp. | reverse complement strand
CACCACGACATCGGGTGCAACACCCTCGAGCAACGCGGCGCGCAACCGGCAATGCCCATCGACGATCACGAAGGCATCGAGACACTTTAAATACAAGGCCAGAACGGGCGGCAAGGCGTCCTCCCGCACTTTCTTGCGCCACCACTTGATGCGCCCGTCACTGTCGTTGAACTGGCGCAGCGCAATCAGGCCGCCGTTTCCGCACAACCACCAGTTGATCCAATACACCGGATCGAGTGCAAGGACTTGATCGAATTCCTCGATGCGGAACTCCGGCAGGTCATCCGAACGCCCCTGCGCCTCGTAACGCCAGTGCTGGATCATTGCACGCAGGGCTTCGTCATCTGCGGTCTCCTTCGTCATGACCAGGTCACTACTGACACGCATGCCGCGGAGCAGCCAGCTTCCGTCATGCAGGAACGAGCCGGGACGATCCCGTAGCTGCTCGACAAAGAAGCGGCACCAAGCCTTGAAACGATCTTCCTTCGGCAAACCCGCACACGCCTCGACCTGCGCAGAATCGATCGGACCGATCGGTTGCATGTCCACCGGAAGATCGGCCATCGTTCGCATCAGCCAGACGCCGCTGTAATCGCTCGCCGCGGTCGCCCAAAACAACGTGTGCGGACCAGCGACGAGCTTGACGCGAAAATTTCTGCCGCTAAGCAGGCGCATCGACGGCGCCTGCGGCATACCGTTTACGTTGACGGCCAGCGCTCGCCAGGCACCGGTTGCGGGAGCTTCAAGATCTTTCCAATAGAGTGTTTGCATGATTCAGCAAATGCCATCAACGAATCGAAAATATCTCCGCGCGCGTGGCAAAAGGCAGGCGCCGACCCTCGGGCAGCAGATAGGCGTGCTCCATCACAATATCGAGCCGCGCTTCGCACCAGCCGTCCGTGATGATCAGTACGGGACCCGCGGACGGAAAATCCCCTCGCTTGCCAAGATCGTGCAGCAGGTCGATGCCCGGCTGGAGGACAGTGCCACCCCGGCCACGAAGCGAAAAAGTGTCCAGCAGCCGCTCCGGTTCGACCCAACCGCTGTCATATGCGTGCGCGTCGCAACAGATCAGGCGCACCGCAAAGACATCATGGGCCATCGAATAGCTCGCAATCGCGCCCAAGGCCTTGCCGAGCGTCTGCGGCTCCATCGACCCAGACGTATCCAACACCACACCAAACACACGTGCCGCACGTTGTTCGTCCGTTGGCCGAGCAATAGCGGGGCGCGGAATGTCGGGCGTGGCACTTTGCCGGCGTGAAGGCCGCGCATAAGTGCGGCACGATTCGGGCGGCGGGAAATGCTCATTGAACCACTCGGCCAGACGTACATCCCACGGAATCGGCGGTTGCGAAAGACTTCGGATTTCCTCGATGAGTCCCGCCGGCAACGTGCCGCGATAGTTGCCATACAGGCAACGCTCCATGCCCTGCGCGAGGGCGCGGCGACAATAGGCTTCCGCATCGGTAAACGGACTACCAGCGTCCTCGCCGAACATATCGCACTCACCCGCCCCGCCGCGCAGGGTGGCGAGCTTACGGGCACGGCGAATATCCTGGGCGAGTTCGTCGTAGATCTCTTCGCTGCTGCGATTCGCAAATCTGGAGTCGTGCAGCAGCCCCACGGCCGGCGGCGTACCGACGCCCATCTCGATCAGCCAGCCATTGATGACGAAATCGCACGCAACATTCCACAGTTGCGAATCGCGTCCGCGCCGGCGCGAAGCGTGATTCAAGCCTGCATGCAGCAATTCGTGCGCAAACACGAAAAGGCATTCGCCGGCCGAAAGATGCGCTGCGGCGTTCATCCAGATCTTCCGTGCACCAACGTCAATCGCCGCAATGCGAATGTCGTAGCGTGCACAAATCGCCGGATCCTCCTCGATATCGAAGCTCGCCGCGAGAGCTCCGAGCAACGGATGCGAGTCGATCAACTGCTGGCGCGCACGTAGCGCGAGGGTCTGTTTGGGTGCGCTGCCCGACACCTTTCGGCCGCCTGCAACCTCCAGCGCCTGGCCGACGTTTCTGGCGATGCCCTCGGCGAGTAATCCCTTCCAATCGATCATCTGGTACATGGCCCAAGTCTGGCGCGATTCGCGCTGATCGTCGGAAAGCGGGTGAAAGACCGCCTCCTTGCCGCTGAACTGGCGATGCCACGCGACCAGACTTTCGCTGCAACCATCGGCGACAAACTGACGGAACAACGCCTCGACACCGCCCTTCGGGATGACCGGAAATGGGTAGCCCTGCATGTCCTCCGGCACGCGACCGATCTTCAATTCATCGCAAAACCGCATCGCCACCAACAACGAAGCGATTTCCCAGAGTGTTTGCGGCACACGGCGAGCAACCAGACCAAATCCAAGACAGATCATCACCTGGGCAATCTGTCGCGCCCACTCGGCAGCGCCTGCACGGCGCTTCGGATTGAGGTACAGCCAACCCGCCTCCGACACTGCGAGCCATCCCATCGATGACACATGACGTCCATCGGTATCCAGCACGACCCGCACGCGTTTCCAGAGCGGCGCGAACAGCGCATGGCGTCCGACAAGGGCAATACCCTCGTCTCGCGTTTCGCGTGCGATGTCCTTTTGCAGTTTGCTCATTTATCGCGTGCCGCCAGCCGCGGCAGATCGCGTGCGACTTCGACGAGAAACCACGACGGCAGACGGCAGCCTTGGTCGTCCTCGCTCATCACGGACTGTGCGATCTCCACGCTGATCCGGGCAAGGTCGCGCAGCAAGTCCTTTGCGGTGATTGCGAGCAGCTTGTGTTCGTTCCGGACCGAGCTTTCGTCAGCCGGCAGCTCCTTGCGCAGATGCGCGCGGAATGACTGCGCGAGAAAGTACAGGACGTCACGATCAGCCGGTTCGCCTGGCCAACGCGCATCACCTTTAATGATCGCTCCCAGCGTGTGCTTCTGGCGGATCTGCTTGATGAAACCCTTGAAGTGACCAGCGTGCGCAGGTGACAAGAGGCCGTAGACGAGCGCTTCGAGCATCGGATCCGATAGGTGTTCGCCAAACGAATGCAGCGCGTCGGAAAGCATGTGCCAGCTGCGCGGCGTGGAAAACGGCTCCTCATGCTTGGGCGGCTCGCTCCACAACTGGTCAGGCCGGAGCTGGATGTATTCCACAACCCACGGATGGATCCCGGCCTCGTCAATCGCCCACGACAACCACTGCCGATGATCCGCTCGCAGATGGACGTGTGCCATGCGGTTGATCAGCGCCGAGGGCATCGGCTTGACGATGGCAGCATCCTTCGCGCGATTTCCGGCCCCAACGACAATCGTCCCCGCCGGCAAGCGGTATTCACCAACGCGCTGTTCGAGGATCAGCGAATAGAAAGCTTTCTGTATTTCGTGTGAAGACGCATTGAGCTCGTCCAGGAACAGGACGAATGGCTCACGGCGAACGATATTGGCTGGAGGAAAAAAGCGCGAGCATTCTCCGTCGATCCGAGGTATGCCAAGCAGATCCTCCGGTGCCAGCTGGCTACCGAGAAGCGACACGCATTCCATGCCGACCTCCGCTGCAAACCGGCGAACCAAGGCACTCTTGCCAATACCCGGCGCGCCCCACATGAACACCGGGCGAATGACGGCAACATTAAGAAGAAAATCAAATGCCTGCGCGGGCGTCAGCGATATGGCGGACTGCATGTTCTTATCTTTCCTCAGGTTTGAGGTGGTATCGGTTCGGCCTCCACGGCCATTCCCTGCCCTGATAACGTGACCCAAATCTTGGCAGGCGCCTGTCATGCCGTGTTTGTAACGGCATGACAGGCTGCTCTCTCCATCAATCGTCGAGCTTGTAGAAGCGCACGCTGCACGCAGACTGAGATGGCGCAAGCTCCGCGTCCTCTTCATCCTTTCGTTCGCGCAAGTCGCGCTGCAACGCCTGCCTGGCGTGCTGGCGCTTCACTTTCTCCGGCTTGTCGTGCGCACCGGCCTTGCGATGGCTGGCCGCCATCGCAAACGGGTTGCGGGGCACGATGGTTTTTCCTCGTGTTTTCATGATTTCTCCCTATCCGACAGGCTCACCGGCTGAACGTGTTGCCACATGTGGATGAGCTGCCGGGTTTCCTTATCGACAGCGCGGCGATTCTCGCTTCTTGCAATGCAAATAAGTCTGCGCCACGCCTTGCGCAAGGTATTCCAGCACTTGACCCACGGCACCTCACCGTTGTTGCCGAAGCGCTGGTACTGAGCAGAACGGGTCTGCTCCATCTCGCGGATGTCCGTCGGTGTGGTTGCGATGTTCCGTCGCCAATCAAGCTTGCGATCCCGGCTGGAAAGCCCGATCTGGTACGAGAGATTGCGGATACGCCAGTAGTGCGGGGGGCGAAGGGATCTGGACACGATCACCCCCTACCGCCGGCGGCACAGCTCGACGAGCCGCTCAGGCCGCACAGGCCCGTTCAGTTCATCAAGCACTGCCTGCGGATACTCGCTCCGCCATTCACCCCACCAACGCAAACCCTTCCTGTCCCACACCCGCCAGCCTTTTCCGGCCTCAGATTTCGCCACGTAGCGTGCATCAGGTTTTCCCATTGTTTACCCCTTGATGCAAAGGACCTGACGCAGCGTATGCACCACTTCGACAAGATCGCTCTGGTGTGCCATCACAACATCAATGTCCTTGTAAGCAGCGGGGATCTCGTCGACTACGCCACGATCCTTACGGCATTCGATGCCAATGGTCTGCTCCGCAAGATCAACCGCAGAGAAGCGCCGGGCGGCCTCAGTCCGACTCATCCGCCGCCCTGCTCCGTGCGAACACGAACAGAACGATTGGACATTGCCAAGCCCACGCACGATGTAGCTCTTCGCACCCATCGAACCCGGAATGATGCCCAACTCGCCTTCACGCGCAGAGATCGCCCCCTTGCGCGTGATGTAAAGCCGCTCGTCAAAATGCGTCTCGCGCGAGATGTAGTTATGGTGGCAATTGATCGCCTCTTGCTCGATCTTGAATGACGGCAGCAGAGGCCGCAGGGTTTCTAAGATCAGCCGCATCATTTCTGCGCGGTTGAGCATCGCATAGTCCTGTGCCCATTCCACCGCCTCCACATAGTCGTCGAACAAATCCGAGCCTTCCGCAAGGTAGGCAAGATCTTTGTCCGGCAAATGGATCTGATGGCGCCGCATGTCCTTCTGTGCGGCCGAGATGAAATACCGACCGAACACATTGCCGATACCGCGGCTGCCTGAATGCAGCATCACCCACACTCGATTCGCCTCATCAAGGCACAGCTCGATGAAATGATTGCCGCCGCCAAGCGTGCCGATCTGACACAACCAGGTGCGCTGAAAGCCGCGCAGCATCTTCATCACGCCGCCATGCTTGCCAACGATGACATCGAGTCGCTGGTCGAGCCGCCGCCCCGCACGTTCGAGCTGCGAACCGCGGATTTTGTCCCACTTGTGCTGATAAAAGCCGACCGGAATGGCAGCTTCAATTTCGCTGCGCAGCTTATAAAGACTGTCAGGCAGATCGTTGGCGGTTAGCGACAACCGCACCGCGTTCATGCCGCAACCGATGTCCACGCCCACTGCCGCCGGGATCACGGCGGACTTTGTCGCAATAACGGAGCCGACCGTCGCACCCTTCCCAGCGTGGACATCCGGCATCGCGGCAACGTGTTGATGCACGATCGGCAGGCTCGCAACGTTAATCAGTTGGCCAATCGCTTGGGGCTCGATTTCGTCGGTCCACACATGGACCGGGACGCGCCCTTTATTGAAAGTTTTTTGAACCGGCATATGCCGTTCTCCTGCAATGCTACACGCAGCGAGGAACGGCCTTAGGGACGGATCCAAATCGCAGCGGCAGCCAGAATGTAAAAAGCCCCGACACGTCGGGGCTTTTACGGAATCCCGGCGCGCGGACTCGCCGCGCCGGAAATGGAATCCTGGCTGCGGCTTCTAGCGGTTGAAGGCTCGTGGGAACGTCACTCTGGTTCTCCTTTTTTCGCGTGACAGAAGTTGCAGGAAGGGTGCCATGGTAACCGCACCAGCCCAAGTCATGTGTGAAGTTGTTGTGAATCCAACACGAATCAAACATTCGCACCCGGCACTCCCAAATGAGGCACCAGGTATGTCCGCAAACAAGCCGTGCTTCGAGTAGATTTGTCCATTCACACTTTGGCTTCGAATTCCAAACCTTGGCGCGTTATTCAATGCGTTCAGCGCCAAGTTCTACTCCCAGGCTCAATCCAATCGGTCTGGCGATCCTCGGGTGGGCTTGGCGTCAGGAGCACCATGCGCTCGCTTGTTTCATCTGTTCTGGCTGGATTTGTCTTCTCGTGCGCGCTCGGGATTGTTTTCATTCCTCTGCTGTACTTGGTAGGGAAAGCTGAGTTTGGCTTCTATGTTTGTGGCGCAGCGGGACTGGTCTTTGGGCTGACGCTTGCCGGGTTTGCATTTTCTGCGGGGCGCCAATTCAAATCACGCTTGCCACTTCACTCCGGAGAAGTGTTCCTGCATCAAGGACCGGCCAATCATCAAACAGGCCCGGAAGCGGTCGGAGGATGGTTGTATCTCACTGACGAACGGCTTGTCTTCGTCTCTCACCGTATCAATAGATTCGTCCACACTTGGGAAGTGCCGTTACAGGCTATTGCCAGAGTTGAGCTCGGTTTGACCATGCATCTGATCCCAAATGGGCTTCGTATTTTCACCACCGAGGGAGAGCACCAATTCGTTGTCTCGGGCCGAGGCCACTGGAAACGGTTCATCACAGAAGCGGTGCATCGCCGCCTGACATCTCATTCCGGCGAATCGGTACCAGCAGGCCCCAACTGAGCTGGATCTCAATCCGCAGTCCAACCTCCGTCGATAAGCAGCGAAGCGCCAGTCATCAACGCCGAGGCATCCGACGCCAGCAGCAGGATCGCACCCATCAGGTCCTCCACTCGCCCCAGCCGACCGAGCTTGATCTTGCCCTGGACGTAGCGGCGGAATTCGTCGTCTTCCATGAACGCACGGATCATGGTCGTCTCGACGAACGTCGGTGCGATAGCATTCACACGGATGCCATTGGGCGCGAGCTCGAGCGCCATCGCTTTGGTCAAGCCTTCGATGGCGAACTTCGAGGTGCAATATACCGTACGCATTTTTCCGCCCACGTGCCCCATCTGCGACGAGACGTGAATGATCGAGCCACGCATTCCAGCGCGCGCCATTCCACGAGCGACTGCCTGAGACGCGAAGAACGCAGCACGCAGGTTGAGGTCCATGACGTGATCGTAGTCATTGATCGTCACATCGAGAAAGCGCGCTGGCAGGTTCGTCCCCGCGTTGTTTACGAAAACATCAAAGGCTTGCATGGATCCGATGGCAGCACCAAAGCGCCGAACATCCGCCACATCGCATGCAAAGCTCTCCGTGGACGCACCTTCATCCGCAAGCCTGCGGGTCGCCTCGCGCAGTTCGTCTCCGGCGCGTGCGGTGAGCACGACATGAGCACCAGCCTGGGCCAGTGCTGCGGCTGCGGCAAAGCCGATTCCCCGGCTAGCACCGGTAACCAGGGCACGGCGGCCATCGAGCCGAAGACTTGGCGTTCGCGGCACATCCATCGTCAGGCTGCGGTCGCGTACGGCACATCGCGCCGACCGTATCGACGGATGCGAATATTGGCCTGCTCTGCGTGCCCAACCAAGCCTTCAAGCATGCACAGCCGCGAGCAATACTCACCGATCATGGCCGATGCCTCATCGGTCAACACGCGTTGGTAGGTACAGGTCTTGAGGAACTTGCCGACCCACAATCCACCGGTATAGCGCGCAGCCTTCCTCGTCGGTAGCGTGTGATTCGTACCAATGACCTTGTCGCCGAACGCCACATTGGTGCGCGGACCGATGAACAGCGCACCGAAATTCCTCAACCGATGCAGAAAGTAGTCCGGGTTCCGCGTCATGATCTGCACATGCTCCGAGGCAATCCGGTCGGCCTCCTTCACCATTTCCTCAAGCGTGTCGCAAACAATGACCATGCCATATTCCGACCATGCTGTACGGGCGATCGGCGCAGTCGGCAGCACAGCGAGCAGCCGTTCGATCTGTCTCATCGTGTCTTGGGCAAGCTTCTCCGAATTGGTCAACAGGATCACCGGTGACGTTGGCCCGTGCTCGGCCTGGCCCAGAAGATCCGTCGCGCAGAGCTCGCCATCGACGCTGTCATCGGCAATGACTAACGTTTCGGTCGGCCCGGCGAGCAGGTCGATACCCACGCGGCCGTAGAGCTGGCGCTTGGCCTCGGCGACGAAAGCATTGCCCGGGCCCACCAGCATATCCACCTGTTCGATCGTTTCCGTGCCGAGCGCGAGGGCACCAATCGCCTGCACACCACCGAGGCACAGGATCTCATCCGCGCCAGCAAGATCCTGCGCTGCGACGATCGCCGCTGCAGGCCTTCCCTGAAAGGGCGGCGCGGCAGTCACCACCCGGTCGCATCCCGCTACCTTCGCTGTCAGCACGGACATATGCGCTGCGGCCACGAGCGGATACTTGCCGCCCGGCACATAACAACCGACGTTGGCCACGGGAATGTTCTTGTGGCCAAGCACGATGCCCGGCAGGGTTTCGACCTCGATGTCGATGAGTGCGGCACGCTGTCGTTCGGCAAACTCGCTGACCTGTTCCTGCGCAAAGCGGATGTCCTCGAGAACACGTAGCGGTAGTTCGCCGATGCATGCGTCAATCTCATGCCGGGTCAGCCGGTAGTCCTGGCGATCCCAGCCGTCATACCGGATCGACAGTTCCCGGACGGCGGCATCGCCCCGCCTTTCGATGTCCGAGAGGATGGATTCGACGATGCCTCGAACCATTACGTCCTGTTCGGCCACGCGCGCTGCCGTAGCGCCTGTCTTGAGTACCCGGATCATGGGATCCCCTCCTGTCAGATTCAGGCCAACGATTCGATTTCGTAATTGATGATGAAGTCGCCTGGTGGCGTGGGGCCCCACATGTAGAAGGCGTTCGCCGCTACGTGATCGCCA
This sequence comes from Niveibacterium sp., assembly GCA_031555325.1. Lineage (GTDB taxonomy): Bacteria > Pseudomonadota > Gammaproteobacteria > Burkholderiales > Rhodocyclaceae > Niveibacterium. The sequence goes on along the minus strand of JAVBUM010000104.1, from coordinate 27,487 downwards.
GCAGACCAGTCCTGCGTATGGGGTATGAAATCCATGTCGCAGGAGAATTCGGCATAACTACTCCACGGGTCGCGCACATAGTGGAAATAGTTGGAACCCAGCACATGCCGCCCAAGCCCCCATCCGCGGGTGAACCCATGCCTTGCCATCTGCATGGCACCAATGCCCACCTCGTGGATCGAGCTCACATCCCAGCTCGTATGGTGGATGCCCGGGCCACTGGATCGGACAAATGCAAGCATGTGATGGTCACTGCCATGCACGCCATGCAGGAACGCAATCTCGTTGCCCGAACGATCTGACAGCCGCAGTCCAAGCACCTGCCGGCACCACGCGACCTGCGCAGGGACGTCGCGCGAGAACAGCAAAAGATGCGAAAAGCGCGTCGGCCGCGTGCGCGCCACACGGGCATCTGCCCCGCCCGCACGGTCACGCAGCGCAACATTCACCAACCCGCCTGAAGGTTTCGCCGAGGGCGAGCTCTTTTCCGCAACCCGGATCTCAACAGGTATCCCATCCGGATCAAGCAGCCAGATTCCGTCGCTTTCCGTACCGGCAGGCGGTGCAATACGCACGCAGTTCAACGCCTCGATCCGTCGTATGAATGCGGGAAGGTCGTCTTGAAAGATGCCATAGCTCAGATATGCCAGCCGCTTGGAATACCCTTCAACGATCGAAATCCAGCGATGTGCATGACCAAATGCACCGATGTCAAGTGCATTCCCACGCGGGTTCACATCCAGTCCGAAACAGTCGAAAAACTCCTTCGCAATCATCAGATCGGGGACCGAAAACACCAGACGATCAAGTGAGTGCACACCAAGCACATCACGACGCCTTGTCGGAGCAAAGATGTGTTCGTATCGCTTCATCACCACATGCTCGGCAGCATTTGTCAGAGGACGCCCACAGACTCATAGGGCAGCCTCACGCACCGGCGGATCGCCGGGTCCAGTAGATCCCAGGGCTGCCCGCTACCACAGTAGAAGACGATGTCCGGCTCGAACCAGCTCGGGTCATCGAGGCTACCTGCGAGGAAGAACAACTCGTCCGGGTATGCACTATTGCGATTGACGATGGGCGACCCACATTTGCCACAGAAGCCCCGGCCGATACGATTGCCACGATCACTCACCGTCTCGTGAAAGCGCACCTCGCCAATCAACATCACGCTCGCAGCCTTCACCGCGACCACGCACGCGTGGCCGGCACCGGAGCTGCGCTGGCAGTCACGGCACTGGCAGATCCGCATGCCGAGCGGCTCACTGCTTACGCTGTATCGAACCGCTCCACACGCACATTTGCCGTTGAATGGAAGTTTCATCGTCATCCTCCTTCCCTTGCCGGGGGAGTGGTGCGCCAAAGAGGATTTGGCGGTCTTCCTCAGTCCGAGGCATGCGGACATCACGGGCCAGCAGCGCAAGGCCACGTTGCACGCCTGGCCTTGCCTGCATGCTCGCGTACCACCTGTCCACATGCCCGTAGTCGGCCAGGGCGATACCCATGTTCGCATGCTGTTTGACCCATCCGACCATTGCGATATCCGCGATCGAATAGGTTTCGCCGGCAAAGTACCGCGCTTCCGCAAGCCGGCGGTCCATCACGCCGAATAGCCGAATCGCCTCGTTGGTGTAGCGCCGGATTGCGTACTCGATCTGTTCCGCTGCATAGATGCGGAAATGGTTTGCCTGCCCCATCATCGGTCCCAGCCCGCCAACCTGGAACATCAGCCACTGCAAAGCAGCCAGCCGGCCACGTGGCGTTGGAGGCAAGAGTCGTCCGGTCTTTTCCGCAAGATAGATGAGGATCGCACCCGACTCGAAGATCGGCAGCGGCATCTGATCCGGCGTGTCGTGATCAACGATGACCGGAATCTTATTGTTGGGGCTGATGGCCAGGAATTCCTGTTTGAACTGGTCGCCCTGGAGGATATCGACGGGCCTAAGCTGGTAAGGCAGCGACAGCTCCTCCAGCGCAATCGAAATCTTCCAGCCGTTCGGGGTTGGCCAATAGTAGAAATCAATCATTCCGGGAGTCCTTTCTACTGCCGTAACCGCACGCGCGCGTCAAACGCTACCGCGGCAATCACGATCGCGCCCTTTATGACGGGCTGGTAGTTCGAATCCACCGCCAGCGAATCGAGCAGGTTGGTGAGCACCGCGACGATCAGTAGTCCAACCGCCGTGCGCCACACCGCTCCTTCACCACCCGATAGTGATGTCCCACCAATCACAACCACGGCGATCGCATCGAGCGCCACCGACGCACCGATGTCCGCTTGTCCTATCGAAAGACGGGAAGCGACGATCATCCCGCCCATTGCCGCCATACCGCCGCATAGTGCATAAGCAGAGCTTCGCAGTGCGCGTGTGCGCAGGCCGGCAAGCCAGGCCGCCTCATCGTTCCCCCCGATTGCATAGAGTTCACGCCCGTACACGGTACGTGCGAGCACCAGCTCTCCGACAACGAAGCTGGCGACGAGAATCCAGACCGAGATCGGCACTCCCAGCCATGAACCACGTCCAAGAAGCAGAAACGCGGGATCGGTCACCACGAAGGGAGACGAGTTCGAATAGATCAGTGCGAACCCACTGAATGCGGTGGCCGTACCCAGCGTTGCAACAAACGGATTAACCTCCAGCCGCGTGACGATCAGTCCATTCACAAGACCCGCAGACACGCCCGCGAAAAGCGTAGCCATCCCTGCAGCAACGATCGGCCAGTCCAGTACAACGAGGCTCGCAAACAGTGTCGCGCTGGCCGCATACACCGCGCCGACCGACAGATCGAAGCCGCGGGTAATCATGACGTACGTCATGCCGACCGCGACGATCCCAACTGGTGCGTTTTGGCTGAGGATGTTCCGCAGGTTCTCAAGCTCCAGAAAGCGCGGGTATGCAAGATGGGATACCAGCAGCAACACAGCCAATACACCCATCAATCCGAAGCGCCGCGTCAGTGCAAGCACCAACGCCCCCCTGAAGCAACCGCCCTCCTCGGGGCGGGAGAGGGTACGCGTCTGCAGTACCATCGCGTCAATCCTGAACATGCGTTCCCCCATGCTCGAATGCCGCATTGAGGATGGCCGGGACGCTCACTTCGCCCATATCTGCGTGCAGCTCACGCACCTGGCGCCCCGCGGCAACGACCACCACCCGATCACACACCGACACCATTTCCTCAAACTCGGACGACACGATCACCACGCCCGTACCATCGTTGGCGAACGCTCGCAATGCGTCGAGCACTTCAGACTTCGCGCCGATGTCGATGCCACGGGTGGGCTCGTCCACCAGCAGGATCGCTGGTCGTGCATGACGCCACCGGGCCAGCAGCACCTTCTGCTGGTTGCCCCCCGATAGACGGCCCACCGGATCACCGAGCTTGCGCCTGTCAAGACACAAGGGTTCTGACGCAGCGATCGCCTGATCGCGCTTGCGCCTGTTGGACAACCAACCATGCCGCGCGCACGACGACCAGTCTGCGATGACAATGTTCTCTTCCGTGCTCATGCCGAGCACCAGACCGGTACGCTTGCGCTCCTCGGGCACCAGGGCGATCCCATAACCCCTGGCCGTCCGTGATGTCGCAGGCCAAGGCCGTACCTCGCCACCGAGACGTAGCGTTCCGGTGGCCGTTCGCTCGAGCCCCGCCAGCGCACGCAGCAAGGTGCTGCGACCTGATCCGGCCAGCCCACCCACGCCGACAATCTCCCCTTCACGCACAGATAGCGAGAGATCACTGATCGCCCCGGACACCGACACACCGGTGGCCTGCAACAACAGGCGTGAGCCGCACCGGCCGGCTCTTCGGCGATGGACATCCCCCAGCCGCACACCAACCATCGCCGCAACCAATTCGGATTTCGTCCAGTCCGAGGCTTGACGCGATGCGGCAAGTCGGCCATTACGGAACACCGATATCTCGTCGGCCAGTTCAAGCACCTCTTCGAGCCGATGCGAGACAAAGATCAGCGTGCGGCTTTCAGCACGCAGCTCACGCATCAGCCTGAAGAGCGCTTCGCGCTCGGCAGGCGCCAGCGAAGCCGTGGGCTCATCGAATAAGATTACGTTTGCATTTGACTCAACAGCACGCATGATCTCCAGCACCTGACGTTCAGCAAGCGTGAGATTGCGCGCCTGCGCATCAGCGTCAATGCGTACCCCAAGCCGCTCGCACAGCGTCACGAAGCGCCGCCGCATGCGATGGCGGGCGACGACACCTACGCGCCCCGGCAACTGGCCCAAGAAGACATTCTCCATGGCGCTCAGCACCGGGATGACAGTCAGTTCCTGGTAGATGGCAGCCACGCCAGCCGCACGGCTTGCACGCGGGTCACCCGGCCGCACCGCCTTGCCGAAAATCCGCACCGTGCCCCCTGATGGCGCCAGCCGCCCTGCGATCAGTCCAAGCAGTGTCGACTTGCCTGCGCCGTTCTGACCCACGAAGGCGTGGATACCGGATGCAATCCGCATGTCCGTGGGGTGTAGCGCAACATTGCGCCCAAACCGCTTGACCACGCCTTGGCACTGCACCGGAAGATCCTCGATGATCGGCATCATGTGCGCATCTCCATCCCCTTTGACGTGAACTTGCTCAGGGGGTCTCGGATCGGAAAGCCGCAACGTTCTCCCGAGTGATGACGGCGACATCGCCGTATGCCTGCCCGGGAAGCAACGTGTGACCGTCGTTCAGATATACCCGCTGCACGGGCCTACCTTGCCGTGCATCGTCGATTGCCAGTACAGCCCGATAGGCCGAGGTATTGCGGTAGAACCCGCTGGTGGCCTCGATCCAGCCATTCCTGATCGCGTCGACGGACCACTCTGACCCGCCCCATTCGTAGACCTTCACCTTACCCAGCTTGCCGGTCTGCATGAGTACCGGCATCGCCCCTTTTGACATCGTGGTGTAGACACCGATGAGGATGTCGAGATCGGGGTTTGCCTGGAGCATCGTCTGGAACTTCACTTGGCTGTCCGGCGGCGAATAGTCGGTACGCAGCTTCGAGACAACGCGGAACTCTGGATGTCGGGCAACGATCTCCGCAAGCGCTTTCTCGAACGACAGGGTGATCGGATTGAGGGCAGGTCCGGTGAGGATACCGACCTGCTTCGGCCCCGCCGTATCCGTTGCGGCCTTCTGCAGGATCTTCATGAATGCGCGCGGCGTCTCGTTGCCACCGATGTAGGCAAGCAAGCCTGGCGAATAGAGTTCATCGCCCTCCTTGGTGGCCCTGCCACAGATGGGCAGCACCACCGCAACAACGAGCACGTTGCGGTCCGGCGCTTCACGCGTGGCCATATCACAGGCTTGCTCTCCATTCACCGCCGCCAGGATCCAGCCGCTGTAGCCGCGAAGCAATGCATTCTGCATCTGGTCAATCTGCCTGATGTTGTTCCAACTGGCATCAAATACATCAACGCGGTAGCCGCGTTCCTGTGCCCCCCGTCGCGCGCCGAGGATCGTCGCCTGCAAGGCGGAGTTGTTGGAGCCTTCGACAAATACGGCGAGCCGCTTCGGCGCCTTGGTATCGACCACAACCGGCGCACGCCCGCCCACATTGACGCGGATCGTTTCCGGCTGGGCAGCGCCTGCCGGAAACACCATCGCGGCAATTCCGAGCGTAAATGCCGTAGACATTTTCATTGGGAATGCCTCCATGCCCTGCGTCGCACCGGGCGACATCGTCCGGAGATAACAAGCCTGGGAAGAAAAGCCGGCTCAGGCGAAGACGATGCCCCCGTCCGCGATGAGCGCCTGGCCGGTAATGAAGTTGGAATCCGGTCCCGCGAGGAAGGACACCAGCGCGGCAACGTCTTTGGGCTCTTCCATGCGCCCAAGCACGGCCCGTGCTGCCGCCTTGCGCGTGGGCTCGCCCGGTTGCACGCCAGTGAGCTTGACGAAACGCGCGTCGATCATGTCCCACAGTGTGGTGTTGACGATGCCGGGGCAATACGCATTGACGGTGATGCCATGGCACGCCCACTCTTGGGCAGCCGCCTGCGTAAGCCCGCGCACGGCGTGCTTGGACGCCGAATAGTGGCCCACATAGGGATCTGACCGATGCGCCACGATCGAGGCCGCGCCGATGATCTTTCCGCCCCTGCCCACTTCGATCATGCGGCGCGCCGCCGAGCGGTAGGTAAGGAAGACGCTCTTGACGTTAATGGCCATCATCCGATCCCAGTCGTCAATGGTGAGGTCAAGCAACGGCATGATCTGCGAGATACCCGCATTGGCCACGGCAACGTCCAGCGAACCCAGGCGGATCACGGCTGTTTCGGTCATCCCATCAACCTCGAAGGGATCGGTGACATCCGCAGGCACGACGATCGCCTTACGCCCCGCGTCCCGGACTTCCGCCGCCAGGGCGCCCAGTTCCTCATGCCGCGACGGAAGATCATTGAGCACCAGATTGAAGCCATCGGCGGCCAGCCGCAGCGCAATCGCACGCCCGATGCTTCGTGGCGCCGCACATCCGGTCACCAGAGCTACCTTGGCCATGATTACCTCCTGCCGCAACTCAACGGCGCACCGACGGCGGCGGTTCATCCGCCACCGTATTGCGCAGGACGCCAAGCTGCTCGATTTCCACTTCGCATACATCACCCGCCCGCATGTACCGCTTGGGCGTGCGCGCGTGACCAACACCCGCTGGCGTACCGGTGACGATCAGGTCGCCCGGCATGAGCGTGATTGCTTCACTGATCGTTGCGAGCAATTCGCCTACTCCGAATACCAGCTGATCGGTGTTTGCCGACTGCACCAACTTGCCATTGAGTCGCGTCTCGATCCTCAAGCCGGCGGCGCCAAGCGGCAGTTCATCGGCACTGACGAACGCAGGGCCGAATGACCCCGAATCATCAAAATTCTTCCCGATGGTCCACTGCGGAGCCTTGAATTGGTATTCACGCACCGAACCGTCATTGAAAAGCGAATATCCGGCGATGTACTTGAGCGCAGCCCCGTGGGGCACATGCCGGGCGCGGCGGCCAACCACGGCAACAAGTTCCCCTTCGTAGTCGAGCGAGTCCGAAATGGCTGGACGGACAAGCTTGGCTTGGTGCCCAACGATGCTCGAACTAAAGCGGGGAAACAGGGTTGGGTATTCAGGCTGCGCATGACCGCTCTCTTCCGAGTGATCGCGGTAGTTCAGCCCGACACAGATGATCTTCCCCGGCACCAGAATCGGCGGCAGGTACTCGATTTCCTCCCGCCGCACTTCCGAAGCCCTACTGAGAACCCCGTGCGCAGCAACCAGCGCACCGTTTCCAACGCGGATCAGCTCAAGCAGGCCACCCGGGTAACGCAGGTCCGACTCGACGCAACCATGCAAACGTCCGCCGGACTCAACCGCCAGCCCAAGCTTCCCTGCCCTCCGGAACGTAACGAAACGCATGGCTCCTCCTTGCGCGCAACCCGGATGCGCAAAGATGCGTCAAGACCGTACCCACAATAAAGATCCATAAAATGTACAAGTCAAGAAAAAATATATTTTTTTAAGCAAAACCTATCAACTACACTGGCATAAACAGGAACCACCGAGTCGCGTATGACAGGCCACGCCAAAGCCAAGCGCACCAACGGAAATGAGGTATATGGAGCACTGCGCGAAGACATCCTGGTCTGTCGGCTCGCACCCGGCAGCAAGCTGCGTATCAACGATTTCTGCGAGCGCTTCGACGTCAGCCTCGGGGCGGTCCGCGAGGCACTTTCACGCCTGACATCGGACGCTCTCGTACGCTATGAGCCCCAACGCGGCTATTTTGTCGCGGCTATTTCACGTAGCGAGTTACTGGACCTGACACGCACACGGATCGACATCGAAAGCCTTTGCCTGCGCAATGCAATCAGGAACGCCACTGTCATGTGGGAGGGCGAGATCGTAGGCAAATATCACGCGCTGATGCGCTTGCAGGAGGTAGAGAATCTCGACCAGCCCAGCCTCAGCGACGCTTGGTCCTCCGCCCATCGGGCATTTCACGAGGCACTCGTTGCAAACTGCGACAGCCCCACCCTGACGCGCATCCGCCGCATGCTGTTTGAGCAAACCGAGCGCTATCGACGGCTGTCGGTACCCGTCCGGGACGCCTGGCGCGATGTGGATACCGAGCACCGGAAAATACTCGACGCCACTCTCAACCGGAATGCTGATGCGGCATGCATGGCGATGGCGGCACACCTGAACAAGACCACCGAAATCCTTCTGCACTCATCGTTCATGCGGACGGGGAACGCCGAGGAGGATTGAACGCGCATCATCTCATTTGGGTAACGCCAGAAAAGAAAAAGGCCGCTGTCAGGCGACCTTCTTCTTCTCTCCGCGGGGGCGGGTTGGGACCCGCTGCTGATCTTTACTCGGCGTCGATGGCGACGCCTTCCATATCCGCGTTCATGGCAAGCGATTGCAGATAGCGCCGTAGCGCACCGACCCAAGCTCGTTGCTGGAGTGTCTGCGCAACAGCGGCCTTGATCTCCTCGAACGGCGGCACGCGGCCTTCGACACGCGCCAGCAGCTCCACCACATGGAAACCGAAACGGCTCTGCACCAGCTTCGGCAGCACACCGATCGTCGTCTCGCCGAAGACTTCGCGGGCAAACTCTTCCGCGCAGTCTTCACGCGTGACCCAACCGAGGTCGCCGCCAACAAGCCCTGTAGGGCAGTTCGATAACTTCGAGGCTGCTGTTGCAAACGCATCGCTCAACGGATCGGCGCAGCGCACTTCAAAGAGCTGCTTCTCCGCCCGCTCGCGCAAGGCAACCACATCGACTCCCGGGGTTACCGCAAACAGAATATGCCGAAGGTGGATACGCTCGCCCCGCGCATATTCGGTAGCGTGCGCAGCATAGTGCCGGCGGCACGCCTCTTCATCCGCGGGCTCAGGCTGAATCTCCTGCTCGAGCAGACGCTCGATCGCCTCGCTCGCGGCCTCCGAGATCGCACCATCAGCCGCCGGAGCATCATCGGCCGACAGCATTCCAGCCCGCTGCGCCGCCTGGCGTAGCAGTTCGGTACAGGCACGCTGGCGCAGCTCGCTGGCAGAGATCTCCTCGCCAGAGCCGCTGATTGCGACCCCGTTAATCGATGCAATTGTCATTGTAGCGGTCGTCATGCGATGGCCTTAGCCGAGCTTGCGCTGAGGCACGGTATGACCGTGCGGCAGATTGAGCCGGCGTGCACGCACGAGCTGGTACGGACGCACGATATAGGCAAGCGTGCCAAAGCCGCTCCATACGTGCACCAGACGCGTGAAGGGGAAGATAAGGAAGATCGTCATGCCGAGCGCCATGTGCAGCTTGAAGATCCAGCTGATGTCGCCGAGCAGTTCCGGCGCACCGGCGCGGAAGGTCACGATGCGTTGGGCCCATTCGGCGAGCTTCATCATCACCGAGCCGTCGAGATGTTGGCCGGAGAGCGGAATGGTCGCAAGCCCGAGTGCGAGCTGAACCCAGAGCAACATCAGCAACACGATGTCGCTTGTGCGCGACGTCGCACGGACACGCACGTCACCGAGCCGGCGCTGGAGCAGCAGCGTGACGCCAATGAAGGCAAGCGTTCCTGCAATGCCGCCCGAGATCATCGCCATTAGCTGCTTGTCGCCCGCACCGATGAAGGACTCGTATAGCGCGTGCGGCGTCAGCATGCCAATGGTATGGCCGCCAAAAAGGAACAGCACGCCGATGTGGAACAGATTGCTGCCCCAGCGCAGTTGCCCCGCGCGCAGGAGCTGCGACGAATCGCTCTTCCAGGTGTACTGGTCGCGATCGAAGCGGAGCATGCTGCCGATGAGGAACACCGAGAGACAGATATAAGGGTAATAACCGAAGAGCAAGGTATCGAGCCAGGAAGTCATGTTTCGGCCTCGTCAAATCTGTGGACGCGCCGCCGGGGCGGCTGCGTTCGTGCGGATGATGTGGATCGGCTGGACGCCATCGGGCTTGCTCTGTCCATGACTGGAGCAACCGCCAAAGGCCTCGGGTTCGATCCACTTGTCGTCAAGCATGTCTTCAGGCTCGGCTTCGATCTCCACCGGCTCCGCGCGCTCACCGGCCAGTTCCAGCACGCCTGCAAGCACCATTGCGTAGGGATTGCCACGCGAGTGCAACGCACTGAAGATCAATTTCACGACGTGCGTGATCTCGCCGAGGAACTCGACTGCGACATCCACTGGCTGCGTCGAGGCAAACTCGAGCACCACGGGAAGGAAGTCGGGCAATTCGCCCGGCGCAAGCTCAAGCCCTGCCCGCTCGTAGGTCTGCGCCAGATCGACCATCGCCGGGCCGCGCGCACGCGAATCCCCATGCACATGCTCGAACAGATGCAGTGAGCATGAACGGCTGCGGTCGAACGTGTCGACATAGCGCGATTCGACCTTGTACGGATCGAGCGTCGCGAATTGGCGCAACAGGGCTTCGAGCTCCCTGATGCGCGAACTCGGCAACGCGGTTTCATGGCGCAGCGTCGCGGCGATCTCCAGGGCGGCCGCACGCAGTTCTGCGTCCGGGTAGCGGAGCATCGCCGAGAGCGCCCGCAGGCTCAGACGAATATCGTGGTTTGTCATCGCCCGCCCCTTACACGGTCGCCTTGATCGGGATCGTGCGCTTCTTCTTGCCGCCGAAGATACTCGTTTCGTCCGCACCGTCCGAACAACCGTTACCAAACGAGAAGCCACAACCGCCGCGCAGATCGAAGGTGTTCTCTGCATATTCACGGTGCGTGGTCGGCACCACGAAACGGTCTTCGTAATTAGCGATGGCCATGATCTGGTACATGTCTTCAACCATCGGCACGGTTAGTCCCGCCTGCTTGAGCACTTCGAGGTTTTCACGGCCTTCAACGTGCCGCGCACGCTGGTAGGCACGCATCGCAAGCATGCGCTCAAGCGCCCGCTCGACCGGCTTCACGTCACCTGCGGTCAGCAGATTGGCGAGGTATTGCACCGGAATGCGCAGTTGCGACACGTCGGGAATCTCACCCTTGCTGCCGATCTGGCCAGCGTTTGCGGCGGAAGAAATCGGCGACAGTGGCGGGATGTACCAAACCATCGGCAGCGTGCGGTACTCGGGGTGCAGCGGCAGCGCGACCTTCCATTCCATCGCCATCTTCCACACCGGGCTCTTGCGAGCGGCCTGCAGCCATGCCTCTGGCACGCCATCGGCGCGCGCCTGCTCGATCACGCGTGGATCGTTCGGATCCAGGAACAGGTCGAGCTGTGCCTGGTACAGATCGCGGTCACGCTCGGTGCTCGCGGCTTCTGCGATCTTGTCGGCGTCATACAGCAGGACGCCGAGATAGCGGATACGGCCGACACAGGTCTCGGAACACACCGTCGGCTGGCCCGATTCAATACGCGGGTAGCAGAAGATGCACTTCTCGGCCTTGCCGCTCTGCCAGTTGTAGTAGATCTTCTTGTACGGGCAGCCCGACACGCACATGCGCCAACCGCGGCACTTGTCCTGATCGATCAACACGATGCCGTCTTCCTCGCGCTTGTAGATCGAGCCGGACGGACACGACGCCACGCACGCCGGGTTCAGGCAGTGCTCGCACAGACGCGGCAGGTACATCATGAAGGTGTTCTCGAACTGGCCGCAGATATCCTTCTGCAGCTGATCGAAGCCCTGCTCGAAGTTCTTGTCCTTCGAGCGCTTCGAGAACTCGCCGCCGAGAATCTCTTCCCAGTTCGGGCCCCATTCGATCTTCTGCATGCGCTTGCCGGTGATCAGGCTGCGCGGGCGCGCCACAGGTGCCGCGCGCGTCTCGGGGGCCGACTGCAGATGGTCGTAGTCGAACGTGAAAGGCTCGTAGTAGTCGTCGATCTGCGGCAGGTTCGGGTTAGCGAAGATGCGCATCAGGAGCGACCACTTACCGCCTTGGCGCGGCTGGATCGATCCGTCGGACTTGCGGACCCAACCGCCATTCCACTTGTCCTGGTTCTCCCACTCCTTCGGGTAGCCGATACCCGGCTTGGTTTCAACGTTGTTGAACCACGCGTACTCCATGCCGGGGCGATTGGTCCACACGTTCTTGCAAGTGACAGAGCAGGTATGGCATCCGATGCACTTGTCGAGGTTCAGGACCATGCCGATCTGGGCGCGGACTTTCATGCTTCTGCTCCTTGTTCAACAACTTCGTCGTCGAGCCAGTCGACCTTTTTCATCTTTCTCACCAGCACGAATTCGTCCCGGTTGGTTCCAATCGTGCCGTAGTAGTTGAAACCGTAGCTGTACTGCGCGTAGCCACCGATCATGTGCGTCGGCTTAAGCACGACGCGTGTAACCGAGTTATGGATACCGCCGCGCACACCTGTGGTTTCCGCTCCCGGCGTGTTGATCGTCTTTTCCTGTGCGTGATACATGAGCGTCATGCCCGGGTTCACCCGCTGGCTCACCACCGCCCGTGCTGCAATCGCGCCGTTGGTGTTGAACAGCTCGACCCAGTCGTTGTCCACGATGCCTGCACGCTTCGCGTCGTCCTCGGAGATCCAGATCACCGGACCGCCACGATTGAGCGTGAGCATCATCAGGTTATCCGTGTATGTCGAATGGATACCCCACTTCTGGTGCGGCGTAATGAAGTTGAGTGCAATCTCCGGATTGCCATTCGACTTGCGGCCTGCGACATCGCCAAGCGTCTTCAGGTCAACCGGCGGACGGTAGGTCGTGAAGCCTTCGCCGAAATCGACCATCCAGGCGTGATCCTGGTAGAACTGCTGGCGACCGCTGATGGTGCGCCATGGGATCAGCTCATGCACGTTGGTGTAGCCGGCGTTGTACGAGACCTTCTCGCTTTCCAGCCCGCTCCACGTCGGCGACGAAATGATCTTGCGCGGCTGCGCCTGGATGTCGCGGAAGCGGATCTTCTCGTCTTCGCGGTGCAGCGCCAGATGCGCATGCTCGCGACCGGTGATCTTGGACAACGCATCCCATGCCTTGACCGCAACATGGCCGTTGGTTTCGGGCGCGAGCATCATCACGACTTCCGCCGCATCGATGTCCGTCTCGATCTTCGGCATGCCTTGCGTTACGCCCTGTTCGCGCACGCGGCCGTTCAACTCACCGAGTTGCTCGACTTCAACATCCGTATTCCACGAGATACCCTTGCCGCCATTACCAAGCTTGTTCAGCAGCGGGCCAAGCGCGGTGAAGCGCTTGTAGGTGTTCGGATAGTCACGCTCGACAAGGGCGATCTGCGGCGCAGTCTTGCCCGGAATCAGGTCGCACTCGCCCTTCTTCCAGTCGAGCACAGCGAGCGGCTGCGCGAGTTCTCCTGGGGTGTCGTGCATCATCGGCGTGAGGACCACTTCCTTCTCGACGCCGAGATGCCCAACACAGACCTCGGAGAATGCCTTGGCGAAGCCCTTGTAGATTTCCCAGTCGCTCCGCGCCTGCCATGCCGGATCCACCGCAGTGGAAAGCGGATGGATGAACGGATGCATGTCACTGGTATTGAGGTCGTTCTTCTCGTACCAAGTGGCCGTCGGCAGCACGATGTCCGAATACAGACAGGTCGTGCTCATGCGGAAGTCGAGCGTGACCAGCAGGTCGAGCTTTCCTTCTGGCGCATCGGTATGCCAATCGACTTCAAGCGGCTTGGCGTCGTTCGGACCGAGGTCCTTGCCCTGTACGCCATTGCGCGTACCCAGCAGGTGCTTGAGGAAGTACTCGTGGCCCTTGCCCGAGGAACCGAGCAGGTTGGAACGCCACACAAACATGTTGCGCGGCCAGTTGTCCGGATGGTCCGGGTCCTCGCAAGAGAGCTTCAGCGAGCCGCTCTTGAGCGCACGGGTGACGTAATCCTTGGCCTCCATCCCCATTTTCTGCGCGTCGCGTGCGACCTGTAGCGGGTTCGTCTGCAGCTGAGGGGCACTGGGCAGCCAACCCATGCGCTCGGCGCGCACGTTGTAGTCGATCATCGAGCCACTGTGGCGGCTACGATCGGCCGTCGGCGACAGAATCTCGTCCATGCCCAGCTTTTCGTAGCGCCATTGGTCCGTGTGCGCGTAGAAGAAGCTGGTGCTGTTCATCTGGCGCGGCGGGCGCAGCCAGTCAAGCGCGAAGGCCAGCGCCGTCCAGCCGGTCTGCGGACGGAGCTTTTCCTGACCGACGTAGTGCGCCCAGCCACCACCGCTCTGGCCGATACAGCCGCAGAGCATCAGCATGTTGATGATGCCGCGGTAGTTCATGTCGCAGTGGTACCAGTGGTTCATCGCCGCACCGATGATGACCATCGATTTGCCGTGCGTCTTGTCGGCATTGTCGGCGAACTGACGCGCGACAGTGATGATCTGGTCACGCGGCACACCGGTGATCTTTTCTTGCCACGCCGGCGTATAGGGTGCGTCGGCGTCGTAGCTGTGCGTGCCGGTCTCGCCGGGCAGGCCGCGCTCGATGCCGTAGTGAGCAGCCATCAGGTCGAATACTGTGGCCACTAGCGTTTCACGACGCTCTTCGCCCTTGCCAAGCTCAAGCTTCACCACCGGCACAGGACGTGAAAGCACATCACTGCCCTGCTTGTTCGCATTGAAGTGCGGGGTGTCGCGACCACCAAAATACGGGAAAGCAACGTTGGCAACTTCGTGCGCCTGTTCGCCATCTTCCAGCACCGACAGCTTGAGCTTCACCTCGCTATCGTGACGTGCTTCGCGCGCTTCGAGGTTCCACCTGCCTGCATCGGGCGTGCCTTCGGAGCCCCAGCGGAAGCCGATCGAACCATTCGGCAGCACGACCTTGCCATTGGCATCGAATGCCACGGTTTTCCACTCGGGGTTAGTGTTCTGCCCCATGTCGTGGTTGAAGTCGGAGGCGCGGACATAGCGATCCGGCACCAGCGAGCGGCGGCCGTCTGGCAGCGTCTCTTCACGCAGCATGACGAGCAACGGCAGGTCGGTAAGACGTCGCGCGTAGTCGTCGAAGTACGCGCTGCGCTTGTCGAAATAGAATTCCTTGAGGATCACGTGGCCCATCGCCATTGCGACGGCTGCATCGGTCCCCTGCTTCGGGTGCATCCAGAGATCGGCGAGCTTGGAGACTTCGGCGTAGTCCGGCGTGACGGCAACGACCTTTGCTCCCTTGTAGCGGACTTCAGTGAAGAAGTGCGCGTCAGGCGTACGTGTCTGCGGCACGTTCGAGCCCCAGGCGATGAGGAAAGTCGAGTTGTACCAGTCGGCCGATTCAGGCACGTCGGTCTGCTCACCCCAGGTCTGCGGGCTCGACGGCGGCAGGTCGCAATACCAGTCGTAGAAGCTCATGCACACGCCACCGATCAGCGACAGGTAGCGCGAGCCAGCGGCGTACGACACCATCGACATGGCCGGAATCGGCGAGAAGCCGACCACGCGGTCTGGGCCGTGCTTCTTGATCGTGTAGACGTTGGCAGCGGCAATGATCTGGTTGACCTCTTCCCAGTCAGAGCGCACGAAGCCGCCAAGGCCACGCTGCGCCTGCCATTCGGCCTTCGCTTCCGCGTTTTCAACGATCGAAGCCCAGGCGTCGACCGGGCTCTTGCAGATCGTCAGCGCATTGCGCCAATGCTTGAGCAATCGCGCACGCACCATCGGGTACTTCACGCGGTTGGCGCTATAGAGATACCAGCTGTAGCTCGCGCCGCGCTGGCAGCCGCGCGGCTCGTGGTTGGGCAGGTCCGGCCGCGTACGCGGATAGTCGGTCTGCTGCGTTTCCCAAGTAACGATGCCGCCCTTGACGTAGATCTTCCAAGAGCAGGAACCGGTGCAGTTGGTGCCGTGCGTGGAGCGCACGATCTTGTCGTGCTGCCAGCGCGAGCGATATGCATCTTCCCAAGTGCGGTCTTCGCCGGTAACACGCGAATGGCCGTCAGCGGAATCCTCGCGGGGCTGGGAAAAATAGCTCAGTCGGTCGAGAAAGTGGCTCATAGGGTGCGTTCCTGAATCAGCAAGGCATTGCAGCGTTCTTGCGTGCGTAATGCCACCAGGTGATGGCAATGCAAATCACATAGAACGCGATGAACGAATATAGCGCGACCTCCGGACCACCAGTCTGCGCAATGGAACTGCCATAGCTCTTCGGAATGAAGAAGCCGCCGTAGGCTGCGATTGCCCCGGTAAAACCGAGCGTGGCCGCGCCTTCGGTATTGCCTTCCTTGGTCGCACGCGCGACTTCGGCTTCATCCTTCCTGTTCACACCAGCCATGCTCTGCGTCAGGAAGATCACAGGAATCATGCGGAAGGTAGAACCGTTGCCGATGCCAGTGGTGAGGAAGAGCACGATGAACGACAGGAAGAACCCGGTGAAGCTTCCTTCCGCAGGTCCGAACTGCAGCGCGTACATCGCGGTCTCGGGCTTGGGCAGGAAGTAGAGGACGCCAAACACTGCCAGCGCCATGACAATGAAATTCCAGTAAGTGACGCGAGCGCCGCCGAGCTTGTCCGACAGCCAGCCACCAAACGGACGAATGAGTGCACCAACCAGCGGGCCGACCCATGCATAGGCCACCGGGTTGACGCCTGGGAACATGTTCTTGATGAGCAGCGGGAAGCCAGCGGCATAGCCGATGAACGAGCCGAAGGTGCCAAGGTAGAGGATGCACATCAGCCAGTTGTGCTTGCGGCGGAAGATCGCTGCCTGCGTCGCAAACGAAGCCTTCGCATCGGCGATGTCATTCATGCCGAACCAGGCTGCGACCGAAGCGATCGCGATCCATGGCACCCAGATGAATGCGGCGTTCTGCGTCCACACTTGCATGTGCTCGCCGTTCTTCATGATCGTCTGCGGATCACCGCCGAACACGCCGAAGATGCCAAGCGTGATGACCAGCGGCGAGAGGAACTGCACTGCAGACACACCCAGGTTGCCAAGACCCGCATTGACACCCAGTGCCGAGCCCTTGCGCTCCTTCGGGAAGAAGTAGCTGATATTGGCCATGCTTGAGCTGAAGTTGCCGCCGCCAAGGCCGCAAAACAGCGCCAGCATCAGCATCGTGGGGTAGCTCGTGGTGTTGTCCTGCACAGCAAATCCGATGCCGACGGCTGGAATCAGCAGGCTGGCCGTCGAGATCGCGGTCCAGCGGCGACCGCCGAAGAGCGGAACCATGAACGAGTAGAAAATACGCAGCGTGGCGCCCGACAATGCCGGCGCCGCGGCCAGCCAGAACAACTGATTGGTCGAGTACTTGAAGCCGAGCGCCGGAAGGCTCACCGCAACCACGCTCCATACCTGCCAGATCGCGAACGCAAGGAAGAGCGCCGGGACCGAGATCCACAAGTTGATCTTCGCAATCGCCTCACCTTCCCTCTCCCAGAAGTGCTTGTCTTCTGGGGTCCAGACATGCAGGACGCTGCCCCTGCGGGGCCGCGCAGAACCTGCGGCGGATGTGCTCATATTGATTTGCTCCAGTTGGGTTGTGGGCTGATCAGGCCTGAGAAGTGGCCTGTTTCCCGACGACATCGGTACGGCGCACTTCCGTGAAGTACATCCAGATAAGCGAGACCCAGACCACGCCGTACAGCAGCATGAAGGCCGAGCTACGCACGCCGGTGAGGTCAAGTAGCGCACCGAACATGATCGGCAGCACAAAGCCGCCAAGCCCGCCCGCGAGGCCGACGATGCCGCTGATCGTGCCAATGTTCTGGGAGTACTCGTCGCCGATGTACTTAAAGACGCTGGCCTTGCCGAAGGCCCACGCGATGCCGAGGATGAACATCAGGCCCGTGAAGGTATAGACATTCAGCCCGAGGTTGAAGGTATGCCCACCGTTGAGGGTCTGGATCGTGAAACTGGTTTGGGGATACGCGAGGATGAAGAGGCAAACCCAGCTCACCCACATGACCCACCACGTCACGGCGTGCGCACCGTACTTGTCGGAGAGCCAGCCGCCGATCGCGCGCAGCACGCCGCCAGGCAGCGAGAAGCAAGCTGCGAGCAAGGCTGCAACGCGAATGTCGAGCCCATACTCACCAACGTAGTACTGCACCATCCACAGCGACAATGCGACATAGCCACCGAAAACGATGCTGTAGTACTGGCAGTACTTGAGCACTCGCGGATCCTTCAATGCACGAAGCTGGTCCGTGAATTTCACCGAGGATGGCACATTGTGACTGGGGTCTGAATGGCTGCCAACCCAGAACAGGAGGACCGTTCCAAGCATGACAGCAGCATAGACGTGCGGTACCATCGTCCAGCCAAAACTGACGACCAGCACGGGAGCGATGAACTTGTTGACCGCTGCACCCGAATTGCCCGCACCGAACACACCCATCGCAAAGCCCTTGCGATGGCTCGGGAACCAGCGTGCAACATACGGAGTACCAACCGAGAACGAACCACCGGCAAGTCCGACAAAGAGGCCGATGGCGAGGAACTGCCAGTACTGCGTCGCGTAGCCCATCAACCAGATTGCAGGCACGGTAATGGCCATCAGGATGGCCAGAACGATGCGACCGCCGTAGCGGTCGGTCCAGATTCCAAGGGGAACGCGGATGAGCGAACCGGTGAGTACCGGCATCGCGGTGAGCAGGCCGAATTCAGTGGCGTTGAGGTTCAGCGCTTTCTTGATCGGTATGCCGATCACACCAAACATCATCCAGACCATGAAACAAACGGTGAAAGCCAGCGTGCTCACGATGAGCACGGAGAGAGCCTTGAGTCCGTTGTCCTGTACCGGGGCCGGCTTATCCGGCGTCCTTGATGCCGAGACCATCACATCGCTCCTGCCTTTTAATTGCGATGGCTCGGAATATCCCCTCACAAAGGCTGCCGGAACATCCTTCAGTGGTGCAAGCGCGGCAACCGTGAAGTAGTACGGGGAAACCCGCGCGAATACTTCCAAAGTATTATTTGAAGCAGTCGAGAGATTCGCCCCTGCCGTGCAGCAATTCGCACCCAGGTATCCATTAGACCTTCAGGCATCAAGACTTGCGACCGTTAACCCTGGGTCGTCACGGTGTATAGGTAAAGGCGTACGTCAGATTTCATGACAATTGGTTCGACACAAAAACCAATCGAGCCAAGCGATCAATCTCCGCCACGCACCGGGCAGACAGACCTCACTCAAGCAGGCAATCCGCAGGGCTGTGATCCATTTTCATGACACCCCACTGATGTGGTCAGGTTCAATATTCCGCCGGGGCTAGACGTTCAGGGGGCACTTGACGCGGAACTTCTTCAGTCCTGGAGACAAATCGGCCGTTGAGTCCTTTTTTGCTGTCCGGAGCCCTGATGAAACGGCTTTCCGAATACTCGAACGGAATAAGAAAAGCGTAGCTCGTGTATGTGCGACGAATCCGGCTGGCGCGGCTGCGCTTCTCCCTTGTGGGAGAAACAATAGCGCCATGCGGATTGCATTACACCTCGCCCAATTCAAGCATTGTGGGGAAACGATGGGGCATTCTCCAGCTCGGGTAGCCGGAGCACCGGATCAAGGGATGTAGCCCTAGATTTCGACGCCAGCCAAGGATGAACCGCAAGCCGCGGACACGACTGTCGGACCTTCACGATCCCAAGCTAGCCGATCTTGTGGCCGCTCGCATACACCGCAGCCTGCACACGCGAACTCAGGTTGAGCTTGCGCAGGATGTGTTGAACATGGATTTTTACCGTGGTTTCGGCAATATCAAGCGAGCGTGCAATTTCCTTGTTCGATGCGCCACGCGCAATGTAGGTGAGTATTTCGCGCTCTCGCGGCGACAGAGAATCGATCAGGTCACTCTGCTCCACGGACTCCTCGCCCGCAGGCTCGAATGGCGGTGCCGCACTGGCAGAGCGAAACGCTGAGACCAGCTTGCCGGTCATTTCGGGGCTTACCACTGCATCACCGGACATGGTTTGCACAATAGCCTGGGCGAGCACGTCGCTATCGACAGTCTTGAGCAGATAGCCTTGTGCGCCAGCACGAAGGGCGTCAACCAGGTCGGCTTCATCCTCACTCACCGTGAGCATCAGGACTCGAGCCTTGGGTGCAGCCTCCTTGAGCGACTGCACAGCATCGACACCCCGTACCCCCGGCAGGTGGTTATCGAGCAAGACGATATCGGGCTGTAGATCCTTGATGCGGCGCAGGGCTTCGCTGGCATCACCCGCTTCACCCGCCACCACAAAGCGGTCGTCAGCCGCCAGCAGGCCAACGAGGCCACGGCGGAACAGGGTATGGTCATCGACAACAAGGAGACGAATCGGAGCGTTGGCTCTCATTTGGACAGAGTTTCCTGTTCGGATGCGGCACGGGCTCCAGAAGCAGGAAGCGTCAGTACGACGCAGGAGCCGGCACCTGGTACCGAATCGATTTCAACGTTAGCGCCGATACGTTCGGCGCGCTCACGCATGATACGCAGACCCACATGGGTTTCGTCACTTGCCGCCATGGCAGAGGTATCAAATCCGCGGCCATCGTCGCGCACTTCGAACCGCCACTCCGGTGCGCGCTGAACCTCGACCCACACCTCACGAGCAGCGGCATGCTTGCGAACATTGGAGAGCGCTTCCTGCAGGACATGCAGCACCTGCACCTGCACATCCGGCGCTAGAGGTAATCCATGGCCAATAAGGTCAAGGCGAGCCCGGATACCGCTTTGCAGTTCGAACTTCTGCAGAGTCAGGCGCAGCGCAGGCTCGATGTCTTCCGTATTCGTCCGCGTGCGGAAATTCAGCAGCAGTTCGCGCACGTCATTGGTGCTTTCCTGCAGGCCGGCATCAAGTTCGGCAATCGCACAATCGACCGCTTTCGTATCTCCACGATTGAGCGCTGTGCGCAACAACTGGACCTGAATTTTCAGAAACGCCAGCGATTGCGCTATCGAATCGTGCAACTCGCGAGCCAGGAGGCTGCGCTCTTCCGCTACTGCTGCCTCACGTTCGAGCGCATTCGCCCGCAAACCCTCCATAGCACTCGCGAGGTGGCTCGCCAACGCATCGAGCAGATCGCGTTCGTCCTCCGCCAAGGTGGTTTCATGGGAGAAGAAAAGATCAATCTCGCCCAGCAGGCGCTGCTGATGCAGCACTGGCACCGTAACCAGCGCCCGATAGCCCGCGCGGGCACAGTGCGCCAGCGGCATTGCGCTATCCAGCTGAATTGGGATCACCCGCGTGCTTGCGTCATTCTTCGACATGCCGCAATAGCAGGCACCGGTCAGAACACAGTGCTCGTCGTCGATGATCGACTGTGGCAAGCCATCCTCCGCCATCAGGACATAGCGTTCATTCATCTCGTCTGACCAGCGGATCGCCACCGCGTCGGCGCCCGCGGCTTGGCGCATCTGGCAAACGAAACCGGAGGCGAGTTCTTCCAGGGTCCCGGCACGGGCCAGGAAAGCGCTCGCTTCATACAGTACCGCAAGGCGTTGCTGCTCAATCTCGAGGCTCGCGGTCTTCTCGCGCACCTTCTCTTCAAGCCCCTGATACAGCGATCTCAGGGTTTCGGCCATGCGGTTGAAACCGTCCGCCACCTCACCGAACTCATCTTTTGACTCAACCCGCACGCGAGCCGAGAGATCTCCACCTTCGATCCGTTGCAGGCCGGAGCGCAATCTATCGATCGGATCAAGCACGAACAGATAGCCCGCATAGACCAGAATCACCGCGCTGCAAATCGCCAGCGCCATCATCGAAAACTGAACGATGTTGAGGATTGAGGTCCAGTATGAAAGTTGGTGCTCAATCGCTGAGACAAAGACATCGATCGCCCCTACGAAGCGCTCGGCCTCAACTGCGGTCTCAATCGGTGGGGGCGGCTTGTCGGCAAGCCAACGTGCGCGCAACACGCTCCACCGTCGCTCAATGTCGGCAAATTCAGTCCGCGCAGAGGAATCCCACGGCACAAAAAGGGGGCGCGATGGATCGCCGACGCGGAGCAGTTCGATGCTCTCGTCAAACCGCTGCATGAGTGCCTGCGTATGGAGCGTGCCATCAACCTGCAGGCTCTGCGCCATGCGCCACGTCTGCATGCGCATCCGACCCGCTTCGTTGACCGCCGCCGCGCCACCTTCCAGTTGCCAGGTCACCCAAAGGGTGAGCCCAATCGAGGCCAACGCCAGCGCCAGAAACGTGCTACCGATCAATGCGAGCTTTGCTGTAAGAGTAAGGGACTTGCGCATCCGTGCAGTTTAGCGCAGCGAGCAGCATGAGCCGCAGGAGCGTACGGTCACTGCAACCCCATCAGCGCCTCAAAGCCCAGGCCGATCTCACCTGTTTGTCATGGCAAGATCATCCCCACACCCATGTGTTCGTGCGCTCTTTGGCCCTACAGGCTTCCGACGCAGGAGCCTCCCAGCAATCACGCGCAAGACAGCGTCAATGCCCACACTCACGAGCCGCAAGCCCACTCCACATCGTGATGACTGGTGCACTCATCACGGGCTGAAGGAAGTTCCACCAATAGCCGCCACCCTCGTGGCACCTCTGGTGCGTACCTGCCGCCATATTCGGAACAGATATCCTGGAACCGACTGGTGCGTGGTTAACGCACACCTGCCATTTCACGCAGCAAGTGATTGGCGATGCGGTGCGAGAACAGCATGTGCACATGGCCCACGCCGGGCACGGCTATATTTCGGGCGCCCGCGATCTGGCATGGGCCAGCCGGGGCTACGAAGTTGTCATGCGGACTGTAGATCGAGACAAACGGGACGGAGACGCGATTAGGTAGCCGCATTAGCCACGGGTTGCGCAGTTCCATCTGTCGCGCACAATCCCCTGCCCCATATTGGGCAAGCACAGTACCTTGATGCGGCGTACCCAGGGTGATGAGCGCTCGCACCGATTCGTGGCCATGTCTCACAAGGTATTGCCGGGCAACGAGTCCCCCCATCGAATGGCAGACGAGGATCAGTTTGTGCGCACCGGTTTCGCGCAGGACTTCATGGACCCGGCCGGCGAGCTGATCGGCGAACTCATCAATCGAGACTCGCGGCGGTTCGAGGTTGCAAGTGGTAACCGGCCACCCCGCTTTGGAGAGCACGCGCGCAAGATAAACCCAGACGCCACGGTTGCATCCATAGCCATGAACAAGCAGGACCGGTAGCCGGCCTCTTTCGGCGTGTCCGAGCCGGTCACCCCGCAAGAACAGGTGGTCGAACGGGATGAACAAGCCATAGGTCACCGTGAGCCAGAACCATTCCTTATAGAAGGTCCGGGTTCCGCCGATCGGCCCGATCCGCAGTGCGCGTGGCAGCTTGGGCGAATGTGCGATCGCCACGGCAAACGTCCCTGCCGTCACGGCGGCACGCAAACCGGCGAACCCACCAGCAAGTCCCAGCATGGTGTTGGTGAGGCTCCAGCCCCATTTCCAATACGCGACTACTCCAAGCAGGACCCAGCAGAGGACTTCGAGGATCAGCGAATAGCGCGCGGAGCGAGCAACCAACAAGACGAGTATCTCCTCGGGTGTACGGCGAACGATAGGACCATGCCCCCGCCTGTCATCCCGACCAGACTTCGTCGCCCATGACAGCGGCCAAGGCAGTCATGTTTCACAGAGCCGGACTTGGGCAAGGCGATTGAACCGCCTTGCCGTCCGGTCATTCGAAGGCAGTGATCAGAGCCGCTCGATCACTCCGGCGATACCCTGCCCACCACCAATGCACATGGTGATCAGGCCGTAGCGCTTCTGCGTGCGGATCAGCTCATAAATGGTCTTCACCGTGAGAATCGCGCCCGTTGCGCCGATCGGGTGGCCAAGTGCGACCGCGCCACCGTTCGGGTTCACCGTTGCCGGATCAAACCCCAGCTCGCGCGCCACGCATAGCGCCTGCACCGCAAAAGCTTCGTTCGATTCGATCACGTCGATGTCGCCCACCTTGAGACCCGCGCGCTCAAGCGCAAGCTTCACGGCAGGAATCGGGCCAGTACCCATCAGGTCGGGCGCAACGCCAGCGTGACCGTAGGAAACCAGACGCGCGAGTGGCTTGAGGCCGGCCCGCTGAGCTGCGGAAGCTTCCATCATGACCAGCGCGGCAGCACCATCGTTGATACCCGAGGCATTCGCCGCCGTAACCGAGCCGTCCTTCTGGAACGCCGGCTTCATCTTCGCCATGCCTTCGAGGCTGATATCACGGCGGAAATGCTCGTCAGTATCGAAGAAGATCGAACCCTTCTTGCTCGCAATCTCGATCGGCAGGATCTGGTCCTTGAAATGACCCGCATCGGTTGCCGCTGCAGTGCGACGGTGCGACTCAACCGCGAAGGCATCCTGATCGGCACGGGTGATACCGTACTTGGCGGCAACATTCTCGGCTGTGATGCCCATATGCGTGGTGGCAAACGGATCGGTCAGCGCACCCACCATCATGTCCATCATCTTCGTGTCGCCCATGCGCGCGCCCCAACGCGCAGCGGGCATCAGGTAGCCACCACGGCTCATCGACTCGGCGCCGCCAGCAACCGCCACGTCCGCATCACCCAGTTGGATTGCATTGGCCGCCGTAACCACGGCCTGGAAGCCGGAGCCACACAGGCGGTTCAGTGTTAGCGAGACGCTTTCCTGCGGAATACCGCCGTTGATTGTGGCCACGCGTGACAGGTACATGTCCTTCGGTTCGGTGTGCACGACATTGCCGAAGACCACATGCCCGACCTGCGCCGGATCGACGTCTGCCCGCGATACCGCCTCACGCAGCACACGCGCGGCAAGGTCGCTCGGCGCAAAATCCTTTAGCGAACCACCGTACCCGCCGATCGCGGTCCGCACGGCACTCACGAAAACCACTTCTCTTTTCTGACTCATGCTCTCTCCCTGTTGGTCTATGCGGGCGTGCCCGCGTATGGTCGTCGGCACAATGGCCGACTGTTTGAGAATCAGATGTTCGTTGCTTGAGATTCAGACGCCTGCCCAACCGGTGATACCGACCAGCAAGAGCAGCAGCAGAAGCAGCACCAATGTGCGCCGGATCAGGCCCACCGCGCTGTACATGAAATCCACATCCGCCGTCTCACCGGTACCCATCTCGGGCCGTTCGACGACTTCGGAACCATCGTGCACGAGGTTGCCGAGCTGAATGCCCAACGCTCCTGCGCCGCTGGCGATGAGCACACCATCGACTGGCCGCGGCCAGAGCGAGGCCTGGGTCCGCCAGCAATACACGGCCCCTTCGAAGTCACCCATGATGGAAAAAGCGATCGCGGTAATCCGCGCGGGGATCCAGTCAATGATATCGAAGGCGCGGCGTGCGAAACGCCCAAACTCGGTAAACCCCGGCTCGCGCCCTTCGGCCCACAGGTGGGCGAAACGCTCCGACAGGCGATAGAGCACCACCCCGCTAGGTCCAGGGAAGAGCAGGAACATGGGGAACAACGCGAACACCTGCCGGTGACCTACGACCAAGGCATGCTCGATTGCCAGCCTCGCAACTTCGTCTGACGGGGTGTGGTCGTAGCGTCCTCCGCGCCACTCGGCGAGCAACGCTCGCGCATCATCAAGCTCGCGAGCCCGCAATGATGCGTGAATCCGTCCGTAGTAATGGCTGTGCTGCCGGTACCCCATGCCGAGATAGAGCACGACGATATTGAAGAGCGCGGCTGCGACGGGTTGCAGCGCATAGAGTGCGCCGTAGATAACAGCCGCAGCGATCGTCGGCCCGAGTACCGCTGCGCACCATGCAATGGTGCCGTGTCGCGCAAGGCCATCATTGAGCCGATTCTCAATGAAACGCGCAAGCGCTGCGACCGGTTCTTCAACGAAGCGGCGCACCGGCAAGGGGCGAATCTGTTCGAGGATGATGGCGACCAGCAGCGAGAGCAGCGTCATGGCAGGCGTTCTATGGACCGATATGCGGCACACCTTTTATGTGCACCGCAAGATAACACAAAGGTCGGAAGACCCGCGCCAGCCGGGGTTCTGGCGCAACAGGGCCTGGAATCAGGGGTAGGCAGACCCTTCGGCCGCAAGCGCAAACGAAAGCATGCGCAGAATGCCAGCTGTCGCACCCCAGATGTAGTAATCCCCCCAGGGCATGGCCCAGTAGTGGCGTGTAACGCCACGAAATTCGCCTGAATGCCGATGGTGGTTCCGCGAATCGACGAGAAAACCGAGCGGAACTTCGAAAATTTCCTCGACCTCGAAGCGATCGGGCACCAACGACAGCGGCGGATGGAGCAGACCAACAACCGGCGAGATGAGAAATCCGGTCGCCGTCGGATAGTCCGGCAGCCGGCCGACAAGCTCCACGGCAGCACGAGGAATACCGGTCTCCTCTTCTGTTTCGCGCAGGGCTGCGGCACTGGAATCGGTGTCGTCCACCTCGACGCGACCACCAGGAAAGCTGATCTGCCCAGGATGATGCTTCAGGTGTGATGTGCGCTTGGTGAGCATCACATGGAGTCCATCGGCACGCTCGACAATCGGCACAAGCACACCTGCCGGTGTGAGGTCGAGCCGGTCGACAGCCTCGGGCTCATGCGGAATCCGCCGGTCAGTCGCCAAGCGCGAACGCACGTCATTACTGGAAAGGTTCAGATCTGATAGATGCTTCATATCTGTCATTTATGACCGCGCCTTGAAAACACAAGTGCCCCGATGAAGCCCATCGCGATTCTCCAATTCTGGCAAAAGGACGGCCCGGGCAATTCTGCCACGTTCCTTAACGCCTACTGCCGCAAGGATGCCTGCACGGCAGGCCATGACGACAGCGCCCATACCAGCTTAGGCGCTCGACTTCAAAGGAATCTGCGTGCGGTTGCCTGCACCCGAGCATTGCGACCTTGTCGCAACGCTCAAGGCACAACTCGATGACATGGACACCCAGAGGGTTGGTCAGTGCGCGAGCACTTGGGCGAGCTCGACACTGCTTCAGTCAGCCAGCGGCATTGGCCCGGTCGCCAGTGCAGCGTTGATCGTCCGATTGCCCAAGCCGGGGCGGCTGAACTACCGCGAGATTGCCGTGCTGGCGTCGCACCGATGGCCAATCATTCCGGCTCGAACAAGGAGCGACAACGCTTTCAGGGCGGACAATTCGAGATCTGGCATGTGCTGTACATGGCCGCACTAGCCGCCAGCAGCCACAATCCGGTCATCAAACCGTTCTGCGGCCGTCTGATCACCGTCGCCACGCTCCCCAACCCACCTACGCAAGCTGCTGATCACGCTTAACGCCATGGCAACCCTGGAGCTCCTCCCTGTCTGACTTCGAAGACGGTTACTCAGCCCGCAGTTGGGGCTGCAGTCTCGCTTCGAAATCACGCTGGAAATGGTTGCCCAGTAGAGTGCAAACGGGCACCCGATGTCGGGTGCCGATGGCTCCTTGCCCCCATCGACCGACGCTCGCCGAGCGCCGGACACGGCCCACAATACGCCCCGCCCGCAACGCACGCATTGGCCGTACGGCTCCGTGGCCGCCGGAGGTCGACTAGTGGCCTGTAACGATTGATTCGGTAGTAATTCGCCGTGTTGGATCGAAGTACTTCCATTTCACGGGTTTGGGCTGCTCGTTGTATTTGCGGATGTAGCGCATGAGCTTTCGCTTCAGATCGGCCACTGAGGTGAACACGCCGCGTGCGATCACGTCGCGCTCGATCTTGG
>JAVBUM010000025.1:0-29433 GCA_031555325.1 Niveibacterium sp. | reverse complement strand
CGCCAATCCGATCCACCTGGTCAGCGCCTTTGCCACCGAGGCCGGCCTGACGCTGGCGCAGCATCAAGTCGGGAGCAAGGGCTGCGACCTGGACGGTGCCAAGGCTTTGCTCGAGGCACTTGAGTTGCGTGGATGTCTGGTGAGCATTGATGCCATCGGCTGCCAGACCGATCTGGTACAACAAATCCGCGCGCGGCGCCGACTTACCTGTTGTGTGTGGAAGGCAATCAAGCGAGCCTGCGTCAGGCGCTGGAGGATGCTTTCGCCGATGTGCCCGAGGCAGGCGCCTTCGAACAAACCGAACGCGGGCATGGCCGACGCATCGCGTGGCGCGCTGAGGTGATCGCCCGGCCGCTGTACGCTCAAGCGCATCCTCTCGCTGAGGGCCGAGGACGGCAAGAAACCCAAGATCGAACCCCGTTACTGTATCAGCTCGGCTGAAACGACCTCCGCTGGCGGCTGGACATGATGATGCGCGACGATGCTTGCATGGTCAGCCGCGACAACGCACCGGAGAACCTCTCGATCATCCGCAGGCTCATCCTCAATAGGCTCAAGCTCGATACCGCGCACCCGAAGAAGAGCGTACGCCCGCGTCGCAAGCGGACCGCCTGGGATGACGATGAGCGAATGCAAGTATTGGGCATGACTCAACTATGACAAACAGGTGAAATTGCCCTGGGAGATACAGGGGCAAATCCAACTACTTCAAACCCGACACCGTTAGCCATGCCGAATGATCAAATTAGAAAATTCCATATCAATAAAATGGGCCGCTTATTGGCGGCCCCACGTCGGCCAACTCATTCGAACTTGAGTAGAAGCTCCGATCTTTCCATATCGACCTCAGCAACTCGTCATGATCCAGCAAGCCCGCCGATTTCGTTTGCGAATTTCGGATGGGATGCGCTGAACCTCCTCAAACTACTGTGATCGCACCAAACTGCAGATCGCCTCAGCCGGAGTGGCGAATTGCGCCTGTCCGCTCACAGCTTGCACAGACTCGTCTTCAGGAGGCAGCGCGTATTCAAGAGTACATGCTTCAGTCTCTTTCACACCCCACCTGACGGCTAGACTCCCTTTGTCGTGTTTCAAACCACGCAGAACAATCCGCCCGCCTTGGGCGACAGTACCAACGGCCTTCCCTTCCAAATCCAGAACTTCCGCACCAAACGGAAGGCGCCTTCCGTCCGTTGTCTGCGCCTTGATCAACGCCGCTCGTCCAAGGTGTTCCGATTCGAACTTGACTCGAACTACGGCCCCAGCAGTCGGCACTGCTTGTTCGGTTGTCGATTTGAGCTCCACGTTCAGCGGCAATCCTTTGGGGTCGACCTCAATCCGATTGCGCTCAAATGGAAGAAGGTTAGGTACCACTCCCCGCCCACTCGAACCAATCTCATTGCCAACGCTGTTAACAATCCGCGCACCGGACGCTCCTCCGGCCTCAACGACTCCGATAGTATCTCCCAGTTGCGGCGACAATAGCACGCCGCCCTCATAAGCAACGATCCCTCCCATTACGCCTGCTCCCGCCTGATGGAAGTGATCGCCTTTGCTAACACTGGCATTCAGTGTCGCCACCGGCGATTGATAAGAGACGTTTGCCGCGGCGCTGGAGCTTGCAGGACTGTTCCCGCCTTCACGATGGTTGGCACTCAAACCATAACCGACCACCCCGCCCTCACCGAGTGTGCCACTGATCGACTCCTGCACGGACGTCGCATTGGACGAACTGTACTGTACCATCGTCGTTGAATACGGCGTTCCTTGGCCATTTCCAAGCGGAATACCGACATTCAGCATCAGAAGGTTTTCCCACTTTCGATCACTAATGCTGTATTGCCGAGCTCCCGCGATACCGAAACTCATTCGCTTGAAGGTATTGTTATAGCCGCCTTGGAACTGGGTTTCCCGGCCACTCCTGTTCCAGTAGTCCTGAGACGACCCCATTAGGAAGAAGTTGCCATAACCAGAGGGAAGGGACTGATTAAGTGTGAGCTGAAGCCTTCCCTTAGTCACAGGCCGCATCGCTAGGTATGCACCATCCAAATCCCGAAGCATCATGGCATCGTCTAAGGTCAGGAAGCGACTAGTGGAATACCGGTAGGCAGCCAACGTAAGGTTTGTATTGG
The DNA here is from genome assembly GCA_031555325.1 of Niveibacterium sp. Taxonomy (GTDB): domain Bacteria; phylum Pseudomonadota; class Gammaproteobacteria; order Burkholderiales; family Rhodocyclaceae; genus Niveibacterium. The sequence continues at coordinate 27,301 of JAVBUM010000025.1, read as the reverse complement.
TAGGTTCGACACGTTTGCTGTAGCTCATCCGATAGCTCTGTCCGCTGTAGTTTCCACCTTGGCTGAAACGAGCATCGGTTTGCGTTACATCAAAACCAATCGCCCCAAGATCAGTATTTAGGGCAATGCCGCCAATGACAGATCCATAGTCTTCCCCAAGCGTTGCCGCAGCATATGTCGTCACCACATTTGAAACGCCATGTTGAATAATGGCTTGTGTGATCACGGGCTTATGCTTTGCACTCGGATTTCTGTATTCACCTAGCATTACACTGTAACGCGTGACGCCAGGCCGCAGAGCATTTACAACTGGTGCAAACGGAAGACGTGTGGCGTGTACAGATCCATCAGCTTCCGTGACCACGACCTCCAGATCACCGCCATAGCCAGTCGGGAATAGGTCATCAATTTCGAACGGGCCAGGTGCAACATTGGTCTCGTAGATGGTGTTGCCATTCTGCCGAATCTGCACACGTGCGTTAGTGTTTGCGATGCCATGAATCGTCGGTGCATATCCTCGTTGGGATTGGGGGTACATCCGATCATCGCTGAAGAGCCGGACACCGCGAAATCCAAAGCTGTCCACGACACCACCATCCGTATATGCCTCCCCAAGAACGAGCTGACTCTTCCAGGATCGAATAGATCTCTGAAGATTCGTGCTAATGGCGCTGTAACTGGTTCCACTAGTGTCATCGTAAGTGGCGTTACCGCTGTGTCTGAGCCTCCAAGCTCCGAGATTAATGCCCGCGTTAACTCCAATATAGCCTTGGTTCGATGAGTGTCCATACGAGTCGGACTGATAAAAATTGGCGTTGTATTGAAGGATTGCAGCAGGAACTCCTTCATCCCAGAAGCGTGGATCTACGTAACCACGCGCGAGCCTACTCAGGGCTACCTGAGGAATACTCACGTCAAGGCGCAGCTCACTCATATCGAATGTAGCTACGGCATTGCTGACAAGCTCGGGCAACGACAGACAAGCCCCGACGCCCACATCAAGGCGTACGAGAGATTCTGGATCCAGCTTTCCAAGATCAACACCAACTCGTTCGAGCAGGGCCTTGTCAAAGCAAGGCCGCACGGCCCCGTTGTCACTTCCGACCTGCCTCAACTCCACTTGTGTACGTCCAAGCAAACTTTCGTTTACGTAGAGATCAGCGCGATATGTACCGGGAACTGGAATATTCCCTTTGCGGAAACGGCTGACATCAACGACATCCGATTCACCAGGCTGCTTGAGGAACGAACTATTGAACTCGACTTCATTGCCTGAAGATTCCACTGCGGCATCGGCTATCGTTGCGCCTGTAAACACAGTGAGTAAAGCGATGCTCAATTGGCTCAAGCGCATGGGAGCCAGCTTCGACCTGCATTGTTGTTTTGCCATGAAACCGTGCTCGATAGGTCAGACGTACACCAAGCCCGGGCCGGACCGACCAAGGTTATTTTGGTGGGGTCGAACTTGTTGAATTGAATCGCGAGGCTGCGGCGCGGGCGAATCAGCCAGCACACGGGGCTCGCGCCTTAGCTTGGAATCAATCGGGTTTTCCCAACGGCGAATCACCGTCGATCGGCCCACCCCAGTCGTTTATCGCTTGATACCGAACCTTGGAACCGGATGGGGCTGCGACATTCTTCGAAAGCGGAAAGCCCTGCGTTTCTCCAGGCGCAATCATTCCGCCGTCATTGTTTGCAAGAACAGTTTCGCCGGATATCAACTCCACGCTTCCGTAGGAAACGAAATAGGGAGTCGGATTTCGCGCTTCCAGTACGGCATTCTTGCCATCCAGAACAATGCGCCAGACGACTTTCGACGGAGCCTCTACGGCCTCTCCTGCAAGACCCATCGGGCGATAGAACATCTTGATGCGCGTGCGAAACGCGATCTGCAGCATATTCGCGTCAGTACTTTCAACCTCGGGCTTTGGCGGAATTTCCAGCACATTGAGCCAGAACACCGACTCCTTATCGGTCGGCAGAGGTTCGCCTGTATGCATGATCCTCAGCGTTTGCGCCTTGGCAGGATCAATTCGCGACAGGGGCGGGGTGATGGTAAATGGAACCGAAACCTCAGAAGGCGCGGCCTTCGGATCACCGTCATCAAGCCATGCCTGGACCAGTGCCGGGGTCTTGCCCTCATTACTCATCTTTACCGTGGTTTCCCGGTCCTTTGCCTGATAAATGGCGCGAGTGCCAGCAATGACTACAGAGGCGTCAACCGAATTCAATCCACCCAAGCCAAGAGCCAGAATTCCAGTTGAAATTAGCGATTGAAGTCCTCGTCCGATTTTCATGAAAAGCCCTGACATGATTCGCAGATAAGAGGTGGCGCGAAAATGATCGCGCCACCGAATACACCTTATTGATACGACAGCGAGTAGATAACCGACGATGCGACAGTACCCGCGCCAACAGGAGCGTTATTGACGCCTTGGTATTGGGCGAAGTAGTTCAGGGTGGCAGCGGAATTGCTGATGGTCGCTGCCATGGAGTTCTGAGCGCCATCGTTGCCGCGCAGATCAATCCAGGAGGCATCGCCGTTGAGCAGCGAGATCTGAACGTTCGTTGCACCACTCGAAGCTGTGTTCTTCAGATAGCCGGTAGCAGAATCGATGGTGCCGCCGATGGGTTCGAAATAGACGTGGACCGAGTTGGAACCTGCTGAGCAAGACGTCAGTTCGATCTTGAAGGGCGTGCGGCCTGCAACTTGGTTGTTATCGACTGCCGTATGCTGAACCGTCGGCAGCGTAACGGTAAAGTCCTTGCCAGGGCCTCCGTTGATGACGCACGTCGTCGCAGTGACCGCGCCGCTAAACGCGATCGTGCCGTCATACGCGGTAGCGACCTGGGAGCACATTGCAAAACCGGCCGTTGCCAAGGCGGCAATAAGCTTCATCTTCATTTAGTTATCCAATCCAGTAAGAAGTTCTGATTCGGGCATGACTTGCCCCGACGACTATTGGCATCAAACCGATTTATCGGAACATGAATAAGTCGATTGCTGCGGGGCGAATGCTAGGGAGCTGTCTACCCCCTCTGAATGAGTTAGTTCTGAAACAAACTTGAATTTCAATGCGTATGACATGAGACTTTTCATACTCGCGACACAGCTCGGTTGTTTTGGTCGAAAGTGGGGTTCTCAATTCGACGCCCGTCCATCGGAAAACTCGCCAGATCCTGTATTTCCAAGCAGGCAAATGCGGCAATAGTTCTCGCACCGGAACCATTTCCGAAAACGCATTCCCGATTTCTGAGCTCGGGGACACTGCGTCGCGCCATCCCAGCTGTTTGGAATCAAACGTGAAATAAGTCTCGCGAAAAAAGTGGGTACCCGGGCGGGTCATGACTATCCCATCCCGTCAGTCGGCCTTCAGTTGCCCCGCCGACCGATTACTTGCACCGCGGTAGCCCGTTTGCCGCACCGAATCACGTCCCGGAATCGCATCCGGACTGGGTCGCATCTGCCCCAGACGTCACCGAGCGCTTTCTCGACGGCCTAGCATTTCCCGATCTGACGCGAATGATTCGGAGTAGGCATGGGTTTCGCTCTGGACAACGGCGTGCCACGGGAGGTCCCAGATGCACGATCCGAGCGACGCGCATCGGCGGATTGCCGAAGCGATCCGGCGCTATCTCGCCGAACACCCCGACGCTGCGGATAGCGCCGAGGGGATCGCAGATTGGTGGCTCGATGAAGACGTGCCGGCTACAACCGTTCGTGACGTACTTGACTCGCTGGTTCGGGAGGGAGTCGTCGAGAAATACGAATTTGCGGGAGGACGCGTGATCTACCGCTCCAGGCACCGACCGAACCGCACTCTCAATTGAATCGATAAGCGAGACCTCAATGGCAAACGTCTTCGCAGTTCACTCGGTCGGAAGCTCGATCATGACGTTCCTGCGAAACACCTACCCGCCCAGCTTGGCGGGGCGTCCGATGCCCGCTTGCGGCTTCGATCTCGTTTCCTCCGGCCAATTGGCTGGAGAGATTGAAGAAACCACACGCCTGACGCTGTATCTCTACCGACTCACCGTCAATGAGCACAGCCGCCTGAGCCGCCCCCCAATGACACCCAATGACATCCCGGTACCACTCGGTCTCGACCTGCACTATCTGCTGACCGCTTGGGCCTCGAATCCCTTGGATGAAGAAGTGGCGATCGCCTGGGCGATGCGGCAGTTACACCAGTTTCCCGTACTCGATGCGTCATCACTGTCACCCGACGCCGGCTGGAGCGGCGACGAAGTGATCCAGATGATCCCGGCCGAACTGACCACCGAAGATGTGATGCGGATCTGGGACGCGCTCGACCCAGCCTATCGGCTCTCAGTCTCATATGTGGCACGCGTAGTCCGCCTCGACCCGGACGACGAAGCCGAGGGCAGCCGACCTGCCGTCGCTCGCCGCTTCACCTACGGCCGCTGGAGTGCGCAATGAATACCTTTGCCGAACTTGAACGCAGCGAGTTCCGCGTGCTCGGCGCCATAAGATGTCTGGACACGGTCACTGGCATGCCGATCGACAGAAGGATGTCCGTTGGGGCAGGCGGCGTCCGTGTTATGCGCAACCGTAGTGGCCTATATGTGCTGATATCCGCACCGGGTTTCGACGACTACACCCTCCGCTTTTCCGCTCCACCCGCACTGCCAGCGGTTGGCTCTATCGCTCAGGCTGTTTCAATCTCCGATCCGCTTGGCGCCTACCTGCCACGCTTCGCCACCCTTTCGCTCCCCCGCGATCCAGACCCGGCCAACACAGGCTCTGAGTCATCGTTGTTCCGTCCATTCGACATCACCATGCTGCCCTCGCCCGCCGGCGCCGTCGCCACCAACTGGGCCGTGCTGCGTCTTACGCTGACGTCAACAAACGGTGACGCGCTCGGCGGCGCGCTGGCACGCGTGCTGCGCAATGGTGACGTGCTGGCACGCGGGTTGTCGGACTGGCGCGGGGAAGCGCTCATTCCCGTAGCAGGAGTGCCGGTAACGACCTTTTCCGAAGACGACAACGCCGTCGTCATCACCGAAATCACCGTCACGCTTCAGGTCGTCTTCGACCCGGCGATTGGCCACCGTACACCCGCTGACGACGTTGTAAACGGACATGTGCCGCTTCCGTTGCCCATCGTCGATCCGGACGCCATCGAGGCCCGTGCGGGCACGCTTCCGGCTGTGCAACAACAGGTAGTGATCGCAGCACATCGCGAGCAGACCATCTCCGTCGTGATCGACCTTCCATGAATCTGCATCGATCGGCATCTCCAACCTTGCAGGCTCGCGTCCGACGGGCCGGATTGCCCCGCGCGAAGCGCGTACACGAACGCCTGCGCCAGCAGGTCGCTGAAAGGAGCTGAACCATGCCTGAATATCTCGCACCAGGCGTGTATGTCGAAGAAACAAGCTTTCGCGCCAAGTCGATTGAAGGCGTCGGCACCAGCACGACGGCATTCGTCGGGCCGACGCGCAAGGGTCCATACCGCGTTGACGAGGAAGACCAAGAGACTCCTGAATTGCTCACCAGCTTCGGAGACTTCCTGCGCGTCTATGGTGGCTACAGCGATTTTTCCTTGTCGGGTGGCGCGTCGAACACCAATTTTCTTGCCCATGCGGTGCTCGCGTTCTTCAACGAGGGGGGATCACGGCTCTATGTATCGCGCGCGGTCAGCGCAACAGCGGCGGCGGCCAGCGTGGCCGTAACACCAGCGGCGACACCCGCCGATCAGGCCGTTGGTTTCACCGCACGCTTTCCCGGTTCGGATGGCAACGGGACGGTTACCGCCGCCGAAGTGCACGCGCCGGCATCCGAGGTGACCATGCGCAACGCCCCATCCGGCTCACTATTGCGCACCGGAACCGATGCGACACCCGCTTTCCATCTAAAGATCGGCAGCGATTGGCATCCCGCCGCATCGCCTGGCGATCCAGCCGAAGACGCCGCAACGCTGGGCGCCGCGGCATCGAACCCGCTTTTCGTCACACTGCGCGTCACGGCAACTGATCAGGAAGGCGAAACGATGAGCTGGGAAGACCTCGGATATGACGCGAGTCACCCACGCTGGGTCGGTCACCTCCTCGCCCAGCAACCATCCCGCCGCGCGGACTATCTACAGAACGCCTTCACGATCGCGATTGGCGGAACAGTCAGCGCACTCGCTCTGCACGACGCCCTATTCAACGGCGCCGAGAACAACGCGCAGGGCGAACCGCAAAACGTTTTTTCGCTGACTGGTGGCATGGATGGTGCCGAACCGAGTGCCGCGGAATACGCACTCGCGCTTAGCGAAATTGCAGCCCTCGAAGACGTCTCGATCGTCGCGGCACCGGGGTCATCTGCCTACACCGACGCACAGGCAATTGCCAGCGGCCTGATCTCACATGCGGAGGCGCGTCGCGCCTACCGCATTTCTGTACTCGATACACCGCCCGAGCAAACCCCGAGTCAGGTTCGTACCCTACGCGGCCAGCTCGACTCGACCCGCGCTGCACTCTATTACCCGTGGGTGGTCGTAGCAAACCCAAATGCCCGTGCCGGCCGTGATGATATTCCGCGCGAGATCGCCTTGCCCCCTTCCGGATACGTATGTGGCATCTATGCACGCAATGACGCGAATCGCGGCGTCTACAAGGCACCCGCAAATGAAGTTGTATTCAGCGCGCTGCGCTTCGAGATCGACGTGAACTTCCATCAACAGGAAGTCCTCAATCCGATCGGCGTGAACTGCCTGCGGCTACTCTCGGGACGCGGCTATCGGGTGTGGGGCGCACGGCTTATCTCATCCGATCCCGAATGGAAGTACGTCTCCGACCGACGCTACTTTAACTATCTCGAAGCCTCGATCGACCGCGGCACGCAGTGGGCGGTGTTTGAACCGAATGGGCCGCGCCTGTGGACCAACATCACGCAGACAATCTCCGACTTTCTCTACAACGAGTGGCGCAACGGCGCGCTACTTGGCGACACGGTGGAGCAAGCCTTCTTCGTGCGCTGCGACCGCAGCACGATGACCCAAAACGACCTAGATAACGGCCGTCTCATCTGCCTGATCGGCGTGGCAATCATCAAGCCCGCCGAATTCGTGATCTTCCGCATCGGCCAGAAGACCGCCGACGCGCAATGACGATGAGATAGGAGCAAACCATGGCCAGGACTACGCCCTACGGTGCCTTCAACTACATCGTCGAGTTCGACAACGATGAAGGACTACTCGGAGGCTTCTCGGACATCTCCGGAATCGGTAGTGAGATCAAAGTTGCCGAATACCGCAACGGCAACGAGAAGGAAAACCACACGCGCAAAGTTGCCGGCATCCATACGGCATCGGACGTCACCGGCAAGCGCGGCGTGGTGAACTCGAAGAAGTTGTACGAGTGGATCAAGGCCGCCCGCACGAATGGTCCGGATGCACAGAAGACGATGAAGATCACACTGCTCGACGAAGCACAGCAACCGGTGCAATCGTGGGTACTGCGTGGTGTGATCCCGACGAAATACACCGGCCCGACGCTCGCCGGGAAGGGCGGTGGCGACGTCGCAATGGAAGAGATTGTGTTCTCCGCCGAAGCGTTCGAGATCCAGGCCTGATCGGAGCCAGAAGATGCTCAGCGGCCTGCGCTTCGAATCGGCAACGCCAGCAGTCATCGCCGCTCCCGACCGGGCGGACATTGCCTGCTTCATCGGCTACATCGGCCGGCGAAGCGACGCTCCACTACCGACGCCAGTCAGGCAGTCGCTCGTTGCCGCCGGCTGGACCAAAGGTCCGTGGCAGGTTGACGATATGCGCCTCGAATCGCTCGAACGGATCCCGATCGCATTCGAATCGTGGGACAACTTCGCCGAGGTGTTCGCCTGGGAACGCCGGCCGCTACGCAGCGGTTCCCTTACGATCTGCACGACCTATCTCGGCGCCGCAGTGCGCAGTTTCTTTGCCACCGGGGGACGGCGCGCGTGGGTTGTACGCGTGGCCGATCCTTTCCCCTATCTGGAGCCTTTCGGAGTTCGCGGTGCCAACCGCAACCCACGCCTGCGGGCACTGGTCCCGAGGCTGGATCCGGCCCATTTCCTTGACCTTGATGACCCGCGCAACTGGAACGGCATCGAGCACCTGCTCGGCTTGGCCGAAGTCTGCCACCTGTGCCTACCGGATCTTGCTGACATCAGTGCAGTCGATCCGGCCGTCTTGCCAACCGCATTTTCTCCGGCTCCAGCGCCGGAGAGCTTCGTTGAATGCAGCGCAGAAGCACCACCATTACCCAACGACATCCCACTCGCCCGCATCGCCGCCCCAAGGAGCAATGATCTCGGCTTCGCGGCATGGGGTGCCGCAGTTCGCCGAGCGTGCGAATTCCTCTCGCAACGCCGGCCGGACGTGCTATTCATCGGCGCCCTGCCACTCGCCACGCCCGACGCCAGCCATGCCGTCGGTCTCGCCAGCACACGTGCCGACACGGACTTACTGGCATTCCTTACGAACACAGACGTCATTGCCCCCCCCACAGCACCTCCCGACACCGGCGCACCGGTTGCCAGCCACGCCGAGTACGTGTGGCCGTGGCTGCGCACCACCCGTTCGGACGATCTACCGCAATCGCTCGAACCAGCAGACGGCATGTTTGCCGGGCTCCTCGCCCGCAACGCGTTGGTTCGCGGCACCTTCCACTCAGTTGGCGGAACGATCCTGAACGATGTCGTCGGCCTTATGCCCCTCCCCGCCATGGGACTGGGCGCCGACAGCCCTACCGAAGCACTTGCCGCACGCATCTGCGTAATCGCACAGGAGCCGGATGGCATATGCGTGGAATCCGATGTAACTGCCTCTCCCGCACTCGCATTCCGGTTTGGTGGCGCACGACGCTTGATCGGCGCGATACGCCGCGCAGCCCGACGTTTCGGCGAAGCGCATTGCTTCGAGCCAAACGGGCCCACGCTCTGGCTCGGACTGTGCCGCAGCTTCGAGGCCATGCTCGATGCATTCTGGCGTGAAGGCGCATTCGATGGTGCCACCGCCGACGACGCCTACAGCGTACGTTGCGACCGCAGCACGATGAGCCAGGGCGATCTCGACAACGGCCGCCTCATCGCGTTCATCAACATCCAGCCCGCCGCCGCCATCAGCCGCATCACGATCGTGCTCGACATGACCGTCGGCGCAACAGCCACAGCCCAAATCCGCGAGGTGGCATGACATGCCCAATCCCGACGACCAGCCCGAAAATCGTCTAGCTCCCTTGCAGGTCTTCAATTTCCATGTGCGCTTTCGGCGCGACGCCCTCGCCACGCCACCTGCAAAGCCTGAAGAGATCACCCTCTGCAGCGGTGCATTTGCCGAGTGCACCGGCCTTGAAGCCACCATGGAGCCGAAAGTCATCAAGGCAGGTGGCATCAATTACGGCGCCGTGCAGCGCATGGGTCGCATTACCTTTGCCACCGTCATCCTCAAGCGCGGAATGACCACCACCCGCGATCTCTGGAACTGGTGGCAGCTCGTTGCGGGCGGTGCGTATGCCTATCGGCTAGCCGTAGAAATCGAAATGCGTGACGGTACCGGAAAACCAGCACTTGCCTGGGGCCTTGAACGCGCCCTACCGATCAAGTTCAAGGCGGCCGATCTCAACGCCCGCGGCGCCGAGGTCGGGATCGAAGAGCTTCACCTCGCCCACGAAGGGCTGAGGCTCCTGCGCTAGGGGGATTGCGATGCCCACCACGCCCGCCGTCGAGCGCCCCGAGCTTGCCCGCTTCCGCACGCTGAGCGGACCCACCGCGCAGCGCGTCGACGTCGCGGTTCATTTCAATCCGGAAAGCCTGCAATACACCGTCCAGAACACCATAAAGGAAGAAGGAAAGGGGCAGAAGAAAAAGCAGCACGTCAGTCAAACAACGGCGAAGCTATCCATGCAGCTGGTTTTCGACACTACGCAAACCGGCGCGGACGTACGAACCGACACCGACAAGATGGCCCGCTTGCTGCAGCCCTTCGGCGGGAGCGGCAGCAACGACAAGACGCCCCCGTTGGTCGAGTTTCGTTGGGGTACCTACCGCTTCAACGGCATCGTCGAGCAGTACAAGGAAACGATCGATTTCTTCTCGGCCGGCGGTGTCCCGCTGCGCGCACTGATCGATATCACGCTCGGCAGCCAGGACGTCGTTTTCCAAAGCAGCCATAACCCGAACGCCAAGGTCGACGGCACCAGCCTCACGCCTGCAACTGTCCATGCACAACCCGCCGAAGACCAGACACGCGGCCCCGCCGGTGCATCCGCGCTGGCCAATGCCTTGGGCGACCCCCGCGCAGCGCGCGCGATTGCGTCCCTCAACGGATCAGGCTCGCTGCGCTTTGGCGCAGGGGTGGCGCTCGCAGTCGGCGGGTCAGTGAGCCTCCAGGCCGCCGCCGCATTCTCAGTTGGCGTAAGTGCCAGCGCGGGGATCGGAATTGGGACAGGCGCGGGTATTGGAGGCGGAGCAGGAGTCGGAATCGGAATTGACAGCGGTGCAAGCGCGGGAGCGGGGATCAGCGCTAGCACTGGCGCCAGTTTCGGTGCAGGTGGAAGCAGTGGCGTCATGGCTTCCACCAGTGCAGACGTATCGGCCAGCGGCGGAGCATTCGCCGCACTCCGAACCCCTGCGACTAGCCTGTCTAGCGTGCAAAGCGGCGTGTCGCTCTTCGCGCCGCAGCCCAACGTTGACACCCGCACGACAGCCCGGTTTGCGGCAGGTGGACGGGCACAGATCGCCGGGGGCGCCAGTCTTTCAGCCAACGTGGGTGCCGAAGCGGACCTCACGACGCGAATCTCATTTGGCTAGAGCGGAGCAGCCATGCCGATCGTCTTTGAAGAAATCAGCGGCGAGATCGAGCCGCCACAGGGCACCGAGGCACCGCAATCCACCACGCAGCCCACCCCGCAGGATGGCGCCGACCCGACCGAACGCCTGCGCTACGAAATCCGCCTGATGCGCGAACGCGAATCGCGCCTCATCACGGACTAGGAATACATCGTGGAAGAAACCTCAGTCAGTCAGTCCGCAATCTACAGGGCCCGCCCCACGCTGCGCCTTGCTGGTGAGGAAGACGTTCGCGCCTCCGAACTTCTGCTTGCCATGACGATGAAAGAGTCCGAAGGCGGGATGAGCAGCCTCGAACTCCGTTTCTCGAACTGGGCGAGCACGACCGACGGTGGCGCTGAAGTCGCATTCGACACCGGTACGAAGCTCAAGCTCGGCGGGCAGATTGAGGTGTATACAGGCGATGAAACCGAGCCGCGGGAAATCTTCCGCGGGAAGATCACCGCGCTCGAAGCCGACTACAAGACAGGCATCCCGCCAGAGCTCTGCGTGCTCGCCGAAGACAGCTTGCAGCAAGCACGGCTGGCACGGCGCAGCAAGATCTACACCGAGCAGTCGCCGGCCGACATCGTGCGCGCGGTTGCCGGCAATCTTGGCCTCACCCCGGTTGTCACCGGCCTCACCCGCCCTGTTGCCACGTGGGCGCAGTATAACGAAAGCGACCTTGCATTCCTGCGGCGCCTGCTCTCACGCTTCGATGCCGATCTGCAGATCTCCGGTACCCAGCTTCAGGTCTCGCCCCGCGGCGACGTCAAGCGCGGCACAGTAGAACTCGTCCTGTTCAGCCAACTCGCCCGCGCCCGGGTGACAGCAGATCTCGCCAACCAGATCACCCGAGTCACGGTGCGCGGATGGAGCGCCGCAAACGGCGTAGCGGTGAAAGCGGAGACAACATCGGGCACCCATCCCGGTCCGGGCAGCGGCAAGGAAGGCGCAGCGGTATTACGGGATGCGTTTGGAGAACGCTCGGAGCATATCGGGCACTTTGCTGTCTCGTCGGACGCCGAAGCCACTGCACTGACCCAGGCGGCCTACGACCAGCGGGCACGCCGGTTCGTACGCGTGGATGGCACAGCCGAAGGCAACGCGAAGCTGCGCGTCGGCTGCCATGTGAGCCTGTCCGGGCTGGGAGCGCTGTTCGACAACACGTACTACGTGGTCGAAACATGCCATCTGTATGACCAGCGATCCGGCTATCGGACAGACTTCGTGGGCGAGTGTGCCTACATCGGAGGCGTGTAATGAACCTCTTCCGCACGAACCTTCGTCAAGACTTTGATCTCTGCGTCGGGTGGAAGACGTCTATGTCACCTCCGACTTCCGACTTCCCACAAAGGCAGAGATCGACGCCAGAGTTCGTCGAGGCTTCTCATGGATAGCGCCTCGTTTCTGGCTAGGCCAGTAGGCTGGCTCCACGCCCCCTACCTCGCGCTGGTCGTCTCCCTGGACGACCCCGACCACCTCAACCGTGTCCAGATCCGCCTGATCGCCTTTGATGATGTGACCAATCAGGACGCTCCAATCTGGGCGCGCGTCGTGTGCCCATTTGCGGGAAAAGATCGCGGCGCTTTCCTGGTGCCCGACGTCGATGACGAAGTGCTCGTCGTATTTCAGAACGGCGACCCATCCTATCCACTCATCATAGGTGGGCTATGGAACGGCACCAACACGCCACCCGAGGACATCCAGAGCGGCGGAGTCAATCGCTATAAGGTGATCCGATCGAAGAACGGCGTGAAGCTCACGCTCGACGACCAGCAGGGTCAGGAGACTTTTATCGTTGAAACGCCGGGAGGCCAGAAGGTCACGCTCAAGGACGGACCTGGCACGGTCACGGTGGAAGACGCCAACGGCAACAGCATCAAGCTCGACACCTCCGGCATCACCGTCAATGCGGCCGCCAACGTAAAAGTGACCGCAGCGAAAGTCGACGTCTCTGCGGGGATGGTCAACGTTGACACAGCGATGGCGAAGTTCTCCGGGATCGTCAAATGCGAAACGCTGATTTCGACATCCGTGGTGTCCACGTCCTACACACCGGGCGCAGGCAACATCTGGTAGAGGAGATGAACGAATGGCCCACCATGCCACCGTCGTAGCGGCCCCTCGCGATCTGGGTAGTGGAAATGCACCAGTCGTCCTGCAGCGCGATGACGAAGACTTCGTCGAAGCCGTCATGGAAGCCTTGCGTACGCAAGCCGGCCGTCAGGGACTCGCCAGCAACATCGCGGCGACCCGCACCGGCGATCAGATCCTCAAGCTCTTCCAGCCCATCCAACGCCAATTTCATCTTGCGCTGGTCGAAGCGTGGTGCGACACCCCCGGACGGCCGCGCATCGATCCCGCACGGGTCGATACGGCGGGGATGGTCCTGCGCCGGATCCGCACCGACATCCAGGGCCGAACATATTTCGAAGGCTGGATGCGCGCGGCCGGGCAATTGCGCGGCTGGGTAGCTGTCGACCACATCGGCGACGACCGGGCCGACCCGCAGCCCGCAGCGCGGCTGGCACACCGCGCCACAGGTGACGCAACCATCGATCGCCTGCTCGCCCGCCTCGTCGCAGATACCGACGCGGCGCTCCTGAACGAGCATGTCATTCCGATGTTCGCCACCCCACCGGACGTTTGCCGCGATGCCGGACGAACGGTCTATTACGGCGTCATACCTACTTCGAGCAGCGAACTGGCCAGCGCTCCACCCGACCTCCCAGCACTGTTCGACGGTTTCGGCCCCGCCTCACAAGCCTTTGCCGCACACCTCATGCCACCGCTCCTGGGCGAGGCCTATGCATTCCCTCACCCAGGCGAATTCTTCGACAGCAACTGGTTCGAAGCGATCGAGCAGCCGGGCGATGGACCTCCGCAGGGCATCGTCGCAAATGTCATGACGACGATGGATGGCAGCCTCTTCTCCGCCATCGCCACGGAACGCGCCGCCTTTGCCGCCGTCGATGCCACAACCGCGCTGCACAAGTTCATCCTGCTCCTGCGGCAGGTGGCAACCGAGTTCGACGCCTTTGGCACAAGCGCTCAGAGCCAGACCCTGTTCGCCCTCCTTGAAACGATTACGCTCACCTACACGCTACAGCCGCTCGAACTTGTTCACCGCACCGTCACGGCTGGCACCTTCCTCAAGGTGGCCGCTCAGGTACTGCTCGAACGAGACCCGGCTATTGGCGCCGTCGAAATGCCCGAGCGCTGGCCGGCACTTGGCGACACTGCACGCCAGCAACTGGCTGCCGCACTATCGCAGGCCATGCAGGCTCGCTTCGCTGCCGTCAAGGGTAGATCGGGCCGGTTCGACGAACCCGACGCTCGCTACTGCCTGCGTGCTTTTGTCCGCGTGAAAGCCGATAGCGGTTGCCCGGTGAAGACCATCTGGAGCGACTACAGCGAAGCGTTCGTGATTGCGCCCTGGTACGAAGGCGCCGGCACGCCGGCACAGATCACGATGCCCGACCTCACCGACCGCGAGCTGCTCAAGTCGCTCAAGCCGAATGTGTCCTTCGTGTTGCCACCCAGCCTCCAGTGCATGCTCGGCGGCAGCCCCAAGGACATGATGGAAGGCAAGTTCAGCCAGAGCTGCAAGAAGGACAACAGCGGCGTCACGCTCGGTTGGATCTGCAGCTTCAGCATTCCGATCATCACGCTCTGCGCCTTCATCGTCCTCAACATCTTCCTTTCGCTGTTCGACCTGTTCTTCCGCTGGATGCTGTTCATCAAGATCTGCATCCCGTTCCCCAAGGCGGGGAAAAAATGATGACCGCATTCATAGCTCCGCCAATCGGCTGGCCACTGTTCGCGCTACCGAATGACAACGGCATGCTTGACTATCCCAACCTCGAAGACAGCGTGCGCCAGCTCATCCGCGTGATCCTCTCCACGCGGCCGGGCGAACAGCTCATGAGGCCGGATTTCGGTGGTGGACTCGACACCCTGCTCAACGAACCCAACACGCTTGCCACGCGAGGCAGGATCCGAGATCTCGTACAGGACACGCTGGCGCGCTGGGAGCCTCGCATCCTGCTCGATCGCGTCGACGTCCTCGAAGTGCCGCTCGAACCGAGCCACGTACGCGTCGAAATCGCCTATCGCCTGGCTCGAACCGGTGCGCCCGCAACACTCGGGGTCACAGTCCAGCTCGAGAGCTGAGGAAAGGGGCCCACCATGCCATTCCAGCCTCCGAGTCTCGACGACCGACGCTTCGACGATCTCGTCGAGGAAATGCTCGCGCGAATTCCTGCGCACACGCCCGAATGGACCAACCCTCGCCTTGGCGACCCCGGCCGTACCCTGATCGAACTCTTCGCCTGGCTCGGCGACGCGCTGCTCTATCGGGCCAACCTGATCCCGGAACGCCAGCGGCTCATCTTCCTCAAGCTCCTCGGCCAGCAACTGAAACCCGCCCTGCCAGCCACGGGCATCGTCGCCCTGGGCTTCGCACAACCCACCGAAACCGCCGTAGCCAGCTTGCTCCCCGGCGCAACCCTTGCCGGCCCGGTGTCATTCGAAACACTGACCGAAACCGCCGTATTGCCGATCAGCGCCGAGGCTTACTACAAACGGGCACTCGACGATGCCGAAGCCGCACGCATGGCCGATGTGATCGAGGGGCTCAAGTCCGTCCATCGACTCAGCAACGCAAAGGGGTACGAGACCACACCGGTCTTCGATAGCGGACGCGCGGAACCCAGCGGTATCGACGTTCTTGCCCTCTCGGTTGACCGCGCTCTCTGGTTCGCCCTGCTCGCCCCACGGGCACCACAACCTACCCAGCAGGAATCCTTGAACAATGTCATCAAGAACGCCCTGGGCGGTGGCAATACGGGCGCCCCCGCGCTGCTGTCGATGGGTGTCGTACCCGCACTTGCCCTGCCCGAGGACTTCGACGAATTCATCGACGCAGCAAACCCGCGGGTGCCCTTCCCTGCAATGTGGGAAATCACTACCCGGGGCGCCAATGGCGGAACCGACTACCTGACGCTGGTACCGCAGGCCGGCACCGACACCACGGCAGGCCTCACGCAGCCCGGCATCCTGCGGCTGCCGCTGCCTGACGAGTCGCTGATCTGGGCACCGAAGAACGATGTGGAACTCAACCCCGCTGCGGGCGTGGGCGACACGCCGCCACGGATCGACGACATCGACAAGGCTGCGCGGTTGATCACGTGGCTACGCCTGCGCCCGCAGCCGGACAAGGGGGCCGGGCATCTTTCACTCTCGTGGGCCGGGATCAACGCGGTTCAGATCGATCAGCGCATGACGATCTCCGGCCGTGTGATCGGCGTTTCAACCGGCACGGCAGACCAGACGTTCCAGCTTCCCCAAGCATCCTGCGACGCCGTCACGCTGCGCATCCAGGTCGAAGAACCCGAGCGCGGTTACCAGCCGTGGTTTCGCGTTGACGATCTCGGTGCGATCAGCGCCGATCCAAACATTGCGCGCAGCGCAGCAGCCTTCGAACTCGATGCCGAAGCCGGCACGATCCGCTTTGGCGACGGTGTGCGCGGACGCGTTCCCGACGCGCAGATGCGCATCCGGCTCGCCTACGGGCGTTTCGGCGGCGGCCAGGCTGGCAACCTGCCACCCGGGAGCCTTGCCGCAATCACGGCAAGCCGGATCGACGGCCGCCAAGCCCCTCCCCTGATCGTCTCGCAACCCCTGTCTACCGACGGCGGCATCGATGCCGAAACCTTCGCACGGGCCGAACAACGCATCCCAGCCTTCCTGCATCACCGCGATCGCGCCGTCACGTCGGCCGACTACCGACAGATCGCCATGAGCACGCCCACCGCCGAAGTGGGTCGCGTTGAGGTATTGCCGCGCTTCAAACCGCGTGACCGGCGCTTCAACGTACCCGGCGTAGTCAGCGTCATGGCCCTGCCCGCGCAAGCCTTCGACCCCGCTGCGACAGCCGGGCGCAACCCACGTCCTGACAGACCCTTCATCGAGAAGATTCATGCGTGGCTGGAAAGCCGCGTGCCACTGGCCACCGAGCTGTACGTGATCGGCTGCGAATATGTCGCGCTAGGCGTCGCAGTGGGCATCACCCTCCGCGACGGCCATGCGCGTGACACGGTGCTCTTCGAAGTCCGCAAGACGCTGCGCCGCTTGCTGTGGCCATTGCCGCCGGGCGGATCGGAAGGTACCGGTTGGCCCCTCGGGCGTGGCGTGCGGGAACGCGAACTGGAGGTCGAGATCTCACGCGTGGCAGGCGTACTCGAAGTAACAGGGCTCAATCTGTTCGAACGTGCCGAGTTCGATACGGGTGCAGATTGGCGGCTCTTGAGCCGCAACTCGAGTGACGGCACACAAACGCACATGCTAAGCGCATGGCAACTGCCCGAATTGCTGTCCGTGGTCACAGTCGAGGGCACCTCACCTCCGACTGATCTGAAGGCGTTGCCGAACCCGTTTGCGGACGCGGATGCCGTGGCGGTACCCGTCGTACCAGAGGTGTGCTGATGAGCAGACTGCAGACTCCTGCCCAGGAGCGACGAGCGCTGAGGGTCACACACACATTGGAGGCCCCGACGGTCGGGCTCACCACCACGGATCCCGTCATTCCCGCAAAGGCGGGAGTTCAGTCGGCCATACGCGCCCTTGTATCCAACTGGGCTCCCGCCTGCGCGGGAGCGACGCGCTTCGGAGGTTGCGTAGACATTGGAGGCGTCGCAGCCAACCATAGCCCGCGCGGGGGCGACAAAAGTCGAACGCAGGCGCCACACCGTGGCCGTGATCGCAGCGCAGACGGGCGAAACGTTGGAAGGCGGCGGACGATCGACCGGTCCCCCGTCCGCAGAGCCCTCTCATGAACGCCAACAACCTCCGCTTCTGGCTGTTGGCCAACGCCAATCACTGGCGTTCGAAACAACACGTTACCTACGACTCCGACTGCCAGGTCCTGCATCTAGCCAGCGAACGCACGCTACCCGAGCCCACCGACCCGACAACCGCGCTATCGATCGCAACCAGCGCCCTCGAACGCATTCCACGTACCTCCGACCCGCAAGGCGCCGTCGCACACTGGAACGCCACTGCCAGTGCCATCGTCGCTCGTAGCACCTTGCCGGACGAAGCGGTGATGCTACCGCTCGAAGCGACGCCGACCGACCTCATCGTCGGCTTCGACAGCATTCTCTATTGCGCCCTGCCCGACTCCATCCGCATGCACGACCTGCGTAGTCGCTGGGACGACATCACCGTGGCGGCAGCCGATTTCGTGCCGTGGCGTCTGGCCGCAGATCCGGCCGGTGGCGTATGGGTACTCGAACGATCAACCGGGCGGCTCGCACGGCTCACTGGACAGCCACTCCCCCTCGGTCCCTTCTTCGACTATGCCGGCACGGTCTTCCGTCCTGCACCCGAGAACTGCCATGAACCGGTGTTGCGCCCCCTTCCGGACCTCGACTGGCCGCCGGGCGAGCACGTGCAGGCACTCGCAGGCGCCACCGATTCGAGCCTCGCATTCCTTACCTGGGTCGGAGACGGCGAAGCGCAGTTACGCCCGTTCGATACCCGTACCGAACACCTCCGGCCACCGATTGTGCTCAGCGGAGCACGATATGCCTACGCATTTGACTGGCTTGCCGCCGGGAAGATCGCTGTTCGCCTGCCAGGCCGAAGCGACGCACCGGCATTCGACCTGGGCACCACCCGCAGCGATGGCGTCGTCATGCCGAGCGGTGAGTTCCATCCGCTGGCGACGAATGCCATCGAAGCACCATTCGTGCATCGGTTGCAAGGGCCTGCCCTGTATCCAGTCGAACTTGCGGATGGAGTGCGTGGCGCTGAACCGCTCCATCCCCTTTCCATCTCGAATCTCGCACGGCATGGCGAGGCACGCAGCTTCGGCTCCGCCTCCGACCTGCATCTCATCGACAGCGGATCGCTGCAGACCATATGGCATCGCCTCTACGCCGAAGCCCAACTGCCACCCCGTACAGGCTTCGTGGTATGGCTCGCAGCGACGCCAGATGCCACACCGCCCGATGCGAACGATCCAGAACCCTGGCAGCCACACTACTTCGGCGACCCCCTGGAGAGGCGTGAACCGCACGCACCGCAAGCCGCATGGGAACGCGCGCCATCCGAGTTGCCGAACCATCCGGGCCTCGGACCCTGGGTTCATGAACCGAGCCGTGCGGGCCTACTCTCGGTGCTGATCCAGAACGCACGCCAGCAGGTACGCACGCTCATCGGCAGGTACCTGTGGGTGCGCGTCACGCTCTCGGGCGACGGCCGCGTCACGCCACTGGTCGCTGCCCTGCGCGCATACGGCAGCCGCTTTTCCTATCGCGACCAGTACTTGCCACGGCTGTATCGCGAAAGCGTATTCGGCATACCCGCAAGCCGACCCGGCACGCTGCTTGGGAAAATCGCCACGACGTTCGATGGCGCACTCGACGCAGGCGGCCCACTGGATGACACGTTGCTCGATGAACTCACCGCCGCAGGCGCCGCCGCCGGACAGGCAACCACGGTTGAAACCGAAGCCACCAGCAGCAAGTGGCTGCTGCGCGATCCTCAAAGCGGCCGCGCCTGGCGCCTGCAGAAGGATGACAACGCTATTTCTGTTTTCACGCCGCGTGCCACGCCTGCGGACTTCCTCGAACGGTTTCTCGACAATTTCGAAGGCGAATTGACCACGCTCGAAGACCGGATTGCAGCCGCGCATCTGCTCACCGATCCGAATGGCGTGCCGCATGAACATCTCGACTGGCTCGCAGGCTGGATCGGCGTGGCCTTCGACCCCGCGCTGCCAGCCACCCGTCGTCGCGCCTGGCTCGCCGCCGCGCCGTATCTCGCGCGCCTGCACGGCACGCGCCTTGGCCTCCAACTGGCGCTCGACATCGCCAGCGGAGGTGGCGTTCGTGGCGGCGAGATCATCGTGCTCGAGAACTTCCGCCTGCGCCGCATCCTCGCAACGCTGCTCGGCGTCGACCTCGCAGGTGATGAAGACCCGTTGCTGCCCAGCCTCGTGGTAAGTGGAAATTCCGTCGTTGGCGACACCCTGACGCTTGGCGAGCAGGCCCGCGTCGAGCTGCTCGCGCGCTTTCGCACAGAAATCACAACCGCGCAGGAAAACGCCGACGTCATCGCGTTCCTCGACCAGCTCGCCAACCGCGCGACCGTGCTGGTGCATCAGACCGTGACGCCGCAGGACCTCGGGCTCCTGCGCCGCATCGTCGAGCTCGAATCGCCTGCGCATGTGCTGACGGACGTGCAGACCGCCACCTGGCCGTTCCTCGTCGGCATCGCGAGCCTCATTGGCGTCGACACCTATCTTGGTCCGTCACAGGTGCCGCAGCCCGCCCGCGTCGACATCAGCAGTCTCGGCCAGGACTTTGTCATCGGCCCGGTCTCACTCGATCCGCGCATGGCCGGCGCCGCGGCGCCGGCGCCATCTCCACCCGAACGTCCAGTCGCCGATGCCGGGGACGACTTCATCGCCACATCGGGCAACTCGTTCAATCTGGACGCCAGCCGCTCGCGCGCGGCGCCCGGCCGAAGCCTCGCCAGCTACATCTGGCGCCGCCTGCCTCAACTCTGAGTCGCAAGGAGAAAGCACCATGGCCGATTTCGTCATCAATACCGACATCGCGACCGACACGCCGACGATCGAGGTCACCGTCAGCCCAGATCGCCCGCTCGCACTCGGCCGCCACCGCTTCCGGCTGATCGTCGTCGATGACTCGGGCAACAACTCCGTGCCCGACGAAGTGGTCGTCATCGTTGCCGACCAGGGCGCGCCGACCGCCGTGCTCAATGCACCCGCTACAGTCGCCTCCGGCGCGAGCTTCACGCTCAACGGCGAGCGCTCGTTCGACGTCGGCGGCGGGCGTGTCGTCCAGTACGTCTGGACCTACCTCGGACCGGCCGTCGTCATCGGATAGACCGCAATGGCGCGTTTCGCCATCGGGCAATCGCTCACCACGACGACGCCAACCATCGTGGTCGACGCCGGCCTGCCCGTGGGCCAGCACCGGTTCCAGCTCATCGTCATCGATGCGCAGGGCAACCGCAGCGTGCCTGCGACGGCGCTCGTCGCGGTGCGGCAGATCGTCATCGACCCCGGCCCCGTCGGACCCGGTCCCGTCGGGCCCCTCCCCGGCCCGATCGATCCGGCTGGCCCGTCGCCCGGCCCGGTCATTCCGATCCCGACGCCACTGCCCGACCCCGGCCCGGTCATCCGGCCCACACCCGTAGTCGTCGATCCAGGTCCGGTGATACCGCCGCGGCCTGATCCGGTGATCCGGCCGACGCCTGTCGTCACCCCGCGCGAAGCCGAAAAACCGAAGCGCAAACCCCGCAGGAAGGAGCCGAAATGAGCGCTACGACACGTCTCCCGGAAGCCGATCCGCTCTACGCGCGTCCGCTGCCGCAGCGGCCCTTCTACGCCACTGGCATGCTGCTCGACGCGCAGGACTTCAGCGACGAGCAGACCTACCATCGCAGCCGCCTGGCAGAGGCCTGTGCCTTCCTCTCGGGCGGCGGCACGCTCGCCGGGCTCGCGGTGAGCTACCAGCCGGAAGACACGACGACCGGCGCGCCGGAGGAAATCCGCGTCGCGCCCGGCGTGGCCATCGACCGGCTCGGGCGGCTCGTCGAGATCCCGCGCCCCGCGTGCCTACGGCTGCAGCGCTGGTTCGACGCAAGCCTCGCCGCGGATGGCGGCGACACGCTGCGACGTGGCCGCTTCGACAACCTCCCGCGCTTCCTCTCCGCGCGCATTCAGGCCGAGGCCGGCACTGGCGATATTCCGGCAGTGCCCGCGCTGGCCATCGTCGCGGACGTCTTCCTGCGCTTCGTCGCCTGCGAACAGGGCCTCACGCCGAGCTTCGCGAGTGGGCCGTTCGATGCGCTCGATTCGGTCGCGACGTCGCGCCTGCAGGACGCCTATGAGCTGCAGCTCATCGCACGCGACGCGCTTGACGACGACTTCACCGGCCTGCCCGATCCCGGCCCCGATCTCGCAGCCATCGCGGATCCCGCCGAGCGGCGCGCGGCCTTGCAGGACGGCGTGCTCGCGGCATGGGACGCGAGCGGACGCAGTGGCCAGCAGGGTCAGCTGGCGCCCGCGCCCGAAACGCCGCAAGGGCTCGACCCAACCGCCATCTTCCTCGCCCGCGTGCTGATTCCCGCCACGCCGGACGACCCGCCGCAACGCGATGGCACTGCGGTGCTTGTCGACAACTGGTCGCGCCGCTTCGTGCCGTCGATTGCGATGTTGATGCGCTGGGTTGGTGCGTGAGAGGTCCGGCATGTACGCCCGCCGACTCCCGGTCTCAGCCTTCGTCGCTCCCGCGCAGGCAGGAGCCCAGTCGGTTGCAAAAGAGACTGCGGCCGACTGGATCCCCGCCTGCGCGGGGATGACGAGATCGGAGCTTGCGCAGCGCTCAAACCTCGTCGCTCCCGCGCAGGCGGAAGCCCAGTGGGTTGCAGGAGCGACATCGCCGAGCGGGACTTGCACGCGCGTGGCCAAGACAACAACACGCACGCCTGCGCCAACCGCGTACTGAACTCACGGCATTCATTCCGGGGAACCTCAAGGAGTTCGCCATGAACCTGACACAAGGAAGCAACCGCGAACTGATCGCGCCCGAGGACGTCGCTGCGCTGAAGGCCGCCGGCGCGCTCGTGCAGGACGACAGGCGCCAGCGCCCGCGCTGGTTCGACGGCCGGTTCCTCGCAGCGCGTGACCTGATCCGCGAGCAGCAGTACTTCCTCACGCGCGAGGCCGATCTCGGCCAGGCGGCGGGCAGCGGTGTGGCCGAGGGACTCACTGTCGAGGAAGGCGGGGCACCGCAGACGCTGACGATCAGCGCCGGCCACGGCATCACGCCGGCCGGCGAGCTCGTGCTGCTCACCGACGACCTCAGCGTGAACCTCGCCAACGTTCCGCGCGCCGAGCAATTCACCGCGAAGTTCGGGCTGGGGCGGTTTCCGCAGATCGCGCAGCGCAGCCGCAACGGACTCTTCGTGCTCGCGCTGCGTCCGGTCGAATTCACCGCGAACCCGATCGGCGCCTATCCCACCAGCATCACCGGCCAGCGCACCGTCGAAGACGGCGACGTAATCGAGGCGACCGCCATCGTGCTCATTCCGTGGCCCGACGACGGCGCCTCGGACGATCTCAACGCCCGCCGCGGCCGCGCGGCGCGCACGATCTTCGTCGAAGGCACCGACCGCGGGCTCTCGGCCAACGTGCTGCCGATCGCGATGATCGCCCTGGCGAACAACACGCTTGCATGGATCGACGCGCCGATGGTCCGACGCGAACTCGGCGCCGACCGCAACGACCTGCCGGGCCTCGGCTTCGCGCCGCATGCGCTGCGGCTCGCACATCTCCTGCAGCACCAGGGGCAGCTTGCGGACGTGGTCCAGCTCACGAACGGCCGCAGCTTTCCCGCCGCTTCGTACTTCCCCGCGCTGCCGCCCGCCGGCCCGCTGCCGCCGGGTGTCGTGAGCCCGGTCGACTTCACGCAGGGCTACTTCCCGGCCGCGATCGACGTGGAGTTCTCGATCATCCCCGACGACGAGCTTCCAGCGCTGGTCGAGGAATCGCTCGCGCTGCCGGGCATCGACCTGACCGCCGCGCCGGACACGCTCGAATCGAGTTCGGTCCTGATCCTCGCGCCCGTGCCGCGCAGCCAGTGGCGTGCCGTGGTCTCGCAACTCACGACCCTGCGCCGCGCCGTGCTGCCCGCCGCACCGAATCTCGTCTCCGCGCGCCGGCCGCTCGAAATCCT
Source organism: Niveibacterium sp. (assembly GCA_031555325.1). Classification (GTDB taxonomy): domain Bacteria; phylum Pseudomonadota; class Gammaproteobacteria; order Burkholderiales; family Rhodocyclaceae; genus Niveibacterium. Next base: position 3,709 of record JAVBUM010000025.1, on the reverse strand, counting down.
GCAACGCCTGCGCCTGCCGCGCCCGATCATCCCGCCGCTCGATCCGACCAGCCCCTCGGACGCGCAATGGCAGGCACTCGCACAGCAGCCGAACCTGTGGTTCGTGCGGCGACGGAATGTCGCGTATCGCGAAGATCTTGCCGGGGCGGCCGTGCGGATCGCGGCGCCGGAAGTGCCGCTGCCGCCGCTGATCGACAGGCTCGGCACGCTCGGGCTCGGCGACCGCTTCAACGGCATCCTGGAACGCGCGACGCCCTCCGCGCGCATCGAAGTCGCGAACCTGCTGTCGTCGCCACGGTTTGCGGATTCGCCGACGCTGACTGCAGCGGCGATCGGGGAGCTCTCACGTGCGGAAACGCTGGATCAGGCTGCGACGCTGAGGGTTGCGGCATCGGTTGCCGACGCAAGGGTCGGGGCTGGTTTGAGTCGGGTGGACGCGACGACTGACGTCGCGTCGCAGCCGGCTGCGCTGGAGGCGATTGCCGCCGATGCGGACTGGAAGCGGCTCGATGGCGCCGCGGCGGTGGCGCCGGTGGCGGAGCTGCCGCAGGTGGCGACGAACCTCACGGGGGTTGCGGTGACGGGGTTGCCGGGGCGGTTTGGTTCGGTTTTGACGCCGAGGCCGCGGGAGGTTGCGGCGGGGACTTCGGTGCCTGCGAAGGCAGATGCTGGCAAGGGTGCAGCGAAGACCGCTGCGGGCAAGCCGGCCAAGGCTGGGACTTCTGGCAAATCCAAAGGGACGAAGAAGTGAAAGCCGCTTGCGGATTCGTTCTCTTTCCGCGGTGCGAGCGTGCATTGGCCGGGGTCTCGCCACCGGCGGGCGAGGTACTTTCTTTGTGCGAACAAAGAAAGTACCCAAAGAAAGTCGCCCGGCGTTCGCGGTCCTTCGCTGCGCGAAGGACTCCCCTGCGTTGCTCAGACGAACGGCTTGGCTGCGGAACTCGCCCCGTTTCTTCGCAGCTGCGCTACGAAGAAACGGAACTCAGACAGTCCTCGCCATCCCGCTTTGCGGGCACGCCATTCCTCCTCCGCTACTCGGCGCTCTCGACGGGAATTGGTCGCATTGCCACGGTCGTTCGTTTCGATGGCGGCTTCTGTGTTTCCTCACCTCTAACACCTCGTCGCTCCCGCGAAGGCGGGAATGACGAGTTCGAGCGTTGGTCCCACGCTGGCTCTCGTAGGGTGGATGAGCCGGAGGCGAAATCCACCATTCACCGCCGCATCATGCTAACCGCATTCACTTCCGACTTGCCCCCACCCCAGCCCTCCCCCGCGCGCGGGGGAGGGAGTTCCGTTGTCGACCGCACGACGATTTGTCAGCGGGTGCCGATCAACGTCGAGCGGCCGCACGTCGACGGTTCCCCCCTTCAGCCTCGCCGAGCAACGGAGAATGAATGGCGTGCCCGCGAAGCGGGATGGCGAGGACTGTCTGAGCTCCGTTTCTTCGTAGCGATAGCTGCGAAGAAACGGGGCGAGTTCCGCAGCCAAGCCGTTTATTCGAGTAGCGCAGGGCACCGGCCGAAGGCCGGCGAGGATGCGGGGGCGGCTTCTTTGGTTACTTTCTTGTCCGCACAAGAAAGTAACCCGCCCGCCGGGGCGGAAACCCGGCCAACGCACGTTTGCCACAGCGAACCGCGCGGAGCGAATGACACCGCCATCTCAGATTTCGCTCCGCTCAATCAACCTACGCGAACGAGTACATCGCCGGGAGGAACTTCCGGCCAAAGCATGTCTGCACGGCAGAACACGCCACTGCATGCGCATTTCGGCATGAAGCACATGCACCACAGCTCCCCCCGCAAGCACCGGAGAAGTCCCTTCGTCCCCGACGAAACCACGGACAACCCCGCCTCTCCTGCCCAAGGAGACCCAACATGAGCATCACCCCCATCTCCACCCCGCTCCCCGGCGAGCAGGTCCTCGACCTCTACCCGCCCGACGCCAACGGTGCCGCGATCACCTGGTTGCGCCGCCCCAACCTCTTCGCCGGCCGCGCGCTGACTTCCGCCACGCTCGACCAGCGCAGCCGCTGGGCGGCCGGTCATGTGGTGATGCGCGCCCAGGCCTTCACGCCCGGTGTCGTCGACGGACTCGAGGTCGGCTATGTCGTCACGCCGCCGCCCGAGGGCGAAACGCGTGCGGCCGTCCAGTTGCATGTCGCGGCCGGCCGTGGACTGGCAGCTTCAGGCGAGGACCTGTGGTTCGCACGCGACGTCCAGGCGGATTTCTACGCCCTGCCCGTCGTCGCGCCTCCCGACGTCTTCGAAGGCGGTGGCATGCCAAGCGGCTCGCCGGGGTCACTCGTACCGCGCGCGATCGGCCCGACGCTCGGCGAACTGCTGACGACAAACCCCGGTGTCCTCCCGCCAGCCGGCGTGCTCGTCCTGCAGCCCGTGTCCGTCGACGTCGCCGACATCGACCCCGAAGACCCCTGCGACCGTTGCGGCTGCGCGGAGGGCAACGTGAGCTTCGAGGACTGGCGGCTGGCCGACGCCGCACGCCTGCTCTGGTACGCGTGGCCCGAGGAATGGCAGGCGCTGCCGCCGGCCGGCGCGCGCTTTCGCAACGCATTCGCCTGGTCCATCTTCGATGCCGAACGCATGCTCGACCCCGACGCGGTGATGCCCTGGGAAGCGTTCGGCGTCCCCGTCGCGCTGATCGGTGTCGACGCCAACTTCGTCCCGACCTTCACCGACCGCGCCGCGGTCACCCGCATCGGCGGCCGCGCGCAGATCAGCCGGCTGCAATCCGCGACGCTTGCCACCGGCGCCATCGCGATGAACCCGAAGCCGCGCGCAGCGCCCTTGTGGCAGGCGCAGATCGAACAGCTTGCCGGCCAGATCGCGGACCTCGGCGACCCCGCTCCGCCGGCCGACACGCTCGCGCTTTCCTTCGGCCGCCTGCCACCCGTGGGGCTGTTGCCGACCAACTGCTTCGACCTCACCAGCCACGCGAGCGGCTTCTTCCCCGCGGGCTTCGACCTCGACGCCGTACCGGTTCCGCTCGAACAGCTCGACCTCGCCGTGCGCGAAGCCGCCCCGCTCGCGTCGCTCGACTTTTCGCTCGGCGAACGTGTGCGCATCCTCGTGCCAGTCAGCCAGGCGTCATGGGAACCGCGCCTGCTCACCACCGAGATCATCGACCCGCTCTTCGCCCAGACCCTCAACGGCTTCCTGCTCGACCGCAGCCGCGCGCTGGGCGCCCGTCAGGGGTTGCGCACGACCGAGGCCGCACTCCAGCAACTCATCGACGCCACACCGCCGGCGGTACCCGACATCTCCACCGACCCCGACGCACTCGAGGTCGAGAGCTTCGCGCCCTGGGGCCCGCCGCCCCCGAACACCGGCGGCCATCGCGCCGTGACGATGAGCGGCACGCACCAGCACTTCTTCGATCAGGCCACGGCGACGATCACGCCGGCCGCAGGCGAATCGCTCTACGCCTGGGTCTTCCTCGATCCGGACAACCCTCCCGCCACGCTGATGCTGCAGTGGCTCTCTGGCGACTGGGAACACCGCGCCTACTGGGGCGACAACGACATCGATTTCGGCGTCGATGGCACCGCCTCGCGCATCCGCATCGGCGATCTGCCCACGCTCGGCCAGTGGACGCGTGTGGACGTTCCGGCCGGTGTCGTCGGCCTCGAAGGCGCCGCCATCACCGGCATGGCCTTCACGCTCTTCAACGGCCGCGCCGCCTATGGCCCGAG
>JAVBUM010000093.1:0-5204 GCA_031555325.1 Niveibacterium sp. | reverse complement strand
GTCACGGATGGAGCGGAGCTGGTGGAGTTCGAGGCGGAGGTCTGAAACCGGGCTTACGCGCAAGTGCATGAATACCTCCGGTCCGGAAAACCCCGGCTCCGGGATTTGCTGTATTGCCGAAAATTCTGGTTAGCGGTCGGATATTCGTCCGGTTGTCTGCAGCTCAGCCTGCATATTCGTGAAGAAAATCCTCTCGCCGAGTTGTATCGGAATTCGTCCGTTGTGCAATACGGAGGTGGCGCCGGATCGTTGCCCTTCCATGGATGAATGTTGGGGAAGGACATGCCGAAAATCTTGAGATGTTTGTCTGCTGTCGCGATGTTTCTTTGTGCGAACTTGTCTCTATGGTCGGGGCAGGCGTTGGCAGGGTGCTCTGTCACAGATGGAGGTACGTGGGAACTTCACTACACGGTGCCGTCGCCAATTCCCATGCCGCGCGACACTAATGCCAATTACACGTTCTATTCTTCCCCGATGGGCCGAACGGGTACCAACCAGGGGATCACCTGCATCCCGCCGGACGTCATGGGTGTGCATAATGCGGTCGGCCCCGATATCGCCCCGCCTGGTTCGATCTACCCCATCTTCAAGGGTGGGGCCGATTCCGGGTTGAGCTGGCGGTGGTTGTATAACACGGCATATCTGGGCGCGTTCGGCTATGCCAGTACGGCGGGGTACGATACTTGGACCTTTGCCAACACCATTCATGGTTTCCGTCTTGCGAAGACAGGGCCGATCACGCCGGGTGTGATCGTGCCTGCAGGCACCATGATGGGGTATTTCAGTTTTGGTTCGGCGATAGCTGTCAGACTCTACGTCGACAATGACGTCATCGTTCAGGCTGTCCAGTGCACGGCTTACGCCCCGCCCGTCAACTTGGGTACGCATGCAGCGACCGAATTCAGTGGTGTGGGCTCTGTACTGCCCGCAAAGGACGTCACGATCCGATTGACAGCTTGTCCTGGTGGAATGAACAAGATCAAGTATCGTCTGGACCCCACGACAGCATTGCTGGATAGCGGGAATTCAGTTGTCGCGCTGAGTGGGAGCCCGGCAGCAAATAATGTCGGACTCCAAGTGCTGAACCAAGATGGAACTACACCGCTTCCACTCCAGAGCGATATTGATTTCCCCGATTACAACCCGTCCGTTGTGGGCGGCAACTACGAGATCAAATTCAAGGCTCGGTACCGTCAGATCGGCACACCGCTAGGAGGCGGTCCGGCCAATACCGAATTAACCTTCTCGATAAGCTACCTATAGTCATTTCGGATAACGGCTCTCTCTTTCCAGAGGAGGGGGCCGCTATGGGCGTTACGTGTTCGGGTCGATCAGGGGATGGACCGAGTGGGAGGATTCAAGCAAAAGCTTGATGGCATCATGCCTGTCACGCGTGGCGGCTATCTCGGCTCTCGGGTGGGTGCGCTTTGCGTTTGCTTTGGATTGCAGGCCTGGTCGTAGCTCCGGCGGTCTTCCTCCGTAGGGAGGTTGTTGTGTCGTATGGTGTTCTGCCATCTCCGGCACATCTCGCCAGTGAAATACTGACGCCCGGTGGCAAGGGGAATCGGAAGTCCTCTGGTGAGCGTCCGTAGTTCCCCCGTGCGTGGGGTGCTGGCCGGCGTCATCGGCGGATTCCTGGCGCTGTCTTGTTGCTTCTTCAAGAGTGTGCCGTGTTCCCCGGCAGTGCATGGACGGTCCGAGTAAGCCGTCTTTCCGGTGTGTGAATCGGTGCAGCGATAGATTTGCGCTTGTGCTGCGGCGGGTGCTAACACGGCAGATAGCAGCAAAGTGACAAGCGAAGTCCGTATCTGCCCGATCCGCATGTCCTTACGCTCGCTTCTTTTGCAACAGCACCGTCACTGCTATTGCGATCAAGATTGCAAACCAGACTACTGCCCAGTTTGCGATCGAGAGTCCCAGGAAAGCCCAGTCCACCTTCGAGCAGTCGCCTGAGCCTGCGAAGATCTTGGGCAAGGCTTCGCCGAGCGGAAATGAGTTGATCAGGTAGTTCAGGTCAGGGCCGCATTCGAGGAACTGCGGCGGGAACCATTGCAGCCAACTCTGACGGGCGCCGATGCCAAGGCCGATCCCGGCTGCGATGACGAGCAGCCCAGCGTAGATCCGCTGGCCGACCCGCCCAGCGTTGTGCAGCACGCCGATGAGAGCGATCACGCCCACGACCAGGAACGCATAGCGCTGCATGATGCACATCGGGCAGGGTTCGACATGCTTCCATTGCTGAAGAACCGCACCAAAGGCAAGTAGGCCGAGGGAGGCAAGGGCGATCGCGGCGAAGCGCTGGCGTGGCGTGATTGGCATGGGACTTCCGAGGCCGTTGTTTGGGGAAACGCACCATTTTATCCCTTGGGGCCACGTCGTCCGTAGAGAAGCCTTGCGCAATCGTCCTACATTACTAGGGCGGATCAACTGACATGAAGCGTGGCAGCGATCCTCCACGATTCGATTGCCATCATGTCGAAACCGAGGAGGCTCCTATGAAACCGCTGACGCCATATGACCCGGCTGCAGAGGATGGAGAACACCCGACCCGCGCAGGGCGACCGAGTGAGGGTGCATACGCCAGGCACGTTGTTTCGGCGATCTATGCCCACCGCCGTGATGCGGAGGCGGTGCGTGATGTCCTGATTGAGCATGGTATTCCGGGCCGCTACATCACCGTGCTGCACAAGACGGAGGGGCCGGTGTCCGACGAAGTGCTCAAGGACATGCTCGTCGAAGGAATTGTTGGTACAGCCATAGGTACCGGAGTCGGTGCGCTTGGGATGCTGGCGATCGTCGCTGCGAATGTGACATTGTTCGTCGCAAGTCCGGTTGTGGCGCCACTTGCGATGCTGGGCTGGTTCGCAGGTGTCGGCGGCTTGCTTGGGGCCGCCATTGGAGCGGACAAGCATACTGAGGGCACACTCTCCGATCTCGTGAAAGATGCGATTGAGGCAGGGCACACTGTGCTGATTGTGCGCACGCACACAGATGCTGAACGATGCCTGGCGGAAGAAATCGTCAACCGCTCTACCGAGGCGCAAGCTGCGCACTGATCAGATTGCACCAGCCCCCACCTTGTGGCATGCCGAGACTGCGCCAACTGCAAGGCTCAACCGAGACATGGCCGCAGCGTCGAGCCTCAGCCGGCTTTTGACCCGAGTGCAGAAGGCGACCGCACGCCGGGGGTGGGTCCTTGCTGTGAAACAGATCGGCTCGCGCTTGGCTTCGCATCGGCGCAGGGATCGGGCCTCGTTGCAGGCCGCACCGTGATGATCCGATCGAAGGGGCCCTCGCCGTCGGTTGCACCAGCTTCGAGATAGCCAACGGTGAATACCGCGTCTGGCGCAGCGTCGAGCCAGCGCGCCACGCCGATGTCCTCGCGCACGTGGCCATTGCCCGCGATCAGTACCGCCCCCCGTTTGGCGTAAGGCTTGAGCGATGCAGCCATGATGGCGTCGCGTGCGGCCTGTGCGTTGAGCATGCCTGGCAGCATCGCGGCGGGAAAGTTGCCGCAGTGGCCGCGTTCGAGTACCGCTGTTTGGGTGGCCGAAATGTCGGCCGGGATGGGTTTTCCGAGGCCGAGCGTGGCCCTCTCTGGTTGGTTGAAAAGCGATTCGATGCCACTGCGCATGATCTTCGCTGCGTCGGCACGCGAAAGGTTTGCCGCAATGAGTGGCAAATCATGCCGTAGCGCAAGCTCGACGACGGGTTTGTATTGCGGCCAGAGCCAGCCCTTCGTTCCAGCTTGCTCGATCAGATAATCGGCATCGCGCGGGCGTTCCCTGCGGGCGCGTTCGATGTCTGGCTGATGTTCGCGGTCAAACTGTTCCATCGCGATCGCGGGGCGCCAACCTTGTTCGATCGCACGAGCCAATGCGTCAAACCGCTGCCGTTGGCCTTCAGCGTTGTCATGAACTTCGCCGAGCAGTACGTATTGCTTGCCGGCGAAGGCGGCGCCGACGGTTTCGGCACTCGGCTGCGTGGCACAGCCCGCAAGCAGCAGGGCGGTGAATGCCAGGGTTTCAATGCGTGGCATAAGTCGTGTTTTCTCCTTCGGGCACATACACCATCGAACCGTCTTTCATCCGGTACGCCACGCCGGCCTTCATGCCGTCGCCGCTGCCGACCTGGCCGCTCGCCTGGTAGCGCACGATCTTCTCGCCGCGCTTCTCGACGATTTCCATGTTCGGCTTGCCGGGGTTGGTGACCACCGTGACGTCCTCGTGGGTGAACGGGTTCATCGGATTCTGCGCGATTGCGATGAGGAGCGCCGCGATCACGACGAGGAAGACGTCGATGAGGTTGACGACCGAGAGGATCGGATCGTCGGCTTCGCTTTCCTCAAGGAACTTCATTGGTCGAGTTCCCACTCGTGTTTCGTGCTGCCCAGCCACACGAGTTCTTCGGCGAGCCAGCGGCGGCGCACGTTGACGACCCAGAAGGTGATGCTCGCGGCGATCAGCGCGAGGATGACTGCGGAGAATGCGATCGTCAGGTTCTCGCCGACGTTGGCGAGGTTGCCGCCGGAAAGGCCCTTCAAGGCTGGCCCCATCGGGATCATCGTCGCGACGAGGCCGAGCATCGGTGCGACGCGCGTGGCGATGCGCGGCAGTTCGAGCAGCTTGTGCGCGGCGACGTCGAGCCGGTCGGCGTCCTTCACCTTGTGGCGCTGTGCGTGCGCGACGAGCCGGTAGCCGCGGCCGCTCGATACCGGGTTGCGGCTGCGCAGCCACGCCTGCATCGCGAATTCGCCGAGCGCCCAGAAGGCGTAGACGAAGAGCAGCCCGATCAGGGCCAGCGTCGGGTACAGGAAAAGCTGGCCGACGTCGTACATCAGTGTTTCGAGGTGTGTCGTTGTCATGGTCTTGGCGTGGGTTGGATCAGGTTGAAACACGTCCGCGATACGCGCGCAGCGCACCGCCGAGTACAGAGGCGACGAGCACGAAGCTCGCGAAGAACCACGAGGCGAGCGGCGGCACGGTTACCTGCTGCGGCTTGCGTTCTTCGAGGCGCAGGCCGCTCACGGTCTGCATGCGCGGCGCGGGCGGCTGCGGTTTTACTTCGGGCTCCGGGCGCGCAGGAGCAGGTGCGGACTTCGGCGGCGCTTGCGGCGCGCGGGGTGCCGCGGGCGCCTGCAGGCCGTAGCCGATTGCTGCAGGTGCGTCGGCGGCCGTCTGCTGCTTCATGAAGTTCTGGAAGCT
>JAVBUM010000049.1:0-24531 GCA_031555325.1 Niveibacterium sp. | reverse complement strand
CTTCGGCAACAACCCGGTCGACATGGACATGCAGGTCCTGCTCGGCAAGCCGCCGCGCATGACGCGCGACGTTGCGAAGCGCGACACCTTCCTGCCGCCCTTCGACACCACCGACGTGGCGATCGCCGACGCGGTCGGCCGCGTGCTGCGCAATCCGACGGTCGCGTCGAAGAACTTCCTGATCACGATCGGCGACCGCTCGGTCGGCGGCCAGACCGCGCGCGACCAGATGGTCGGCCCGTGGCAGGTGCCGGTGGCCGACGTGGCGGTCACGACCGCGAGCTTCGAAGGCTATCTCGGCGAAGCGATGGCGATGGGCGAGCGCACGCCGCTCGCCTGCGTGTCGCCGGCGGCATCGGGCCGCATGGCGGTCGGCGAAGCGGTGACGAACCTGCTCGCCGCCGACGTTTCCGACATGAAGCAGATCAAGCTGTCCGCCAACTGGATGGCGGCGTGCGGCCATCGCGGCGAGGACGCGCATCTGTTCGCGACGGTGAAGGCGGTGTCCGAGTTCTGCCAGGGCGCCTCGATCGCGATTCCGGTCGGCAAGGATTCGCTGTCCATGCGCACCGTGTGGCAGGACGAGGGCGAGGAGAAGAAGGTCGTTTCGCCGCTGTCGCTGATCGTCACCGCGTTCGCGCCGGTGAATGACGTGCGCCGCACGCTGACGCCGCAGTTGAAGCAGCTCGAAGGCGTCGAAACCGAGCTCGTGCTGATCGATCTCGGCAAGGGACGTCATCGTCTCGGCGGATCCGTTTTCGCACAGACGTTCAACTCGGTCGCGGAACACGCACCGGACATCGACGCCGAAACCCTCAAGGCCTTCGTTGCCGGTGTCGCCGAACTCAAGGCGAACGGCGAAGTGCTGGCCTACCACGACATTGGCGACGGCGGCCTGCTGGCGACCGTTGCCGAGATGGCCTTCGCCGGTCACTGCGGGGTGTCGCTCGAACTCGATTCGATCGCCTATGACGGCCACATGTCGGACGTCGATGGTGGCGAGAAGAAGCCGGGCATGCTGGCCGGCAAGTTCAACGACCGCGTGCTGGCGGCGCTTTTCGCCGAAGAACTCGGCGCTGTGATCCAGGTTCGCCGCGACCGCCGCGAAGCGGTGCTCGCGAGCCTGACGTCGCACGGCCTCGGCGCCTGCGCGCATTTCATCGGCGCGCCGAACGACCGCGACGAACTGCGCATCTGGCGCAACGCGAAGATGATCTACTCGGCGCAACGCAGCGAACTGCATCGCGCCTGGAGCGAAGTCAGCCACCAGATCGCGAAGATCCGCGACGACGCCGCGAGCGCACAGGAAGAGTTCGACAGCCTGCTCGACGCGGCCGATCCGGGCCTGTCGGTTTCGCTGACCTACGACGCCTCGGCGGACATTGCCGCTCCGATGATCGCCACTGGCGCGCGTCCGAAGATCGCGATCCTGCGCGAGCAGGGCGTGAACTCGCAGGCCGAGATGGCAGCAGCCTTCGAGCGCGCGGGCTTCGAGCCGTATGACGTTCACATGTCGGATCTCTTCGCAGGCCGCTACGCGCTGGACCAGTTCAAGGGCCTCGCCGCCTGCGGCGGTTTCTCGTACGGCGACGTGCTCGGCGCGGGGCAGGGCTGGGCCAAGTCCATCCTCTTCAACGAAGCGCTGCGCGCGCAGTTCGCGGCCTTCTTCTCGCGCAACGACAGCTTCGCGCTCGGCGTGTGCAACGGCTGCCAGATGATGGCGCACCTTGCCCCGATCATCCCGGGCGCCGAGTGCTGGCCGGTGTTCCATCGCAATCGCAGTGAGCAGTTCGAAGCGCGCTTCGCGATGGTTGAAGTGCAGGAAAGCCCGTCGATCCTGCTCGCCGGCATGGCCGGAAGCCGCATGCCGGTCGTCGTCTCGCACGGCGAAGGCCGCGCGGTGTTCGACGGCATCGACGCGCAGGACAACGCGAAGATCGCACTGCGCTACATCGACAACCACGGCGCGGTCGCCGCGCGCTATCCCGCCAACCCGAACGGTTCGCCGGACGGCATCACGGGCCTCACCACGCCGGACGGCCGCTTCACGATCATGATGCCGCACCCGGAACGCACGCGCCGCACGCTGCAGATGTCCTGGGCGCCGGACTTCCTTGGCGAGGATTCGCCGTGGATGCGCATGTTCCGCAACGCGCGGGTCTGGTTGGGTTGATGCGTACGGCGGCTGCTGCGCGGTGAGGGTACCCTCACCGCGCAGCATTCGATGGCCTTCCTGTGGTGTTTCGGACCAACACTCTGGAGTCGTCTATCAGACCGTCAGTGTGGACCTCCAACTTCTGGGACCGAGGCGCTAAGCCCTCACTGACGCGGGACTTCGGGATCAGACCTGTATCCAGAGCGCAAGGATGTATAGCGGCAGAAGCCACAAAGGCCAAAACAGGTAGATGGAGAGCAGTGCTTGAGCGAGCCTGGGATGCGGGTTGGGTGGGGAGTAAAGGTGCCGGCAAAGGCAATAGACCCCGGCACTGCATAGGGCGAGCGGGAATGCGTAGCGCAGCGCCATTTCCCATAACTCGGGGCTTGTCAGACCGTCCGCGATGGCGAATCCTGCGACCATCTTGAGATACAGAAGCGCAATCAGCACACCAAGGGCGAGCAAACAAAAGTAGTGGGTAATGAGCGTCTTCATCAACCACTGATAGCCGTTGGTTTGGATTCCCTCCGTCGCAAATGCGGATTTCACTTTGCAGCCCAAGTGCAATGAAAGTCGGTGAGGATGCAATAGGGCCGTGGCTGGGATATTGCGTTGTATCGACTTTCTGACGGCCGAAAAATCTCAGGACAACATAAGAAAAAAGGCGCCGCTACGTCCCCCAACGTAATTGCGGCGCCCGTCCAGAGCCGAGGCCCCGGACCTCCATCGTTTCCCGTCGCGTGATGGAATTCGGCTGGCACGCGGCGGGAATGATGTCCTGATTACTTCTTGTCGAAGAACTGTTCGTTCTCCGTCGAGCCCTTGAGTGCGGCAGTGGAGGATTCGCGCTCGATTGTCGTCGTTACTGCATCGAAGTAGCCAGTGCCAACTTCACGCTGGTGCTTGACGGCAGTGAAGCCCTTGTCGGCGGCCGCGAACTCGGCCTGCTGCAGTTCGACGAAGGCTGTCATTTGCTCGCGAGCATAGCCGTACGCGAGGTTGAACATAGAGTAGTTCAGGCTGTGGAAGCCAGCCAGTGTGATGAACTGGAACTTATAGCCCATTGCACCGAGTTCCTTCTGGAACTTGGCAATGGCTGCGTCGTCGAGATTCTTCTTCCAGTTGAAGGACGGCGAGCAGTTGTAGGCCAGCATCTTGCCCGGGAACTTCGCGTGGATCGCGTCGGCGAAGGCCTTGGCGAAGGCGAGGTCCGGCTTGCCGGTTTCGCACCACACCAGATCGACGTAGGGTGCGTAGGCCAGACCACGCGAGATCGCCTGTTCAACGCCCGGTTTCGTGCGGTAGAAGCCCTCGATCGTGCGCTCGCCAGTGCAGAACTGCTTGTCGTTGTCGTCGATATCGCTCGTGATCAGATCGGCGGCTTCCGCGTCGGTACGGGCGACGAGGATCGTCGGCACGCCCATCACGTCGGCAGCCAGACGCGCGGCAACCAGCTTGGCCACGGCTTCACGCGTGGGCACGAGCACCTTGCCACCCATGTGGCCGCACTTCTTGACGGCTGCGAGCTGGTCTTCGAAGTGGACGCCCGCGGCACCGGCTTCGATCATGCCCTTCATCAGTTCGAAGGCGTTCAGCACGCCGCCGAAACCGGCTTCAGCGTCAGCCACGATCGGCGCAAAGAAGTCGATGTAGCCTTCATCGCCCGGGTTCTTGCCTTCGGACCACTGGATCTGGTCGGCACGGGTGAAGGTGTTGTTGATGCGCTTGACTACGGCCGGCACGGAGTCGGCGGGGTAGAGCGACTGGTCGGGGTACATCTGGCCTGCGAGGTTCGCGTCACCTGCGACCTGCCAGCCAGATAGGTAGATCGCCTTGAGACCGGCCTTGACCTGTTGCATGGCTTGGTTGCCGGTCAGCGCGCCCAGCGCATTGACGAAGGGCTCGTTGTTGATCAGCGTCCAGAGTTTCTCGGCGCCGCGGCGAGCCAGCGTGTGGTCGACTTGCAGTGAGCCGCGAAGGCGCACCACGTCTTCCGCCGTGTAACCACGCTTGACGTCCTTCCAACGCGGATTCTCGGCCCAGTCCTTCTTGATCTGTTCGATTTGCTTGTCGCGGCTCATCTGTGTTTCCTCCTGATGCTTTCCGTCGAAACCGTCGCAGCCCCTGCAGCGACGGCTGGAACGCTGCACTGATGGAGTAGCAGTATAGGAGTCTCTTGTGTCTGTAGCAATATGTCTTATATAAGACTTACGAATTATTTTCTACATTGAAAACAATGTGTTGTATTTTATATTTCGTTATATGAAACGAATTTTCGGACAGAGAAACGAAAAGTGGGAGCAAAGTATTTCGATGTGGATTTGTGGAGTCACTTTGCTCCTGTCGGCCGCGGTTGGGGTATCCAAGGCCGACATCCTTCAAGTGAGTGGCCGGTACAACGGGAGCGCCAGCGTTCCGCGCGTTTAGCGCAAGGGTGTATCCGCGACGATGACCCCATCTTCATCGGCATACAGCCATGACCCCGGCCGGAAGCGGACACCCGCGAAGCGGACTTCCAGATCTCGCTCGCCAATTCCTTTCTTGAGGCTTTTTTGCGGATGCGTAGCCAGTGCCACGACACCGAGTTCGAGCGTTCCGATCACCCGCGAGTCACGAATGCAGCCCCATATGACCACGCCGGCCCAACTATTCCGAACTGCCAGTTCGGCGAGTTGATCGCCGAGTAGTGCACAGCGTAGTGACCCGCCGCCGTCGACGACGAGCACTCGGCCATCGCCGGGTGTATCCAGCGTTGCGCGTACAAGCGAGTTGTCCTCAAACAGCTTGAGCGTGGTGATCGAGCCTGCAAAGCGATGGCGGCCGCCGAAATGGCGGAATATCGGTTCAACGACCTGAAGCCTGCCATTAGCGAGTGCGTCCTCGTGTGCGTCGCAAAGATCCGTCGTCTGAAATTCCATGGTGCTTCCCTTTTTTGAGTGGTTTATGCACCGATATTCAGAGGGCTTGGGATAAACGGTCAATCGGGACGAGCCCGCAAAAGAAAACGGGCCGCGATTGCGGCCCGGAGAAGGCATCGGGGTTAGCGCTCAGAGCGCTGCGGCCTCTTCTTCTTCGTCTTCGTAGTGGAGCTTGACCTTGCCTTCGCTGTCTGCATCGATCGTGACTTTCCCGCCGTCGACAAGCTTGCCGAACAGGAGTTCGTCGGCAAGCGCAGCGCGGATGGTGTCCTGGATAAGGCGAGCCATCGGCCGCGCACCCATCAGTGGATCGAAACCCTTGCTTGCCAGCCAGTCGCGCAGCGCATCGGTGAAGTTGGCCTCGACCTTCTTCTCTGCGAGCTGCCCTTCGAGTTGCATCAGGAACTTGTCAACCACCTGCAGAATGACATCGCGATCAAGCGCCTTGAACGAGATGATCGCGTCGAGCCGGTTGCGGAACTCCGGCGTGAAATGACGCTTGAGTTCGACCATTTCGTCGCCGGCCTCACGCACAGCAGTGAACCCCATGGTCGACTTCTGGATCGTCTCCTGGCCCACGTTCGTGGTCATGATGATGATCGTGTTGCGGAAGTCGGCCTGGCGCCCGTTGTTGTCGGTCAGCGTGCCGTGGTCCATCACCTGCAGCAGGATGTTGTAGATGTCCGGATGCGCCTTTTCGATTTCGTCGAGCAGCAGCACGCAATGCGGCTTCTTCGTCACGGCTTCCGTCATCAGGCCGCCCTGGTCGAACCCGACGTAGCCGGGCGGTGCGCCGATCAGGCGGCTGACTGCATGGCGTTCCATGTACTCGGACATGTCGAAGCGCACCAGTTCGATACCCAGTGTGTAGGCGAGCTGGCGCGCGACTTCGGTCTTGCCCACGCCGGTCGGGCCGCTGAAGAGGAAGGCGCCGATCGGCTTCTGCGGGTTGCCAAGGCCGGAGCGCGACATCTTGATTGCCCGTGCAAGTGCGTCAATTGCTTCGTTCTGACCAAAGACGACGTTCTTCAGGTCGCGGTCAAGATTGCGCAGTTGATTTTTGTCGTCGCTGGACACCGAACGCGGCGGGATGCGCGCGATCTTGGCAACGATTTCTTCGATCTCGCCCTTGCCGACGACTTTCTTTTGCCGCGACTTCGGTAGGATACGCTGTGCTGCACCTGCTTCGTCGATCACGTCGATTGCCTTGTCGGGCAGATGACGGTCGTTGATGTAGCGGGCCGACAGTTCCACTGCACTGGTGATCGCAGCCGATGAGTACTTGATGCCGTGGTGCTGTTCGAAGCGCGACTTCAGGCCTTTTAGGATTTCGATGGTTTCCGGGATGGAGGGCTCGACCACGTCGATCTTCTGGAAGCGGCGGGATAGCGCGTGATCCTTCTCGAAGATCTGGCGGAACTCGTTGAAGGTGGTTGCGCCGATGCACTTCAGCTGCCCGGACGAGAGCGCGGGCTTGAGCAGGTTCGACGCGTCCAGCGTCCCACCCGAGGCGGCGCCAGCGCCGATCAGCGTGTGGATCTCATCGATAAACAGGATCGCGTTATCGGTCTCGATCAGCTGTTTGAGGACGGCTTTGAGCCGTTGCTCGAAGTCGCCGCGGTACTTGGTTCCAGCAAGCAGCGCACCCATGTCGAGCGCGAAGACTTGAGCGCCTTCGAGGATTTCGGGCACCCGGCCTTCGACGATGCGCCGGGCGAGGCCTTCGGCGATTGCGGTCTTGCCGACACCCGCTTCGCCAACGAGCAAGGGGTTGTTCTTGCGACGGCGGCAGAGCGTCTGGATGACGCGTTCGATTTCTCTGTCGCGTCCGATCAACGGATCGATCTTTCCGACCAGCGCGGCTTGGTTGAGGTTCTGTGTGAAATTCTCAAGCGCACCGCCAGCGCCCGGCGATTCTTGCTCGGATTCATTCTGTTCGGACTCGCCGGACGGCTTTTCTTGGCTGCCAGACGGCTTGGCACCCTGTTGTGGCGTTTTCGTCACGCCATGTGAGATGAAATTCACGACGTCGAGCCGTGTCACACCCTGCCGGCTCAGGAAGTACACCGCGTGCGATTCTTTTTCGCCAAAAATCGCTACGAGTACGTTTGCGCCTGTGACTTCCTTCTTGCCGGAAGACTGGACGTGCAGGATCGCGCGCTGGATCACGCGCTGGAAGCCGAGTGTGGGTTGGGTGTCGATTTCCTCGGTACCGCCGACGGTCGGCGTGTGCTCGGCGATGAACTGCGTCAGTTCGCGACGCAGTTCATCGATGTTCGCGGCACAGGCGCGCAGGACTTCGGCTGCCGACGGATTGTCGAGCAGGGCTAGCAGCAGGTGTTCGACTGTGATGAACTCGTGCCGCTTTTGCCTCGCCTCGACGAAAGCCATGTGCAGGCTAACTTCCAGTTCCTGGGCGATCATTTAGTTTTCCTCCATCACGCAGGCCAGCGGGTGCTGGTGCTGCCTCGCGAACGCGCTTACTTGTTCAACCTTCGTGGCCGCAATGTCCTTCGGGAAAACGCCGCAGACGCCGCTGCCCTCCCTGTGGACTTGGAGCATGACACGGGTCGCGCGTTCGCGATCCATGGCAAAAAACTTCTGTAACACGACCACCACAAAATCCATTGGAGTGAAGTCGTCGTTCAGAAGGAGCACCTTGAAGAGTCGCGGGGGTTTGACCTTTGCCCGCTCAGCCTCGAGGACGAATTCGGCCTGCTTTTTCGTCGCCATGCGGCCAATTCTAATCACTCCGTTCGTTTGAGCAAGGCGGAGGATGCAGGTTAAACCACCGCTATTTCTGTGGGGATGTTATTTCCAGATTGTTGCTGTGCAAGGTGAAACCCAAGTCCATGATTTTGGCCAAAAAATGCTATGAGGATTTTTTGCAGGGAAGGGTGTTGTTGCTGCATGGCAGCAAAGACAACAAGAACAAATGCGTTGACGCCGGGCATTGTCATGGCGTAAAAGCCGACGAAGTGCGTAGCGGCACGTATCCAGGCTATCTCCGGGGCATCACGGTCGCGGATGCCGCGGAGTCCAGCCACTCGCACCAGTTACCGGGGCACACCGGCGTATCGAAGACTCACACCAAAGAAGGACAAGGAAAAACTATGGCAACTGGCACCGTCAAATGGTTCAATGACGCCAAGGGATTCGGATTCATCACGCCGGACGACGGCAGCGAAGACCTGTTTGCACACTTCTCCGCAATCAACATGAATGGTTTCAAGTCGCTCAAGGAAGGCGAGAAGGTGACTTTCGAGATTCTGCAGGGCCCTAAGGGCAAGCAGGCGTCGAACATTCAGAAGTCGTTGTAATGCCGCGTTGCCGGGCCCCAACCCGGCTAGGCGTTCTGGCCCGCCCTCGTGGCGGGCCTTGTCATTTCCAGGATACGCCTTGTCGCGCCTCATACTGTTCAACAAACCTTTCGGTGTTCTGAGCCAATTCACGGGCAACATTGGGCAACGTACGCTCGCCGGGTTCGGATTGCCTGCGAACATTTACGCAGCGGGCCGGCTCGATGCCGACAGTGAAGGATTGCTGCTCCTGACGGATGACGGAGCCCTCCAGCATCACCTTGCTGATCCTCGATACAAGGCTGAAAAGACGTACCTCATCCAGGTCGAGGGCGAGCCAGATGATGGGGCAATCGCCCGACTCTGCCGGCCGCTTGATCTGGGCGATTTCGTGACGCGTCCGTGTCGTGCACGACGTGTCGCCGAGCCAGAGTGGCTCTGGTCGCGTGATCCACCCGTCAGGTTTCGAAAAACGGTGCCGACGTCGTGGATCGAGATCCGCCTCACCGAAGGCAAGAACCGGCAGGTGCGCAGGATGAGCGCAAAAGTCGGCTATCCGACGCTACGGTTGGTGCGTACGGCGATCGGAGACTGGACCCTTGGCCGCCTTGTACCGGGAGCTTGGGCGGAGCGTGAGGTTGTCAGCCCGGCGCTCCGAAGTCCGAGTCCGCGTTCCCTGGACCGGCGAGTGTTCCGTAGCGGTGGTCGCTAAGTCCGGTCGTTCCCGGATTTGCCGCTACCATGCATGTTTTCGGAACGGAGACTCGGCAGCAATGAGAGCCTTGATCGCAGCGATGCTGATGCTTTTGTTGGCACAGGGAGCCCAGGCTCAAGGCATGCCCCGGATGGAGTTGTCTGCTGGCATGTACCGGATCGACGCCGAGGTGGCCAACAGCGCTGAGCGGCGCGAGCATGGGCTGATGTACCGTCGCACCATGGCTCCAGAGCAGGGCATGCTGTTCGTCTTTGACGAGCTGGGTCCACACTGCATGTGGATGAAGAACACGCCATTGCCGTTGTCAGTCGCTTTTCTGGATGATCAGGGGCGGATCCTGAATGTCGAGGATATGGCGCCTCAGACCGAAGACAGCCACTGTGCTGTGCGTCCTGCACGCTACGCACTTGAAATGAACCTTGGTTGGTTCAGGCAGAAGGGGCTCAAGGCTGGCTCGAGGGTGATGGGGCTGGAGCGTGTACCCCGCCCACAGTAGCGGGCACGACCGAGGCGGTACCCGCGTTCCTGATACTTACGCAGTGAGTTCCAGCAGTTTGGCAAACGCTTGTTCGAACTGCAGTACCCCCTCCAGTTGGAGGGTATGGCCCACTTCGATCAGATCGATGCCCAAGGCCGAGAGCGCCATGAACTGCGCTTTGGCCGCCGCCACCTCACGGTCGATTGTGACAGCCGCCTTGCCGTGATCGAGCAATGCGGCAAGCGTAGTATCGGGAATCGTACTTATCGTATCCGGACCGATCAGTGGTTCGACATACAGAAGATCGTGGTATGTCCGATTCTTGGTGCCAGTCGAGGCCCACAGCATCGGTTGCGGTCGCGCGCCTTGCGCCTTGAGTGCCGTGAAGCGGGGCGACCCGAACATCTCTTTCCAGCGCGCATAAGCGAGCTTGCCAAGCGCAACAGCCGTCCGTCCGCGGAGCGACAGTGCCTCGCCTCCGATCGACTCCAGTCGTGCGTCGACCGCCGTATCGGAGCGCGATAGGAACAGGCTGGCGACGGATTTCACCTTTGAAAGATCGCCACCTGCAGCCGAGAGTTTCTCAAGGCCGGAGATGTAGGCGTTGGCCACCTGGTCGACGTGTTCGAGCGAGAACATCAGTGTCACGTTGATCGAGATGCCGGCTGCTATCGAGCGTTCGATTGCGGGCAAACCTTCCGCTGTGGCCGGGATCTTGATCAGCACGTTGGCGCGTGCAACTTCGTTGCGGAGCCGTTGTGCCGCTGTCACCGTGCCTTCCTCATCGTGCGCGAGGTTCGGCGAAACCTCCAGTGAAACGAATCCGGCGTCGCCGTCGGAGGCATCAAAAAGCGGCTGCAGCATGTCGCAGGCACGTTGCACGTCGGGAATTGCTAACAATTCGTAGCGCCTCTCCGCCGAGAGCTCTCGTTGCTTGAGCTGCGCCAGATCGTTCCCATAATGTTCGCCCGAAGCGATTGCCTTCTGAAAGATCGCGGGATTCGAAGTGATACCTGCCAGACCGAGGTCTATGAGGTGGGCCAGTTGGCCGTCAAGGATCAGCGAGCGGGAGAGGTTGTCTAGCCAGACCTGCTGGCCGAGCGCGCGAACGTCGCGGAGGATGCTCATGGCAGTCGGTTTCCGTTGGGGTAGAGCGGCGCATCCTACACCGGCTCCAAGTTGCGTTTGATGAGTATTCGGCGAGGAACCAAGTGGGTTTTCGGCGCCCCTTGAGCATCAACCACCACTGATGTTGTAGCTAAAGCTTCCGGGCTTTCCGGTCGGTGTGACCCATTTGCCCGCGACGGCCGGCAAGCGCTTGAGGAACTCTGGATCGCCCTCGACCGTGCCCGCGATGCGCCAGGGGCCACGGGCTATCCAGTCGCCGTTCGCCGCCAGTTGTACGTTCCCGGCCAGCGTGGATAAGTCGAAGCGGATCTTGCCGGATTCCCCGCTGGCATTGAGCTGATAGTCGCCAAATGGCCGCCCCCGCAGTACGTCTACCGCGGCGCCCGCCCAGCGCAGGCCAAAGCGCCCCTGGCAGGCGAGCTTCCAGTCGCAGCGCCACTGGGTGGAATCGAATTGCACGTCACCACGCCAGCCGAGGTGGCCGAAAGCGTGGGGAATCCGTTCGAGTAGGAAGCGGGCAGGTGCGACCAACGTCAAGTTATCGGCGCGCCAGCCGCGTGGCGAGATGCCGATTTCGCCTGCAGGGCGGTTGTCGAGTGCGAGCGTCCACGCCGCCTCGAGTTGCAGTAACTGTGCTGGGCGCCAGCGCCAACGCAAGACGGTCCAGGGCTGGGCGCGACGACTGACTGGATCGATCACGACCAACGCACCGCCGCCATCCCACAGCGTGCCTTCGATGGATTCAAGGCGGACGGCGCCGCGTGTAATGTCAGAAATCGTGGAATCGGCCAGCCAGGCGGGCGCACGGGCACCAACAAAAGCCAGCAGCAAGGCCACGAAGGTGAATAATCGGAGCAGCATCGGTGTTTCAGAATGCGCCAACAGTGAGGTCTGCCTCTATTCGAACTTGGTCCGTATCGCGAGTGGCGGTGAGGTGGGTGACCCGCAGACCGGAATCCCGTTGCATTTCTGCAAGCCATTCGATGATGGTGTCGAAATTGCCACTGCCGGTTAGCCTGATGCGGTCCTGGCCTGCCTTGACGTCCACGATGAGGCCGCGCATGCGGGCAGACGTTTCGAGTGCAGTGGCCGCAGCGCTCGCGCTTGGAGTAGTGCGGGCGGGTTGACGCTGGAGCCGCTGCAATTCGGTGGCATTGTCGCGCATGGCGGCAAGTTGCGCTTCAGCAGCGGGAAAGGCTCGCACCAGTCGTATGCGCTCCGCCTCGGTCCAGTCGTGCAGTGACCAGAGCAGGGCAATGGAAACCACCACGATCATGGCGGCGATCATCATTTGTTCGCGCGGAGCGCGCGCATTCCAGGCTGTGCGGCCTTGCTGGAGAAACAGGATCAGTTCTTTCATTTCGTGATGTCCCGCCTCAGAGCGAGCACTCCATCGCCCAAGCGGCCGACAGAAAGGCCGCGTGCCTGTAGGCGCTTGATCATCGCATCGATGTTCGGAATCGCCTGCGGGGTCAGCGTGAGTTCAAGCCGTCCGCTTTCGAACTTGATACTGCCCAATGAATCACGGGCGTCGGCGCCAAGGGCTTCGCCGACAGTGGCGAGTAGCGCTACCAAGTCGTCATCGCCCAACAATCCGCGCGACCGGCGCATCTGGTTGAGCTGGCTGCGCATCTGCGCGGATGCGTCAACCAGCGGCTGGTTTGGGAAAGCACTCTTGAATACGGTCTGCATGTTCGAGCGGGTATCGGCGATCTGCTGCCGCTGCCAGAGCACTGTGACCAGCGACGCCACCAAATTGACGATGAGGGCTGTAGTAATGAGCAGGAGTGCTGGCCGCATCTGCCGTAACAAGGCATTGCGGCCGCCTGAGTGGCGGAATTCGCCATGCAGCAGGTTCGTACCGGTCGGAAGCGTGGCCCAGCGATAGGCTGGGCCCATCTCGACAGGCAGGCCGAGAGTCGCTTGCCATGCGGCGGCGTCGATTGTCGGTGCGCTGGGGGCGCGGCTTATGGTGAGCCGCGCCGGCAGGCTGTTGGCCGTCCGTGCCGCGGCAATAACGGCGACAAGGGAAGAGGGGGCGTGGTTATCCGCCAGATCGATCGGAAACGCATTTACCCCTGTACCGCGAAGCACGCCGTGGTGGGCCGCCATGTCAAAACGCCAGACGCCGTTGTTGGGTTCGTCGCCTTCGAGTTCTGCCCGGAGTATTGCCGGCATACGGCCGAGCGCGGACAACTGGGCAACGATTTGGCGCAAGCGGTCGCACGCCACCACGATGACACGCGCGGTTTCGCCAGAATGGTCGGTCAGTGTCAGGTGCTGGCTGTCGGGCTCCTGTACGAGCTGGTCTTCGAAGGCGAAGCGTAGGACGCGTTCGTGTTCGCGCTTGGAGACCTTGGGAAGGCGCGCGGATAGCCACACGGCCTGGCTGCCAGCGAGGATGACCTCGCAACGCTCGGCTGCAGGCCAGTGGCGCGGTTCACTGCGGCCTTCCGATGTGGGTTGTCGATCGCGGCCGAGCAGTGCCCAGTCGCAGGCCGGTTCCGCAGGCCACGTTTCGTCGATGTAGAGACGGAGAATACTCATAGGATCCGTTGCCAGATGATGGTCGGCCAGTTCGATCCGGGGGTGATGGATTCGGGGAGGTCGCGGTCGAGCAGAACTTGCATGTTCGTCGTTGCGGAGCCGCACTTTGCCCGGCCATTGGCGAGGAAATAGCGGCTGCCGACAGACAGGAATCCGTCGTATGGGGGTAGATGGAGGTCCTGCACTTGGGTGCCGAAATCGGCAAGATTCTTGAACCACGCAGTGACGCGATGCGCGACCAGCTGGCGGGCTCGGTCCACCGTCACCTGTGCCGTATTCTCGTCGTTCTGGCGTGCAATGGCCGTCAATTCGGCTGCGAGTACCTCGGCGCTGGCAGTATTCACATTGAGTTTCGTGCCGGGGGCAACGGCCGTGACGAAGGGGCGCAGGCGCTCGACAATGCTGCTGTCGAATCCCGGCACCTGTATCAGCTCGTCCACACTGATCAATGGTGCGTTCGGCGGTCTTGCGCCATCAGGGAGCGGCGGGTAATAGGCGTCACCGGCTTCGGTTGCAACATCGATCCAGCGACCAAGGTTCGTGGAAAGCGCGTGCGCCTGGTTGGGCGCAACGCCAAGAATCTGCAGCAGTTCGGCAAAGGCGTGCTGCCCGAATGGACTGGGTGCCCCGAGGTTGTCGGCCAGCAGGTTGAGGTTGAACATTCCGGACAGGTCTGTGATATCGCCACTGACTTCACCGTCCTCGACTGGCGTCGGTGGCACCTTGGTGGTCCAGGCCTCCGCAAGGTGATCGACTGCACCGCTGGTTCGCTTGTCTTCGGCCAGCACATTGCGGGCCCAGTCGATGGCGCCGCGCGCAAGCCAGCGTGCCTGATCAAGATCCTGCCGGCCGGAAACCGAATCAAGGGCGAAGCCGTAGGACGCGACGATGCCTGCCGCAAGTGCGGCAACCAGCGCCACGGTTAGCATTGCCATGATCACGGCGACGCCACGTTCAGCGGATCGAGAAGACACGTTTGATGACGCCTGCATCGACGAGTTCCAGTTCCATGCGCAGGCCGGCCGGCAAGAGGGTTTGGCCCACCCCACCTGCGGGCGGCCAGGCATCGCTTTCCTGGCCGTCTGTGTTGATGAATCGCCAGTGCAGCGATTTCACCCCGCTGAGTAGTGCATCTTCGGTGGTGGCATTCTGCTGCACCGGCTCACGCACGAGGATCAGCCGGTCTCCTTCCACGTGATAGGCCCGGCGCTGCAGGCCGCCATTGGCACCGTCGTGGCGGATCATACGCAGTTCGTCGCGCTCGCCGCCCTTGATCAGCGTGATTGCTGGATCGGTCTGCATTCCGTCATAGGCAGGCCGCGGAGCGAGCTGCGTAAGGTCGTTGTCCACCAGTTGCATGAAGCGTCCGATGGCGCGCCAGCGTGAGAGTTCATCCTGCACTCGCTCGCGACTGTCGGCCATGCTTGACACGGCGCGATAGGAAATTACACCGAGCACGGCGAAGATCGCGATGGCTACGATCACTTCGATCAGCGTGAGGCCATGTTGGCAGTGCGTCTTCATTGCAGCGGCCTGACCATGAAGCCAATGAGGTGGGCCAATGCGTGTTCCTCATCGTCTGGCAGATACACACGCACCTCGGTTCGGCGTACGAGTGCGTTCTCGGTGGGTTTGACCTCTTCCTTCCAATGGAATTCGTAGGGGCCTTGCCGTTCGATGCCTCGATAGGCCCCGGTTTCGAGGAACTCGCCCAGGATTCGGTGGTTCGCCAAGCGGTTGAGCGCCACCCATTCGGCGAGCTGGCGCTGCTCCAGTTCCTGTGTGTTGCCAGTTGCCAGCCCCACGGCCCGGAAGCCGGCCATCAATGCGGTGGCGAGGATCGCAAGTGCCACGAGCACTTCGAGAAGGGTGAAACCGCGCGGGCCAAGGCGGAATTCGGAGTCCCTCATCCCTGAGGTACCGCGGGCGTGATGTGTTGGAGTGTGACCGTTCCGTCGGGTAGGGAGCGATACCGGCGATCACCGCCCGGCGTGCGCAGGATCAGGTCGAACTGCGGCATTTCAGCGCCAAACACCAATTGTGGATCCAGATTGATTGAGCGGCCTTCGACCGTGAGCGCGCCCCAGGACAGCGTATCAGGCAACTGACGCTCTGAAAGCGGGTCGCCCTCTACGATCGGGCGCCATTTTCCCTCGGTGTCGAGCTGGGAAAAGCGATAGCGGCCGGGCAGAAATTCGGCAGCGATTGGTGTGCCGCGGATGGCCGCGCGCTCGCCCGCGGCTTCGAGGACCAAGCGCAGGCGATCGACTTCGCGCTCGATTTCACGCGACTGCCAGCCCTCAATGCTGAACGTGACGGCAGTGGCTGTGATCGCGAGGATCACGAGTACCACCATCACTTCGATCAGCGTAAAACCGCGCGAACGTGTCATCGGGAACTTACTACCTAGAGGGTCCAGTTGCCGATGTCGGCGTCGACACCTTCGCCGCCGGGTTGGCTGTCGGCACCGAGGCTATAGACGTCGATCTCGCCGTGCACGCCCGGTGAGAGATATTGGTACGCATTGCCCCATGGGTCGTTAGGTAGTTTTTCGAGGTAACCACCGGTCTTCCAGTTGTCAGGTACCGGGGTGACCGTGGGCTTCTCGACCAGTGCGCGCAGGCCCTGTTCGGTGGTCGGATAACGGCGGTTGTCGAGCTTGTAGAGCTTGAGCGCCTGGCTGATCGCTGCGATGTCCTGCTTGGCGGCGACGATGCGTGCCTCGTCTGGACGGCCCATGACCTTCGGAACGATCAGTGCGGCGAGGACGCCGAGGATCACGATCACGACCATTACTTCGATCAGGGTAAAGCCGCGTTGCAGTCTGCGTTGCATGGGTTTTCCTCCGTGCGGACGGCGAGGCCCGCTTGTTTACTTCATCAGGGTGTTGATTTCGATGATTGGCTGCATCACCGCGAGCACGATGATCAGTACCATCCCGCCCATGCCGAGCAGGAGCAGAGGTTCGAGCAGGCTGGTGAGCACCGCAGTGCGGGTTTCGAGCTCGCCCTGCTGCAGGCGTGCAGCGCGTTCGAGCATCTGGTCGAGTTGCCCGGTTGCCTCGCCGCTGGAGATCATGTGGATCAGCAAAGGAGGGAAGCGCCGTGTGGTCGCGAGCGAGCGGGACAGGCTCATGCCCTCGCGTACACGATCGGACGCGGTGCTGATCGCATCTTGCAGCGGGAGTCGTACTACGACCTGGCGGCCTGCGTCGAGGGCAGACAACAGAGGGACGCCACTGCCGACCAGGATCGCCAGGGTGCTGGCGAATCGAGTGGTATCGAGTGTTCGCAGGTGGCGCCCGATAAGCGGTAGGCCAAGCAGCCATGCATCCCAACGGCGCCGCACGGCATCTTCACGCAGGCTGTAGCGGAAGCCTGCAATGCCGCCCACGATCAGGATCACCAGTACCCAGCCCCATTCGCGCAGGAAGGCTGAGACGCCCATCAGCGTGCGAGTAAGCCAAGGCAACGCCTGCTTGCTGCTGGCGAACACCGACACGACTTGCGGTACGACGTAGGTGAGCAGGCCCGTCACCACGAGCAGGGCGACCGCTGCGACGATCGTCGGATAGATCAGTGCCTGTAGCGTCTTGCGTCGCAGTTCGTCGCGCCGCTCCATGTAGTCAGCGAGCTGGTTCATGACTTTGGCAAGCTCACCCGACTTTTCGCCAGCGGCAACCGAGGCGCGGTAGATCATCGGGAACGAGGCGGCAAAGCGGTCGAGTGCCGCACGCAGCGAATAGCCAGCGAGGATTTCGCTGCGCACGCCTGCGAGCACTTGCCGCATGGCATCGCGCTCTGCCTGGTCGGCAAGGGCCGAGAGCGCTTGTTGGACCGTGAGGCCGGACGTTAGGAGTGCCGCCCACTGGCGCGTAAGCAGAACCAGTTCCGACTCGCGCAGTTTCTTCGCTGCGCCGATCCCATGTTTGCGGCTGCCGGTGGCAGCTACCTCGATGGGAAAGAGCCCGCGTTCGCGCAGTTGCGTGCGCGCGGCGCGCGCACTGTCGGCTTCGACGATGCCAGTCAGGTTGCGCCCTTCGGTGTCGATCGCTCGATACTGGAATGCAGCCATAACGATCAGTCGCGCGTGACGCGCAAGAGCTCCTCGGCCGAGGTGATGCCTTCTGCGAGAAGCCGCACGCCGTCTTCCTTCAGTGCGCGCAGCGCGTTTGCGCGGCCTGCTTCACGCAAGGCGCTTTCGGCGGCCTGATCGTGGATCAGTTGCTCGACGGTGTCGTTAACAGCTAGCAGCTCATAGACCCCCGTACGGCCGGAATAGCCGGTGTGGCCACACGCCGCACAGCCTACTGGCTTCCAGAGTACGTCCGGGCAGGCTGTGCCGATTGCCGCACGGTCTGCGTTGTCGGCTAGATGTGAGGTGCGGCACTGTGTGCAAAGCCGCCGCACCAAGCGTTGTGCCAGCACGCCGCGCAAGGTGGAGGCGAGCAGGAAAGGTTCGACACCCATGTCGATCAAGCGCGTGACGGCGGACGGTGCGTCGTTGGTGTGCAGCGTGGCTAGCACCATGTGACCGGTCAGCGAAGCCTGCACCGCTATCTGGGCGGTTTCGAGGTCGCGGATTTCACCAATCATGATGACGTCCGGGTCTTGACGCAGAATCGAACGCAGCGCGCGGGCGAAGGTGAGATCGATGCGGCTGTTCACATGGATCTGCGCCACCCCCGGCAGGTCGTATTCAACCGGGTCCTCGACCGTGATGATGTTGCGTGTGCGACCGTCGAGCGTGCGCAGCGCGGCGTAAAGCGTGGTTGTCTTGCCCGAGCCGGTCGGGCCGGTAACGAGCAGAATGCCGTGCGGTTGCGTGAGCAGATCGCCGAAACGCTTGCTTGTGTCCGGTGCCATGCCAAGCGCATCGAGCCCAAACTGCGTGGCGTCCTTGTCGAGCAGACGCATCACGATGCGTTCGCCGTGTGCGGTGGGCAGCGTGGAGACGCGCACGTCGATCTGGCGGCCGGCAAGCCGGACGCCGATGCGGCCGTCCTGCGGCAGGCGTTTCTCGGCGATGTCGAGGCTCGCCATGATCTTGATGCGCGAACTCATCGCCGCATGAAGGGCGCGATGTGGCCGCGCTACTTCGACCAGCACGCCATCGCGACGCAAGCGCACCACCGAATAGCCTTCATACGGCTCGATGTGGACGTCGGATGCACGGTCGCGTACAGCTTGCGTGAGCAGCGCGTTGATCATGCGAATGATCGGCGCGTCATCCTCGGCTTCCAGCAGATCCTCGACCGGAGGCAGCTCCTGCATCAGCTGCGATACGTCGATGTCTTGGCCGACATCGGCCACCACTTCGGCGGCGCTACCGTCGTTCTGGCTGTATGTTTCCGACAGACGTGCCTCGAACGCACCGCGGCCGAGGGATTGCACGTGGAGCGGGCGGCCAGCAATCCGGCGGACCTCGGTCAGCGCCAGCGGGCTCACATCGTCGCGTGCAATGACCTCCGCGTGCGTATCGCTGACTTTGCAGAGCAGCACGCCGTGCGTACGCGCGAATGCGTAGGGCAATCGGGCGGGCAGGGCGCTCATTGCGTGGGCGTCCCTTCCGTTGCCGGCGCAGTGGGAGCGGGCGACTTCATCTTTTTGTCCTCGATGGCGCGGTCTGGCAACTGTGGCGTGCCGAACTCGGGTGCGAGCCAGTTGTGACTACCTTCTGGTTCAAGCTGCTGGCGCAGGTACTGATCGTAGCGCTCGGTGGTGATCTTGGTGTAGTCGTCCGCCTCGCGAATGATCTTCGGACGCAGGAACACTACGAGGTTGGTCTTCTGGCGGTTCTTTGAGTCATAGCGGAACAGCGAGCCCACAATAGGCAGATCGCCGAGGAAGGGCACCTTGCTCGCATTATTCTGTGACGTGTCTTCGATCAGACCGCCGAGCGCGATGATTGCGCCGTCGTCGACGACTACCGTCGAGTCGATCGAACGCTTCCGTGTGGTTGGGCCGTTTGGATTGCTTGCCGTGGTGGTGTCGACCGCTGATGTTTCCTGGCTGATCAGGAGCCGTACCACGCCGCCTTCCGAAATTTGTGGCTTGACCCTGAGCGTAAGGCCGACGTCCTTGCGCTCTACGGTCTGGAACGGGTTGACCGAGGTTGTGCTGCCCGTATTGGTGTAGGAACCCGTCACGAACGGGACCTGACTGCCTACGATGATCTTCGCTTCCTCGTTATCAAGTGTGACCAGTGTCGGCGTGGACAGGATGTTGGTCTTGCTCTGCGTCGCAAGGAAGCGCGCAAGCACGTTGAGGTTGAGGATCTGCCCGATGCCGGGAATGTTGACCATGCCGCTGCCAGCAATGATGTTCAGGCCCGTGGATGTGGCGATCGCGGCTGGCGCGACTGCGGTACCGAGCAGGGTTGGTGTGCCGAAGTTTGTGCCACCGCCGACAAAGCTCGATCCGTCGGTCGAAGGCTTGTCGCCAGCAAACCATTGCACGCCGAATTCCGCCGCATTTTCGGCACTCATCTCGGCGATCAACGCTTCGATGTACACCTGGGCTCGGCGTCGGTCGAGCTGGTCGATCACTTTCCGCAGGTTGTTGTAGACAGGCTCCGGCGCAGTGATGATCAGCGCATTTGATGCCGGGTCGGCCTGTATCATGCCGCCACCGGTTACGTTGCCGAGACCGGAGCCCTGCTGCGGAGTAGCGGGGCCGCCCGCAGGCATGCCTGAGCCCGCGGCTCCGGAACCCGATGTGTTCGAAAACCCCGAACTCGATGCACCAGAGAGTGAACTGGTGTCGCCGCTAATGACTGAGCGCAACGTCTGCGCGACCTTCACTGCTTCAGCATTCTTTAGGAACACGACGCGGATGTTGCCGGTGGCACCTGGCTGATCAAGATTGCCCACCAACCTTTGTACTGCGGCGAGCTTAGAGCCATTGTCCGAGCGCACCAGCAGGCTGTTCGTGCGCGCATCGGCGAGCACCGTCACACGCTGGGATATATCCGCCACCTGGCCCGCACCACCCTCGTTGAGCAGACGGTTGATCGTTGCGGCGAGGTCGATTGCCGAAGCGTTCTTGACCTGCAGTACGCGCACGTCGCCTTGCGGAACGTCGATCGATGCAAGCACCTTGCCGATACGTGCGACATTTTCAGCATAGTCGGTGACGACCAAGGTGTTGTTGCCGGCATAGGCCGTCACCGTGTTGTTCGGCGAAACCAGCGGACGAATAACCGGCACGAGTTGCGCGGCTGACTCGTTACGGATCTGGAAGACTTCGGTGATGATCCGGTCTCCACCTGCGACCGTCTTGTCTCTGGAAACCGGCACGCCATGCAGTTTGGCATCGACCTCCGGCAGAATCTTGGTCACGCCCTTTGCCTCGACTGCGGTATAGCCCTGCATCCGTAGCGCCGAAAGCAGGATCTGGTAGGTCATCTCCTTTGGTACGGGCGACTGTGTCGTGATGTTCAGCGTGCCGCGGACGCGAGGATCGATCAGGAAGTTCTTGCCCGTAATTTTGCCGATCGCGCGAATGACTGCGTCGATGTCTGCGTTGACGAAATTGAGCGTAACGGTGTCTGCATCGTTGGCAACCGCCGGAGGGATGGCGGAGAAACCGAGGGCAGCAGAAAGGATCAGGGCCGCACCGGTACGGCGCATGGAGCGAAAAGCGATCATTGGGATGACTGGGTGTTGTCTTGGGATGCAGCCTGCTGCTGAGGCAGCGGCATCTGGGGTGCCGGGGTGGGCATGATCTGTGGCTGCGCGGCGGAACCTGGCTGGTTGCTCCGATTGAGGCGGCCTTGCGAGTCAAGCGGCTGATTTGGCGTCATTCCCGGGTGAATGGTGTTCGGTGCGAAAGCTGGAGTAGACGGCGCTGCCACACTGGAGCCTCTGACCTTTTCGGTCAGGCGGATCGTTTCACGTTGCCCGTTGCGCTCAATCTCGACCGAACTGTGGTGGATCGAAATGAGTCGCACGCCAGGGGCCAATTCTTCGCCTTCGACAAAGCCCTCGGCCGGCCTGCCATCTTCAGCGATCACCGCAAAGCCACGCGTCTGCAGGTTGCCTGTGGCGACGCCGAGCAAGGTATGGCGGGACGTGACGACCGGCATGGGTCCGGAGGTCTGCGGTTCGCCGAACAAATGACGGGCGCTGACAAGCTTTGCTGCGGCGAGCGGATCAGTCACTTCGGGTGGTGCAGCTGCAATTGCGGCAGGTGCCTTGAAGCGCCAGTACCAGCCGGCCAGTATCCAGGCGCAGAGCGCAACCGCGACAAACCAGACGAGGCTGGTCAGAAAGGCCGGAGCCTTTGGCGCGGTCAGGCGGAAATGGGGGAAACGCACTTATGGCTTTCAGTGTCTGCTCAAAACGAACGCATGATCGTACTTGAGCCAGCCAAGACCGTGAAGCATGAGCGCCTAACGACTTGATTCGGCGATGAAAAGTTCAAGAAATCGACCGGACGATTTCAACGCCGCGCGATCCAACTGACCTGCCGCGCGGATGCTGGCCCGTTCCAAGGCGGTGGTCGGACCGATGTTGCCTGCACTCATGAGGCCGATTATCAGATTCTTCTTGCCCGCTTGCCTAATTGGCACCCCACGGCTCACAGATGATCTGTGTGGGCGTGGCTCTCTTTGAGCCGAAACCTGTGACCCAGGCAGGCCGGATCTGGGTCGTCCTATCTTTGCTCTGGCTTCCAGTGTTTTGAACTTGTGCGCTGGCCGCGCTATACCACTCACTAAAAGCCAGAGGAACGATATGCGCGTTTCGAGATATTGGCGAGGCACCTTTCTCGCCTGGGCCTTGGCCTCGTTGCTGTGGAGTTGTGGGGGAGGCGGAGATGCTCCGGAGGCTACGAAAACTCCTATTGCCTCGACCGTATCCGGGATTCGACCCGGCGTATCGCCGTTCATTGCCTTTGTTGACATTAAGGTAGAGGACGTCGACCGGCTGAGTTCGGTTCGTTACCGCATTACACCGAAGCCGGGCAGCGCCTCGCGGCCTGTAAGTGTCTCCTATGACGCCTCATATCTGAGGGGGCGTTCTTACGTTGTCGACAGAAATCCTATCGTCACCGTTCCGATTTTTGGTCTCTACGCCGGTTATTCGAATCGTGTCGATCTCGAGTTTAACCATGATGGTCGTGCGGTGGAAACCTTGGTCGCCGACATCGTGACCGCGCCTTACGTCGACGCTGGTGCGGTGTATGACCACCTCGCCATCAGGCAGGCCCGCGAACCGGGGCAGGCCTTGGGTTTCGATTTTTTTTATATGAAGTCTGGTCTGGGATCTCCCGTCGTGGTGGACTCTGACGGTGAGGTTCGATGGTATGTGCCAGGAACGCCTACCTCGAACTCGTCAATGCTCCTCAATGACGGGTTTGTCATTGGCAGGACCGGCGCTCCAGTGATGACGCGCGTTGGGTTTGATGGCAGCGTGAGGGAGCTTCCGCTCGCACTCGCAGAGGTGGCGAATTTCCACCATGCGATCCACAAGGGCAAGAGCGGTGTCCTGGCGGAGGTCGACATACGGGTCGGAAGCGTAATCGACCTTGAAACGAACCTTCTTGAAGTCGACCCGAATACTGGTGCCATCATCAAACGGTGGGATGTTGGGAAGATCCTTGCCGACCATATGCAAGCGGGTGGTGACGACCCATTACGGTTCGTCCGGCTTGGCGTCGACTGGTTTCACATGAATTCTGCTATCTATGACCCTCGAACCGATAGCCTGATCATTTCCGGTCGAGAGGATTTTGTTATTGCGATCGACTACGACAGCGGCCGGATTCTCTGGATATTGGGCGACCCTACGAAGTACTGGCACACTTTCCCGACGCTTGCGGCGAAGAGCATGACTGTCGGGAGCGGTTTCTATCCGATCGGTCAACACGCGTTATCGATTACGCATGCAGGTGACCTGATGCTATTCAACAACGGGCAAGCCTCGAGTAACCAACCTTCGGGTACGCCTGTCGGCGAGCAGCGCAACTACAGCGCCGTATCCATCTATTCAATCGACGCGGTCGCTATGGCTGCAACCGAAATTTGGCGTTTCGATCGTGAACAAGGGGTATTTTCGGCCTTTTGTTCGAGCGCCTATCAGGCGTCCGTCGATGGATCGACACTGATTTCGTACTCGGTGGCAGACAATGGAGCCCATGTGCGACTCATGGCGCTCGATGCAAACCGGAGCCTCGTATTCGAGTTCGAATACCCGACCGTTGGTTGCAGCACTAGCTGGAATGCAGAGCCAATTGCATTTGACGCTATGCATATCCGCTAGTTGTTCGCAGTAGCCAATCTGCAAATATTGTGAGCAATCGAGCCCCTGTGCGGGCAGTCGGGCGTTATGCGGGAGCCTTGCGTAGTGACATGCTTCGCAGACGACGCGTCACTACGTCGGTGCGATTCATGAAGGGGCGCTCGACGGTGCTGTGCAGCCACGCACAAGTAAGAAGCAGGAAGGGAACTGTTGCCAAGAACACCCCCCAGTGTATGACAGGATCGAGCGGCTTTCCGATCAACAATCCGTAGACAAGGAAGAGGAATGCTCCGTGCAGCAAATAGATTCCATACGAAAGCTCGCCGAGAAACCGCGCAGCGGGCTTCAGCAGGATTCCCTTTAGCGAGGCTCCGCCCGCAATCAATGCAAAGGCAAATCCAAGCAGCATAACTGCCCGCAGGTCGCGCGCTGATGGAAACAAGAGGATGGCTGCTGCAATCAGGAGTGCCGGCATGTATTCAGCGGATGCGGACTTACATAGACTGACGAACCTTTGCGACCTGACCAACAGCGCAGTCGTCATGCCGGAGGCGAAGGCTAGCAGATGTGGCATCCCTGAGTACTTAAGTGTGAATCCTGCAATTCCTGTCATTGCTACGAGTGCAAGAAGAATGCTAATTCGGCGCCCTGCGAGTAATGAGAGGAAAGGTAGGGAAAGATAGAACAGCCACTCATACGGGAGTGACCATGTAACCCCAGCAAGTACCAAGTGTGTCTCTGAGACTCCGTTGAGTTGCGGATCGCCGAGAGTGGTGAAGCTCATCCACTTGATGACGGATTTCGCTAGGACGGCCGGTTCGACGTGGAGCTCAAATCCAGATAGATAGGCCACTGCTGCGAAAAGGACGGTCATCGCAAGGAAATAGAGAGGCGCCAATCGCAGAATGCGGGAAACATACAGACGAAGCCAGTCTGTTGACTTGGAAAACCAGATTTTTGTTGCAAACAGGAAACCAGTGATCATGAAGAACAACGCAACGCTGCTCTGGCCAAGATGCGTATAGAGTGAAGACGGAGGCAGCGTCCACTT
>JAVBUM010000024.1:0-70406 GCA_031555325.1 Niveibacterium sp. | reverse complement strand
ACAGTCCATCGCGCAAATGCAGCCGCCGGATCTTGGCCAACATGCCCACGCTGATCACTCCTGTTTTCCCCCGCTCTCCATCGAGCGGGACAGTGTCTCTGCGGGGGTCAGTTTTCTGTGGTCCTCAACAGCAGCCAGGGCTCCCGCACCTACGCCTTTCGCATACAAGTCTTGGCTTTATCACGAAAGCCAAATTCATAACAATCAACAGCTTACGGAAAGCGCTCGCCCGAAAGAACAAATTTATTCACGCCATTCGCGTAGCTGTGGAAACTCTGTCAAAGCAGCCCCGATGTCTTGGCGTACTCGAATAGCTCCCTCTCATTCATCAACCCAAGTTTTGACATCGCAGACTGTTTCTGCTTACTGATCGTCTTGACGCTACGGCATAAAGACTGCGCAATCGCTGAAACAGACATCCCATTTACATAGAGCCTTAGGACTTCGAGTTCGCGCTCCGACAAAGCAGGGCGCCCCGATTCACCCTCGTTTGCTTGGCCTCCCATCGGGTCCTCAAACGCCCCGACGCCGGACGAGCAATAGCGCTCGCCTCGACTCACGCTCTCAAGCGCCAACGCCAGTTCGCTCTCTTGATCTGATTTCACAACCAGCCCATGCACACCGAGATCAAGAATCTGCCGTTGCATTGATGGCGCTGTCATCATCGTTAGCACAATGATCCGCAGCGTCGGATAGTTGCGCATCAAATATCCAATCAGCTGAACCCCATCTCCATACGACCCTCCAGGCATGGAGAAGTCAGTGACAAGCACGTCCGGACGGTGCCGAACGACAAATTCGATAATCTCGTTCGAATTCCGCGCTTCGCCACAAACTGTTACGCCTTCTATTCTGCTCAGCGCGTGTTTTAATCCATACAGCACCAATGGATGGTCATCGGCGATGACTACTCTCATCTTCCCTGCTCCTGTTTTTCATTCTCTTTGAAGGAGATCCTGTTGTCTTGCAAACTCGAACAGCTCGTAATCGTTGGCAATACCGAGCTTTGCAAGCGCAGCACCCTTTTGCTGCCCGATGGTCTTGATCGACCGCCCTGTAGCGTGGGCAATATCCGTAATCCGCATTCCAGTAAGGTACAGAAGCACCACCTCCCTCTCTCGCGGCGACAACGCTGCGAGAGGATCACCTTCACCCACAGCCGGCCGCAAAGCCCAGCGTTCAAGGAGACGCTTAACACCGCGACTCTGATACCGGCTGCCACGCGCAACAGAGAAAACCGCCTGCACGATTTCGTCGTGCTCGTCCGTCTTCAGCAAGAGACCATGGACGCCACTTCGCGCTAACATTGTTAGCAGTGCAGCATTTGCTGACATGGTAAGAACGACGACCCGAGCGCCTGGAAGCTCCTTGAGCAACCCTGCAATCATCTCCTGTCCGTCGCCATATGCACCACCAGGCATGTAGTAGTCCGTTAGGATCACGTCTGGCAAGTCCACACGCGCTCGGTCCATCAATTCCGTCGAATTGGAAGCAAATCCAATGACGCTTACGCCAAGTGTCCTGGAAAGTTGTTCCTTCAAAGCAAGGCGGACAATCGGATGGTCGTCAGCTATCAATATCCGGATATTCATGATCGGCTGTCTTTAGAGTGGGATGGAGGTGCTGAGATAAGCTCTCGACGAGGGGAGCCAGTTCTTCGGATGGACGGGCGGCCATAGCACCCGCTTCAAGTTCTTCGCATATCAACATTCCATGCACATCGTGAAGTACCGCGAGCGCCCCGCGCACACGGTGTGCACAAATTCGCAAAGCCTCCATCTCCTTGGCATTGAGGTATTCAACCAAATGGGTCAGATCAACAGTCATAGCCGACCGAAATACGTCGCGAATAGACTCCGGAACGGAATCTGGCGAAAGCGGGGTTATCGGCGTTGCATCTGACTTCTGTTCACCTTCCACCGCCTGCGCCCTGAGTACCTCGGCCAGAGAATCCAAACTGATCGGCTTGATGGCCAGGGTGTCCAGCCCTGCCTCCTCTGCCCGACTACGAACGCTTGCATCCGTGTAAGCGGTAAGTCCGATGATCGGCTGCTTCACTCCATTTCTACGCAGTGCTCGCGCAAGACCGTAGCCATCCAGTTCCGGCATGTTGATATCAGTAAGTACAAGATCGAAGCAGTCATTCCTCCAGCATTGAAGTGCTTCAGCTCCCGTATTGGCCAGCGTTACTAAACAACCAAGTTTTTCAAGCTGCGCTGCAAGAAGTTGCTGGTTGATCGGATGATCTTCAGCAACAAGGATTCTCAACCGCGGGACCTCCGGAACCGTTCTTTCTACCGCAGTATCGGTACGACTTGGTAGCCGACATACCAAGCGAAGTCCATCAATGATGGAATCCTGGGAGTACGAACTTACTCGCCACGCAAAATTGAACCGTTCATCACGTACAGGTTTGAGCGGTCCGTCCGAAAGTACAAGCAATAAGCCTGAGAAAGTCGTATCAACGTCATCGGGAACAAGCGATTCACTGGTCACAATCAGTACTGCACCATCATCCGCAATGGCGCAATCATCCAATGCAGCAATACGAGCACCCGCACGGTTGGCGAGACTTCGTAACGTGTCTCCCTGATCGCCAGAGGCGCTGCGAACGACCACGGAACCCAGATCCTCCATTCCAGGCTTGCTAGCTTCAACATCCGGAGCAGGAAGTTCGCAAATGATGGTGAAGCAACTGCCAAGCCCCGGTTCGCTGGCCAAATCAATACGCCCTCCCATCAGATCAACGAGGCGCCGGCATATTGACAACCCCAGCCCTGTACCGCCAAAGCGGCGAGCGGACGAACCATCCGCTTGCGCAAAGGGTTCGAAAATCCGTTCTCTATCGTGCAGTGCAATGCCAATTCCTGAGTCGATGATCTGCAGAGAAAAAGCAACTCGATGACCAATATTCCTGCGCAACAACAGACGAACGACGATCTTTCCCTCGTCCGTAAACTTGATGGCGTTACTAAGCAGGTTTGCCAAGATCTGCTGGAGGCGAACTTCATCGCCGACGACAACCCTTGGAAATGCTGGTTCGATGTGGCAGTAGAGATCGACGCCCTTCCGTCGCACGACCGGCGCGACGCTCTGCACACATCTTTCGACCAACGCTGGCAGATCGAGTTTCGTCGACTCCAGCACTAATCGCCCAGCTTCAATCTTTGAAAGGTCCAAGAGATCATTGATAATGTTCAGAAGTGTTCGAGACGAGAAATCCAGCATCTGCAGTTGTGCGCGCTGCGTCTCGGTCATGTCACTCAGCGCCAGTAATTCAAGCGTTCCGAGCATGCCGTATAGGGGTGTGCGAATCTCATGACTCATCATTGCCAGAAAAGCAGATTTCGCTTCATTAGCCTGATCCGCAGCAAACCGCGCGGAAAGCAACGCATTTTCGACGAGCTTCTGCGCACTGATATCAGTCAGGGCGCACAGAACTACGGGCTCACCACGATGCCGCGTCCGCGCATATTCGATTTGGAGGTGACGTACATTTTTTTCAGTTTCGTTGGGCACCTTCAGTTGGAAGCTCCCGTGGTCTTGCTCAGCAACTTGAGCAAAGATCTGTCCTTCAACGCAATCCGGATGCCCAGAGAGAAGCCGGCGAGCCCTCTCATTCTGGTGCGCAATTCTTCCTGTTCCAACTGCGAGGACACAAACACCAACGGGAGCAGTCTCAAGCATCGTGCGATTGAATGCCTCGCTTTCAACCAGTTGTCGACCAGTTTCTATCGCAGGATCAATAACCTGTCGCCGCATGAACCGCACGAAAAACCACAGCCCAAACAGGCAAACGGCAAGTAGCGTCAAGCAGCCAAGCAGTTGTGCTGAATGCGAGCTCAGGATCTTCCCGTATCGAACGCCGTAGACGAGTTGCCACCCAGTGTCAGGGCTCTGAAATGCAAGCCAGATGTGTCCATTTGAGAACGCAACACGTCCCGCATCGGGACGCAGACTATAGGAGGGGAGGCTCGCCAAACCCGACGCATTTTCAATCGGAAAAACTTGATCACTAAAAGCAAGTTTTCCATTTGGTGCAAACATTCCGAACAGAACTTCCGGATCATCATCATCTAGCCGCTGGCCAAAAGAAACCGTATCGATCGTTACGAGAAGCATGCCTTTCGGCTTTTCATTCCTATCTCGAATGATACGAACGCAACCAATTGAATCGCGCTCAGCAAACGGATCTCGATACGGCCCAACCCAGATCTCCTTTTTCGTATTTGCTCCAACAAGGCGCGAAACGTCTTTCCGAACGTGCGAAAGCAATACCCCAACCCGGTCCGCCCCCTCCCTACCAGAACCGAAATCTGCATCCTCTGCTGACGAGGATATGAGCACACCTCTACAGCCATCCACGACAAGATATGTGCGAATCATCAACGTAGCGGAGTGCCAATACACATTATCAAGGGCTCTAAAGGTATCCTGTATTCGCAGACATTCGGCCGTATCCTCGATTGGTTCAGAGATATCGTGGATGTCTAGGACAATGAGCTTGCGGGTGCCCAACAAGGACGCCCGAGAGATACCTTGCAGAGCAGAAGTGTCGGCAATCATTGGAGCGTCAATGGACTGTCGGATGATCATCCCTCCTTGCTCCATGAAGTGGCCTACGACGCTACGCGTCTCAATCCAGCGAGACTTGACAAGCCGCCCGACACTCGAGTACTGCCAAAGTGCCGCATTGACGAGCGAAACCGCATACAGCGCTGCCAGAAGAATCAGCACGACGGCAGCAAGCGCGAATACGGTAAGAAGCAGTCGCTTTGTTATTGATGGCCGCGTAAACATGCCCCCCCCACTTTCACTCTGAGCCTTGGGGCATTCAGTGACCTAGATCGCGTTAATTTTGCTCCCCAACGTTGGAGCCAGATTGGATTGATTCTGTCCGAAGGAAGAAATTGCCTGTATAGCAATTGAGTCTTGAGGAGATTGCTCTGCTCGACCTTTCGCATCGAATCGGAACGAGCGGGACAAACAATCCACCGAATCGATTCCAGCATCAAGTACGACATTTGCGCAACCTTTCCAATTGAAAGTTCTTCCTCGCGGAACCGACTGACTCTGCAAGGACACCAAGTCGGAGCCGGCGCGCAACATCAGCTGATGCGCAAACCATTTGATCCTGCCTCAACGCTCCCCACCCTCCGGGCCAGGGCTCCCGCAGCTACGCGTTTCGCATGCAAGCCTTGGCTTTATCACGAAAGCCAAATTCATAACAATCAACAGCTTACGGAAAGCGCTCGCCCGAAAGAACAGATTTATTCATCCCATTCGCGTAGCTGCGGAAGCCCTGCCCTCCGGGTTGATGCCCGACGAGGGTTTGCTGATGCTGTGAATTGGGCGTGCGTCAAATGGACGGAGCATGAGATTTACATTTGACCAGAGCGTGACCAACAAGAAATTTCTGACAGTACCAAGGTGGAAACAAGCGTTTGCAGTTCTCTTTCATTTCAAGCCCGTTCTTAACGTTATGGCCTAGAAATTTAGAATAAAAGCAATCGGATTATGAATTTTACGAAAAACAACCGATCCAAACAAAACAGTTTTCGGAAACGGCTGGGCAATCCGGAAATACATCAACCATATACAGCAACGCTGGTCGAAATTATCTCAAACGTCGCCACCACCAGTTCTTCGCGGGCTGGTGCGATCCGCCTGAGAATCTCCGAGCCTGCCCATAACACGCAATGGTCATGCGCGAACACCCTGGGCTCCCGCAGCTGCGCCAATGTATAAGTAAATCCCACTTTTGTGGGCGATCCATTTTTGTAAGCTGTTGATTATTATGAAGTCGACCTTCGCTTTAAGAGCCAAAATCCGCATACCAAACACGCAATCTATTAGCCCGGCAATCAAGCAGATTTTGATATGATTTTGGCATGAGCGAGATCGACACCAGAAAGCTCTCCCCGGAAATTCTCGAACATCTGCGCCGGCAAGCGCTGATGCTTCATGAGCAAGGCTATACGCTCAAACATATCGGCGACGTGTGTGGGGGGCACGCGGTCAATGCTCCGAAGTTAAGCGCCAGAGCGCTTGTGAACGCTTCGCTGCCGGCCTACAATCTGCGCTGTAAGCCATTGATAAATCAACACTATGAACTCGAACCCTCGACGCTTGCGTGTTGCTTTCCGAGTTCAGCGCCGCACTCCACGATCCTGAGCTGATTGCCGCACACCGGCTGCAGCGCGGCGCGGTTTCTCGGCCCGGGTCTTCGATCACCTGAATGCGTGCCTGCTCGAACAGATGCGCACGCGCATCGATGCGGCACGCTGGCAGGGGCTACGCGTGGTCGCCGCCGATGTCTCGCCCCTGGCCGTGAGCACCCGCAAAGGGGCCGAACTGGCGCCTGACCATTGGGCCTTCGCCCTGTTTTCTGCCCGGCGTGGAGCCGACACTGCATGCGAGCCTGCTCCCGATCGACGACAGCGAACGGCAGATGCTGTTCGAAGCGCTCGATGGGCTCGAGCCAGGGTGCGATCTGCTCGTGCTCGACCGCGGCTACCCCGGCAACGCGCTGCTCGCAACCCTGGCCCAGCGCAGGCTGGCCTTCTGCACACGCGTCGATGCCGTGAGTTGGCGCTGCGTGAGCGAGTTCCTGCACTCGGGACAGTCCGAGTCCATCGTGGCCTTAGGCGCGCCTTGTATGCGCGATAGCCAGACCTACGAGATTGAGCGCCAACCCACCCGCGTCCGTCTCATTCGCGGCCTCACGCCCAACGGTCGGGTGCGGGTGCTCATGACTAATCTGCTCGATCCCGTCGCTTATTCAGCCAAGCAGTTCGGCGCGCTCTACCACCGCCATTGGCGCATCGAAGAAGCTTTCAAGCGTCTGAAGCACCGGCTCATGCTCGAAGCCGTCTCGGGGCTGACCTATCTGGCCCTGCAGCAGGACTTCATGGCCAAAGTGCTCGCCGACAACCTGTGCGCGGCCTTGGCCCGGGCTGATGTGTCCGAGCACACCGACTCACGTCCGAACCGTACCTGCGCACTCGGCGCGTTGTGCACACTGCTCGCCGCCTACCTGCTTGGCGTACGCCATGCGCTCGATGCGCTCGCGCCCACGATCGAAGCTATCGACCGCGTCCGATGCCGCATCCAGCCCGACAGGCACTCCCCACGACCTCGGCGCCAGAAGCCTCACCACTATTCGACCCATCGACGAGCGCTATGACAACGAGCTAAGTCCGGAGCATTGTGCACGCGGTGACGGTCTCGAAGTGGTTGCGAAGGGCAGCGAGCGAAGGGGTCGATGCCGCGATCGCCGGCGGGCAGCCCGGTCGCAAGACAGAATCAGGCTGCACAGTCTGACGGTAGAAGAGGAACAACGGATTCGCCTAGCCATCGTGGGGTTGGGGTCGAATCGGCGCAGTTGTCGCTGGGATTCCCCCTGTGGAACCGTCGGGCGGTCATGCAGGCGATCAAGCAGTGACGATAGTCGGTTTGTTGTATTGGCAGGCATCGGGGCGTAGCCCGGAGCGCCACCACAGCTGGGTCTGCAGATTCCCCACAGGCCACGTTTTTAACGGGGACGGATGCCTCCAAAAAGCTGACGACCACTGTTCCGACGGTTCAGTGTAGGCGTCCCGGTGTTTCTAGCCATTGGGACGGGGCAGCGCCACGATGGTCATTTCTTGACAGCACCAGCAAGGCGGCGGCCTCAGCCAGTGCCTTACCCTTACGCTGCAACTCGCGCTCGAGCGCCTTGATTCGCCGCCGGTCGCGCGCGGATCTGCTGCGGGCTCGCCCGGGCCTCCTCGGGGGCAGCCAACGCCTGGGTGGCGCCCTCGCGCCACTGCGCCAGTTGCTGCTAATCTTATTGTGTCATAAGCGCAGCACTTCACGGACCCATCCGCAACAAGGGCACAACGCCATGTGGGCGATCAGGTGATAGCTCAGGCTATGGCGCAGGCTGGTGATCGAGGTCGAGACGTGACGCTGCGCGCGCAGGACTACCGCGTGGGACGCAATCCTCGAAAACGGCAGGTGCTTTTGCGATGAAGTTTTTTGCTGTCGCCGGACTTCTCGGCGACGAGGCGTTCGGCCATCAGGAAGCCGTAGGCGGCGATGCTCAGGCTGGCATGATGGTGAAACCCTCGCCAGCCACGCCCTTCGTAGTGGTCCAGGCCGCAGTCCTGTTTGAGGTCCTGGTAGTCACGCTCGATACGCCAGCGTTGGTGGGCGATGCGAACGAGCGCGTCGATCGGCATGTCTTCAGGCGGCGTCGACAGAGAGTATTTGCTCGGCTCGTCTTCCTCGGGCGGCCACTCGATGAGCAGCCATTGTTCTGGGTGCAGGCGCGCGCGCCCCACATTCCCGCCAGCATGGCGTACCCGTACGACCGCGAAGCGATTGCTCAGGACTTGCTTGGTCCCCTCGCGCCATTGCACGGTTTGAAACGCCTCGGGGGCAAGGCCAAGATGAGAATCATAGCGTTAGAGGAGATTGCTGCGCGTGACGGCCGTGTTCAAATGGGTGCCTAGGCTAGCAAAGCTGGATTTTGGGTGCCAGCCGACGGAAAACGGCTCACAAGAACCCTGTCGCAGAGCCGTTCCTGCCGTTCCGATCGATATGCGATATAGGTGCAATCGCCCTGTTCGCCGACCCAGTCGGTGAATACGGTCGCGAAGACCTTCGGATCGAGCAGACGAAACATCCGATTGAGCGTGTCATGCAAAAGCAGGCCATTCTTCAGCAGCAGGAAGCGACGCAACCACGGTTCCTTCAATTCGGCCCAATCGGCGATATCGACGAAGGTCTCGACTTCGGCGAACAGCGCACAGGTCACCATGACCAGGATCCATAGGCCACGCGACCGCGTCGCGGGTCTTTGATGATCGAGAAGTGCTCCACCAAGTTCCTCAGCATAATCGGTCCAAAAAACCAGAGAGGACGGCTTTTTGACGCCGTTCACAAGCCCCGCGGCAAAATCCTCATCACTGTCCTCCACGAACCATGACAAATAGGTGCGACCACCCTGACCTTCTACAGAGGAACCAACGAGGACTAATCGTCGAGCCGCCATGCGGTCCCCATGAAACCGTCGCGAGAGGGCGCGGCACAAGCAAGCAGTCGCACCTTGGAGACGGGTACAACATTTTCGCAGGGGTAGTCACGAACAGAAGGGTATACTGAAGCCCTCAATGTGTATCGAGCCCGCCAGCGGCTTAATCAGAGCATGGAAATCCACGAACAGCTTCGCGTCGAAATCCAACGAAATGTCGCTTGCGCACTTGCTGAGGATATAGGCACGGGGGATCTCACTGCCCGACTCATTCCCGCTGAACTTGATGCACGAGGGAGGGTTGTAACCCGCGAGACCGCTGTACTCTGTGGCTCCGCTTGGTTCGAATCCACCTTCTTGGCCCTTGGATCCGACACCGAAATAGCGTGGCTCGCGCATGATGGTGACCCCATCGAGCCCAATCAGCCAATATGCGAGATCGCTGCAAGCGCTAGAGTTCTGCTAACTGCTGAACGTACCGCCTTGAATTTCTTACAACTGCTCTCAGCGACAGCTACGATGGCGCGCAGATATGTAGACGCCGTGAAAGGCACGAAGGCCCGAATCGTCGACACCCGGAAAACGCTGCCGGGATTACGCCTTGCACAAAAGTATGCAGTCGGGATCGGTGGGGGCACGAACCATCGTATCGGACTCTACGATGGCATCCTGATCAAGGAAAACCACATCATCGCGGCGGGCGGTGTGACGAAGGCTATCCGAAAGGCCAGGAAGCTCGCTTCGGGCAGCATCTTCATCGAAGTCGAGGTGGAAACACTCGAAGAACTCAGAGAAGCACTCGACGCTGGAGTCAAGATGGTTCTTCTTGACAACATGACGCATGGAGAGATGGCAGAAGCAGTTGCAATCACCGCTGGTCGCGCCGAGTTGGAAGCGAGCGGTGGTGTGGGCCTGGATGATGTTCGCGCCATTGCCGAACTGGGCGTTGATCGGATTTCTATCGGCCGACTCACAAAAGATGTACGGGCAATCGATCTTTCGCTTCGTCATGTGGAAGGTTAAATCCGGTAATTGTTCGACACATGACCGGCCTGAGGCGCCTGTTTCGGGGCTCCGCTTGGTGGCTCAGGATGACATTGAAGCGTTTCGTTCTTTGCGTGTGTGACCAGCACCGAATCCTGGTAACGCAAGATGAAGCCAAGACAGACTTACAGCTGTCTTAACGGAAGGCTTGTTAGATGTCGTTTTTCTTTGTCGCGTACTACATCGTCTCCATTGCCGTATTGGTTTTACATTTCAGCGGGGTCTTGGCCCGCCATAGGCTTGAATGGTTGATATACCTGCTGGCGAGCACGGTTTTTCCAGCAGTGATATATCTCTGATAGCCGATAGTTTCAGCAAAAAAGGGCGTCTCCCTGGACGCCCTTTTGCATTCATGCGAATGAGTGAATCAACCCGCGTGCGCCGCAATGAAATCCTTCACAACCTGAGCATCCACATCGATTACCTCAACCCGCTGAGGCAAGCTCTCGATTCCCGCCGTCGAAGCAGGACGCTCAGGCGCTCGTCCC
The DNA here is from genome assembly GCA_031555325.1 of Niveibacterium sp. Taxonomy (GTDB): domain Bacteria; phylum Pseudomonadota; class Gammaproteobacteria; order Burkholderiales; family Rhodocyclaceae; genus Niveibacterium. The sequence goes on along the minus strand of JAVBUM010000024.1, from coordinate 59,858 downwards.
AGCGCTTCGCGAATCGTGCCTTCGAATTTTGCGGGGAGGGCTGTTTCGAGGACAATCATTGGAACATTTGGCTCTCGATGTGCCTTTGCCACCTTAAGGCCGTCCGCCGTATGGGTGTCAATCATGACACCATAACGTTCAAAGCAGTCGCGGATGGCGCTCAAACGATCTGCGTGACTACTCGAACCGGAGGCAAAACCATAGTCCCTCAATTTCTCAAATAGCGGTGTCTCTGAGAGATCAAAGCTCCCACCGGCATCGACACTGCCCCACAACTCGCGCAATGTGTTGCCATCCCTCCCCACCAAGTCGAAAACGAAGCGTTCGAAATTGGACGCTTTCGAAATATCCATTGACGGACTTGAGGTCTCATAAGTCTCTGCTGTCTTTCGAGGCCGGTAAAGCCCTGTGCGGAAGAACTCGTCGAGTACGTTGTTCTCGTTCGTTGCCAGCACAAGCTTAGCTATCGGCAAGCCCATCATGCGCGCAATGTGACCCGCACAGATATTGCCAAAGTTACCGGACGGTACCGTGAACGACACTTTCTCGTCTGAATACTTTGTTGCAGCAAAGTACCCCTTGAAATAGTAAACCACCTGCGCCGAGACTCGCGCCCAATTGATCGAATTTACAGTCCCGATTGCGTAGCGACGCTTGAACTCCAGGTCGTTCGAGACCGCCTTTACGATATCCTGCGCGTCGTCGAACATTCCACGCACAGCGATATTAAAAATGTTTGCATCCTGCAATGAATACATCTGCGCCCGCTGGAAGTCACTCATCTTTCCCCACGGCGAAAGCATGAAGACGCGAATACGCTGCTTACCCCGCATCGCATATTCAGCCGCAGAACCAGTGTCTCCAGACGTCGCCCCGAGGATATTCAGCGAATTTCCCGTTTGCTCAAGGGCATACTCGAACAGGTTGCCGAGTAACTGCATCGCCATGTCCTTAAAGGCGAGCGTTGGACCATTCGAGAGCTCAAGCAGATGCAGACCTGGCTCGAGAGTGCGAAGTGGTGTGATATCGACCGCATTCGAATCCACCCGGCCATTGCAGTAGACCTGTGGCGTATAAGTCTTGTCAATCAGTGCCTTGAGTGTGTCGCGAGGAATATCGTCAGCAAATTTGGAGAAGATCTCGAATGCAAGTTCGGGATAGCTCTTGCCGCGCAATGCCTCCAGATCGTCAAGACTAAACTGGGGATAGCTCTCAGGCATCGCCAAGCCGCCGTCCTCCATGAGTCCGCCGAGCAGGATGTCGAGAAAGCGCTTAGGCGCGGCGAGGCCACGCGTCGAAACGTATTTCATCCAGGTTCCTTCGTCGCTCAGTTGCCGAGCTCTTCCTTACGAATCTTCGTGACGTTGCCGTCAACCGTGGCCAGTTGTTCGATGCGGTCAATCGCGGCAAGCACGTTGCGTTCGAGCACCTGATGGGTGAGCAAAATAATACTTGTCTTATCCTGACCTTCCGCTGGCTCTTTCTGGATCATGGCTTCAATCGAGATCGAATGATCCGCGAGAATACGCGTGATATCGGCGAGCACGCCCGGGCGATCGAGCACTTGCATTCGCAAGTAGAACGATGTCTCAACGTCGCCAATGGGGAGGATTGGCAATTCGACAAGCTGGTCGGACTGAAAAGACAGATGCGGCACGCGATGTTCCGGATCCGCGGTGTGCATACGCGTGACATCCACCAGATCGGCGACCACCGCACTTGCTGTTGGTTCTGCTCCCGCACCGCGGCCGTAGTACAGCGTGTGGCCGACCGCATCACCTTTCACCAATACAGCATTCATCACACCATCGACACTGGCAATGAGGCGCCGCTCCGGAATCAGGGTCGGGTGCACACGCAGCTCGACACCGCAAGGCGTGCGACGCGTGATGCCAAGAAGCTTGATCCGGTAGCCCAGCTCTTCAGCGTACGAGATGTCTTCACGCGTGAGCTTCGAAATTCCCTCGATGTACGCCTTATCGAACTGCATCGGGATACCGAACGCAATCGCACTCATAATCGTCAGCTTGTGGGCGGCATCCACACCTTCGACATCGAAGGTTGGATCTGCCTCCGCGTAGCCAAGAGCCTGCGCATCGGCAAGTGCAGACTCAAACGAGAGGCCCTTATCTCGCATCTCGGTGAGGATATAGTTGGTGGTGCCGTTGATGATGCCGGCTAGCCACTCGAGACGATTCGCTGTGAGCCCCTCACGCAACGCCTTGATGATCGGGATACCACCTGCGACAGCCGCTTCGAATGCGACCATCACACCCTTCCTTTGCGCAGCCGCAAAAATCTCATTGCCGTGCAACGCCAACAACGCCTTATTGGCAGTAACAACATGTTTGCCGTTATCTATCGCCGCAAGCACAAGATCCTTAGCGACGCCATAACCGCCAATGAGCTCAATGACGATATCGATATCAGGGTCCCGCACCACATCCATTGCATCGGCGGTAACCCGCGCCTTATCCCCGACCACCGCCTGCGCCCGCGCTGTATCGCGATCGGCCACAGCGGTAATTCGAATCGGCCTGCCTGCGCGACGCGTGATTTCTTCCTGGTTGCGCGACAAAACGGTGAAAGTACCGCCACCGACGGTACCAATGCCAAGGAGGCCAACATTGATCGGTTTCATGGGAGCTGCTTCTTGAAATTGAATGAGGTGATGATGAAAGCTTCGCGGAAATAGAAGCGATGGGCATCGGTGCGATGGGTGCCGGAATCAAGCACCAGCGCCTTGGCTCCAACCCGGCGTGCTTCTGTTTCGAGCCAATCGATCAACATATGACCGACGCCCTGAGAACGATTCGCTTCGTCGGTGACAAGATCATCGACATAGAACCTGATGCCACTGAAAGTGTCCGCGTAGCACCTCCAGATGGCAACGCCAAGCACACGCTCGCCGTTGGTTGCGACAGCCATATGGGCGCCATCTCGAAAGATCCGGCGCATCTGCGCCGGATAGTCGGAATCGAGGTGCGGCCGAAGCTGCCGATGAACCAGTTCGCTCGCAACGAGCAGGCCTGGATCCGTAACCGCGCCTTCGGCCGTCGTGATCCTGACCACCTTGATCACCTCAGGCATGACGTCTCCGGTAGTGCTCAAGGAAGCGCCCAATACGCATGATTGACTCACGCAAGTCATCTTCGTGCGGCAGAAACACGACGCGAAAGTGGTCAGTCTGCGGCCAGTTGAAACCTGTCCCCTGTACCAACAGAACGCGCTCGGCCTCGAGGAGTTCAAGGATGAATTCCTGGTCATCCTCGATCGGATACATTTTGGGATCGAGGCGCGGAAACAGGTAGAGCGCCGCTTTGGGTTTCACGCAGGAAACACCTGGAATCTCGGAAAGCAGTTGCCACGCGAGATCTCGCTGGCGCGCCAGACGTCCACCGGGTGCTACCAGATCGTTGATGCTCTGGTAGCCACCAAGCGCCGTCTGAATCGCGAGTTGGCCCGGCGTATTCGAACACAGGCGCATCGAGGCCAGCATGTTCAGCCCCTCGACATAGTCTCGCGCATGCTTCTTATCGCCCGAGACAACCATCCAACCCGAGCGGTATCCGCATGAGCGGTAATTTTTCGACAATCCGTTGAACGTCAGGAACAGGACGTCATCGGCAAGGGATGCCATGCTGATGTGCTGGTTACCGTCATACAGCATCTTGTCGTAGATCTCATCCGCAAAGACAATCAACTGGTGCTGCCGCGCCAGTTCGACGATCTCCTCCAGCACCTCGCGCGGATAGAGCGCACCGGTTGGATTGTTCGGATTGATGACAACAATGGCTTTCGTATTGCGCGAGATCTTGCTGCGGATATCGGCAATATCCGGCATCCAGTCAGATTGTTCATCGCAAATATAATGGACTGGGTTTCCGCCGGACAACGCAACCGCGGCCGTATAGAGCGGATAGTCGGGTGCCGGAATCAGCACCTCATCACCACTGTTAAGCAGTGCGTTCATCGCCATCACGATGAGTTCCGATGCACCATTGCCTATATAGATGTCGTCGATCGTCACCCCCGCAACTTGCTTCTGCTGGGTGTAATGCATGATCGCCTTGCGCGGCGCGAAAAGTCCCTTGGAATCGGTGTAGCCCGCCGCATCAGGCAGGTTACGGATCATGTCCTGCACGATCTCCTCGGGCGGCTCAAGCCCAAACACGGCAAGGTTGCCAATGTTGAGCTTGATGATTTTGTGGCCTTCCTCTTCCATTTGCTTCGCACGCTCGAGGACGGGACCACGGATGTCGTAGCAGACATTGGCAAGTTTGACCGACTTCTTCACGGGGCGCGCGGACGCCCGAGCGACGGCCACGATTTCAGTGTCCGGCTCGCCAGTCTGGATGCGCGCCACTTTTCCGCTGCTCATGATTCGGTCCTCACCTGATGCACACGCAGCCCGCACAACGACGAGCATGGAAAATCAAAAGGTTATAATCGTAACATCCACGGTCCCCGCATCGCAGCATGAAACTTCATCAAGAAAAGATTTCGGGTATCAATTTGATCACCGCCCACGGAGCAGGCTTCGTTTCGATCAACGGTCAGGTGAAAGGCCAGGGGCTCGTCGTCACCCCTGACTCACTAATCGAGCCCTGGGGTGAGAGTGGCTTCGAAACACTCGATCAGGCCGCTTTTGCGGTGCTTGCAAGCGTTGGTGCGTCAGTAACGATCATCGGAACCGGCCATCGCCAGCGTTTTCCCAGCCCTGCACTGCTCCGCCCGCTAATCGAAAGCGGCCGCGGGTTCGAAGTAATGGACACGGCTGCAGCCTGCCGCACTTACAACATTCTGGTCTCCGAAGGTCGAGCCGTAGCCGCTGGACTCATTATCGAACCCTGACGCACCCGTCACGGCGATTGCGAGCACCGTGCCGCTCCGCTACGCTAGGTCCTCCCATTCCGGAGGACGCGATGATCGGCAAACCTGCTCCAGATATCTCTCTGCCGGCCACCGGCGGCCAAACGATCTCCCTCTCTGCACTGCGCGGGCATCCAGTCGTCATCTACTTTTACCCCAAGGACAACACTCCGGGCTGCACCCGCGAAGGTGAGCAGTTTCGGGACCTTCATGCCGAATTCGGAAAATTCGGTTGTCTAGTTCTGGGGATTTCGCGTGACAGTGTCAAGTCGCACGAGACCTTCAAGGCCAAGCATGAATTTCCGTTCGAACTACTATCCGACGCCGAAGAAGCTGCCTGCATAGCGTACGGTGTCATCAAGATGAAGAATATGTACGGCAAACAGGTCCGTGGCATCGAGCGGAGCACTTTTGTAATCGACCGTGAAGGGGTCCTGCAGCGTGAATGGCGCGGCGTAAAGGTGCCCGAACACGCACGTGAAGTACTCGACTTTGTCGCAACGATCTGATTCTCCTGTGTTTTGTTTTGCTCCCGCCAAGAAGATGCTCTGATGACACCAAGCAAACGCAGCCCCAGATCCGTTCCGAAGACCAAGCTATTTGTCCTCGACACGAACGTGCTGATGCATGATCCAACCTGCCTCTACCGGTTCGAGGAGCACGACCTATTCATACCTATCCAAACGCTGGAAGAGCTCGATAACCACAAAAAGGGTATGTCCGAAGTCGCGCGAAATGCACGACAGGCTAGCCGCACGATGGACGAGATCGTGTCCGCAAGCGGCGAAGAGATGGTTGCGGGCATTGAACTGACCGATCCTTCACACGGCATGGCCACTGGACGGCTGTTTCTGCAGGCCGAAGCGATTCCCAACGAACTGCCTGTCAATGTGCCAACCGCGAAGGCGGATAACCAGATCCTCGCAGTCGTCCATTTTCTTCACGAGAAGTTTGCAAAGCGGCCAGTCATCCTGGTGTCGAAGGACATCAACATGCGGATCAAGGCCCGTGCAATGGGCCTTGAGGCCCAGGACTACTTCAACGATAAGGTTCTCGAAGACACCGATCTCCTGTATACCGGCGCCCACGAACTACCTCCGGACTTCTGGGAGACTCACGCCAAGGGCATGGAATCGTGGAAGGAAAACGGCCGCGCCTACTACAGGCTGCGTGGCCCCATTGCCTCAGAGTTGCTCGTCAACCAATTCGTTTACCAGGAAGGCGACAAACCACTCCATGCCTGGGTCAAGGACCGCGACGGACCAACCGCCTTACTCGAAACGCTGATCGACTTCTCACATCAAAAAAACAACGTCTGGGGCATCATCGCGCGTAATCGGGAACAGAACTTCGCGCTCAACCTCCTCATGAATCCAGAAGTCGATTTCGTCTCGCTACTCGGGCAGGCTGGAACCGGGAAGACACTGCTCACGCTTGCCGCAGGCCTCACCCAGGTACTTGAAACGAAGCGCTACAGCGAGATCATCACCACACGAGTCACTGTACCGGTGGGTGAGGACATTGGTTTTCTGCCGGGCACTGAGGAAGAAAAGATGGCGCCCTGGATGGGTGCGCTCGAGGACAACCTCGACGTACTCAATGGCAACGCTGAGGATGGGGGCCATTACGGCGGCGACTGGGGGCGCGCGGCCACTCGGGATCTGATTCGAACGCGAATCAAGATCAAGAGCCTCAATTTCATGCGAGGACGCACCTTTATCAACAAGTTCCTCATCATTGATGAAGCGCAAAATCTGACACCAAAGCAAATGAAGACGCTGATCACACGCGCTGGCCCCGGAACCAAAGTTGTCTGCCTCGGCAACATTTCCCAAATTGATACCCCATATCTCACCGAAGGCAGCTCTGGCCTGACTTACGTCGTTGATCGCTTCAAGGGATGGAAGCACAACGGGCACATTACCCTGCAGCGTGGAGAACGCTCGCGGCTGGCTGACTGGGCTGGCGAAGTGTTGTGAAGAAAGCGCTGCTTCGTGCCGATAAACCTGCAAAGCGGCATTGGCGCAGGACTCTACTGCTGACTTGGGGCCTACTTGGCCTCTGGTTGGTGGTAACACTGCTCACGGGTTTCTTACCGGATGTGCTCAACGAGCGACATTTCCTCGGTTTTCCGTTCGGCTACTACATGGCCGCCCAAGGCGCGCTTTTGGTGTACTTGGCGATCATCGGGGTCCACACATGGATCATGAACCGCCTTGATCAAGACTATGAGGCGGAGGCATCAAACTACGATCGCTTGCCAGGGCCGTCGCAGGGTACAAATTAATGGACCGGCTGCGTCGGAAAATGTATTTAACATGTACTCTGACGCCGTAACCAATGGAATCAATCATTTGCCAGAGGCCTCTGCGCCGATATAATCCGCACATGAGAAAATGGAGCTGCTATATATCGGTGATGCTGGTTGGTGTATGTGCCTTCACAGTCAAGGCCGAGCCGCCCGCAGCCAGCTCATCGGCACCTGTTGCCGAAGTCCGCTCGGACAGCCTGTTTGAGAGAGCCACTGCAGGTGTGGACAGTCTGATCACCGCAGGCTTCCAGTACCTCGGCATTCGTTATCGCTTTGGCGGGACCTCGGCGGAAAAAGGCTTCGATTGCAGCGGCCTGGTCCACCGCGTATTCAAGGACGCACTGGGGTTTGACCTGCCTCGCACGGCCCGCGAAATGGCAGGTCGCGGCGAACAGATCCAAAGAGACGATCTCAAGCCGGGCGATTTGGTGTTTTTCAAGACGATGCGTCATGCATTCTCACACGTTGGCATCTACATCGGGGATAACCGCTTCCTGCACTCCCCATCCGCTGGCGGGCAAGTCCGAATCGATGACATGAATGACACTTACTGGCGCAAGCGTTTCGAGGGCGCACGCCGGATGGTGGACGACTCCCGTAGACCGGCCACCTCCGTCGGTGGCTAGCCACGGAACAGTGGCGTCGCATCATTTATCTCAGTCTTCAAGGGCTTCGTGAGCAAACCGCCACGGAGCCCTTTTCGTGCCAACACTCAATGCGACGCCTCATCCGGCGGCTCAAGCTGATCGGATGCCTCGCGCAAGCGCTCTGACGCCACCTTCAGCACGGACGCACGTTCAATCATCATGCTTGAAATGACCCGCATCATGGTGTTCGCACTGGGCATGCGTGCGCGCATCAGATCAATCTCATCCTGAAGCAAGCGCAGCTCCGTGCGACGCTCAGGCGCCGCAGAATCGATGTGAGCATCGATCGCAGCCCGGCGTGCAGCCACAAACGCCGCGGGATCGCTCTCCGACAAGCGACACCAGTCATCGAAACTCATCTCCGGCATTTGCCCCTCCCTATGCATCGCCTGCCCGATCAGGTCGGAAGGATGCTACGCCGCCCGCCAGCAAGGTGGAATCAATCCGGGACCAGTCAATCGAACCGAATGAGTACTATCAGACGCTCCATGGGTAAACAGATCGGGTCGGCCGAATGGGCGACTGGGCGCCCACACATGCAATACCGGTAGACGCAAAAACGCGCGACATGACTGTCGCGCGTTTGGATGATGCGACGTCCACGCCGTCAGGCAGCAACCTGAAGCATCTTTTGGAACAGTCCCATACGCGTCGTTCCTCCTTGCTCCCCAACAGTCCCGAGCAACTCTTTCATGTCGAGAATCAGCACGATCTGCCCGTTCGACAGCGTCGTGACGCCAGCCACACCCTTCGGACGGAAAGTGTCGAGCGACTTGATGACCGCATCTTCGCGCCCAGCGAACGAATCGATCGCCAAAACGTAATTGCGTTCCGCTGTCTGCATCAGCACACCATATTCCGGAGCTCCGGTAGGCGGCCAGTCAAGCAGGCCGGAAAGCGTGTAGATCGGTAGCACTTCGCCACGCACGACCATGGTCGCACGCCCCCCAACCTCCTGCACGTTGTCGGTCTCGATCGGCAGGATCTCGCGGACCATTGACAGCGGCACGGCAAACGGTTGATCGCCGAGTCGAACCACAAGCACCGGCAAGATCGCCAGCGTAAGTGGCAGCGAGATCATGAAGCTGGTGCCCGCCCCCTGAACCGAACGAATGTCGATTGTGCCGTTGAGTTTGAGGATGTTCGTACGCACCACATCCATTCCGACACCACGGCCGGACACATCGGAAACCTTGTCCGCAGTCGAGAAGCCCGGCAGAAAGACGAGGTTGTAGCTCTGCCGCTCGTCCATCAGGTTAGCTTCTTCCGGCGTAATAAGCCCTTTTTCGAGCGCCTTGCCACGCAGCTTCTCAGCGTTCATCCCACGACCATCGTCGGCCACGACGATCACGATATGATCGCCCTCCTGCCGAGCCTCAAGGCGAACCATCGATTTCTCCGGCTTGCCAGCCGCGAGACGCTCTTGGGACAGTTCAACTCCATGGTCAACCGCATTACGGATGAGGTGGATGATCGGATCTGACAGATCCTCGATCATCGTCTTGTCAATTTCGGTGTCCTCGCCGGAGAGCACCAACTCGACGTCCTTCCCCAGATTACGGGCCAGATCCCGCGCGATCCGCGGATACTTCTGGAACAGACGTCCAATCGGCTGCATCCGCGTCTTCATCACCGCGTTTTGCAGATCGGAAACCAGGAGGTCAAGCTGGCTCACTGCGGCATCAAGTGCATGCAGCGTTTCGGAATCCGCAATTCCGTTGATGATGTCGGAGCGCAGCGCATTGAGGCGGTTCTTCGTCAGGCCGATCTCACCCGAGAGGTTAAGCACCTGGTCCAGACGTGACGTGTCAACACGAATCGAGTTATCACGCTGACGTTCAGTATCCCGGCGCCCAACCGGGCCGCTGTAGCCCGGTTTGTCACTCGCACGACGCCCGATGGCAGCCTTGATGACTTCCTCTGGATCCTTCCCAGTCACATCACCATAGGGCGGTTGGGACACCGGCACAGGCAGGTTAGGCGTCCCGCCAGTCACAGCAACGTAGAGCGCATTCCAGTCGAGTCCGTCGCCTGAGTTCGTCGGCGGGGTCGCAGCTGCCGGCACATCCACCAAGATAGTCGGAGACTGCAACTCACCGGAAATCGCAAGCTTTAGTTGCTCAATCAGTGCCGAATCCGCAGGGCCTGGCTGCATCCCTCGCTCGAGTGCATCAAACATGTCACGCACCCCTGCCGTGGCAGCCATGATCACGTCCATCGTCAGCGGCGTCACGGGCAGTTCGGCGTTGCGCAGCTTATCGAACAGATTTTCGGTCAAATGGCAAAGCGTGACCAATTCCGTCGCGTTCAGGAAACCCGCACCACCCTTGATAGTGTGAAACCCGCGAAAGATCTCGTTGAGCAGACTGGTGTCGTTCGGCGAACGCTCCAGATCGACGAGCTTGTTGTCCACCCCGGACAGAAGATCACCTGCCTCAATCAGAAAATCCTGTAGCAGATCTTCCATTCCACCGAAATCGCTCATGGAGTACTCCCTGTTTCTGTTTCTCAGCTTGCCGGCGGTCTCAGAAGCCGAGGCTTTCGAGGAGGTCGTCGACCTGTGCCTGACTGGTGACAACGTCGTCGCTATGGGGGTTGATCACCGGACCGTTGAGCAGGCCATCATCGGTCACGTGGCGCTTGCTGTCCGGCATGACCTCCAGCAGAACCCGCAGCAGTTCGGCCTCCAGGCAAGCGACCATGTCCACGATCTTCTTGATGACCTGTCCGGTCAGATCCTGGAAGTCCTGGGCCATCATGATTTCCAGCAGCTGTGCGCTGGTCTGTCTTGAGTCATCTGCCACACGAGCAAGAAAACGATGCGTTTCGCCCGCGAGATCGCGAAACTCGTCGACAGTCAGTTCCTTCGCGTAGAGCTTGCCCCAGCGCGCATTGAGGACTTGCGCACCGGACTCCAGCCCATCCTGGATCGGCTGGGCGATGTCCGTTGCATTTAGCACCCGGCTCGCTGCCTTCTCGGTCGTCGTAGCGATGAATGTCAGGCGTTCGCGCGCATCAGGAATCTGCTTGGCTGTTTCTTCAAGTTTTCGGTCGAAGCCTATGTCGCGCAGCGAATCATGCAGCAAACGAGTCATCTGGCCGATCTTGTTGAATACCTGCTCCTGACGGGCCTCACAGGACAACGACGGCTCGCGTTCGCAAACCTCGATTACCGGTGGCTTGCTGGCACTCGCAGCAACAGAATCGAAAAGGGCCTGCAACTCGTCACTGTCTTGACCCGCGCTTGGGGCCAGCTCCGGAGCGGCGGCTTTAGCCTTGGCTGCACCAGATACGACGCTGTCGAACAGCGCCTGTAGCTCGTCGTTGTCACCGGACCCCTGGTTGGTCGGCATGCTTGCCATGTCTGGCTCCCGTAGTTCTCATGCAGGGCTACCCGCTTCGTCGGCGTGGGCGCCGACTCAAGCGGTATTGCTCACTGGCCCACTTTTTCGAAGATCTTGCCGAGCTTCTCGGCCATGGTCGCCGCGGTAAATGGCTTAACGATGTAGCCATTGGCTCCGGCCTGCGCGGCAGCGATGATGTTTTCCTTCTTCGCCTCGGCAGTAATCATCAGCACCGGAAGCTCCTTGAGCTGCGGGTTGGCCCTGATGGCCTCCAGAAGCTCGATGCCGGTCATGTTCGGCATGTTCCAGTCGGTCACGACAAAGTCGAAACCGCCCGCCTGCAGCTTCTGCAGTGCAACCGCGCCGTCTTCGGCCTCTTCGACGTTGGTGTAACCAAGTTCTTTGAGAAGATTTCGCACGATGCGCCGCATCGTGGAGAAATCATCGACTACCAGAAATCGTGTCTTGGGATCGGACATTTGTGGCTCTCCGGGGCTTAGTCCCTGTTCTGTTTCATGAGTAGATACGGGCGCAACGTTTCGGCCAGTACCTCGCCGTCAAACTTGGCAACGTAGGCATCGACACCCACTGATTTGCCCATGGCGCGATTGGCTTCGGACGAAAGCGACGAATGCATCACCACCGGGATCCCGTCAAAACGCGAATCCTGCTTGATGTGGCGGGTCAGCACGTATCCGTCCATCTCGGGCATCTCAGCGTCGACGAGGATCATGTCGAGTTCGTCGGCAAGCGCACGGTTTTGCATGCAGGCGTGGTTCGCCATGCTGTCTAGCCGCGTCCAAGCCTCAAGGCCATTGAGCGCGTGCTTATGACGCACACCCAACTTGTCGAGCACCTCACCGATCTTCTTGCGCGCCACAGATGAGTCGTCAACAAAGAAGACATTTGATTCGATCTGGCTATCAAGCGCAGTGATCGGACCGATGGGAGCTTCACCGAAAGTATTGGCGAGGATCGATTCAACGTCGAGAATCGAAACCAAGCGACCATCCGGCAATTCAGTAATCGCCGTAATGAAATTGCTCGCCGCCGTCTGCATGTTCTCAGGCTGGCGCACTTTGTCCCAATCGACGCGGATGATTCGATCCACATCCTGGACGAGGAAACCCAGTGTGCGCTTGCTGTATTCGGTAACCATCATGGAGCTACCCAGCGGCGCCCCGGGTGGTAGCAGTTCCAGCACACGCCCAAGCGAGAGCACCGGGATCACATTGCCCCGCAGCGATATCAGGCCTTCCACGCCAGAGGGCATATTTGGCGCACGCGTGATGATCGGGGACTTGGAAACTTCGCGGACCTTGAACACGTTAATGCCAAAAGTCTCGGACGTGCCAAGCGAGAAGAGCAGGATTTCCATGCGATTGGAGCCGGCCAGCGTCGTGCGGGCATCCACCGATTCGAGCAAATTATTTTCAGCGCGATCCATTACCCGCCTCCCTTAGGCCGCCACGCCTTGAGGCGTACCGTCGATATATGCGCGCAAGGTATCCGCCAGGCGACGCGGTTCGAACTTGGAAACGTAGGCATCGACACCCACCGACTTGCCTAGCGATTGGTTCGACATGCCAGACAAGGACGAATGCATCAACACGGGGATTCCTTCAAAGCGTGGATCGGACTTGATCATTTTGGTCAGGATGTATCCATCCATCTCGGGCATCTCGATGTCCGTCAGCACTGTGGTCACCAGTTCTCGGACCGGGCGCCCGCTCGTTTCAGCCTCGTGCGCAATTCGCTGGAGTTCATCCCATGCTGCACGACCATTGATTGCACCGACGGCCCGCACTCCAATCTGCTGCAAGGTACGCTCGATCTGTTTGCGTGCAATGGCCGAATCGTCCGCGTAGAAAACCGTTGCATCTTCACGCAAGACAGGGGGGATATCCTTGAACATCAACTCGTCATCCTTGCGTGCGGCATCCGCCAGCACTTTTTCAACGTCGAGCATCATGATCAACCGCTTGTCCGGGAGTTCGGTCACCGCGGTGACAAGACCACCCATGCGGTAAGTCAGCATCTCAGGCGGCACGCGCATCTGAGCCCAATCCAGGCGCAGGATGGTGTCAACCGCCTCAACAAGGAAACCCTGCGTGTGACCGTTGTATTCGGTCACGATCATGATGTCCCGGCTGCCCTCGCCTGCGTATCCAGCATATTTTCCGAGATCTATCACGGGCACCAGCGTGCCGCGCAGTGAAACCATGCCTTCAACGGAATCCGGCATATCGGGTGCCGAAGTGATCGGCGGGGTGCGCATGACTTCTCGGACTTTGAAAACGTTGATTCCGAAACTCTCTCTACGCCCCGTTTGGCTGTTTTCGCCTAACGAAAACAGCAGGATTTCAAGCTTGTTTGTACCAGCCAGGCGGGTACGCGCATCAACGTTCTTGAGCAGTTCGGACATGCTTCTCTCCAGCGTCATGGCTTGGGCATCAGGGTATGCAGCAAGTTACGGCGCAACTTCCGCCAACTTGAGCCGGATTTGCGATTATTCTTGGCCGCTTTTCGCCCCTCGGACGCCTGAAAGGTCTGCTAGCACCTCGCGGCAGCCGCACCGGCCAAGCGTCAGGCGCATCCAGCCTCCACGGGGAAACGCTCGCCGAGCCGCCGCCCCCATCCAATCGTCATTTCAGGACTGCAGGAGACGCACCAACCGCAGTCAGCCCACGATGCTGCTTTCGAGTGCCGCGCGTGCGCGCTCGGACACCACCAGAATCAAATGAAGCGTGGCACGGGTCGCACCGACAAACAGCTTGCGGCGCGCCGTCTCATCGAGCGTCTCAAAATCGATCTCACTCATCACCACGCATGGAGCGCTTTGCCCCTTGAACCGATAGACCGTCTCGCAAAGCACGTCACCCTCTGTAAAGCGCGGGTTGCCGTGGCTATCGTATTCGCCAGTGAAATGGCGCAGGGGAATCGGTCCCAGCTTGTCGAGCGACGAAAACAGTGAGCGGTCACGACCGTGGTAGGAGAGCAGCACAATCTGGTCACGCACAAAGCCCATCCCGATTGCTGCCGTCAGTGCTCGCCGTGTCCGCTCCACGAGGCTGTCTCGGTCGGCGTAGGTTTCGATCGCAACAGGACTGCCGACGATCGGACTGCCCGCCTCGATCGCCCCGGCGGCAAGCAGCCGGTTGATGAGCGCTACGATCTCGCGCGGACTGCGATGATTCGTATCGCTACGCAGCCCAACCCACCCTGGCAGTGCAACGGGCTCCTTGCCATAGAGGTTCTGCCATTGATCCTCCAGCCACCAGCCGCGCCCCTCCGGTTTGAGTAATCTCAGTACCGAATCTCGCCATGCGGCAGAAAAATCCTGCCCCTCGTCGACGATCAGCTCGTCGAACAACCACCCGGTTGGCACGGCGAGACTTGTGAAGGCTTCTTCGATGCGTGCATAAGCATCCGGCTGGCGAAAGTCAGGATTCAGGCCGATCGAACGGAGTACACGGTTACACAACTGGTGATAGGAGCAGACCTCACCCCCAGGCGGCACGAGCGTTGCAAAGTGATCGGCCAACGGTCGATTGAAACAGACAAACAACGGTCGCCGCCCCGCAGCAAGGGCATCGCGATATGCCGCAAGCGCCAGTTGCGTCTTGCCCGACCCCGCCGTGGCGATCACGCGCAGGCGGTGCGGGTGCATTTCAATACGCCGCGCCCAATCCGCCAGGCCTCCCGACAAGCGCAGGTACAACCCACGTGCCGCATCGGCCACTGCACCGACGTCCGGCTGCAATTCCAGTTCGTCGGCAAGCACCCGCTCCACAATCTTTCGTATCTGCGGACCATCCTTGCCTGCGACCAGCCGGCTTACGATCGATACCAATTGCCCACGGCGGTCCGCATCCACGACACGGCTGGCATCCAGTCCTGCCGTGTCCGGCTGCCGAACCCGATAGTCGGGCAGGAACAACAGTGGCTCAATCGAAGGCGACTTTCCAGCCACCGCACGTTCCAGCTTGGCCTGCAGCGCAGCAACGCTACGCCCGAGCCGGTGCGCAAAATTGAGCCTCCGCCCCGACTGCACCTTGACCAGTCCCTCCGGTGTTTCCGAAACAAAACCCGTGCGCTGCTCGATCAGCGCCAGCGCACCGCCAGGGCCAACCACTACAAAGTCCACATCGCCGAACAGCGATGACCCACCTTCGACTCGGTTCCAATGCAGACCGTGAAAAACACGGAAGTCATCCGGAAGCTCGCGTGCAAATAGCGCCAACGTGTCACGCACACGCTGTTGCGAGGGGGTCAATTGCGTTTCGGCAGCAAGCTGCCAGCCGTCCGGAATGATGCGTGCCATGAAGGGAGACAGTTCATAGAGCCAAAGCATGAATTGTCGCGCGGATTCGCTACCGTTGAGCACTCCTAGCCCCGCATGGTGCCGGCCCCACTCGGTCGCTGACCGACCGCTGACGTAAACTCCGCTTCCATGCCGATGAAGATCACTTTCTCGAATCACTTCGAGTACCTGCTCGAAGCCCTCCTGGTGCGCCTGGAGATCGAAGCCCCAGGACCATTCGACATACAGACCGTGATCGTGCCAAGCATTGCTGTACGGCGACGGCTGGAACTAGCCATGGCTGACCGGTTCGGCGTCTGCGCGCGAGTGGAGTTTCCCTTTCTTGGTAAGTGGCTGTGGGACGAAACCTCACGTTGGATGCAAACGCCAGAGCGCTCCCCACTCGATCGGGGACGCCTTGCCTGGGGTGTGTACACGGAACTTGGCGATCCCATATTGGCGCAGGCGCATCCGCAGCTCGGCAACTATCTCGCAGCGGCCGATGCGGGGATGCGGCTAGAGCTTGCTGAACGCATCGCACGCGTCTTCGACGACGTCCTGACCTACCGCACATCCTGGGCCGAAGCTTGGCGGCAAAAAACACCATTGCCCGATGTGAAGCTGGACTCACAGGCGGAACAGGAAATCTCCGCTTGGCTCGGCGAACTTTGGCGGCGCGTAACCGCATCCTTTGGCGTAGTGCACCAGCATCCGTTTCTGCGGCTTCTCGCGCAGGACACCCCACACGAGGCAGCTCCAGACACCAACCTGCCGGTTCATGTCTTCGCACTGCCCGCCCTGCCCCCTCTCAATCTGCGTCTGTTGCGCAAGTTCGCGACCTATCGCGACCTCCACATCCATACGCTCAACCCCTGCCGCGAGCATTGGTTCGACATCGTTCCCGCACGACGGCTTTCGTTTCTGGCCGCACAAGGCAGGCTCGATTTTCAGGAGACCGGCAACCGCCTGCTCGCCGAGTGGGGCCACCAGACCCGCGATCACATCGATCTTCTGTTCGAAGACGACGAGGGGCTGGTTGAAGAAGGCAGCATCTTTTCGGAGAACCGCGGATCGGGTCTTCTTGCCCGATTGCAGAACGCGATCCTCGATCTGCGGGAACTCGAACCCGGCAGCATTGAAACAACCGAGAACGACCGCAGCATCGAACTCCATGTCTGCCATTCCATGACGCGTCAGCTCGAAGCGCTGCAGGATCGGCTGCTATCACTTTTCGCCCAGGCCACGCCAATGCGTCCCGACGACGTGCTTGTCGTGTTGCCAGACCTCAAAGTCGCCGCACCGCTCATTGATGCCGTGTTCGGAACCGCCCCACTAGCGCGCCGCATTCCCTACACCATCACGGGCCGTGGTCAGACACGCGAAAACCCGGTTGCTCGCGCCCTCGCGGCACTACTTGCCCTGCTTCCCGGGCGCTTTCCGGCCAGCGCAGTGTTCGATCTGCTGCAGCAACGTCCGATCGCTATGCGGTACGAACTCGATGATGGTGCGCTGGAGACGCTACGCGACTGGATCAGCAAATCTGGCATCCGCTGGGGCCTTGATGGCGAGCAGCGCAGCGACCTCGGCCTGCCGGAAACCGATTTCCACAGTTTCGCCGATGGCATCGAACGGCTCTATCTCGCCTATGCGATCGGCGACGATGCGCAGTTCAATGAGCGCTGCGGCGCTGGCAACCCGGAAGGTCACGCCGCGCTGGCGCTCGGTGCGCTCTGGCGCTTTGTGCAAGATCTGAATGACACCCGCAGCCGGTGGCAACGCGCACGCAATGCAGAAGCATGGCGTGCCGAGATCGAAGCCCTGCTCGAACGCTTCATTCCGCCCTTATACGAATGGGCCGAAGACCTACGCAGCCTGCGCACCACCGCAAGCGAACTGGCACGCCAAATGGCTGGTGCCGGTGACACACCATTGCCACCCGTCATCGTGTTGCGAGCGCTGGCCGAATCGCTCGAACAGCCTGCCCGCGGCGGCGTGCCAACCGGTGGGTTGACCTTTGCCGCCATGGCCAGTCTGCGCCCACTGCCCTACCGGATGATCTGCGTGCTCGGCCTGGACGATGGGGTATTTCCCAGTTCCGACCGGCCGGCCGAATTTGACTTGCTCGCCCGCCACTACCGCCGAGGCGATCGCCAGCGGCGCGATGACGAACGCAATCTGTTTCTCGACCTGCTGCTTGCCGCACGCGACCTCTTTTACCTATCCCACACCGGCCGCAGCCTGCGCGACAACACGCCACTACCAGCATCGATTCTCGCTACTGAACTCATTGAGATCCTGAGCGAAGCAACGGCAGTACACCCTGACGACACGAATTCCGTACGTGTAGCCCGCGAGCGCCTCGTCATCGAACATCCGCTTCAACCGTTTTCGGTCGATCTGTTCCGCACTGACAGCGACTTCCGATTGCGCAGCCATAACACAGAATTGTGCGAGGCATTGCGCTGCGGCTTGGCGAATCCGGCCACGACACCGCACCACAAGATCGCTCCGGATAACGACGACTCCGATGACGATGACGCAAGCATGCACGAGGCACCCCCATTCTTCGCTACGGTACTGCCACTGCCAGACGATCAAAACGAGGTGACACTGGAAGCTTTGATTGGATTTTTCCGCAATCCGTCTCGCGCGCTGCTGCGCGACCGCCTCGGCATCCAGATCATCGAAACCGGCGATTCACTCGCCGACAACGAACCCTTTATCGCTGGCCACGAAGAACGGCAGGCGCTCACGCACCGATTGGAAGCCGCCGTGTTCTCTGGCGCCCCGCTTGAAGTGCTGGAAGCACTTTCGCGCATGGGCAATGAGTATCCTCAAGGAGCAATCGGAGACCGGCAACGCGAGCAGCACGTCGCCGAACTCGCATCGGTTGCAGCGACCCTGGCACGCCTCCATGACACGCCACCCTTGGCGCCTGTTCCGGTCTCACTTGCGTTCGCATTCAACAATGGAACACGGCGGCTCATTGGCAATCTGGTCCAATTGCGCCCGAGTGGGCAGACCCTCTGGCGGCTTGACGATTTGCGTGCGTCCGATCGGCTGCAAGCCGTGATCCGCCACCTTGTGCTCTGCGCGGCGTGTCCGGATGGCATCGAACCGACCACCTTTCATGTCGCGAGCAACCAGACGCTCCGGATACCGGCCGTTCCGCAACCTGAGGCCCATGAGCGCCTTGGTAGGCTGCTCAACCACTACCGCACCGGACTGACACGTCCGCTGCACTTCTTTCCGCGCAGCGCCTGGGCCTATATCGAGGGCAGAAGCTCGCTCACCGCAGCACGGCAAAAATGGGATAACGGGTCGTTTCCAGGTGAATGCGCCAATCCTTGGCACGAACTCGCCTTGCGCGGCTGCGGCGACCCGCTGGACGACGAATTCGAACGAATCGCCAGCGATGTATTCGATCTCCTGCAGCCTTCGAGTTGACCACTATGAGCAACACGCGCGATCTGGACGTCTTCGCTTGCGAACTATCGGGCACGAGCCTCATTGAAGCCTCGGCCGGTACGGGCAAGACCTGGAATATCTGTGGGATCTACCTGCGCCTCTTGGTCGAACGCAATCTCACGGTCGACCGCATCCTCGTCGTTACCTTTACCAAGGCGGCGACCGCCGAACTGCGCGAGCGAATCCGCACCCGCATCGTCGAAACCCTTGCGCAACTCGACGGACGGCCCGCTGGCGGCGATCCGTTCGTCAAACAGTTGCTCACAGCGCTGCGCACCCGCTCCAATCATGACGAAGCCAAGCTACGCGCGAACCTTGATGTCGCACTGAAGTGCTTCGACGATGCCGCGATCTTCACGATCCATGGTTTCTGCCAGCGCGCACTTGCCGAAACACCATTCGCCGCGGGCCTGCCATTCAGGCTTGAGGTCTCGCCCGATGACAATACGCTCATGCGCGAAGCGGTGGCCGATTTCTGGCGCCGCGAGGTAGCGGTCGAAGGGTTCGATCCGGCGCTGGCCGCCTACCTCATCGATCGCAAGGACTCACCGGAGGCATGGAGCCGCCTGCTGCGCCGCACCCTAGCCCGCCCGCTCGCCAGCATCCTGTGGCCCCAACCGCAGCAACCAGATGTCACCAAGGAGATGCTCCGTACCGCCTTCCAAACGGCCCGCAACGCGTTTTTGCACCGTCCCTCGCCACGCGACATTCTCGAAAAAGCACGCGAGGACAAAAACGTCAGCGGCAACAAGGTCCGGTCCGACGCTCCCGCTCGCTGTGAGGCGGAATGGCAGGCGTGGTTTGATTCGGACGATCCACTATGCAAATCGGTGGACAATGACCTCAACGGCAACGTGCGATTCTTCTGTCAAACCTTCCTCGAAGGCGCGACGAACAACGGCCGCACACCACCATCGCACCATTTTTTCAAAGCCGGCGAGGCGTTGGTCCAGTTGATCGCACTGCACAACGAGGCGCTGGCATGCGCCCGGCTGTCCCTCATCCGTCGCATGCTCGAATCCGCTGGTGAATCGCTGCGCGCGGCAAAGCGTGCTGCCCGCCTTGTGGCGTATGACGACATGCTAGCGAACTTGCATCGCGCACTAAGTTCCGGCGAATTTCCACGACTTGCTGGCAACCTGCGGGAGAAATACCCAGCCGCATTGATCGACGAATTCCAGGATACCGATCCAGTGCAATTCGAAGTGTTCTCCCTCATCTATCGAGGGGGTGATCACGAGGTTCCCGGCCCGTTGTTTCTCGTCGGTGATCCCAAGCAGGCAATCTACAGTTTTCGTAACGCGGATCTGCACACGTACCTGGCAGCCCGTGGGCAGGCGGAGCATCGGTACACGCTGCGCGCGAATCAGCGGTCAAACAAGGAGCTAATCGATGGGCTCAACGCGCTGTTCAATACCAACCCTGGTGGCTTCATCCTCAAGGATCTGTCCTACGAAACGGTGCGATTCGGCGACAAGCAGCGCCCGCTATTCGCGGACGAATCCGGCACAGAACGCCGCGCCCTTGAATTGTGGCGTCTGCCAGTTGCCGACGACGGCACCGCAATTACTCGCAGCAATGCCATGGCGCTTGCAGTCCGCGCAACCGCATCTGAGATTGCACGTCTGATTGTGGAGGGCCTGCAGGCGAAGATCCGGATCAACACGCTGCCGCTAATGCCCTCGGACATCGCAGTACTGGTACGCAGCCACCGTCAGGCAGCAATGATCAGGTCGGCACTCGCGGAGGTGGGTGTTGCGGCGGTAGAGATTTCGCAGACCGGGGTGTTCCACAGCCTGGAAGCATTAGAACTCGCACGTGTGCTTCACGCCGTGCGCGAACCAGCACGCGTTGGTCTGCTTCGCGCCGCACTCGCCACAACGCTGTGCGGCTGGACCGCCGATTCACTTTCGCGGCTCGACCACGACGAGGCAGCCCTGCAACGCGAAGTGAGCCGGTTTGCCGACTGGCGTGAGCTATGGAATACCCGTGGCATCGGGATGATGCTGCGCCGCTGGATGAGTGGCGACGATCAGTGGCCCGGCATCGCACAGCGCCTCCTTGCCCAGTCCGATGGCGAGCGGCGCATGACGAACCTCCTGCACCTTGCCGAGTTAGTCCAGCAAGCCAGCGAAGAACATCCCACACCGGAGGCGCAATTGCGTTGGTTCGCCGACCGCCTGCAGGACGACGCACAAGATGAAATCGCGCAGCTGCGGCTCGAATCCGACCGCAAGCTTGTGCAGATCGTGACCATCCACAAATCCAAGGGGCTCGAATACCCGATCACCTTCGCACCGTTCCTATGGGACGGAGATTCGCGCAGCAGCAAGGCATCCGACGGCGTTGAATACCACGATGACCAGGGCCGGATCGTCCTCGACTTCCGCCCCACCTCCGTCGACGATCCGATCATCCACGACAAACTCAAGACTGAAGCGGCAGCCGAAAATGTTCGTTTGGCCTACGTTGCCCTGACACGCGCGGTCCTTCGGACCTACGTCGTAGTCGGCTGCTACGCAGGCAAACAAGGCGAGAAGCCGAGTCGTCAATCCGTCTGCAGCGTCTTGAACTGGCTTGCTGCGGGGGCGGGGTCGGACCATGTGGCATGGCCTCCGAAGAAATTCGAGCCTGCAACACTCGACGCCGCGTGGAGCGCACTGGCCGCAAGGGCAGAGAAGGCCATCCGGCTCACACCAATCCCCGCGAAGGCAGGGGCAGCTCTCGAATTGCCCCGCCCCTCTCCTGATTCACTGGCAGCGCTTCCGGCACCACAACGGATACCCGAGCCATGGCGCATCGGCAGCTTCAGCCGGCTCGTACAGAATGCCCATGGTCCGGGCGCCGAACAGGATCACGACACGCTCACTGTGCCGATCCCAATCGGCCCGACGCCCGCCTCGATTTCGCATAACGACATTCTGCATTTTCCGCGTGGCGCATCCGCCGGGGACTGCCTGCACGCAGCATTTGAATTCGCAGACTTTGGCGATCCCTCGGTCTGGGAAGCAGCAGCCCACAATGCGCTTCGCGACCATCCGCAGCATGGCGCCGAGCCCGACTCACCCACCGCAGCTCGGCTCACCAACCAGATCGTCGAGCTACTTGGCAATGTCTGCGCATCCGAACTGCTGCCTGGTCTGCGACTCGCGGAATTGCCCAATAAGCATCGGCTGACTGAACTCGGTTTTCACCTCGCCAACGGGACGTTGACAGCGCAACGCCTGAACACCTGGCTCACCGAACATGGCTACCACATGCCACCGCTGGGCTTCACAAGCCTCCACGGCTACCTCTCCGGCTTCATCGATCTCGTGTTCGAGCATGACCGTCGCTACTGGATCCTCGACTGGAAGTCCAACTTGCTCGGCTTCACCCCCGCCGACTACACCGGCCCGGCGCTTGAAGGGGCCATGCGCGCCCACGGCTATCACCTCCAGTACCTGCTCTATACGCTTGCGCTGCACCGCCACCTCCGCCGCCGCCTACCGGACTACGACTACGAGCGTCACATCGGCGGCGCGCTCTATCTGTTCCTGCGCGGCGTACGCCCGAATTGGTGCGATGCCGACGGCAAACCCAGCGGCGTCTATTTCCGCCGACCGAGCCGAGACGACATTGAGAGCCTGGATGCACTTGTCGGCTACGGTCGCTCACAAGTGATCACGGCGTGAGCGCAATCAACAATCGGAAGTCGATCGAATGACGATGAGCACACTCGCCGAAGGGTTCGCAGAGCACGCAGGACGATGGGCCCGACAAGCAGGCGCCAATGATGAAGGCGCCAGGTTGGCGAAAGCCGTCGCTGGACTGGTCTGCGAGGAAACCCTCGACGGCCATGTCTGCGCCCATGCGGACGCACTACCCACTCCTTGGCAGGAGATGCCACCCGATGCGCTGGGTGCAGCGCTGTACGCAACCGGCATCGTATCCACTGGCGATGGGGTACCAACCCCGCTGGTCGCCGACTCCGCCGGACGCATTTACCTGTGGCGCTATTTCGACTACGAGCGACGGCTGGCCGCCGGCCTCGCAAGGCTGGCCCACTCGATTCCGATTAATCGGGCGCATCACGCCGATATGGCCAATTCGCTCGACCAGCTCTTTCCTGACACCGGAAAGACACAGAACCGACAGAAGCTTGCCGCCGCACTCGCGCTGACTCGCGGTCTTTGCGTAATCTCAGGCGGCCCTGGCACCGGCAAGACCCACACCGTGGTGGGTCTGCTTGCCGTGTTGCTCGCCAGCAAACCGGATACGCGCATCGCACTGGCGGCACCGACGGGAAAAGCGGCCGCGCGGATGATGGAAACCCTTCGGGCGCGAGTGGCTGGGCTACCCCCACCAATCCGCGAACGGCTACCGCAGGAAGCCATGACAGTCCATCGCCTGCTTGGTGTTACTGGAGAAACGGGCCGCTTCCGCCACCATCGAGAGAATCCGCTACCGATCGACGCGCTGATCGTCGATGAAGCGTCAATGCTCGATCTGGCGCTCGCTACGCACCTCGTCGAGGCAATACCGTCAGGTGCGCGGCTGATCCTGCTTGGTGATAAGGACCAACTCGCCGCCGTCGAGGCGGGGGCCGTCTTCGCCGAACTGTCGGCAGGGCAACATTTCTCTCCCGACTGTGCATCGGAACTCGCAGCCTTGTGCCGAAGCACCACGCTACCCTCGTCCGAAAGCGGGCGTACAACCATCCCCGATGCAGTGGTGTGGCTCACCGAAAGCCGGCGCTTTCACGCAGATTCTGGCATCGGCCGGCTTGCCGCTGGTATCAAGGCAGGACGTGGCTCCGAAGCGAGAACTTGGCTCGAAGCCAACCGTGACCGAGCGGTGTGCTGGATCGACGACCTGCAGGAGACTCCATCGGAGCACTGCCGTGCCACAATCCTCGCCGGCTACGCACCCTACTTCGCAGCACTCGCCGATCCAGCGCAGGGCAAGGATCCACAGGCGCTTTTCGAGGCCTTCTCACGCTACCAAATCCTGTGCGCGGTGCAGGCCGGCCCGCGTGGCGTCGGCGCAATGAACACATTTGTCGGCGAACGTGTGCGCCATAGAACCACCACAGGCGGTTCACCCTGGTATCGCGGCAGGGCAGTGATGATTCTGCGCAATGACTATGCGCTGCGCGTCTTCAACGGTGATATCGGTATCTGTGTACCCGACGAGGACGGCGCCCTCGTCGTTGCCTTCCCTGACGCCGATGACACGTGGCGGCGCCTGACACCGAGCCGGCTGCCCGAGCACGCGGATGCCTTTGCCATGACGGTGCACAAGTCTCAAGGTTCGGAATTCGAACGTGTACATCTGATGTTGCCGGAGCGAGCGTCAGCAACGCTCACGCGCGAGCTGGTTTACACGGCCGTAACGCGTGCAACGACAGCAGTCGAGATCTCGGGTCGCGCTGAAGTCTTCACGACGGCCTGCTCGGCACCGACCGTCAGACGCTCCGGTCTCGCCACACGACTGACGGAGCTTGCGCGCGCCCCCTGAAACGCACGCCTACAATCGGTAACGGTTACGCTCCGCCGCCACATCCGAGCCGCCGGTTTGCCGGCACTAGGCTCCGGTAACATGATTGGTTTCGACCTTCGCGTCGACCACGCTACGTACGCGCACCCGCATGAACGGAAAATCCGACACCCAAGGCTTGCCCCGATGGCTAAAGGCCGCGATCTGGACGCTCATGGCAATGGCGTTTGTGGCGCTGGGAGCGCTTGCCTACATCCGCCTGGCGATTGTGCCCGACCTGCCGTCAGTCGAATCCTTGAGGACATTCGAGCCAAAACTGCCGCTGCGTATCTACACCGCCGACCGCGTACTGATTGGCGAGTTCGGCGCCGAGCGGCGCCAGTTCGTTCCGATCGACCAGATGCCCAAGGTGATGAAAGACGCCGTACTGGCAATCGAGGATTACCGCTTCTACGAGCACGGTGCCATCGACCCGATCGGCATGGCCCGTGCAGTCGTCACCAGTATGCTGTCAGGTCATATCCGCAGCGGCGCATCGACCATCACGCAGCAGGTTGCGCGCAACTTCTTCCTGAGCAATGAGCAGACCCTCTCGCGCAAGGTACGGGAGATCATCCTCGCCTTCCGCATCGAACAGGAACTGACCAAGGACGAGGTACTCGAGCTGTACATGAACCAGATCAATCTGGGCCGCCGCGCCTACGGCTTTGCCAGTGCGGCAAGGATCTACTTCAGCAAGGACATCCAGGACATCACGCTGGCAGAGGCCGCGATGCTGGCGGGCCTGCCCAAAGCGCCGTCGGCGAACAATCCGGTGACCAACCCCAAGCGCGCGCGTATACGGCAGGAGTACATCCTCAAGCGGATGAACGAGCTGCGCATGATCTCGGACCCCGAGCGGCAGGAAGCATTGGCGCAGCCACTGAAGATCCACGGCGATGCCAATGACTTTGGGGTCCATGCCGAATACGTCGCTGAGATGGTTCGCCAGGACCTCTACGCGAAGTATCAGGACGAAACCTACACGCGTGGCTTCGAGGTCATGACGACGATCCGTTCGCGCGATCAGGCTGCCGCCTACGCAGCGCTTCGCAAGGGCATTATCGACTACGACCGTCGCCACGGCTACCGCGGCCCGGAAGCTTTCATCAGGCTGCCGGACGATCCGACAGCACGCGAGCAAGCCATCGCCGACGCATTGGACGCACGCCCCGATGATGACGAACTGATACCGGCGGTAGTGATCTCCGCCAGCAGGCAGCAGGTAAAGGCCGAAGCAAGCAGTGGAGAGAGCGTCGTGATCGACACCGATGGTCTCAAGTTCGCAGCCGCCGCGTTTGCTCCAAAGGCAAATCAGGCACTGCGCATCGTCCCCGGTGCAGTGATCCGTGCAAGCAAGGACAATAAAGGGCGCTGGCAAATCGCACAGTTGCCACAAGTGGAAGGCGCCCTCATATCGCTGTCGCCTGATGACGGTGCAATTCGCTCGCTGGTAGGCGGTTTTGATTTCGCCGAGAACAAGTTCAACCACGTGACACAGGCGTGGCGGCAACCCGGCTCCACCTTCAAGCCCTTCATCTATTCGGCCGCGCTGGAAAAGGGCCTGGGCCCGGCGACGCTGGTCAACGATGCGCCTTTGAACTTTGAACCGACAACGGGTGGCCAAGCGTGGGACCCGAAAGATGACGACCAGCCCGATGGCCCGATACCCCTGCGGCTGGGTCTGCAGAAATCGAAGAACCTCGTTGCAATCCGAATCCTCAACAACATTGGAACCCAGTACGCGCAGGACTACGTTACCAAGTTCGGCTTCGACGCGGACAAGCATCCGCCCTATCTCCCAATGGCACTCGGTGCCGGACAGGTCACACCACTGCAGCTGGCCGGAGGCTACGCAGTGTTTGCCAACGGTGGCTACCGCGTCGCGCCGTACCTGATCAGCGAGATCCGCGATGCACGTGGCACGTTGCTGATACAGGAGGAACCCAAGCTCGCCGGCAAAGGCGCTACGCAGGCAATCGACCCCAGAAATGCGTATGTAATGGATAGTCTGCTGCGCAGTGTTGCACAACGTGGCACCGGTGCCGGAACCAATGCACTCAAGCGCCCAGACCTTGCCGGCAAGACCGGAACCACAAACGAAGCGCGAGACGGTTGGTTCGCAGGCTATCAGCGTTCGCTGGTGGCCGTGGCGTGGCTCGGGTACGACAAGCCACGCAGCCTTGGCAGCCGCGAATTCGGGGCGCAACTCGCACTACCGATCTGGGTGAGCTACATGGGCAAAGCACTTGACGGTGTACCACCGTATGAGGCTCCAGAACCGGAAGGCATCACACACATCGACGGCGAGCTGTATTTCGCGGATATGACCCCTGGCAATGGATTCGTATCGGGGGTGGACGTAGATCTGACTCCACCCGAGCTCGAGATCGAGATCGAGGAAAGCACACCGCTTGCTGCGCCCGTCCCCGAGACCGGCAATTTCGGACACCGCTAGTGTAGCGTTCGATTCTTGATGGAACTTGATGAAGCAAGGAGCGGAACTGACGCGACTTGTGCGCTCGTCGTGCACGAGTGAGCGGCTATCGCAGCGCGTGGATGGCGCTTGGAGTTCCCCCGATTTCGTGGCCGCATCCTCTTGAACCGATTTGCACCGCCGGCGGGCGCTTGGCCTGGTGACCTTCCTCCTCGGATCCCCAACAACTGTGCCATGACGCTATCCGGCATCAGCCATCCGTTTGCCGTTGCTCGTCAGCCAGCCACCCCCTGCTCCGATCGACCGCACGCCGCCATTGCCCCATTCGCGCCTGGGCCTCGTCACGTGAGATCGATGGCCCGAATACGTGCTCCACGCGCCACTGTTTCGCGATTTCTTCCGGCCCTTGCCAGATGCCCGTAGTCAGCCCCGCCAGATAGGCGGCACCAAGCGCGGTGGTCTCGGACACGCGTGGTCGCACAACGGGAACGCCCAGCAGATCAGCTTGGATCTGCATCAGCAGGTTATTGGCTGTCGCGCCTCCATCGACACGTAGGGCTTCGATCGGAAATCTAGCGTCCGACTGCATCGCCTCGATCAGTTCGGCGGACTGGAACGCAATCGACTCCAGGGCCGCCCGCGCAATGTGGGCACGCGTCGTGCCGCGGGTGAGGCCGAACATCGAACCGCGCGCGAAGGGATCCCAGTACGGCGAACCGAGCCCCACAAACGCCGGAACGAGGAACGTACCGCCCGCATCCGGCACACTTTCGGCAAGTGCTTCGATCTCGCCTGAACTACGAATGATGCCAAGTCCGTCGCGCAGCCATTGCACGACAGCACCCGCAACGAACACGCTGCCTTCGAGCGCATAGGCTTTCGCCGTATCCGGCTGTGCGGCCGAGGTGGTCAGTAGCCCGTTGGCGGACAGCCTCATCTCATCGCCGGTGTGCATCAACATGAAACAGCCGGTGCCATAGGTATTCTTGACCATCCCTGGCTTCATACAGCCCTGGCCAAAGAGTGCCGACTGCTGGTCGCCAGCGATACCGCCAATACGGATCGGTGTTCCGAAGTGCTCAAGGTTGGTCGAACCAAAATCCGCTGCCGACGGCAACACTTCCGGCAGTACCGCGCGCGGTATCCGTAACAGATCGAGTAGCGCTTCGCTCCATGCGTTTCGACTGATATCGAACATCAGCGTGCGAGCGGCATTGCTGACATCCGTCGCATGGACTCGGCCGCCCGTCAGGCGCCACACCAGCCACGTATCGATTGTGCCGAAAGCCAGTTCCCCACGTTCGGCACGCGCACGGGCACCGGGCACATGATCCAGAATCCATGCAAGCTTGGTGCCGGAAAAGTACGGATCAAGCAGGAGTCCAGTGATTTCGCGAACCAAAGGCTCGTGGCCTGCAGCGTTCAGCGTGGCGCAGGTATCCGCGGTGCGCCGGTCCTGCCAGACGATCGCGTTGTGAATCGGCCTCCCCGTCGAGCGCTCCCATACCACTGTGGTTTCGCGCTGGTTAGTGATGCCAAGTCCCGCCATATCACGTGCAGCAAGGCCCGCCTTTGCGAGCACCTGGCGCCCGGTGGCGAGCTGGCTTTGCCAGATCGCCTCAGGATCGTGCTCAACCCAGCCGGACTCAGGGTAGATCTGCGGGAATTCCTGCTGCGCCATCGCGACGATCTCGCCGCCGGAATCGAAGACGATTGCGCGCGAACTCGTTGTGCCTTGGTCTAGGGCGAGTAGATAGGGCATGTCTCCTCCTTGATGAACCTGTCGCGTGTTGGCGGAAGCGTACCTCTTCGATCTCACTCCTCCCATTGGGCACGGCCAGACCGCCAGCGCAAACGTATGGGAGGCTGCAACGGACCGGATCCCCACCTGCGCGGGAATCAATGTGAAGGCTGGGCGATGCCGTAATCCCATCATCTCTGTGAGGAAACCACGATCATTCAGGCTCCATCATCGCTACGGACTTTGCAGCATAACTGGACCGTCCGGGTGCCCAAAAAAAGCGGGGTGCGACACCCAAGCCGCACCCCGAATCGGAGACAACGCAATCAGCGGACGCGCCCGGCTTTCCACGCTGCGAGCAATTGATCGTAGGGCACGGTTTCACCCTTCGGCCGCTCGTCAACCTTTTTCCATGGCGCTTGCGTATTGGATAGCCACTTGTTCGGATCGCCCTTCGGGTTGAGCTTCGGCGTGCATTGCTTCATGCCGGCGCGCTGCAGGCGCTCCATGACCTTGTCCATTTCCTCGGCGAGATTGTCCATCGCGGCCTGCGGCGTCTTTTCACCCGTGACGGCCACCGCAACATTCTTCCACCACAGCTGCGCGAGCTTCGGATAGTCGGGCACATTGGTGCCGGTCGGTGTCCAAGCCACGCGCGCCGGGCTGCGGTAGAACTCGACGAAGCCACCGAGTTTCGGCGCGAGATCGCTCATCGCCTGGCTCTGGATATCAGATTCACGGATCGGAGTAAGACCGACAATCGTTTTCTTGAGCGACACGGTCTTGGAAGTTACGAACTGGCCATAGAGCCATGCACCTGCCATGCGGTCTGGATTAGCACTCTTGAGGAAGGTCCACGAACCGACGTCCTGATACCCGTTTTGCATACCATCTTTCCAGTACGGGCCGTGTGGGCTAGGTGCCATGCGCCACTTCGGCGTACCGTCCTTGTTAACCACCGGGAGATTCCCCTTGGACAGCGAGGCGGTGAAGGCCGTGTACCAGAAGATCTGCTGCGCGATATTGCCCTGCCCCGGCACCGGACCCGCTTCGGAGAAGGTCATGCCGATGGCCTGCGGCGGTGCGTACTTCTTCATCCAGTCGATGTACTTCGTGAGCGCGTAGACCGCGGCCGGCGAATTTGTCGCACCGCCACGCACCACTGAAGCCCCAACCGGCGTGCACTTATCGTCCGCTACACGAATACCCCACTCGTCGACCGGCAAACCGTTTGGAATACCTTTATCCGCTGTACCTGCCATCGACAGCCAGGCATCGGTGAAGCGCCAGCCGAGCGACGGGTCCTTCTTGCCATAGTCCATATGGCCGTAGACCTTGGTGCCATCGATCTCCTTCACGTCATTGGTGAAGAAATTGGCGATGTCCTCGTATGCACTCCAGTTCACAGGTACGCCAAGGTCATAGCCATATTTGTCCTTGAACTTCTTCTTCAGGTCCGCACGGTCGAACCAGTCGGCACGGAACCAGTACAGGTTCGCAAACTGCTGATCCGGCAGTTGATACACCTTGCCGTCAGGGCTGGTTGTAAACCGCAGGCCAATGAAGTCCTTGAGATCCAGCGTCGGCGAGGTGTATTCCTTGCCTGGTCCCGCCATGTAGTCGGAAAGCACCACCGTCTGGCCATAGCGCATGTGCGTGCCAATCAGGTCAGAGTCATTGACCCAACCGTCATATATGCTCTTGCCCGACTGCAGCGAGGTCTGCATCTTTTCAACGAGATCGCCTTCCTGGATCAGGTCGTGAACCAGCTTGATACCGGTGATTTCCGTGAAGGCCTTGGCGAGCGTCTTCGACTCATACACGTGCGTGTCAATCGTTTCCGACACGACGTGCACTTCGGTCACACCCTTGGCCTTGAGCTTGGCCGCCGCGTCGATGAACCACTTCATCTCGTCGAGCTGCTGTTGCTTCGAGAGCGTGCTCGGCTTGAACTCGCTGTCCACCCACTTCTCGGCCGCCTTCATGTCTGCAAGAGCCTGCTGTGCCGCGAGTGCAAACAGCGTCGCGGCGGTGATTGTTTTCAGTTTCATGCGCCTGACTCCTCCTGTTGGTGTCCCACGGAAATCCAGTTCGCGACCTCGGGACCCTGGTCGCAAAGATTCCTCTTGCATCGGGGCTAGCAACTGTTAGCCCCAACGCATGACGACAGCAAGTACCAGGAAACTGATTGCGGCCCCACCCCACTGATTCGCATCCGTGATGCCCGCCCAGGCCAGATTGATGTAAGCAGCTGTCAGGAGTCCAATGAACAGCCGATCGCCACGCGTGGTCGCCAGCGGTAGGAAACCACGCCGCGCCACATTCGGACTCGTGATCTCCCACAGGGTCATGGCGATCATCATCACCAACACACAGATAAAGAAGATCGCGGTGGGCATGGTCCAGACCATCCAGTCGAACACGTGCGTTCTCCCTCGGTCCACACATCAAACTCGGCCCATCGCGAAGCCCTTCGCGATGTAGTTGCGGACGAACCAGATGACGATTGCTCCAGGGACGAGCGTCAGTGCACCGGCTGCCGCGAGCACTCCCCAATCCATGCCAGCGGCACTGACCGTGCGCGTCATGATTGCCACGATCGGCTTCGCATCCACCGAGGTCAGCGTGCGGGCCAGCAGAAGTTCCACCCAGCTAAACATGAAGCAGAAGAACGCCGTCACACCAATGCCCGCCCGGATCAGCGGAACAAACACACGAATAAAGAAGCGCGGGAATGAATACCCGTCAATGTAGGCCGTCTCGTCGATCTCGCGCGGAATACCGGACATGAAACCTTCGAGGATCCAGACGGCGAGCGGCACATTGAACAGCATGTGCGCCAATGCCACGCCGATGTGCGTGTCCATCAGTCCGATCGTTGAATAGAACTGGAAGAACGGCAACAGGAACACAGCTGGCGGCGCCATGCGGTTAGTGAGCAGCCAGAAGAACAAATGTCTGTCGCCCAGGAAGTGGTAGCGCGAGAACGCATACGCTGCAGGCAGTGAAACCGTGACCGACAGTACCGCGTTGATAAGCACGTAGATCAGAGAATTGATATAGCCCGAATACCACGAGGAATCGGTGAAGATCGTCCGATAGTTTGCGAGCGTAAACGCCTGCGGGAGGAGCGAGAAGCCGCCAGTGATCTCCTCATTCGTCTTGAACGACATGTTGAGCATCCAGTAGATCGGCAGCATCGCGAGGATGAGGTATGCGACCAACAGGACCGAGCGCAGATGGATACGGCGGCGTGCGGGCGTCTGCACCGGTGGCGCGACGGCGAGCGCTACGGTACCTGAAGCCTGGAACAACATCGAGTGCTGTTTCATCTCACGCCTCCGGTGGCTGCGTGTCGCGGCCGATGTTCTGGATGAAGTTGTAGAAGAGCCAGCAGAACAGCAGGATCACCAGAAAATAGACCAGTGAGAAGGCCGCCGCCGGACCGAGATCGAACTGGCCCACTGCCTTCTGCGTGAGGTATTCGGAAAGGAACGATGTTGCCGAGCCCGGACCGCCCCCCGTGAGCACGAAGGGCTCGGTGTAGATCATGAAGCTGTCCATGAAGCGCAGCAGCAGCGCAATCGTCAGCACGCCGCGCATCTTTGGTAGTTCGATGTAGAGGAACACGGACCAGCGCGAGGCGCCGTCGATCTGCGCCGCCTGATAGTAGGCCGGCGCGATTGCGCGCAATGCGGCATAGCAGAGCAAGGCCACGAGCGGCGTCCAGTGCCACACGTCCATGACGAGCACAGTAAACCACGCGTCATGTGGATCCTCCGCGTAGTTGTATGCGATGCCGAGCTTCGAGATAACCATGCCGCCGAGCCCGATGTCGGTGCGGCCGAACACCTGCCAGATCGTACCGACGACGTTGAACGGAATAAGCAGCGGGAGCGCGAGCAGAACGAGACACGCCGACGCACGCCAACCCGAATGCGGCAAGGAGAGTGCCAGCGCAATGCCGAGGGGAATCTCGATCAGCAGCACGGCAGCAGAGTAGATAAGCTGGCGTGCGAAAGCGCCATGCAACTCTTCCTCGCGCAGCACCTCCTTGAACCACTCCGTGCCAACCCAGATGTGCTTGTCCGGAGGGATGATGTCCTGAAAGGCGTAGTTCACCACCGTCATCAGTGGCAGGATTGCCGAGAAGGCCACGCAGAGGACGACGGGGAGAACGAGGAACCAGGCGCGGTTATCGCGGATCTTGTTCATCCAAGCCCTCCTCTGGCAATGGCGTGGGGAAACCACCTTGGCCCCATCATTTCCGTACAGGCTGGGATCCCGTCGGATGCAGTCTCTCCCACAACGGCCTTTCCACGAATGACAATGGCGTTCTCGGTAGCCAAGCGCAACGGGCTCTCCCCTATCGCGGTGCTCACGCACATCTCCTGTCATTCGCATAGAACAGTGTGTGCTGCGGTGGGAACTGCAACCACACGCGCTCAGTCGCGGGCGCCTCGTGCTCTTCGAGTTTTGCCTTGAGGGTTTGTCCGGCAAATTGTCCGGTGAGTATCTTGTGCGTGCCGAGGTCATCTACCGACGCCACGGCGACTGGCACGCTGCCCGGAACTTGGGCACGTACGCACCGCACGAACTCGGGCCGGATACCGAGCGTGAGCTTTTGCCCCACACCTTTGAGCTTCGATGCCTGTTCTGGCGAAAGCTGAAGTCGATGCTCGGCGATCCGCACGCCATCTCCGTCAAGCTGACAAGGCATAAGGTTCATGCCCGGACTGCCAATGAAATAACCGACAAAAGTATGTGCAGGTGCTTCAAACAGCTCCTGCGGCGTACCGCTCTGCACCACCTGTCCGTCATACATCACCACCACTTCGTCGGCGAAAGTCATCGCTTCGACCTGATCGTGTGTCACATAGATGAGTGATAGCCGCAATTGCTGGTGGATCTGCTTGAGCTTGCGGCGTAACAGCCACTTGAGGTGCGGATCAATCACAGTGAGCGGCTCATCGAACAGCACAGCGGCGACGTCCTTTCGCACGAGCCCACGCCCAAGTGACACGGTCTGCTTGATCTCCGCCGACAGCCCGGCTGCGCGCCGCTTCAGGTCACCCGATAGCTCCAGGATTTCCGCGATCTCCTGCACACGGCTGCGAACCTCAGGTTCCCTGAGACCGCGATTGCGCAAAGGAAATGCAAGGTTATCGAAGACACTCATCGTGTCGTAAATGACAGGAAACTGGAAAACCTGCGCGATATTTCGCAGCCGTGGCGGTAGTGTGGTGACGTCGCAGCCATCGAACAGCACTCGCCCCTGCGACGGCTGTAGCAGCCCCGACATCACATTGAGCAGCGTGGTCTTGCCACAGCCCGACGGCCCCAGCAAGGCATAGGCACCCCCGTCGCGCCAGTTCATGTCGAGCGGCTGCAGCGCATAGTCGGCTTCCGCTTTCGGCGCTGGCTTGTAGCTGTGGGCGAGATCAACGAGTTTGATACTTGCCATCCAGATACCTCAGGCGGATACGCGCGCTACGAGGCTTGCCACGACGCTGCGATCCGGCGCGGCAAGTAGTTGTCCGTCTTCTGTGTCAAATGCAAAGAGTTCGTTCGGATTCATGTGCAGCGGAATGCGTTCGCCGATGGCGAAGCGGTGCACGCCGGGTAATTGCGCTACCAGATCAATCCCACCACAGTGCGAATGCACGAAGGTGTCGGAACCGCTGATCTCGGCAAGCTCGACCTCCGTCGCAAGGACGTAGTCATCGCCACTGCGCGGTACCAGCCGCAGGTGGTTCGGCCGTAACCCGAGTTGCAGCGGCCCTGCTGCAATGCGTGCCAGATGGGCGCCGATCGGAACCCGAAGCCCGCCCGCGAGGCGTGCCTGCCGCGTGATGGGGTCTAGTTCGGCCGGCAGCAGGTTCATTGGTGGATCGGAAAAAATCTCTGCGACCCGCATCGAGCCCGGGTGATGGAATACGTCGAGCGTCCGGCCGTGCTGCAGCACCCTGCCTTCATTTAGTACGCTGACATGGCCGCCAAGCATCAGCGCTTCTTGCGGTTCGGTCGTCGCATAGACCACCGTCGTCCCCGATCCCGCAAAGAGCTCTCGTAGTTCGATGCGCAACGCCTCGCGCAGCTTGTAGTCAAGATTCACAAGCGGTTCATCGAGCAGCAAGAGATTCGCGCCCTTGACCAGGGCACGAGCGATCGCTGTGCGCTGCTGCTGGCCACCCGACAATTCGGCCGGCATGCGCTCGAGCAGCTGTTCGATGTGAAGGCGCATCGCAATGTTGCGTACGCGCCCGTCGATCTCGGATTCACTGAGTTTGCCAGCGATCCGCAAAGGTGAAGCGATGTTCTCGAAGACCGTCTGCGACGGGTAATTGATGAACTGCTGATACACCATCGCAAGGTTGCGCCTGCGCACGCTCACACCGGTGACATCTTGCCCACCGTCGATGATCTGTCCCTTGGTCGGGCGATCGAGGCCAGCGATTACGCGCATCAGCGTCGTCTTTCCTGCGCGTGTGGGACCAATCAGGACGTTGATCTCCCCCGCCGCGAGCGCGAGACCGACGTCCGCGAGCCACGGTTCGCGGTTGACGAGGAGCGAGACGCCTTTCAATTCCACGCTCATCCGAGCGGTTCTCCTCGGTTGCCCTATGCAGCGCAGGCGTCGACTGGCCTGCTCTTATCGATCCATCGCTGCAGGCACTCCCGGGCGTCGGGTGGCGCCCCCAAGCCAAGCTTGGTACGCCGCCACAGGATGTCGTCCGCGGTGTGCACAAATTCATGCTCAATGAGGTAACGCACCTCGGCCTCGTGCAGCCCCGGAAGAATTTCGTCACCCAGTGCGCCAGGACCACTCGTGTTTCCCAGAAGCAGCGAAATTCGGCTGCCGTAGTTGCGCGCATAGCGCCGAGCGAGCCCGGCCTCCAGCCACGGGTAGCGTTGCCTGACGGTGCGAAGGAATAAATCAAAATCGGCCTGCGGCAAATCGCCGCCAGGCAAGGCCACCTTTGCGCTCCAACCCTGTCCTGTGCATTCGAGGAGTGGTGCGATCCGGTCGACAGCCTCTTCGGCGAGCTTGCGGTAGGTCGTGAGCTTGCCCCCGAACACCGACAGCAAGGGTGCCGCCTGTGTATCCAGCTCAAGCGAATAGTCACGCGTGACGCTTTGAGCGCTTGCCGATTCGTCCTCAAGCAGCGGACGCACGCCGGAATAGGTCCACACCACGTTCTGCGGCGTAATGGGTGTAATGAAGTAGCGACTCGCCATCTCGCAGAGGTACGTAATCTCCGCGGCGTCGATGGCTACGGCGGCCGGATCTCCTCGATATTCAATGTCGGTCGTACCAATCAACGTGTAGTCGTCCTCAAACGGAATGGCGAAGATGATCCGCCTGTCAGGGTTCTGGAAGATGTAGGCGTAGTCATGTTCAAACAGTTTGTGAACGACGATGTGGCTGCCCTTCACCAGACGCATGGCCTTTTTGCTACCCGCATGCAATACATCGCCCAACACCTTGCCCACCCACGGTCCGGCAGCATTAATCACAGCACGGGCCAGAACGCTTTCGAACACGCCATCCTCGGAGGCAAGCTCCAACATCCATTGCCCTGGTCCGCGAACGGCGTCGATCAATGCAGTGCGGGTACGGATCGAGGCCCCGCGCGCCACCGCGTCCATAGCATTGAGCACGACCAGGCGTGCATCCTGAGCCCATGCGTCGGAATAGGCGAAGCCACGTTTCAGGTAAGGCTTGAGGGGCTGCCCCGCGGCATGGCGGCGCAGGTGGAGAGATTCCGAACTCGGCAGTAATTCGCGCCGTGCCAGATGGTCATAGAGGAAGAGCCCCGTGCGGATCATCCACACCGGCCGCTGGCCTTCGTCGTGGGGCATCACGAACC
Source organism: Niveibacterium sp. (assembly GCA_031555325.1). Classification (GTDB taxonomy): domain Bacteria; phylum Pseudomonadota; class Gammaproteobacteria; order Burkholderiales; family Rhodocyclaceae; genus Niveibacterium. The sequence goes on along the minus strand of JAVBUM010000024.1, from coordinate 23,347 downwards.
GCAGTGGCCAGATGATGTGAGGTGCGGCACGGAGCAAGACTTCGCGTTCCTGCAGGGCCTTGCGCACGAGCGTGAATTCGTAGTGTTCGAGGTAGCGCAGCCCGCCGTGAATCAGTTTGGTGCTGGCACTTGAAGTGTGCGAAGCCAGGTCGTCGCGTTCGCAGAGCAGCACCGACAGCCCTCGCCCAGCCGCATCCCGTGCGATGCCTGCACCGTTGATGCCACCACCGACGACGACAAGGTCATAGCACGTCTGCGCCACGATCCCTCCTCCGTTGGGTCCGGACTTTCCTCTGTGGGAAGGTTTTCTGTGGGGAACTCTAGGACACGGATTTTCGCTTTACAACACGAATCATCGATCGGCTTTTCGTTTTGCGACGGACAGAACCGAACAGAAAACCCAGTCATGACAGCCATTCGAACGCACATATGCAACTTTCCATTTCCGTAGCGAAGCCCAATTTCGTGTGTTATACGATATGCATGTTCGTTTCTGAACATCGCACATGGAACTGAACGAACGGCAGCAGAGCCTCGTCGAGTGCGTACGCACCAGCGGCTACCTGACAGTGGAAGCGCTCGCGCAGCAGTTCGAAGTCACGGCACAGACCATTCGCCGCGACGTCGCACAACTCTCGGAGGCGGGACTTGTCAAGCGCTATCACGGCGGCGTCGCCTGGGTTTCGAGCGTCGAGAACATCGCCTACACGCGGCGCCAAGTGCTCAACATCAATGAGAAGCAGTGCATCGCGCGTGCTGTCGCAGCCCAGGTACCGAACGGAAAGTCACTGCTCATCAACATCGGCACAACGACAGAGGAAGTCGCACGCGCTCTCCTCTCCCACAAGGGACTATCAGTTGTTACCAACAACCTCAATGTCGCCAGCATTTTGTCGGTGAATCCGGATTGCGAGGTCATCATTACTGGCGGTGTCGTCCGACACCGGGACCGTGGCGTTACGGGCGAGGCCACTATCGATTTCATCCGGCAGTTCAAGGTCGACATCGGGATCATTGGCGTGTCGGCCATCGATCTCGACGGAACCCTTCGTGACTATGACTACCGTGAGGTGCGTGTCGCGCAGACGATCATGCAACAGTCCCGCGAAGTCTGGATGGTGGCCGATAGCAGCAAGATCGGTCGCGACGCACTGGTGCGGCTGGGCCACTTGTCCGACATCCACGCGTTGTTTACCGACGCACCGTTGCCGGCAGCACTTGCGTCAGTGGCGCAGGACACCTGCACGCGGCTTCATATGGGGTCTTGACATTCGGCCGAGCTAGCCGAGACCAGGGCGATTGCACCTATATTGCATATCAATCGGCGCAACAGGAACAGCTCTGTAACAGGGTTCTTGTGAGCCAATTTCCGTCGACTGGCGCCCAAAGTCCAGCTTTTGCTAGCCTGGGCACCCACTTGAACACAGTCGCTATGCGCATCAATATCTCTCTAACACACTGATTATCATAGAATTTTGTAAAAGCACTTATGACATTTAGCTTAAATCGCCCTGCTGCCGAGACGGGCTGAAATTTGACTCTGGTCATCTAAATCTTTGGTTTTTCCATTTCGTTATATTTTTAAATATATAACGCATTCAATCGATGTCGCTCTGAAGAGCGGCGTTTTTTTGGTTTTCGTTATATAAGGTTGAATATTTCGATGTCCAGAAGGAAGAAGGGGAAAAGAGGGGCTGGTCACCAGCGTCCGGTTTGGCGGACCGGGCTTTGGGTTGCACTGGCCTTTCCCGCGCTGGGAGGAACACCTGCCCTCGCAGATTCGGGTGATGATGCCGAGCCCTTCGAACTCGGAGTGATCACCGTCGTAGGCAAACGAGTTCACGGTGCCGACACGAACGATCAGGTGTCTTCGGTTGTGGGCCACAAGGTGATGCGCGAATTCAATCGGGAGAATGTCGGTGATGCGTTGAACCTGCTCTCCGGCGTATCAGCGACGGTCAATTCGCGCAACGAAAAGACGATCTCCGTACGCGGCTTCGACTCTCGCCAAGTGCCGCTGTTCATCGACGGCATACCGGTCTACGTGCCCTATGACGGCTATGTCGACTTCAATCGCTTCACGACGGCCGACCTTGCTGCGATCCAGGTCGCCAAGGGCTTTAGTTCGGTGACCTACGGGGCCAATACTCTCGGCGGCGCGATCAATCTTGTGTCGCGTAAGCCGGTGCGCGAGTTCGAAGGCGACGCCATGCTGGGCGTCGGCCCTGAGCGCGGACGACGGGCCACTGCGAATCTCGGGACCAATCAGGGCTTGTGGTACGCGCAGGCCGGCTATTCGCTCAACCGCGACGACGGCTTTCCCATGTCGTCCAACTTCACGCCAACGCCTACCGAAGACGGAGGCGTACGCAACAACGCCTACCACAAGGACGAGAAGTTTTCGCTAAAGCTAGGTCTCACGCCGGGCGGCGGCGATGAGTACGCGCTGAGCTACTACAAGCAAAACGGCGAGAAGGGCCAGCCACCCTCCACCGATCCAGCCTACGCACGCTACTGGAGGTGGCCGTATTGGGACAAGGAAAGCCTCTACTTCGTCTCCCGCACCGGTCTCGGCGAGTTCGAGGCCGTGAAGCTGCGCTTCTATCGGGATCGGTACGACAACCAGGTCGACACCTACACCGACAGCACATATTCGACACTGAAGACCAGCGGTTCGGGCAGCGTGGGTACTGGCCGCAGCATCTATCACGACCGCACGAACGGCGGCTCCGTCGAACTCGAATCAACGAGGCTTGCAAACAACACACTCCGGCTCGCGTTCCACTACAAGACCGACGAGCACGAGGAGCGCGACGCCACCGGCCAGCAGAACACCCACTACGAGGACACCTTGATCTCGTTCGCTGCGGAAAACGAATGGCGGATCCTGCCGCAGCTTGCGCTCTCGCTCGGTTTAGCGCATCACGAGCTGCGCCCCGACACGGTGTTCAGCCGTGGCAACCCCTATTCGTTGCCGGAGGATCAAGGTGCGACAGATGCACAGGCGGGCCTCTTCTACGACTTGAGCAACAGCGCACGTCTGTACGCGACGATTGCGCGCAAGAGCAGGTTGCCCACCCTGAAGGACCGCTATTCCCAGCGTCTCGGTACCTACATCGAGAATCCGAACCTGAAGCCGGAAGAATCGCTGAACTATGAGATCGGCTACCGCGGTAGTCCGTGGGCGGGCGGGAAGCTCCAAGCGGCGGTGTTCTACAGCGACATCAGCGACAAGATCCAGTCGGTCGCGAACATCGTCGGCACGCGTTCGCAGATGCAGAACGTAGGCAAGGTACGAAACACTGGCATCGAACTCGATGCGAGCCACGACTTCGGCGGATGGCTGGAAGTCGGAGGCAACTACTCATGGATCAATGTCGAGAACCGCAGCAATCCCGAGACCCGGATCACCGACGTCCCACGCAACAAGCTCACCGCGCGCGCCGTGCTACGTCCGATCAACCGCGCCGAAGTCATCGCATTCGTCGAATACGACAGCAGCCGCTGGGCGTCAAACACCGTGCGGTTGTCGGGCTTCACAACGCTCAACCTGAAGGCTTCGTACGAAGCCCTCAAAGGACTGTCGATCGAGGCCGGCGCCAACAACGTCACCGATCGCAACTACTCGCTGTCCGACGGCTACCCCGCCCCCGGTCGTATGTGGTTCGCCAACGTGATCTACCAGTTCTGAGATGGAGACTGACCCAAGATGAGACCCCAACCCATCGGCATTGCCCTCGCCTTACTCATCGCGACATCCGGCATCCACGCTGCAGGCCACACCCACACGCCACCCGCCCCATCACTGATCAGCACCAGCCTGCATGTTTCAGGCGAAGTCGAAAATGCACTCAACCTCAGTGTCGATGATCTGCATGCGTTTCCGCCCCAGCAGATCGCCGAGGTGCCGATAATCTGCCAGTCGGGTGCCAATCTCGGTAATCTCGAAAATTTCCGCGGTGTTGCGCTACGCGACATCCTAGATAGGGCCAAGATCAAGGCCCCAGGCCACTTCGATGCGCGCCGCATGATCATCGTCGCCACTGCCAGCGACAATTACAAGGCGATCTTCTCTTGGAACGAGCTGTTCAACTCATCGCTCGGAGACGGCGTGATCGTATTCTTCGAGAAGGATGGAAAGCCGCTACCGGACAACGAAGGCCGGATCGCAATGATTTCGAAAAATGATCTGCGTACTGGACCGCGCCACGTCAATTGGCTCAAATCGATCGAGGTCAGGAAGATCTCCGACTGATCCGCTGCCGGCCTCGCTCCACGACGAGGCGGGCACTTCCCGCTATGCTCTGCCGTTCTCACAGACGGAGGGCTTCGACAATATGTCAGACAAGCAGCAGACCATCGAACTGCACGGGTCGGTATGGATGACAGTCGGAGGTGCCAATTTCGGAGGGCATGGACGGATCGAACTCCTCGCAAGGATCATCGAATGCGGATCGATCACCCAGGCCGCACGCGCGATCGGCATGAGCTACAAGACCGCTTGGGACGCCATCGACACGATGAACAACCTAGCCGGGGCCCCGCTGGTTGAAAGGCTGACCGGCGGCAAGGGTGGCGGCGGAACGCGCTTGACCGCCCGTGGGCTGCAACTGGTCGAGAACTTCCGGATCATCGAACGCGAACACAAGCGGTTCGTGGAGCAACTCAGCGAACTGGCCGAAGGTATCGCGGACGACTACTTCCTCATCAGGAGAATGGGTATGAAGACAAGTGCACGGAATCAGTTTCTCGGGAAGGTCTGCGCAGTCAAGCACGGCGCGGTCAATGATGAGATCGAACTCGAAGTGGCTGGCGGCCAGAAGCTCGTCGCCGTCGTCACGCACGAGAGCACCGAGGACTTGGGCCTTGCAGTGGGTGCCGAAGCTTTCGCACTGATCAAGGCCTCGACGGTCATCCTCGTCGCGGATGAGAGCGGCGCTCGTTTTTCCGCACGCAACCGCCTTACTGGCCAGATCACCAGCGTGCATCCTGGGGCGGTGAACACTGAAGTAGCTCTCGAACTACCTGGTGGCGCCACGGTCGTCGCGATCGTCACGGCGGAAAGCGCAGCCTCGCTTGGTCTAAAGCCCGGCAAGACCGCAACCGCCTTGTTCAAAGCTTCGAGCGTCATCCTCGGTGTCCCCGCCTGATCCTGCGGCATATCGTGCGTGTGCTGATATTTATACAGTAGTGCGCCCTGTCCTCTGCTGTACCCCTGTTCCGGCCGACGCCCTTGGGCTTATCGCTTCTCCATCGCAGTAATCGTTCCGGCCCGCCCCTTCATTTGCAGTGTGAAACCAACCTTGTCGCCAATCTGAAGATCTTTGGGGATTGCGCCGGGAGCGGCCGAGAAAACCATCGTCATGCGCGGCCATTCCAGGCTCGGCATCGCATCGTGGTCGAGCGTGATGCGATTGGCTTCGCGTTCGATCTTCTTCACGACGCCTCGTCCCTGGTGTACAGCCGCGGCCGATTCTGAATGATTGTGCCCAGCGTGCGGATCAGCAGCGAGCGCTGGCGCGGCGAGTAGTGCGGCGACCGACAAGCTTGCGATCAACGATGCGATATTCATGCAGAGGCTCCTTTGCTGATGCGAAGTGAACGATTTGAGGCGCGCGGTGTGCGCATCAAGAAATAAACGGCAGGAATGACGAACATTGAGAGGAGCGGAGCGGAGATCATCCCGCCTACCATCGGCGCGGCAATTCGCCGCATGATTTCAGAGCCCGCACCCTCACCCCACATGATCGGCAGCAGGCCGACCAAGATCGTTGCCACCGTCATGGCCTTTGGGCGGACACGTTGCACCGCACCTTCGCGCAGCGCTGCCAGTATGGTTGCAAGATCGGGTGGCTCGCCTTCCTTGATTCGCGCTTCGAGTGCGTGCTTCAGGTACAGCAGCATGATGACGCCGAACTCCGCGGACACGCCAGCCAGCGCGATGAAGCCAACCCCCGTGGCTACCGACATGTGGTATCCGAGGAGGTAAAGGAGCCAAACGCCACCGATCAATGCGAATGGAAGTGTCGCAAGAATCAGCAATGCCTCGTCGATGCGATGAAAGCACAGGTAGAGCAGCACAAAGATGATCAGCACGGTCGCGGGAACAACGAGCGAAAGCCGTGCGTTCGCACGTTCCAGGTATTCGAACTGGCCCGAATATCCGACGCTCACACCGGGCGGCAGCGTTACCTTCTCGCCGATCGTCCGCTTCAGATCATCGACCACGGTTGTCAGATCGCGATCGCGCACATCGATGTAGATCCACGAGGCAAGCCGCGCATTCTCACTCTTGAGCATCGGCGGTCCATCTGCCACGACCACGCGCGCGACCGAGCCGAGCGTGATCAACTGCCCGGAAGGTGTGACGACCGGGAGTTGGCGCAATGCATCGACCGAATCGCGGATCTCGCGCGGATAGCGCAGATTGATCGGATAGCGTGCCGTGCCCTCGATCGTCTCTCCGATGTTTTCGCCTCCGATGAGCCGCGTAACGACGTTGTGTACGTCAGCCACGTTCATCCCGTAGCGTGAGGCTGCCTGCCGGTCGACATCGATGTCGATGTATCGCCCCCCGGTCAGCCGCTCCGCCAGCGCACTCGACACGCCCGGAACGTCCTTGGCCAGGCGTTCGATATCCAGCGCCGTGCGTTCGATCGCGCTCAGATCACTGCCCGATACCTTCACTCCGATCGGACTCTTGATGCCAGTGGCCAGCATGTCGATGCGGTTGCGGATCGGTGGCACCCAGACGTTGGCGAGCCCTGGAACGCGCACGGCTTGGTCAAGTTCCTGCACGAGCTTCTCGGGCGTCATGCCGGGACGCCATTGTTCGCGTGGCCGGAAGCGGATCGTTGTTTCGAACATTTCCATCGGTGCATTGTCGGTCGCGGTATCGGCCCGGCCAGCCTTGCCGAATACCCGTTCGACTTCGGGTACGGTCATGATCAGTCTATCCGTCTGCTGCAGGAGTTCCGCAGCCTTTGCAGGCGAAATCCCCGGCAACGCGGATGGCATGTACAGGAGATCTCCCTCGTCCATCTGCGGCAGGAACTCACCGCCGAGTCGCAGCGCCGGCCATGCAGTGCTTGCAAGCAGTACGACCGCCATAACGAGCGTTGCGCGTGGCCATGCGAGCACGACATCAAGCATCGGTTGATAGATGCGGATCAGCACGCGGCTGATTGGGTTCTTCGTCTCGGAAGGAATCCGCCCGCGAATCCAGAGTCCCATCAGCACTGGAACCAGCGTTACCGAAAGCCCTGCTGCTGCAGCCATCGCGTAGGTCTTGGTATACGCGAGGGGCCCGAACAGCCGCCCTTCCTGTGCTTCGAGCGCGAAAATCGGCACAAACGAGAGCGTGATGATGATGAGGCTGAAGAACAGGGCTGGTCCGACTTCCACGGCCGCATCGCCGATCAGCCTCCAGCGCTCATCACCGGATAGCTCGCGCTGCGGGTTCCCGTGCTGCCACGCTTCGAGCTTCTTGTGTGCGTTTTCGATCATCACTACGGCTGCGTCGACCATGGCTCCGATCGCGATTGCGATCCCGCCCAAAGACATGATGTTTGCATTAATACCCTGATAATGCATGACGAGAAACGCGCAGAGCACACCAAGCGGCAGCGAGATGATCGCCACCAGCGCCGAGCGCAGGTGCCACAGGAAGGCCACACAAACAAGTGCGACAACGACAAACTCTTCGATCAGCTTATGGCCGAGGTTTTCCACTGCGCGGTCGATCAGCTGGCTGCGATCGTAGGTGGTGACGACTTCAACGCCCGCTGGAAGACTCGCGCGCAGCGTATCGAGTTTCACCTTGACCGCCTCAATTGTCTCGCGCGCATTTTGTCCGGATCGCAGGATCACGACGCCGCCTGCGACCTCACCCTGGCCGTCGAGCTCAGCGATACCACGCCGCATCTCGGGCCCGAGCTGCACGCGTGCTACGTCCCCAAGCGCTACGACTTTGCCATCGACCGCTTTGAGTGGAATTGCGCGGAAATCGTCGAGCGTCTTCAGATACCCGGTAGCACGTACCATGTATTCGGCCTCGGCCAGTTCGACCACCGAGCCGCCGGATTCCTGGTTCGCACGCCTAACCGCATCCATCACGCTTTCAGCCGGGATCCGGTAGGCCGTAAGCCGCACCGGGTCGAGCACGATCTGGTACTGCCTGACCATGCCGCCTACCGTAGCGACTTCCGCAACATTGGGCAGGGTCTTCAGCTCATAGCGCAGGAACCAGTCCTGCAGGCTACGCAGTTCGGCGAGACCGCGCTGGCCTGTCTTGTCGACCAGTGCGTACTCGAATATCCATCCGACACCTGTCGCATCCGGCCCGAGTGCGGGACGCGCTGCGGCAGGCAGGCGGTCCTGGATCTGATTCAGGTATTCAAGGACGCGCGAGCGCGCCCAGTAGAGATCCGTCTGGTCGTCGAACAGGACGTATACGAACGAATCACCAAAAAACGAATATCCACGCACCGTCTTCACGCCGGGTACCGACAGCATTGTTGCGGAGAGCGGCCAGGTCACCTGGTCCTCGACGATGCGCGGTGCCTGCCCGGGAAACGGCGTACGGATGATGACCTGCACATCGGATAGGTCCGGCAGCGCATCAACGGGCATGGTACGCGCCGCCCACACACCCCATGCCGTAAGCATGACGCTCCCGATCAGCACGAGGAAACGGTGGCGAATTGACCAGAGGATCAGCCGCGCGATCATGGTTTGCCTCCCTCCGGTGTGATCGCGATGATCACCGCACCCTCCTCACCATTGCGAAATTGGAAGCGCACCACATCGCCCGGTTCGATGCCCTCGGCCAATACGGGATTCGCCAATTCGAATGACATCGTCATGGTTGGCCACTTGAGTTCGGGAATCGGCTCGTGTTCGATTGTCACGCTGCCATGTTCGATCGCATGCACCACGCCACGGCTTGCGAAGGTCTGTGGTGCATGGACTGCCATGCGGGCGAGCACCCCGCGCAAGCTCGCTTCGGAATCGATGAGGAACTGACCCGACTGCACGACACGCTGGCCTTCTGTCAGCCCTTCGAGGATCTCGCTCTTGCCCGCCCGCTCGCGTCCGAGCTTCACTTCAACCGGCGCAAAGCCGCCATCGACCTGCGCGACAATCACCACGTTACGTTTGCCGGTAGCGATGACGGCATCGGTCGGTACAAGCAGTGCAGCCTCCACCTTGCCGCCGCCCAGCTCGACCCTCGCGTACATGCCCGGGCGAAGCCGCCCGTCGCGGTTTGGCAGCTGTACACGCACACGCACGGTGCGGGTTTCCGCATCGAGTAGCGGGACCATCGAATCAATGTGCCCAGCGATGGGTTCGTTCGGTGACGCTGAGAGACGCACCTTCGCGGGTGCGCCCACCGCAAGTGCGGTCGCCTGCACCTCGGGCACTGCCGCTTCGATCCAGATGGAGGACAAGCCGTTGATCCGGGCCATCGTCTGCCCTGGTGCGACCGTCATCCCCTGGCGCAGCGACCATTCCGCCAGCATGCCACCACGTGGAGCGGCGAGCGTAACGATGGCATCAGCCGAACCGGTCTGCTCCATGCGTGCGACCTCCGCCTCGCTCATGCCGAGTTGGACCAGTCTGGAGCGTGCCGCTGCCGCAAGCGCTGGATCCGCATCACGCAGCGCAAGGAATTCCCGCTGCGCAGCAAGCCATTCGGGCACGCGCAGGCGTGCAAGCGGTGCACCTGCATGGACAACGTCACCCACGGCACGTTCTGCGGCCTGTTCAACGATGCCGCCTGTGCGAGCCTGCAGGATCACCACATCACGATCGTTGAAGACGACGCTACCGGTGACTTCAAGCGCTTCAGCAAGCGTGCCGCGTTCGACCGTCGCATAGGCAACACCGATGTTCTGCACGAGCACCGGGTCGATACGGACTGCATTCGGATCGCCAGCCCCTTCGTCCGCATAGCGGGGCACCAGATCCATGTCCATGAAGGGCGATTTGCCCGGTTTATCGAAATGCTGATCCGGCTTCATCGGGTCGTACCAGTAGAGAACCTTGCGTTCCTCCGGAGCGGGTACAGGCTGCACCCTGGTCTCGTTCATCGGGCGCGTGAACCAGCCGATCGCACCGCCGACGATCAGCGCGACTAGTGCGACCGCCACGAGTTTTCTCGTGCTCATCAATGTTCTCCGGTCAGGAAATGAAGCCGCGTGCCAATAGCGGCAAGCTGTGCTTCGAGCGCGATTGCACGCATCCGCGCATCAAGCTGCTGGCGCCGTGCACTCAGCACCGCACCGGCATCCCCGCGTGCCCCAGCAAGGGTTGCGAGCGCTACGTCCACCTGTTGCTGGAGCAGCGGCAAGGTTTCGTCAGCGAGACGCCTGCGCTGTCGTCGCAGCGTGTCGCGTTCGGCAGCGAGTTCGTCGAAGTCCCGGCGCAGGTCAGCCAGTCGTATCTCGCGATCAGCCTCACTCTGCTGCTGGCGGGCGATCGCGGTCGCAATACGCGGATCCTGTCGGCTACCCTGGAAAACCGGCAAGGCCATGCTGAACTTCAGCATGGCCACGCCCTTATCCATCGCGTCGGCGCCAAGCGCCAGCTCGATCGCCCAGTCCGGATGCTTGCCAGCCTTCGCCAACGCTACTTCCGCTCCCGCAGCCTCATGTCGCATCGCAGCGGCCTGAAGTTCCGGCAGGGTTGCAATGCCGGCCTCTTCCATTTGGTCCTGTGCGAGCCACACGGGTAGATCACCATCGGCGGACTGGCGCGCCACTTCGCCTCCAATCCAGCGTGTAAGCCGCACCTGAGCCTGTCGCCGCGCGGTGGCGAACTCGTCACGCGTGTCGTGAAGGGCTTGAGCTTCGAGGCGCGTTGCAAAGGCCACGGTTGGATTCGCACCGCCGCCAATTGCAGCGAGTTCGCGCCGCTGCGCTTGTGCGTTGATCGCATCCAGCGCGTCAAGTAGGGCGAGCCGCCGGTCGACGAAGTAGAGCTCCAGCCACGCCAGTGCAGCCTCGCGCCGCACATTGAGGCGACCGGCCCGTGCCTGTGCCTCGGCACCTCGGGTTTCCGCCTCGGCAAGCCGGCGTTCGGCTTCGCGCCGTGCGCTGCTTGGGACTTCCTGCATCACGCTCGCCATGCGCTTGGCACTGCCGGGTCGATAGCGATCCGGACCCGAGGTCGACAGATCATCGACCCACACTGACAGGCGCGGATCCGGCAGGCTCCCTGCAGCGATGCTCGCCGACCGTGCAGCAGAGGTCGCAGCTTGTGCAGCCGTGATTTCCGGCGCGTGGCGGCTTGCCGCGTCGAGCGCTTCCACAAGGCTCAACGCATGTGCCGGGCTGGCAGCGAGCCCAAAGAGCCCAGCCGCTAACCAGATAAGAAATGAGGACATGAATCCCTCCGCTTGAACCGTTCAAGAACGGACGTGATGAGGCTCAGCGTGCAGATGCCGAGGACACGACACGTCCCGGGCGGCCGAAACTTGCGGCACGCCCGCTATGGACAAGGCGGTCAGGACTAGTTACGGAAGACTTGGTATTGCAGGCGTAGCGGCGGAGACGCAGCTATCAGTGTCGGGGGCTCGACTGGAGAGGCATCTCCCGCCGTTACGGCCACATCGAGGAAAGGTGTGATGAAGAACAGCGCGACGAGGACAGGTGCCGCAATGCCGGGCACACGTGTATCGGAAGCCTGAGACCCCTTCTCGCAATGCGCCTTGCACGCGGCGGGCGACGCCTTGGGCGGTGTCATATCACAATCGCCGTCCATTTCCATGTCGCCATGCATCGCCATCGGCATGCTGACGATGCCGCTCGGTGCGCAGATGTAGGCTGCCGTTGTGATCTGGCTGAACATCAGCAGCATCACGACAAACCATGCGACGAGGGGAAAGCGCTGGCGCGAAATCATCTTTGAAGTATAAGGGCAATATGCTCGATGGCTTTGATGTGCCGACAACAGTGACCGCAGCACGGCAACCTCAAACGGGCGCGTAGCGCTTTGCGACGCGCATCCTTGTGCCCTTTTCCCTGACCCTGATCCGATGTCCGTTATGCCTTTACCGCCCGACACCCCAGTTGCAAAGGCGCTCGCAATCGGATGTCCGATTGCGGTGCTTGAGGACAATCTCTCACCCAACGGCATAGCGCAGGTGTTCCACGGCCCGGTACAGACTCTGGAAGTCCGGGCTGGGGAGGATCTACCGACATTCTTCGCACGGCTCGAAGCGGCAGGCGAAGACGGACGATGGACCGTCCTCGCGGCGGACTATGAGCTTGGCTATGCGCTGGAGCCAAAGCTCAGGGCCTTGATGCCACCATCCAATGAGCCGCTGGCCCGTGCATGGATCTGGCCCTACCGCAGTCAACTATCGCGCGTAGAAGCTGATGTCCTGTTCGATACCGTGCTTGAACGGCTCGACGAAGATGCACGCCGTGCTGGAGTCGGAGCCCTTTCGACCTCGCTGGATATCACTGCGCACCATGCATTGGTCAAGCAGATCCTAGATTGGATCAACGCTGGAGACTGCTACCAGATCAACCTGACCTTCCCACAACAAGCACGAATCTGGGGCGATCCGTTTTCGTTGTACCTACGTTTGCGTGCAATGCAGCCTGTCCGCCACGGCGGCTTTGTGCGGCACAGCAGCGGCACGATCCTCTGCCGCTCGCCCGAGCTCTTCGTCGCACGCGAAGGCCGCCGGCTAACAGTCAGGCCGATGAAAGGCACGGCACCGTGTGGAGAGGCAGCCCGGCTCGCGAACTCTGTGAAGGACCGTGCGGAAAATCTGATGATTGTCGACCTGTTGCGCAACGATCTGGGGCGCCTTGCCCCAGCGGGTGGTGTGCACGTCGAGCGGCTGTTCGAAATCGAGGACTACCCGACACTGCACCAGATGACCTCGACCCTCATGGCAGAGCCAGTCGATGCAGACCTGTTCACGCTCTTCCAAGCGCTGTTTCCCTGTGGTTCCGTGACGGGCGCACCGAAGATCATCGCCATGGAACGCATCCGCCAGCTCGAAGCAGCGCCTCGAGGGCTCTACTGCGGCGCACTCGGCTGGATCGCGCCTGATGGCGACTTCAGCTTCTGCGTACCAATCCGGACCGCCTTTGTTAGCCACAGTGGCATGCTCAGACTCAATGTCGGCAGCGGCATCGTGGCCGATTCGGACCCTGCCACCGAGTATGCGGAATGCTTGACCAAGGCGCGCTTCCTCACCGATATCGAGCCGGGTTTCAGTCTCATCGAAACCCTGTGCTGTGATGGCGGCCAGCAGCCCTACCCACTGCTCGAACGCCATCTAACGCGCTTGTCGCGCTCGGCGCAGGCACTTGGGTTTGCAGTAGATATCGCCGAAATACGACGTGCACTGGTCGATCATGCGAGCGACTGCGGCGGCCCCCGCCGTGTCCGCCTGCAACTCGAACCAGATGGCCGGTACGCGATCACCAGCGCCGCGCTTGATCCCTTGCCCGAGTTAGTCACCGTTGTGCTGGCAACGGAACGGCTTATCTCATCGAGCCCCTTGCTCGCCCACAAGACCACGGCACGCTCGCGCTACGATGCAGCGATGAAAGAGGCAATCGCCCAAGGGCATTTCGACGCGTTATTTTTCAACGAACGGGATGAGTTGTGTGAAGGTGCGCGCAGCAATGTGTTCGTCGAAATCGATGGGAGGTTGTTCACCCCGCCGACCGAGTGCGGTCTGCTGCCGGGCGTTATGCGCGAGACGCTTCTCGCAGCAGGCAGGGCACGGGAACGTGTGATCGAGCGTGGCGAGTTGCTCGCAGCTCAACGAATCTATGTTACGAACGCGCTGCGCGGCCTGGTTCCTGTCCAGCTGGCGCCATAGCCATGCAAGATCAAAGAAACCATGAAAGTCAATAGGGTTGGCGACGGTTCAAGTCTATAATTCACGGGTTTGCCTCTTACCGCCTTTGGGCGGGATACCCGGAAAGCTGCATGACATTTGCTGAACTAGGACTGATTCCCGAACTGTTGCGCGCCGTCGAGGACGCCGGCTACAGCGAACCCACACCGATCCAGCGTCAGGCCATTCCGGTCGTGCTGGAAGGACGCGACGTAATGGGAGGGGCTCAGACCGGAACCGGCAAGACAGCGGGCTTCACGCTGCCACTCCTGCAGAAACTTTCCCGCTGGGCCAATACCAGCACTTCTCCCGCGCGCCACCCGGTGCGTGCCCTGGTTCTGGCGCCCACGCGAGAACTGGCCATGCAGGTGCATGAATCGGTGCAGACATATGGCAAGCACATCGCGCTACGTTCGGCTTGCATCTATGGCGGCGTCGACATCAAACCGCAGCTCGACGAACTGCGCCGCGGCGTCGAGGTCGTTGTTGCTACACCGGGCCGTCTTCTGGACCACGTCGAACAGCGCAGCATCTCGCTCAACCAGGTCGAGATCGTTGTGCTCGACGAAGCTGACCGGATGCTCGATATGGGCTTCATCCCCGACATCCGCCGCATCCTTGGTCTCCTGCCCACCCAGCGCCAAAGCCTGCTGTTCTCCGCGACCTTCTCGGAAGAAATCAAAAAGCTTGCCGACACGATGCTCAAGAGTCCGCAGCTCATTGAGGTTGCACGGCGCAATACGGTTTCCGAGACGATCACCCATCGCGTCTATCCGGTCCCGACGGCTATCAAGCGCGAACTCCTGACGTGGCTCCTGCGCGAAGACAAGAATGTCTCACAAGTGCTCGTCTTCACCGCCACCAAGTTCGCCTGCAGCCGGCTTGCCCGGCAGCTCGTGAAGGACGGCGTCTCGGCAGACGCGATCCATGGCGACAAGAATCAGCAGCAGCGAACCGAGGCACTTGATGGGTTCAAGAGCGGACAAGTGCGCGTGCTCGTTGCCACCGATGTCGCAGCGCGTGGCTTGGATATCGACGATCTACCGTATGTGGTGAATTTCGAGTTGCCGCACACTGCGGAAGACTACGTGCACCGCATCGGTCGTACGGGCCGCGCCGGCAAGCAAGGCAACGCCGTGTCGCTCGTCGCGCCAGAAGAGCAAATCCGTCTTGCTGCGATCGAAAAGCTCATCAAACTTAAGATCCCGCAGGAAGTCGTGCCGGGTTTCGACGCCCAAGCCACCCCTGATTCAACACGCCGTATCCTGCGCAACCAGGCTGCTGACCGCCGCGCGCAGATCGCACCGGACGGTTTCGATTTCAGCCGCCCCTATGCCGCAATTGAGGCAGGCGTGGCGGTGGAAGCCAAGCCAACCAAGGAGCACGTCTTTCCTCCGCGCAAATCCAGTGGGCCGGTTGCAGTGTTGCTCGGTGGCAGCGGACGTTGAGGGCTCACGATCTTTCTGAAGAAAACGCGGCTGAGGCCGCGTTTTTCATTCCAGCAAAGGTGCGACGGCAGCTTCATCAGCACGGGCGAGCCGCATCGCATGATCCTGCACGTCATTTGGCCAATTGGCGATAAGTTCTCCAAACCGCTCCCTATCGTTCGCGAATAGTGCACGGCTGGCTTCTTCAAACCCTGGCAGATCGCCGGCAATTGCCAACATGAAATGGTACGCACGCTCCTGTGCCGCGCGCGCGCGGTCCTTGTCCACATTGGTCAAGCGTGCCTCTTCGACCAGCCTGCGTAGCGCCACCGATGCCCCACCCGGTTGCTTGGCCAGCCATTCCCAGTGGCGCGGCAGCAAGGTTACCTCGCGTGCGACCACACCAAGCTTTGGGCGCCCAGGGCCACGTGGTGCCTCAGTTGTTATGTCCCCCGCTTCCGTAAGGACGGTCGCGGAGAACCGTGTGATGATTTCAGCCTCCGTGCCACGCATGTCGACGTCGAGTGTGTGGCCAGTTGAATCATCAAAAATCAGCATCGTCCCTGTGCAACCTGCGTCAATGGCGCGTCGGATGGCCAATACGTTGGCGAGCAGCGGGCCGGACGCGACCCGTCGGTGGTCTTCGAAGCTGGTACAGGATTCGGGGATGGGTCGGGCCATGGTGTACTCCCACAGGTCATAGCGCATATATTACCCGGATAAAATAAGCCGTCAATATCATCCGGATAAAAACAAAGTCTGATACTTGGTTATCGGTGGGAAGCCTCCACGCGCTGTAAAGCTTCTGCGCCGCGCACGAATTCGATTGCAGTGGCGCCTGAGAATCCCGCAGACATCCCAGCGTTTGCATTGGGGTGATCCGGCATTACTTGCCGTGTCGATACAGCCCCTTTTTTGATTAGCTAGGAAGACATCGTCTGGCCCTGGATGGATCGCCCACGACGACGTCACATCCTCAGTTGTTCCCCATAGCCCGTCAGCTCGAGGTAGCCGCGCCCGATACGTTTCCCGTTTTCGCTCAGTGTGACCGCCCCTTCCCAGTAGATCGCACCGGTCGATGTTCGGCTATCGAGCTCCTGGTCATCCATCAGCGGTTGCAGTTCGATCGTGCGGCCCCCTACTGTTATTGCTGCAGCGACCGGGTAGCGGCGGCCGGTTCGCGGGCTTATCCACTCGCGAGCAGTCTTCCATTCGATGTCCAACGGACCGAAGCGTTGTGTCATGCCCGAGGCGCTGCGCCACGTGCCGGCGAACCACAGTGCCGTACCGTCCTTGCGCCGCATGCGAAACAGCATCACCGCGCCGCCGTCATCCAGATTGATACCAGTCCAGTCCCAGCCCGCAGCTTCCGGATGCATGAGTTCGCTCGACCATTCATGATCGAACCAGCCATGCCCGCTTGCCGTATGACGCCGGCCGTGCACCGTCACATTTCCTGCTAGCGGCCACTGAGGGATGCTGACGTAATGGCTAGCGTACGCTTCATTTGGTGCTTTCTGGCTCCAACCGTCTTGGCCCTGCAGCAGCACGGGTGGTTCTCCGCTGGCGGTCAGTTCAAGCGCGAAGTCGCGGCTTTTTATGTCAATGGCAAGTCGCTGACCTTCACGCGCAATGCGCCAGCGGTCGAGATAGGCGCCGATGTCACCGACCGCAGCACCCGAGAGATCGAAGTTCGTACGCGCAGCGCGCGAATCGTGGAGCAATCGCCCTGCCTGCGGCCACGCAATGGCTGCGTGCGCGATCACGATGTGGCGCGGCGAAAAGGCGCTAGGGTTCCCTTCGGCAATACCTGGACGGATCTGAAAGAACGTGACCTGAAAGCCAAAGTCCGGAACGCCGGATGCAGCAAGCCATCCGGTGAGGTACCACCATTCGGTGCGGTAGTCAGGATGTGCACCGTGGTCGCGAGGGAAGACCAGGGGCTGGGGCCGAACAGTTGGATAGGACACAGCAGCGATAGCGCATGTCAGGGGTAGCCCCAAGGCAGTGGCAAGCAGGAAATCCCGGCGAAGCATCAAGCGTCCTCCCGCACTGCGCGTAAGGCACTGTCACGCATCGCCTGAGCACCCGCGAACCGTGCGGCGACAGCAGCGGAGGCGATCATTGCGAACGCGAACGCAGCAATACTCAGCCACGGCACGGAAAAATCCATGCTCCAGTGGAACGACTGCCGATTGATGACGCGTACCAACAGCACTCCAATCAGCGCTCCAGCACCAAGCCCGCCGATCACGCCAAGCGCAGCAGTCAGGGCCCCTTCGCAAGCGAGCGTACGTCCAATCTCGCGCCGCGTGAGGCCGATGTGACGCAGCATGCCGAACTCGCGTCGGCGTGCGGATGCGCCAGCAGCAAAGCTTGCGGCAATGCCGAAGAGCCCCGTCAGTACAGCACAGGCTTCGAGCGCGTAGGTGATCGCGAATGTCCGATCGAACAAGGCAAGGCTGGACGCGCGAATCTCACTCGCGGCGGTAATTTCGAGCGTTTCGCCGAGCCGCTGACGGAGCACTGATGCGACATCCTCAGCGCGTGCGCCAGGTGCAAGCCACAACGTGGCATCCGTGATGATCTGGTCTCCTGACAACTGCTGATAGAGCGCGAGGTCGATCAGTACCGCACCGTTCTGTCGAGCATAGTCACGCCAGATGCCCGCTACTCGGAACGACCGCTCCACACCACTGAGGGGCAGACGGATCGTCATGCCCGGCCGCCAGCCGAAGAGGTCCTGCGCTGCCTCGGAGATCCATACTGGCGATTCATCGGTCGGCACCTCATGCAAGTCATGCATTGGAAACAGTGCACCAGCACCTGCCGAAGGTATCCGCCGCCCTACGATATTGAGCGGCAGCATGCTTTGCGGCATGCGGATCTGTTGGTGTCGGATGTATTCGATACGCGCAATACCGGGTAGTTTTTCGATTGCGGCGCGCGCTTCCGGATCGAATCCACCGATCTGCCCTGCGCGCCCGGCTCGGGCATAGAGATCGGCCGGCAGCACGCGCCCGAGCCATGCATCTACCGAATCGCGGAATGAAGCAACCATGATCGCCATCGCAACGGCAAGCGCAACACTCGCGAGTACACCGCCAGCCGCGATCACGGCTTGCCCCGAGGTGCCAGCCACCCGCTGCCGCGCAAGATCGAGCGTGATCGCGTGAACGGCCGGCAAGCGCGTGAAGAGCCTGTGTGCCAGCGCGGGCAGTAGAGCGATCGCACCAGCCAGGATGCAGGCCACCGCTGTGTAGCCTGCGACCGGCAAGCCGCCAATCGGCGGCACGAAAGACAACGGAACAGCCGCCAGTAGGAAACCCAGGCCAAGCCGGCGTCGTGTCGGCAGCCTTGGAACGCTCGGTTGATAGCCGCTGCGCAGTGCGGGAGCCGGATCGGCAGATGCGGCGGCGCGCGCCGGCCAGAGCGAACCGGCAATCGCTGAGCCAACGCCCAGTGCGGCAAATGCGAGACTCGTCGGCCAGTCCCATGACAAGGCAACCGGAACATCCGGAAAGTAGCCCGCACCGAGATCGCCACCTAACAGGCGCAGTGCTGTGCTTGCAAGCACGAATCCGAGCACAAGCCCGGCCAAGCTACCGGCGAGGCCCAGCGCCGCACCCTCCATAAGCACACCGATGATCAGCTTGCGACGGCTGATCCCAAGCGCCCGCAGCAACGCGAATTCCGTTTCACGGCGAACAACGGCGAGTGTCTGGCTCCCGAAGACGAGGAATGCCCCCGTTGCGAGCGCAATGACGGCGAGCATACCCAAGTTCGCCCGATAGGCGCGCGTTAGTGCTTCAGCCTGTATTTCAGCAGATTCGGGTTCGACAACCTTGAGTCCGGGCGGCAGCAGACCTTCCAGCGCAGCTCGCCCTGTTTCGCCCGCACGCTCCGTCCAGCGTAGATCGATACGCTGCAGTCGTCCGAGCTGATTGAGCGAGGATTGCGCGGCCGCGATGTCCATCACACCGAAGCGTGTGCCATCGCCACTGCCGGAAATCGTGCCAACGACATGTAGCGTTCGTACCGTAAGCCCGACCTTCACGCGCAGCGCAGCACCCGGGGTGAGGCTCAGGTCATGCATCGCAGCGGGAGAAAGAAAGAGTGCGTCGGTCGCGAAGCGGCGTTCGATCGAGCCATTCTGCGGAACCTCTGGTCGCAACGTCGGCTGAATGCGCGCCGCGCGCAGCAGATCGAGCCCCACGATGCGAAGGCTGCGTTCGAAATCAGCCAACGGCACCTCGACATCGATGACCGGGCTTGCGATCTCGATCTGATCCAGTCGCGCCACCTTTGGATAGATCGCTTCGTCGAAACCATGACGAGGGCCGATGACCTGGGCATCGGCCTCACCCGAAATCACTCGAACACTATGAGCAAAGGCGTCGAGCGCTGAGCGATTGACCAGATTCACCGCCACCCCGAGCGCCACCCCGAGGGCTATAGCGAAGAATGAGAGTGCCGTAGCGAGCCGCCGCCGCACCAACGCCGCAACGAAAAGCGACAAGATCAGCCTCATGGCGCCTGGACCAACCGGCCGTCCACGAGGATCAGCACACGGTCAGCCACGGCCGCGGCGTGCTCTGAATGCGTCACCATGAGACAGGTTGAGCCGCGTGCGCGGACCTGCTCGGCCAGTAACGACAGAATCCGCACTGCATTATCCGGATCAAGATTGCCGGTGGGCTCGTCAGCCAGCACAAGCACCGGCCGATGCACGAGCGCACGCGCGATTGCCAACCGTTGTAGCTCGCCACCAGACAGCTCCCCCGGCCAGCCTGCGCCACGCGTGCCGAGTCCCACTGCACCGAGCATCCCCTGCGCCGCCACCCGCGCAGCCACTGGCGGCTGACCTTGTAGGCGCAGCGGTAAGGCAGCGTTATCAAGAATTGTGAGGTGCGGCAGCACATGGAAGGCCTGGAACACGAAGCCAAGCTTGTCGCGGCGCCAGTGCGTGCGTGCATCGTCATCCAGCTGTGACAGGCTGGCGCCATCAAGCCGGATCTCGCCTGATTCCGGCTGTTCGAGCCCCGCGATGAGATTCAGCAGCGTCGACTTGCCGGTCCCGGATTCACCACGGATCGCAATAAAGCTGCCGGAGGGCGCCTCCAAAGAGAGGCCGGAGAATAGCGTCCTGCCACCGAGCGTCTTGGCCACTGCCTTGAGTTCGAGCATCTGGAAAACCACTTGCGCCGAGGCGCGTATTGTCGCCCGACTTGCGGGCCGGGCGGTGATTGCGCAGCACGGCTATACTTGCGGCCCCCATGCCGGTCGATCACTACGAGAACTTTCCCGTCGCCTCGATCCTCGTGCCCAAGCGTCAGCGCCCGGCCGTCGAAGCGCTATATGCGTTCGCACGGGGGGCTGATGATGCCGCCGACGAAGGCGATATGGAACCCATGGCGCGCCTCGCGGCCCTCGACGATTTCCGTCGTGGTGTCGATGCGATCGACCGTGGAGACACGCCACCCGACTTCTCACGCCTTGCAGCCGTGGTGCGTGAATACCGGCTCAATACGCAGCTGCTGCGCGATCTGCTCGATGCGTTCTCGCAAGACGTAGTCAAGACCCGCTACGAGAACTTTCGCGAGTTGCGCGAATACAGCCATCGCTCGGCCGACCCGGTCGGTAGGCTAATGCTCCAGCTCTTCGATGCGGATACGCCTGACAATCGCGCGCTATCCGATTCAATCTGCACAAGCCTGCAGCTCATCAACTTCTGGCAGGACGTAGCAATTGATTGGAAGAAGGGCCGCGTCTATCTGCCCCAGGACGACATCCGCCGCTCTGGGGTCACCGAAGCGCAGATTGCTGCTGGCCGTGTTAACGATGCGTGGTGCGCATTGATGGCATTCGAGGTAGATCGTGCACGCCAGATGATGATCGCCGGCGCACCGCTCGCCAGGCGCCTGCCTGGCCGCTTCGGCTGGGAGATCCGGCTCGTCGTGCAAGGGGGGCTCCGCATCCTGCAGGCAATCGAAGCAACCGGCTACGACGTATTCCAACACCGCCCCGTGCTCGGGGTGACAGACTGGGTGCGGCTCCTTTGGCGCGCGGCCCGCATGAAGAAATGAATCCTGAAGACTACTGCCAGGAAAAAGCCGCTGCGAGCGGTTCATCCTTTTACTACAGCTTCCTCTTCCTGCCCGCGCCACGGCGGCGAGCGATCACGGCCCTGTACGCATTCTGTCGGGAGGTCGACGATGTAGTCGACGAATGCCACGACTTGCAGGTTGCGCAGACCAAGCTCGACTGGTGGCGACGCGAGATCGCAGCGATATACAAGGGCGAGCCGACGCACCCCGTTGGTCAGGCACTCAAGTCGGTTGCAGGCGAATTCGATCTGGCCGAAGAGCACTTGCAGGAAATCATTGACGGCATGGAGATGGACCTCCAGCAGTCGCGCTACCTCGACTTTAAGGGGCTCGCGCTCTATTGCCATCGCGTAGCCGGCGTGGTGGGCCTGCTCGCTGCCGAGATCTTTGGCTACCAGAATCGTCAGACGCTCAAGTACGCGCATGAACTCGGACTTGCATTCCAGCTCACCAACATCATCCGCGACGTCGGCGAAGACGCGATGCGCGGCCGGATCTACCTGCCAGTCGACGAACTCCAGCGCTTCAACGTACCGGCGAAGGAGATCATTGACCGCCGCCACAGTGACCGCTTCGAATCGTTGATGCGCTTCCAGATCGAACGCGCCGAGGCGCATTACGATAGGGCTTTCGCACTCCTGCCGCAGGAAGATCGGCGCGCTCAAAAAGCGGGCCTGATCATGGCAGCCATCTACCGCGAGACGCTGCACGAAATCGCATCCGACGGCTGCCACGTGCTTGACCAGCGAACATCGCTGACATCGTCACGAAAACTCTGGCTGGCTCTGAAGACGGCAATCCGCACCTGACTTTCACAAGGAGGACGATGTGCTGCGACTGATCGGCAACATTTTATGGTTCGTACTTGGGGGATTCTGGATGGGACTCGGCTGGTGGTTCGCCGGGATCATCGCCTTCATCACGATCGTCGGCATCCCGTGGGGCCGCGCTTGTTTCACCATCGGGGCTTTTTCGTTCTGGCCTTTCGGTCGTGTCGCCGTGCCCCGCCAGCATGTGACGGGGCAGGATGACATCGGGACGGGTGTTTTTGGAACCATCGGCAATATCATCTGGTTCCTGCTTGCGGGTTGGTGGCTTGCCCTTGGCCACGTGTTCTCCGCGATCCTCAACTTCTGCACCATCATCGGTATCCCGTTCGGGCTCCAGCACATCAAACTGGCAGGTATCGCGCTGATGCCGGTAGGGCAAGCCATTGTGAGGAAAGAGGAATACGCGGCCCCTCGGTGACCGCAGGGCGATCGTACCTATTTGTCTTGTGTGATTGATCGTCCTTTCGCTCGCACATAGAGCTGCGGGACGGGGTGAACTGGAAGACCAGCGGGATCCGCAAGCACGAACAGGAGATTGGGAATACAGAGAATGAAACTCCTCTATGCCTTCCGTTTCTTCCCAGTCTTGCTGATTGAGTCAAAGAGGCTCGTCCCATCGCGTTTTTCAGCGCTGAACGTGGGTCCGATCATTTTCGTGCGACCCGGCCACGCGACGATGCCGTTGATCGAGCATGAGCTTCAACATGCGCGCCAGATGTATCGAACGTGCTTCGGCATGGCGCTCTTGTACGGCCTGTCAAAACGCTGGCGGATGCGCTACGAGGCAGAGGCCTACAGAGCCCAGTGGGAAGCGGCTGGCAGCGATTCCGGCGTCCTTGATCAGCTCGCGAACTTCCTTGCCAGCGACTACAGATTAGGTATTCCGCAGGACGCAGCCCGCACAGCTATTCTCACCGCGCGATCGTCCAGGTAGCCGCCAAGATCGGAGAGGGTTTGAACATGCCCCCCGCGCAAGCGAACTCTGATTCGCTTGCTTACGCGACCCTCAAAGCCCATTTTGTCGATTTGCGCTGCGCCTATTCAACCCAAGGCTCAGGTAGGCAACAGAGACTTCCAGTCTTGCGGAAAATGGACGTCTCTTCGCGCAAGACTGCG
>JAVBUM010000003.1:0-48605 GCA_031555325.1 Niveibacterium sp. | reverse complement strand
GCAAGATTTTCGACAAAAATGTAATTTAAGTGACATTTGCGCTGCAAAGCACCCATATAGGGTTGAATAAAACAAAAATGGACCTTTTGAAGGTCCATTTTGTCATTTGATTTTGGTGATTTTACCGTTTTCGGCGTAATGCCCAGCCCCCGAGCATACTGAGGCCCAGCAACGCCAGCGTGCCCGGTTCGGGGACGCTGGCCGCTGGGCGTCTCGTGCCGAAAACCTCAAGTTTTGCGTCATACAGCCTGAACTGGTTGAGGGCGGCTCCCTGGTCGACAAACAGAAGCGAAAAAGCACTGTCCCTGACCATCGCCTGGAACGTGTCAACACTGGAATCGAAGGTGAATGATTGCGTCACAGGCTGAGTGGCGCCCGTCTTCGTCATCGCCGGCATGTAGGCCGACAGGCCGGGACGGACACGCCAGTCTACGAGCAGGCCAGTTCCGCCTAGCCCTTTGGTTTCGGCGAACGTCAGCGTCAGCACGAAATGGTCGATTGAGTCGTACGACAAACCGCTGAAATCGAGCTGGTCGGAAAAGCGGCTGGTGGAGCGTTCGCTCACCAGCACATAGTTGCTAAATAAGGTATCGGTCCCTGCTGGATCGATTCTTCCGATCCCGTTCCCGTATTCGTGGCTGATCGTGTCGAGCAAGACGGGCGTCGCCTGGGCCGAAGTGGCCAAGAGGCCCGCGACTGCGAGCGTAAGTAGTGTCTGTTTCATGGATCGATATCTGTTGGTTGGTGGGCTGCTTCAGTCTTGGCAGTAAGCAGTTCTGGTGCCACCCGTTTGGCGACTCGCAAGTACCTGATTGGGCAGATGTTTTGGGGGTCGAAATACTGCAAGGCAAATCGGTGTAACGAAATTCGACAGCGCCGAGCGCTTAAGCATGAACAACGGAACCTGACACCCTTGGTTTCGGTTTCCGTTAGTGAAATTGGGTATCGCTATACGCGACGAAAACGTGGGGTATCACGGTGCCGTGATGGCTGCCTGCGTGGGAGAAAACCCCGGCTCTTCTCTTTGCTTCACCTGCGGTGCCTACTAGAGTGCGTGTATATGCACGTATGGGGTTCCCGTGAATGCTGCAACTGAAAAGCCGCTGGCTTGCACCGGTGCGCGGGCACGCCGCCTGACCCGTCGCTTGACGAGCTTCTACGAGGCTCATCTGCGTGACTCCGGCCTCAAACTCACCCAGTACTCGCTGCTGATGCACCTGGATAAAACGCCGCGCGCTCTTCACCAGCTCGCCTCGCTGTTGGAACTGGATCGCACCACGCTGACGCGCAGTCTCAAGCCTCTGATCGAACAGGGTTGGGTGGCTGGGGTGGTGGGGCCAGATGCACGCTGTCGTTGCGTGGTGTTGACTGCCGAAGGTCGTGTGGTGCGGCAGATTGCCCTGCGCCAGTGGTGCGTTGCGCAGCGTGCGCTGGAGGATGAACTGGGCCGTGACTACATCGCGCGACTCAACGAACAACTTGAAGAGGCGCTGCTGCGCCTCAAGCCCCTGCTTCCGGAGGAAAACTGAATGGACGGCCCAATCCGGCAGCAGGGTTATCTTGCCGTCACGCTGTGTGCGGCGGCGGTATTGATGATCACGATGGGGGCGCGGCAGTCGCTCGGGCTGTTCGTGTCGCCACTCAATACTGCGACGGGACTTGGCATCATGACCATCAGCCTCGCAATGGCCGTAGCGCAGTTCGTCTGGGGGGCGATCCAGCCTATTGCTGGTGCGATCGCCGACCGCAAGGGGCCGGGGCGCGTGATGGCAGTCGGCATTTTGCTTCTTGCCGTGGGCAGCGCGTTGATTCCCTTCATGACGACGGGTGCGGGCTTGATCTTCGCCATCGGCCTGCTTTCCGCCGCAGGCTCGGGCGCGGCCAGCTTTTCCGTGCTCATCGGTGCTGCAGCGCAACGATTGCCCGCGCACAAGCGCGGCATGGCCTCGGGAATCATCAACGCGGGTGGTTCGTTTGGACAGTTCGTCTTCGCCCCGCTGTTGCAGCGACTCATCACGGCGTTTGGCTGGATGAGCGCGCTGTGGGCGCTTGGCGCCATCACGCTCGCCGCCCTTCCGTTTGTGCGGGCGCTGCGCAAGCCGGAACAGGGCGAGCAAGTGCCGTCGGCGGCGCTCGCGCATGAGGTGGTCGAGGATCGCGGGCTGCGTGCTGCTGTGTGTGAGGCACTCGCTAATCCGAGCTACTTGTTGCTCCATGCAGGGTTTTTCACCTGCGGCTTCCATATCGCCTTCCTTGTCACCCATCTGCCCGGTGAGGTTCAGCTCTGCGGCCTGCCTGCTGGCGTGGCGAGTTGGTCGCTGGCGTTGATCGGGTTGGCCAATATCGTCGGTAGCCTGGTCACCGGCTACTGGATCCAGCACTACCGCAGCAAGTACGTGCTCGCAGGGATGTATGGCTCGCGCGCAGTGCTTGTCGCCCTCTATTTGCTCGCGCCAAAGACCGCGATGATGTTCTACTTGTTTGCACTCGGATTGGGCTTCACCTGGCTTGCGACGGTTCCACCCACGGCTGCGGTGGTCAGCAAGCTCTTTGGTAGCCGCTACCTCGCCACATTGTTTGGCCTGACCCTGCTATCGCATCAGGTTGGCGGCTTTCTTGGTGCATGGCTCGGGGGCATCGCCATCACGCGTCTCGGCAACTACGATTGGATGTGGTATGCCGATATCATGTTGGCGCTGGCGGCTGCGCTGGCTAATCTGCCGATTCGCGAGGCGAAGATTGTGCCAGCGCCGCAGCTTGCTTGAGATCCGGATCAAAGGTGGGTAGATCGCAGGCGGGCGGGACAACCTGGACGGCGAAGTGGCCCGATCTGTTTGCCTGCGTCATGTGTAGCTTGGTCGGCGCCAGAAGCGCCAGGCGATCAGGCCACCGATGCATTGCGCGACGATTACGCTCGCAACCGTACCGGACCAACCTCCGTGCGTGTAGGCGATGCCGCAGATTGCCGCACCCGCCGCGCCGCCGAGGTAGTAGCAAAGGTTGTATAAGCCGGACGCCAGGGAGCGACCGTCATGCACTTGCAGCGCCAGATAACTGATTGCCGACGACTGTGCGATGAATGTGCCTGACGAAGCCAGCGTCAGGCCGATCAATACCGCTGGCATACTGGTCACTATCGTAAGCGCAAGGCCACAGGCGGAGGCGATGAGCGCCACGCCGAGGGCACCGCGGTAGCCCAGCCGTGCGATCAGCATTCCCGCGAGCGGTGTGATCACCATCCCGACCAGATACACCGAAAAGACGTTGGCCAGTCCGCTTGCAGTCAGGTTGAAGGGTGGGCGGGCGAGCAGGACGTTTACGAAGGTGAAGGCGCCGACCAGTGCGAACAGCACGCAGAACCCCACAGCGCAGGCTGCGAGCAGTCCACCGTTGCGCAGGTGCCGGCCGAGCTGCTGGAAGCTTGCTCCGATGGCGC
Organism: Niveibacterium sp.; assembly: GCA_031555325.1. Lineage (GTDB taxonomy): Bacteria > Pseudomonadota > Gammaproteobacteria > Burkholderiales > Rhodocyclaceae > Niveibacterium. Next base: position 45,169 of record JAVBUM010000003.1, on the reverse strand, counting down.
GGTTGGGGACGAAGTGCTCGGAAGGCGGCAGGCGCCAGGCGATGATGAGTGCACCGATTGCATTGAGTGCCGCCAGCGACCAGATAGCGCCGCGCCAGCCGCCGAGCAGGGCGCTCATATGGCCGCATATGAAGCGGCCGAGGTAACCGCCACAGACCGAACCCGACACGTACGCTGCCATTACCTTCGCGACACTGCCGTGGTGCTGGTATTCCTCGGCGATGTAGGCCATCGCGACAACCGTGATGCCGGGAATCGCGAGACCCTGGAGGAAGCGCCAGAGTACGAGTTCCCCGAGGGAGTGCGAAAAGCCGGCTGCGGCGGTCGGAATGGCGAGTAGCAGCATCGACGTGACCAGCAGACGCTTGCGCCCGAGCGCATCCGACAGCATGCCAATGAAGGGTGAGAGCAATGCCACGCCGAAGACCGTGGCACCGACCGTATGGCCTGCCTCGGCCGGAGAGGCGTTGAAGTCATCCATCAGCATCGGCAGGATCGCCTGAATCGAATAGACGTTCAGGAAGGCGAACAAGCCGACGCACCAGAGGATGGCGCGCTCGGCGATCGGGGTGTTGGAACTGTGTTCGTGAGGCTGGAAGGAAGACATCGGCGTGGCTCGCAGGCAAGCGGACAAACTTACCTGCTTGACCGCTTGTGTGCCAATACTGTTTAGTGTGGAGCTTGATGCAAGATGAGCATCAAGATTTGGCCGCCCGATAAACCCGATACCATGGAACTACGCCACCTTCGCGCCTTTCTCACACTTGCTGAAACGCTGCATTTCGGCCGCGCTGCAGAGCGCCTCAACCTTTCCCAGCCGCCGCTTTCGCGCCAGATCCGCCAACTGGAAGATGCGCTTGGCGTTGCGCTTTTCGTACGCAACACACAGCGTGTCGAACTCAACGCGGCGGGCCGCGCCTTCTTGCCCGAGGCGCGGGCGGTGCTGGTGCAGGCGGAACGTGCGATGCGCACTGCGCGGGCAGCCGGGCGCGGTGAGCGGTTACGGCTGGAAGTGGGCTATCTCGTCACGCTCGATCACGGTCCGGTCGCACAGATCATGTCGGCCTTTCGCGCGGCGCGGCCGGAGGTAACGGTGGCGCTGTCGCACGTGACGAGCATCGAGCAGGTCGCGGCATTGCGCGATGGGCGGCTGGATCTCGGATTCGTACGCCTACCCATCCCACATCGCGGGCTTGCATCCATGACCGTTGGGCACGACCCGTTCGTTGTTGTGCTGCCCGCGACGCACCGGCTTGCACGCATTCGCAAGGTCGACCTGGCCGACCTGGTGGGCGATGGCTTTGTGATGCTGGATCTGAGCAGGCACCCGAGCTTCCACGCTGCGACACTGGACGTCTGTCATGCCGCTGGCATGATTCCACGGATCGTCCACGAAAGTGAATCCTTGCAGGACATCGTGGTCATGGTGGCAAGCGGAATCGGCGTGGGACTGGTGCCGGCATCGGTTGCTGCATTCCGAACACCGGGTGTCGTGTTCCGGCAGCTCAGGGGGCCGGCCGCCGAAATGGAAGTGGAATCCGGATTGCTCTGGCGCCAGCGCGATCCGTCGCCTATCGTGGCGGATTTCGTCGCTTGCGTGCGTGCCTGCCTGGAGATGCGAAACTAAATCCGGCGGAGGAAGAACGGATCATGCCGTTGATATATCTGAAGCCGATCCAGCTTAACCTCGTCGATCTGCAAGGCAAGCGCTTGCGCCTTGCCTATGGATGCCGCGACCGCTAGTCAGATAGCGCCCATCGAGGTTTGCGCCGTTCCAGAAATGCCGCCATGCCCTCATGGCCGTCACTGCTTGCACGCATGTCGGCGAGTGTGCGGGCCATTTCGTCGACCAGCGCGGGCGACAGTGCTTCGCCGTCGACCTCGCGCAGCAGGTCCTTCACGACGGCCTGAGCGTGAGGGCCGCCTTGCAGAAGCATATCGGTCGTACGCCGCACTGCGGCATCAAGATCCGCAGTCGCCACCACTTCGTGCAGCAGCCCGACGCGCAGTGCTTCCGTGCTGTTGAATCGCATGCCGGTGAGGATGAGGCGACGCGCATGACGTGCGCCGATGGCGTCAAGCACGAAGGGTGTGATTGTCGCGGCGGCGATTCCGAGGCGGACTTCAGTCAGTGCGAACTCGAGGTCCGTGGCGCCGATCGCAATGTCACATGCGCTGATCAAGCCCACGCCGCCGCCATAAGCCCCCCCTTGGACACGGGCGACGACAGGTTTGCGTGAGTTGGCGATGGCATAGAGTAGGGATGGCAACTGGCGCGCGTCTTGCCGGTTGGCGGTGCCTTCCAGCGAGGCTGCGCGCTTCATCCACTCCAGATCGGCTCCGGCGCAGAAGCTCGGACCGTCGGAGCCGATCACGATCACGCGAACAGCGGGGTCTTCGACAAGGTGGTCGATCGCCTTGTGCAGGTCATGGATCAGGCGCTCGTCAAGCGCATTGTGGCGCTCCGGACGGTTGAGCCAGACGTAGGCGACCGGGCCGTCGTATTCGATGCTGACTACTTCGTTGCTCATTTGTAGGTACCTTAGAAGCTTCCGTCGGCAAGCCATTTCTCAAGTTGTGGCAGGCGGTCGACGCCCCAGAACGGCTCGCCCTCAAGGATGAAGAATGGCGAGCCGAACACGCCGCGCGACGTGGCAAGCTCGACTTCGGCCTTGAGCCGCTCCTTGATCGCGCTGCCGTTGAGTGCTTCGGAAAGCATGCCCCGATCGAGGCCAAGTTCAGTCGCCAATTCGAGAATCATGCCTTGGTCGGCGATGTTCTTGCCGTCGACGAAATAGGCTCGATAAATCTTCTGCGCGAGTTGGCGTGCATGCTGAGGATCGCGGTCGTTGGCCCAGAGAAAGGCGCGTGCCGCATGCTGCGTGGTGATCGGGAAGGTCTTCGGGTGGTTGTAGGGCAGGCCGAGGAACCGCGCCGAACGCTCGAAGTCGCGGATCGAGTAGTCACCCTTCATCGGGATCGATGAAAGCGGCGCTTGCGCTGGAGCCTTGATGCTCACGCCGAGCAGGATGGGGTGCCACAGCACACTGCGGTTGTACTTGGCGGCAAGCGGCTCGATTACTTCAGCCGCGAAGTAACCGTAGGGGGAAGAAAAATCGAAATAGAAATCGATGGGTGCGTGCACTCAAAGCTCCCTGTAAGTCTGCGGGTATGCCCTGCGCGATTCGACGCGGGGCGCGCGCTTGGCCCGAATCAGAATGGGCCTTCAGCGATCCACTTTTCGAGCAGCGGTAGCCGCGAGTAACCCCAGAAGGGTTCTCCGCCGACGATGCAGAACGGCACGCCGAATATGCCGCGCGACAGTGCAACCTCGGTTTCAGCCTTAAGCCGTTCTTTCATTGCCGGCGTGCCGATTGCCTGGATAGCGGCGGCGCGTTCGAGCCCGAAGGATTCGATGACATCGAGCACAACCTCCAAGTCCCCGATGTTGCGGTTTTCCGTGAAATAGGCCGAAAAGAGTTTGCGAGCAAACTCCTTCGCTCGCTCGGGATCCCGGTCCTGGCCCCAGAGGAAAGCCTGGGCGGCATAGTGCGTCGGGATCATGTGATGCGTTGGCTGCTTGTACGGCAGCTTGAAGTAGCGAGCGAGTCGGGCAACGTCGCGTTCGACATAGTCTTGACGCATCGGTATGCCATGCAAGGCAGTGCCGCCGACGACCTTGAATGCCGAACCTATCACCAAGGGATGCCAGATCACGTTCCGGTCATGCCGCTCGGCGATTTGTTCGATCAGCGTCGAGGCCACATAGGAGTAGGAGGAGGCGAAGTCGAAATAGAAATCGATCGGAACACTCACGTCTGGCCTCCAGTTGGGTTTCCCGTCACGGACAGGGATGTCGCACGGTACATCGACCGGCGCTCGTTTTTGCGTCCAAAACTAACGCTATGGACAGATCCTAACAGTCAGCGCGCCCTGTGCTCATGACGGGATGCACGTATGTGCCCTTGCAGCAGACGGGCGGCGGTCCTGATTGCCCGGGCAGTAGAGGTTACCGATGAACGCGCGGAAATGAAAAGGGCGGCTTGTGCCGCCCCGTGGGATGGAAGCGCCTGCAGGTTCACTGCCGTTGCCCGCGTGTACGTGCCTCAAGCGAAAATGTCAGCACCAGCAGGGCAATGCCAACGACGATTGTGATGCCATAACCGGCCATTACGCAAATGAAGCCCGGAGTGGTTGCGTCCATGTGTGCCTCCTTGGATGATTGATCCGGAGCGTCTGCGTGCCCCGAATCTCGCGAGACTACGGAAAAGGACAAACCTGTTGCGTTGATGCGAATCAATGCGTGAAAACCCGAGGCGCGCAATGGCTGGTCGTGCTGACACTCACCAGGGGATGGCCTTGCCGCGGTAGTCAAGGAATCCACCGTTGTCCGCCGGTGTGAGTCCAGCGATTACCGTGCGCATCCCGGCGACGGCATCGTAGGTGTCAAGCGGCGCGCTGTTGCCGCCCAGTTCGGTACGTACCCAGCCCGGGTGCAGCGCTACGACAGTTGCGCCTTTCGGGCCATATTCGAGCGCTCCGCACTTGACCACCATGTTCGCAGCCGCCTTCGAGGCGCGGTAGAGCAGGTTATCTGGCGTTTGCGTGTCGGCAATCGAACCCATGCGCGACGAGAGCACGGCGATCACTCCACTCGCTGCGGCGACTGCATCGCCAAAGGCCTGGATCAGACGCATCGGGCCGAGCACGTTCGTCCGCATGACAGCGTCGAAATCGTCGTCGCCCGGGGCGTGGAAATCAGTCCCGTTCGCTGTGTTGACGCCAGCGTTCACAATCAGCAGGGAAATTGGAGAACCATCGATATGCCATGCGGCGCCGGCGACCGAATTGGCCGATGTCACGTCCAGCGGCACCACTTCGACCCCCTTTACGCGCAGCAGATTGCTGGCCTTCGCAGGCGTACGCGCACCCGCGATGACCTGCCACCCGGCGATGGCGTACTGGCGTGCGAATTCGAGGCCCAGGCCCCGTGAGGCCCCGGCAATGAGAACAGCTTTCTGCTTCATGGAATTTCCTTTGTTGCGGCAGGGCGATTGGTAAGCCAGACGCCACCGAGTACCAGGGCGCCACCGCCCAGTACCGCCAGCCCCGCGTGTTCGCCCAGTATCAAGGCGCCCAATAGGAGTGCGCTGATCGGCACGAAATTGATGAATGCTGCAGCGCGTGTCGCGCCGAGCTGGACCACGCCCTGAGCGTACCAGACATACGAAAAGCCGCTGCCGAGCACACCCAGGTAGAACAGGGATAGCCAGCCCTGCCAGGAAAGCGCTGGCCATTGGCGTAATGGACCTTCGACGATGCCTGCTACGATCAGCAACGCTCCGCCAGCAACCGAGGCATAAAAAGTCATGACCAGCGGCGAGAGCGAGCCGCCCACCTGTCGCCCGACAAGGGTGTACACCGTCCAGCCGATCACGCAGCCAATGATGAGGAGTTCGCCCGGGCCAACGTTGCCCCGCAGCAGGGCGAACGGGTCTCCATGCCCAACGACCATGAGGCAGCCGGTCAGCGCAATCACGACCCCAAGGCCTTTTATGGGTGAGAGGCGCTCGCCAAGAAAAAGTGCCGCGGCCAGCGCGACCGCCACCGGATTGAGTGCTACGACCAGCGCACCACGACCGGCCTGGATATGCTGGAGGCCGTAAAAGAAGCAGAGGTTGTAGGCAAAGATACCCGCGGCGCCCATCAGGAGCACCTGCCATGCGTTTCGTGCGTCGAGCGGGGGAATCCCGCGCTCCCTGCGCCATACCAGCCAGCCAAGTGTGATCGTGCCGAGGAGGAACCGCCAGCCTCCCGCTGCAATCGGTGGCAGTTCGCGGGCAAGGATCCGGCCGGCGATCCAGGTGCCGCCCCAGATCAGGGCGACGAGCAACTGAAGGGTCACGACACGGGCAAGCCCTGGGGATGCCCGGTTTACGGGTGAAAAATCGGTCAAAGCGAATACTCGGGGAAAAGCCCGAGTGTGCCACTGCGGCGAAACACGCCGCAGTGGCTGACCTGTATTGTTCCGGCGATCCGATCGCTCAGGCGAGTTCGAGCGCGAAAGCCACGGCTTCGCCGCCGCCGATACAAAGGCTTGCGACGCCGCGCTTGCCGCCGCGATGACGCAATGCACCAATCAGCGAGACGATGAGACGCGCACCCGAGGCGCCGATTGGGTGGCCCAGCGCCACCGCACCGCCATTCACATTGACCTTGTCGTGCGGCAGTCCGTGTTCGCGCATCGCGGCCATCGCGACGACGGCGAAGGCTTCGTTGATCTCGAAGAGGTCGACCATGCCACTGCTCCAGCCGGTCTTGGCGTAGAGCTTCTCGATTGCGCCGACCGGGGCCGTGGTGAACCATGCCGGTTCCTGCGAATGGGTTGCGTGGCCAACCACGGTAGCGAGCGGCGTAAGGCCCAGCTCTTTCGCCTTTGATGCGCGCATCAGTACCAGTGCTGCAGCGCCATCGGAAATCGACGATGAGGTAGCTGCCGTGACGGTGCCGTCCTTCTTGAACGCTGGCTTGAGCGACGGAATCTTTTCTGGCCGGGCCTTGTAAGGCGATTCATCATTCTTGATGACGACATCGCCGCCCTTGCCTGCAATCGTTACCGGTGCGATTTCCCAGTCGAAGCCACCGTCCTTGTTGGCGGCAAGTGCGCGGCGCGTGGATTCGATCGCGAAAGCATCCTGCGCCTCGCGCGTGAAACCGTACTTGGCGGCGGTTTCCTCGGCATAGGTACCCATCGAACGGCCGCCACCGTTGGGGGTTTTCTCGTAGGCATCTTCCAGGCCGTCGAGCGCCATGTGGTCGAAGAACGTCGAATGGCCGTAGCGGTAGCCGCCGCGGGCCTTGGGCAGCAGATACGGGGCGTTCGTCATGCTTTCCATACCACCGGCGACGATGATGTCGACGCTGCCCGCGGTCAGCAGGTCGGTCGCGAGCATCGCCGCCTTCATGCCGGAACCGCAGACCTTGTTGATCGTGGTGGCGCCAACCGAGCGTGGCAGACCGGCTCCGAGGGTGGCTTGGCGCGCGGGCGCTTGACCCTGTCCGGCCGGCAGTACGCACCCCATGATCACTTCCTGGATTTGCTCAGATTGCAGGCCAGCGCGTTCCACCGCGGCCTTGATCGCGATGCTGCCGAGTTGGTGGGCAGCAAAGCCCGACAGTTCGCCCTGCATGGCGCCAATCGGCGTGCGCACCGCAGAGACAATGACGATGGGATCGGACATGGAAGTACTCCTTGGGGTAGATAACAGATAGGCAGACAGACGAGGAGAATCGTCTGAAACCTACTTTATCCCCCATATTGCGCTGCAGCACAACAGACTAGGCGAAAGCTGCGCAGGCTGCGCTCCGCGTCTGGTTTGAGCGGATTTTCGGAGATGGCCAATGAGGGTGATCAGCTTTGCGGGCTGGTGGAGTGTGCCGGCTCCCTTTGCAGGACGCGCATGTGCGGTATCCAGAGCAGACGGCGCAGTAGCCGTACATAAAGCGGTATGCGTCGCTCAAGTCTGGGCACGCCCCATCGGGCGCACAGGAAATCGTAGATGCCAAGCATTGCACATTCGGCATGCCGGGTGTGGCCCATGCGATAGAGACGATTGACATCGAAAAAAGCCTGATCGAGCAGTTTCAACAGCAACAGTCTTCGGAACTCGTTTGGCGTGTGGCGATACCAGAACTGCAGGTAGTTCCGTTCGCGCAGATAGAAATAGAAGCTTGAACGATCGGTTTCCCGCAGGGGCATTTCATGCTCGACCCTTGATTCGAAATCAACCCGGCAGCGCCAACCAGCGTCTACGAGGCGCACGCAGATGTCGTCGTCCTCATAATAGGCGAAGTAGCGTTCGTCAAGGCCCCCGATCTGCTCGAGTGCTGCGACACGCAGCAGGATTGCGGCGCCGGAAATCCAGAGGCGATCCGGCATCCTTTCGGCAAGCTGTTTGCCCTCCTCGATACTTGAGGGGCGCAGTGACTCACGCTGTGCCCAGTCATGGAAATTGCCGCGGAAGTAGAGCTTGTCGGGCTGGCCAAGTTGGGCGAGAAGTGGCGAAACGGCACCACACTGCGGATCTGATTCAATACAGGCGATCAAGGAGGCAAGTACGTTTGGTTCGCGGATCAGGGCGTCGCTATTGACCAGCCAGATGTAGTCGAAGCGGTGTTCGATCGCGTAGTCGATTGCGAGGTTGTGTCCACCTGCAAAGCCAAGGTTGACGGCTTCATGTCGCAGGTTTTGTTCGCGCGCCTGCATGCCTTCCTTCAGCTGGGCGACATCTTTCGGGGCCGAGCCGTTGTCGATCACCAGGATTTCCGCGCAGACCCTCGGTCCTGCATCGTGTCGCAACAACCCATCGACACAGGCAAGCGTCGCTTCGGCGGTATTCCAGTTCAAAACGCTGATAAGGACTTTTTTCTGCGATAAGCGCTTGGGCGAAGCGACTACTACAGATGCGTGATTCGACAAGGCATTTCCTTTCTCGCGTTGATCTGTTTCACCGATGCATCGCAACCGAAATGGCGAGCGGCAAGAAATAGAACAGACTCGGTGCGTCGATCTTGAACTGCTTTGCGAGCAGGCCGTTCAGTGGTTTGTGGTGCGTGATACGGTGTATGACATCAGCAACAAAACTACGCCGTAGGCGCCGTACGACCTGCTCGTTGTGGGCGGCCTGATCCGGTGTCAGCGTGAATAGCTGTGGTACTGCCTTGCGGTATCTCATCTCGTGATGCAGGCGAATGAGTGATCTCTCGGTGCCCCAGTCAGAGCCGGCAAAGACGTTGATGCCTTCGCCACAACTGCTTTCCACCCGCCGCGAAAAGGCGATCCGGTTCGTTGTGCGGGCGAGTCCCATCCAAAATAGATAGTCCTCACCCGCATAGACGAACTCTTCGCGGAAGCGTTTGTCCGGAAACTTCGCGTAGCGGTAAACGGCGGTGGACGTGCTGATGACATTGCAGCGCAACACCTGATCAAACATGTCGCCTGAATACGCTCGCAGATCCTGATTCGCCGCCAGCGGCGGGTGCTGGTCCGGTTGGATCCGCCCGGCGCGATTGAATGCGCTTACAGTCGTCTGGTGGAGCTGGAAGTGATCGGAGAAATAGAAGTCATAGCCAGCATCGAGTGCGGTTGCGGCGTTGGCAAGATGGTCCTCGGTCCACGTGTCATCGGAGTCGAGGAAAGCGACGAATTCGGTCCCGGCCGGCACATGATCGAGTCCCCGATTGCGCGCCGCAGCGGGTCCACCATTGGGTTGTTCAACAATCGTGATGCGATCTGGATGTGCTGTGAGGATGTCAGCCAGCTCGCGTCGCGCCGGAACCGGAGAAGAATCGTCGACGATCACCCAATGCCATGCCGGTGCTCCGACTTGAGCGAGGATGGACATCGCGGCCGTGCGCAGGATTCCTTCACTCTTCTGGTAATAGGGTGTGACGATGGTGATGCGCGGTTGCATGAAGCCTCCGAAAACAAACTTCTGACCGCGGAATGAGACATCCTGTAGCGTCATCCACACGCGGACTGCCGCAACTGCCTGGGCATCCGAAGTCAGAATGGTTTGCTTATTAGATCAATTCGGGTTGCTGCACACGATAGGGTGGCCGACGACAGACGCGACTTCCGTCACTGGAGCTCAATAACAAGTCGGAACAGGCAAATGTCATGCCAGAAAAAGTCAGTTTGCATTATTTATAATTTGAGTGGAACGCGGCAAATGTCATGCCAGAAATGGGTCTAAATCACTGCTTTATGTAGGATTTCTTCACTCTTCTCGTAAAAAATTGTGAAGACAGTGGTGCGCGTACATGAAGCCAAGAAACGAACGGCTGACTGTGGAAATAACAGTGATTTCCACGCGGACTGTTGCCAGTGTCCGAAATCGCGTGCTCAGAATAGTTGTTTGTTGGATCAGCTTGAATTGCGGCGCACGATATCGGCGAACCACAGGTCCGTTTTCTGTTGCTGATCTTTACTTGAGGCCTAATGACTGTCTAAGCAAATATCATGCTAAGGCGAAAGCCAGTTCGCGCCATTGCACGGCTTTTGAGTCGAACGGAAGCGTGTATGCGGGGCTGCTGGAAGGCAGATGGATGAGCTGGTAGTCGGTGGCGTTCTTGCCAAGGGCGGAGAGTCCGATGCGGGCTGCAGTTTTGCCATTGAAACCGATGGCCTTGAGCGCGGGAAGGTTTGCCACGAGGGTCGCGAGATCGTTGCCGACATGCGAGCGGATATTGCCGTCCAGGCTTCCATTCCGGTGCGCTTGGGCTACGACGTCCCACAGTCCAACCCGATGCGCTAACAGGCGGTCGAGCCGTGCCGCATAGCCGAGCCGGACGATATTCTCACCCAGTACGAGCGAGATCAGGCGCCAGAACTGGTTCTGCGGATGTGCGTAGTACTGTCCGGCAGCCAGTGATGCTTCGCCGGGTAGGCTGCCTAGAACCAGCACACGCGTCCTGGTGTCCACCACCGGTGGAAAGCAGCGCTTCGTCTCCATTGTCGGATCCTGCCGGACCTTCGCCGCAAAGGCTACCGCCCATCGGATGTCCTGCGCCCGACAAACAGTCTTGACAGTGAATGCCGCAACGCAACATAAGGCGCAGTACACTAATAAAATCTGAAAGACGAGACAAAATGACCGAAAAACTCGAATACCCGTTCGGCGATGACATCCCCGCCCCGGTGCAGCGACTGGCTGTCGCGCCTGGGGTGGAATGGGTGCGGATGAAGCTTCCCTTCGCGCTCGACCACATCAACCTCTGGCTGCTCGACGACGGCGAAGGGGTGGCGATCGTCGATACCGGCTATGGCGATGCCGGCTCGCGTGCACAGTGGGAACAGATCTTCGAGCAACTCGGTCGACCGGTTACCCGCGTAATCGTGACCCATGCGCATCCCGATCATGTGGGGAATGCGCAATGGCTGTCCGTGCGATTCGGGGTGCCGGTCTTCATGACACTTGGCGAGTACTTCTGGGCGCATTCGGTGCGTGAGGAGCGTGCGGGCTTTGGCACCGACATTATGGTCGCCTTCTTCCGTCGTCACGGTATGGGGGATGAACATGCGGCAGCGCTGACTGGGCGTGGTAACCATTACGCAAGCGGCGTGCCACAGTTGCCGACGCAGTATGTACGGATCCTCGATGGCGAAGCGCTTCGCATTGGTGCACACGACTGGCAGGTGATCGAAGGCTTCGGGCACTCGGCCGAACACGCAGCACTTTGGTGTGAAGCGCTCGGACTGCTTATTTCTGGCGACATGTTGCTGCCGCGCATATCGACCAATGTGAGCACTTTTGCCATGACTCCGGCGGATGATCCCGTCGGTCGCTACACAAGGTCACTTGAACGCTTCGCGGCATTACCTGCGGATGTGCTTGTCTTGCCTTCGCATGGCCGTCCGTTCCGCGGCGCGCGTCTGCGCATCGAAGCGCTGTGCGCGCACCACGAGGCCCGCTGCTCGGAGCTGCTTGCTGCGCTGGTGCGGCCGATGAGCGCGGCTGAACTGCTCGACACGTTGTTTCCGCGCAAACTCGACACCCATCAGTTGATGTTCGCAATGGGTGAAGCGATTGCGCATCTGAATCATCTTGCTGCGCGCGGTGCCGTTGCATGCGTGTCGGCAGCCGACGGCATCCAGCGCTTCGAGCGCAACGCTGCAGCCTAGTCGAAACAAGGGTTTTCAACGGAAAAATGCGGAGTCGCTCCGACACCGCCTGACAGGGAGAAAGTATCTATGGCCACCGCTACCGAAACCGGGAAAACAGAGTTGCCCGATCCGCAGGAAATCTGTAAGACCTACGCCGAGGTTGCACAGCGCGCCTCGCACTTGCTCACCGAGCACATGAAGCGCCAGATGAGTCGCGGCATTACGCCGCCCGAGGATGAGCTTGGCATCGCCAAGGCATTCATGGAGCTGGCAAGCAAGATGCTCTCCAACCCGTTCCGTATCGCGGAAGCGCAGATGCAGCTCGTATGGAACTACATGACGTTGTGGCAGAACGCGACGATGCGATTCATGGGACTGCCGGCAGCTCCGGTCGCGGCACCCGAAGAAGGCGACAAGCGCTTCCGCGACGAGCAGTGGGAAGAGCATTTCCTGTTTGACTTCATCAAGCAGAGCTACCTGCTCTCCGCGCGCCATATCCACGACGTGGTCAGCGGCGTGGATGGTCTCGACGAAGTTTCGCGCAAGAAGGTGGATTTTTTCACCCGCCAGTACATCGATGCGCTTTCGCCCTCGAACTTCGCGCTGACCAATCCCGAAGTCTTCCGCGAAACCGTGAAGAGCCATGGGCAGAACCTTGTGCGTGGCTTCAACAACCTGCTGCGTGACATCGAGGACGGTGGCGGAAACCTCAAGATCCGCATGACGGACACCAGCGCCTTCGAGCTTGGCCGCAACGTCGCCACGACGCCGGGCAAGGTGGTATTCCAGAACAACCTCATCCAGCTGATTCAGTACACGCCAACCACGCCTGACACGTTCAAGACGCCAGTGCTCGTCGTGCCGCCGTGGATCAACAAGTACTACATCCTCGATCTGCGCGACAAGAACTCGTTCATCAAGTGGATGGTCGACGAAGGTCATACGGTATTCGTGATTTCCTGGGTGAATCCGGACGCGAAGCTTTCGGAGAAGGGCTTCGAGGATTACCTCCAGGAAGGCTTGCTGGCTGCGGTTGATGCGGTCCAGGAACAGACAGGTGAGAAGGAAATCAATGCCACCGCTTATTGCCTGGGTGGCACGCTGCTCGCGACCGGTCTTGCATGGATGGCGGCAAAGAAGGACAAGCGCATCGTACATGCGACCTTCCTTACCTCGTTGACCGATTTCTCGCAGCCGGGCGAGCTTGGCGTCTTCATCGACGAAGAACAGGTGCGGAACCTCGAAAAGAAGATGTTCGAGCGCGGCTACCTCGAAGGCAGCGAAATGGGGAACACCTTCAATATGCTGCGTTCCAACGACCTGATCTGGTCGTTCGTCGTGAACAACTATCTGATGGGTAAGGATCCGTTCCCGTTCGATCTGCTGTATTGGAACTCCGATTCCACACGCATGCCAGCGAAGATGCACAGCTTCTACCTGCGCAACATGTACATGGGTAACAAGCTTGTGCAGCCCGGCGGTATCGAGATTCTCGGCGTGCCGATCGATCTGTCGAAGATAAAGATCCCGTGCTACTTCATCTCGACCATCGAAGACCACATCGCTCCGTGGAAGACCACCTACCTAGGGGCGCGTGTCTTTGGCGGTCCAGTGCGTTTTGCGCTCGGCGGTTCGGGCCACATCGCGGGTATCGTCAATCCGCCATCGGCCAACAAGTACGGGTACTGGACCAATGACGCGAAGGTCCTGCCGGAAACGCCCGACCAATTCCTCTCGGGGGCCACGCAGCATTCTGGCTCGTGGTGGGGTGACTGGCAGGGGTGGATCAGCAGCTTCGGAGATGAGAAGGTTCCGGCACGCGATCCCGCCAAAGGTAAGTTCAAGGTGATTGAGGATGCCCCTGGAAGCTACGTAAAGGCACGGGCGGACGGCACGACAAAATAGGATCGATCGGTAATCGTAGAAAAGGCGCCCCGGTGGTAGGGCGCCTTTTTTATTCTTGGCAATGGCGGCTCATGCTGCGTATTTTGCGAGCATTGCCTCGATAAAGGCTGACCACGTGCCGTCGGGTACCCAATGGCTATTCAACTGCTCAAACGCACGTTCGCGGGACCAGCCGAGCCGGATCATCCGATGCAGTGCGAGAAAGACGGCGACGCGCAGATTCGAGGCGCAATGAACCCAGATTTTCTCGCCTGTATGTTCGTCCAGCGTATTGAAGAAGGCCAGTAGGGCGGCTTCTGTGGGTGCCTCGAACGGCGCAGGGATATGCACATAGTGCAGGCCGACGCTGCGCGCACTTCCCGCCTCGTCGGGCAACGAATAGCGCGGGTCGTCGTGAAGGCCGAGATTGATCAGCGTCGTGAAGCCCGCTGCAGCGATTGTGGCGAGCTGCTCCACCGTTGGCTGCCCTGAAGTGATGAGCGAATCGTCCACGGGGCGGTAGCGATAGATTCCTGACAGTGCGGTATCAGCCATGGCGATGACTTGATGCATGAATTGCCTGGGTCATAATGCGCCAACACCATACGCAACGACGCCCAAGCGGCGCAAGGTGGGTGGAATCGATCCTTGTCGTACGGGCCGGTGAGCTATTTCAGGCCCTCTCCAAGGAACTCAAACGCCATGGCCCACATTCTGGCGCGCTGGGCATTATCGGCTGCACCGGCATGGCCGCCTTCCGTGTTCTCGAAATACAGCACGTCCTGGCCGTCCTTGAGCATCCGTGCAGCCATCTTGCGTGCGTGTCCGGGGTGCACCCGGTCATCGCGTGTGGAGGTAACAAGGAATGTGCGCGGGTACTTCGCCCCAGGGCGGAAGTTCTGGTACGGCGAATATTTCGAGATATAGGCCCACTGCGTGGGATCATCCGGGTCGCCGTATTCCGCCATCCAAGAAGCCCCCGGGGGCAGGCGATGATAGCGCCGCATGTCGAGCAGCGGAACTTGGCAGACTACCGCACCGAAGAGCGCCGGCCGTTGCATCATCACAGCGCCCACCAGCAGTCCGCCGTTGCTGCCGCCCATGATACCTAGATGCTTTGGTGACGTGACCCCGCTTCGTGTGAGGTCCTCGGCGACAGCGATGAAATCGTCATAGGCGTTCTGCCGCTTTCCCTTCAGTGCCGCGTTATGCCATGCCGGGCCAAATTCGCCGCCACCGCGGATGTTGGCCAACGCATAGGCTCCACCCTTTTCCAACCAGCCAACGCCGACGGCTGGGTTGTATGAAGGTTCCATCGAAACCTCAAAGCCACCGTAACCATAAAGCAACGCAGGTTGTGTTCCGTCGCGCTTCGCGTCCTTGTGCGAAATGAGGAAATACGGAACGCGCGTGCCGTCGTGCGACATGGCTTCGTGCTGCTCAACGATGAGCCCCTTTGTATCGAAGAACGCAGGCAGCGACTGCAGCGGTTCCAACCTGTCACTGCCGAGCTCCACGAGGCGAAGTGTCGACGGCGTTAGGAAATCGCTCGCAGTAAGCAGATATTCGTCGGAGCTGATCGGGTCGAGCGCATGCGCGGAGGCGGTGCCGTTTCCGGGCACCTGGACGTCACGCTGCTTCCATCCGTCATTCGTCGGCGTGAGTTCTACGATGCGGCCCCGCACATTGTCGAGCACCTCAAGCACGATGCCGTGCCGCAGCGTCACATATCCGCGCAGCGCGCGACGTGCATCGGGTGCGAACAGAACCTCGAAATCTTGTGCTCCTGAGACGAAGCGCGCGTAGTCCATCGCTAGCAGTGAGCCTTGCGCATAGGGATGGCCATTTACGGTCCAGTCTTCGCGCAAGCGGATGATGACCTGATCGCGCCACACGCGGAGTTCTGCGCTGTCTGGCTTGTCGAGTTTCCGCAGGCGGTCTGGGAGGGCCTCGAACACCTCATTGGTGAAGAAGCCGATGGCACGCTGGATGAAGGTGCGCTGCCAGCCAGGCGTCTGGTCGGTCCAGCCTTCCGCAATCACATCCGTTGGTTTGCCCTCGAACAGTGTCACCGCATCCTCAAGCGGTGTACCGCGCTTCCAGCGTTTGATGACCCGCGCATATCCGGATTCGGTGAGGCTGCCCGGTCCGAAGTTGGTGCCGACGAGTAGGGCGTCGCGGTCGATCCAGTCGACGTTTGATTTTCCGATAGGCAGTCTGAAGCCATCGTCAACAAATTCGCGCCGGGTCAGATCGAACTCTCGCACCTCCGCCGCATCGCCGCCACCGTGCGAAAGCGAAATCAGGCAGCGATCACCTTCGGGCTGCAGGCATTGCGCACCTTTCCAGACCAGCGACTTCCCTTCTGCCTTGCCGAGGGCATCGACGTCGAGCACGATCTCCCACGCAGGTTGTGCCTTGCGATATTCCGTTGGTGTCGTGCGTCGCCACAGACCGCGCGGATGCTCGGCGTCCTGCCAGAAGTTGTAGAACGCGCCGCCCATGCGAGTTACGAGGACCAACCGCTGCTTCGAATTGAAGATCGCCTCGAGTCGCGTGCGCAATTCTGGATAACCGGGGCGTGTCTCGAGTGCGGCGGTCGAAGTCGCATTGCGCGCGGTGACCCAGTCGAGCGAAGCCTTGCTATTGACATCCTCAAGCCAAAGGTACGGATCATCTGTCGAAGCGGCAATGGCGGCGGAGGACAGGCTGCAAGCAAGCAGCACGGCGGAGGTGATCTTCTGCATTGAAGGTAGCGCTCGTGCAGGGACGACAAAGGAATTCAAACGCTATCAGGCGCATTGGCACACGACAACTCGTGGCGGATCAAGTGATCCTGCTCGAAGACGTTGGACGAGCGCCCAAACAGGTTCTGGTCAATCGCGAAGAAGGGGCGGATCGCTTCGCGGCTGTTGCCCTCGCCGACCCACAGTACACGCGTGCGCTCCGCGTCCATGATGACTGTGGCGTAGCGGTGGCCCTTGTGCAGCGCGAACTCGTCCATGACCAGGCGACGCACCTCACCCGCGTCAAACGCACCATGCGCTCGGCTCAGCCGCCGGTGATCGACGCGCTTGACCGTGCGCAATCGGCAGTACCTGCACCAGCGCTTCGACCCAGGCCTGCAGCCGGTGCGTCATGCGCTCGTTGGCATCCAGCCACGACAGGCGCTCGGTCGCGCGTGCCCCGCACGCATAGCAATCCAGACGCCGAAGCGGCACGTCGAGCCACACGCGCTCATCCAAACAGTCGCGGTCACGCACCCGGCGGCGCCGTCGCTCATGAATCAACACGCTCGTGCTGCCGCAACGCGCGCAGCACGGATCACATCCGACCCCTTCGCGCAGTCGGACCAACAGCGAAACATCCGCTTGAACGGCGCACGACTCAATTTCCAAACCTTCCCAGAAGGCTTGGCTCAACATAGCATCCGACATGACGGAAAAGAGGGCGGTGGATCGGTCTGTTTGGCGGCTGCCAATCTACCAAGCTCTGGTCCGTCAACCTCTGCTTTCCCCAGATCCCGCGAAGAACCATTTTTTAACGGGGGCGGATGCCTCCAAAAGGCTGACGGCCACTGTTCCGACGATTCAGTGTAGGCGCGTCCCGGTGTTTCTAGCCATTGGGACGGGGCAGTACCACGATGGTCGTTTCTTGGCAAAACCGGAAGCTTTCCAACGAGTGGAACCAGTCTGGTTACCGTGACCTCAGCAACTCCGTATAGGAATCCGGTACGGACGTCATAAATTGCTGCAGAAGTAGTGGACGTAACACGAGCTTTCCTGATGGTCTGTACGCGATCAATATTCTGTCGTCCTTATCCCGAGGATCTGCCGGCAGCCAGGAAAATTTCGACATCCCCAGAACTTGCGCCTATTACTCTCGCGCGGGAGCATCTTCGTTCCGCAGGATGGGCAAGTGGGGGTCGTCCAGTCTCCGGCTGTCGCCAGGCGCAGGAGATTTGCACGGGCTTCGGCAGGCAAATGCTGGATCAACATCAGGATCTGCTTTCCATCGAGCAGCGCGATGTGGTTTGTTGATGCGAAGGCCTGTGCTTCTTCGCTGTAGGTGCCAGGCGTCATGAAGACAGCGTCTCTGATTCCCTCATGCGCCATGACGCCGCGGAATTCATGGACGGGCTTGACGCCGACATACCGTTCGCCCCAGGCCTTACATTGAACGATTCCCGTGCAGCATTCGGGATGGATCTGGTCTTCATACAACCGGATATCGATACCGCCATCTGGCCCGAGTGGTGTGGTGACGGCCCGAATTCCCTTTTCGTGATAGAGGGCAAGACATACGTCCTCGAACCGCTTCCATTCCATGTCGCGAATGACGGCAAGCGACCAGGCGTTGGGCGCAGGTGCCTTGATCGATGTCTTTGCCTGTGTTTCCGGACGATCCATTGCCGCCGAGCGCGTATGGTCGGATCGGCGCTGTCGAAGGAATTCGTAGACCGCGATTGCTGTGAAGAGGAATTGGAGCAGCGCGGCGATGCTCCGTGTGCCGAAGTAGAGGCTGGAGCCGAAAGGGCCGAAGACGCTGGTTCTGGGCAGCCACAGAAACACGATGACGAAAATCGCTATGGCGAGCCCAGCGCTGAATTGCCATGGCACTTTCAAGGCCGCAGCCTGCAGACTAGCCTTTTTTCCAGAATGTCTTGAGTGCCACATCGCACGAATGCTCCAAGCAGACAGTGCCTATTCTACAGGTGACAATAAACCGCTAGGCGTTCCCGGCTTCTTGGTTCACGTTGAAGACGACGTTCTCCACTCAGACGTCTTCCGCCCAGGTAGGTGTTCATGCGGGGCTGGCTTGGTGATTTCGCCGGAGCCGGTTTGGCTGGCTCAAAAAAGCGGCTGTTTGGGTACTTGTCGTTCCTAAGTACCCCTCAGGACACGCTGCAGTTTGGCTGAGCTGTTCCAGAAAAGCCCGAGCGGCTGCCACAGGGACCACAGATGCGTGGACGGAGGCCAGACGCGTATCTGGGACTGGCCTTGTGCGCCGGCCATGGAAGTCCCCCGGGCTGTGGGTCTACTCAGCAGCTGCGAAACGGATTGCCACCGCTCGGGCATGGCTTTGTCTCTGCTTGCAGAGCGGAGTAGATCAGCAAGAGGTGCTGCCTATTCCTGTGATTCGTCCGTCTTTGCAGACCACCACAGCAATACCATCGCCACCGTTGACGACACCCAGTAGTCCGTTGGTGCCGGTCCCCACCAGTGGATGTGCCAGGGCACCGAGGCGGGTGAAAAGTGGTCGAGGCCATACGCTGGGTTAAGTACGAACCAGAGAAAATCTTCGGTCACCCAGAAGCACATGATGCAGGCGATGACTCGCGCTTCGATGCGCCACGACCAGCGCATCGAGAATGCGATGGGGAAGTGGAAGAACAGGGCCACGCACGGAAAGATCCACGCGTGATACCCGGTCATGGGCCGCCCGCCCCAGAAGATGTCGAGCAGCCAGTGTTGCTCGATCCGCCACGTCGGAAGTGCGGTGGCCCATCCAGCTGCGCCTTCGATCTGGATCTCGACGTTAGCGAAGAAAAATGCGAGCAGCAGTGTCCAGGCGACCGTTGCAAGCAGAGGCATCCATTGTCTGGTGGGGCGATTGAAGAGGGCGCGGGTGTCCGGGGACAAAAGCTTCATGGTGGGTTTCAGGGGGGGCGGATGGGTTCAGGTGCCCCGATGGGTACAAGACGTCGCCGGAGCAGGCTTGGGCATTACGCTTCGGCGAGAACCGCATGCAGTACATCGCGCGCCGCGTGTGGCCGGCCAATGGCACGAGCCCGCTGGCGCATTGCTTCAAGCCTTGTTGCATCGCTGAGCAACTGATCGAGGCGCCAGGTCAATGCCAGCGTGTCGACTGCCTTGAGCGCGGCGCCCTCTTCGAGCAGGTAGTCGGCGTTACGCTCTTCCTGTCCGGGAATCGGTGCATTGAGGATCATTGGCAGGCCGCTGGCCAGGCATTCGGAGGTCGAGAGGCCACCGGGTTTGGTGATGACGAGATCGGCGCAGCCCATCAGTGTATGCACCTGATCGGTAAAGCCGAGTGGGAAGATCCGGCCCGGCCGCTGGGTGGCCAGCGCTTGCAGCGCGGTGAGTGCCTGCGCATTGCGGCCGGCGAGGACGACGAGCTGAAAATCGTGTTCGATGGTTGTCAGCTCGGCGGCGACTTCGTCAAGCCCGCCCATGCCAGCGCCACCGCCCATCAATAGCACGATGCGCCGTTGCGGATCGAGGCCGAATGCGCGCGCACATTCGGCGGTATCGCGCGCCTTGCCGAACGCTGGCATGACAGGGATGCCGGTGATGTGGATGCAGTCATGGGCGATACCGGCACGCTGCATGCGTCGGGCGATCTCCGGGCTGGCGGCGAAGTAGCCCCGCATGTGTGGCATGACCCACATGCCATGGAGGTCGAAGTCTGTCACCTGTACCCACACGGGCGTCTTCAGGCGACCGCGGTGAATCTCGTGCATCAGTACTTCGGCGGGGAGGAAATGTGTGCAGACGATTGCGTCTGGCGCAAAATCGGCGATCGCCCCCAGAAGGGGCCGTACATTGAGCCGTTCTATCGACCGGCGCAACCGTTGCGCGGGTGCTGTGGGATCGGCATGCGATGTTTTCTCGTACAGCATTGCCCACATCGCGGGATGATTGGAGACGAGCTTGATGTACGCATCCGTATAGACCTTTCGGAAGGTCATGGGCACGTACTGCATGACGTCGAGATGGAGCGTCCGGAGGCCGGGAAAGTCCTCCGCTGCGCAGTATTGAAGCGCATCGGCCGCGCGTACATGGCCGGCACCAGCGGAAACGCTAAGAAAGAGGACCTTTTCGACGGACATGATCGGCCTTGCCGGATGGAAACTGCAGATCCTGCCGATGCCTTGAGCATCTCGTATTCGAGTCGGTCAAACAAAAATCAGAACACGAAAAGCCTGTTGTGACGGACGTCTCAGGCGCTTGATAGAAATCAGGCTCGACAGGGTGGCCGACAGCGAAAAAAACAGGGCGCCGCGGCGTCCTGTTTGAAAAACCTGGTTTGGAGAGAAAGCTCCAGGCTTAGTTGCTTCGATACCGGCGGCATTCCGACGCTGGTACAGGCGTATCACATATTTCTGCGGTATTGCCCGCCGACTTCGAACAGCGCATTCGTGATCTGCCCGAGCGAGCAGTGACGGACGGCATCCATCAGCACCGCGAATACATTCTCGTTGCGGATCACTGCATCCCTGAGCCGCGCGAGCATTGCCGACGAGGTTGCGGCATTGCGCGTGTGGAAATCTGCGAGGCGCGAAAGCTGCGACTGCTTTTCGTCCGAAGTTGAACGCGCCAGTTCCAGTTGCTCCAGTACTGCTTCGCCCTGCGGATTCCGGAATGTGTTGACCCCGATGATCGGATACGAGCCGTCGTGCTTGCGGTGCTCATAGTAGAGCGACTCTTCCTGAATCTTGCCGCGTTGGTAGCCGGTTTCCATCGCGCCGAGCACGCCGCCGCGCGCCGCGATCGCCTCGAACTCCTTGAGCACGGCTTCCTCGACGAGATCGGTGAGCTCGTCGATCAGGAAGCTGCCTTGGTTCGGGTTCTCGCACTTCGCCACACCCCACTCGCGATTGATGATGAGCTGGATTGCCATCGCGCGTCGCACGCTCTCTTCGGTCGGCGTGGTGATCGCCTCGTCGAACGCATTGGTGTGCAGTGAGTTGCAGTTATCGTAGATCGCAATCAGCGCCTGCAGCGTCGTGCGAATGTCATTGAAGTCGATCTCCTGCGCGTGCAGGGAACGGCCTGATGTCTGGATGTGGTACTTGAGCTTCTGGCTGCGCTCGTTGGCACCATATTTGTCGCGCATCGCCACCGCCCAGATGCGGCGCGCGACGCGGCCCAGTACCGCGTATTCCGGATCCATGCCGTTGGAAAAGAAGAACGACAGATTCGGGGCGAAGTCGTCGATGTGCATGCCGCGTGCGAGGTACGCCTCGACATAGGTAAAGCCGTTGGCGAGCGTGAAGGCGAGCTGCGAGATCGGGTTCGCACCAGCCTCGGCGATGTGATAGCCCGAGATCGACACCGAGTAGAAGTTCCTCACGTCGTGCCCGACGAAGTACTGCTGGATGTCGCCCATGACCTTGAGCGAGAACTCGGTCGAGAAGATGCAGGTGTTCTGGCCCTGGTCTTCCTTGAGGATGTCGGCCTGCACGGTGCCGCGCACGGTGGCGAGCGTCCAGGCGCGGATCTTTTCGATTTCCTCTTCGGTCGGCTCGCGCTTGTTGTCGTCGCGGAACCTGTCGAGCTGCTGGTCTATCGCCGCGTTGAGGTACATCGCGAGGATCGTCGGCGCGGGGCCGTTGATCGTCATCGAAACCGAAGTGTTCGGCGCGCAGAGATCGAAGCCTGAATAGAGCACCTTCAGATCGTCGAGCGTCGCGATCGACACGCCCGAGTTGCCGACCTTGCCGTAGATGTCCGGACGCGGATCCGGGTCGTTGCCGTAGAGCGTGACCGAGTCGAACGCTGTGGACAGGCGCTTGGCGGGCATCCCTTCCGATAGCAGCTTGAAGCGGCGGTTCGTGCGGAAAGCGTCGCCCTCGCCCGCGAACATGCGCGTCGGGTCCTCGTTCTCGCGCTTGAAGGCGAACACGCCGGCCGTATAGGGATAGGCGCCGGGCAGGTTCTCCTTCATCAGGAAGCGCAGCAGCTCGCCGTGGTCCTCGTACTTCGGCAGCGAAACCTTGCGGATCAGGTTGCCGGAAAGCGTCTCGTGCACAAGCGTTGTGCGGATCTCGCGGTCGCGGATCTTCACGACGTATTCGTTGCCGGCGTAGGAAGCGGCGACCTGTGGCCAGTCGGCGAGCAGCTTCTTTTCGTGCGCGCCAAGGCGGGCGTCGCGGTCGGCGATCAGCGGATCCAGGTCTGCCGTGCGCCCTGCGGCTTCGGCGATGGTCTTCGCTGCGGTGAGCTGCTGCCGCTCGCGTGCAATCCTGCTCTGCCCATCCACACGCCTGTGATAGCCACGCACGGTGTCTGAGATCTCGGCCAGATAGCGCACGCGTTCGGGCGGCACGATCGGCGTCTGGCGCGTCGAATGGCGCACGCGCACTTCGGGCAGCAGGCCGGCTTCGAAATGCAGGCCGCGCGCGGCGAGCTTCGCGCGGATCGCCTGATAGAGCGCGGTCACGCCATCGTCATTGAAGCGGCTGGCCTGCGTGCCGAATACCGGCATGTCCTGAGGGCGCTCGCTGAAGGCTTCGCGATTGCGCTGGACTTGCTTGGACACGTCTCGCAAGGCGTCTTGAGCGCCCTTGCGGTCGAACTTGTTGATCGCCACGAAGTCGGCGAAATCGAGCATGTCGATCTTTTCCAACTGACTCGCTGCACCGAATTCCGGAGTCATGACATAGAGTGATTCGTCTACATGCGGCACGATCGCCGCATTGCCTTGGCCGATGCCCGAGGTTTCGACGATTACGAGATCGAAGCCGGCGAGCTTGCAGGCGGCGATCACCTCGGGAAGCGCCGTGGAGATTTCGCTACCCGTGTCGCGCGTGGCGAGTGAGCGCATGTAGATGTTCGGGTGTTCGATCGCGTTCATGCGAATACGATCGCCAAGCAGCGCGCCACCGGTGCGCTTGCGCGACGGGTCGACTGCGATGACGGCGATTTTCATCCGGTCGGCTTGGTCAAGACGGAAGCGGCGGATCAACTCATCGGTGAGCGAACTCTTGCCCGAGCCGCCGGTGCCGGTGATGCCAAGGCGCAGTGCGGCGAGCGGTTTTGCTTCGTGCAGGATCGCTTCGCGCAGACTGCTGCTTGCGCTGCCGGCCTCAAGGGCGGTGATGACGCGTGAGAGCGTGCGGCGGTCCCCACGGTGTAGCCTGGCGAGCACTTCCTTTTCGTCCGGGAGCTGGGACGCAATGTCGAAGTCCGACTTCGCAACGACGTCGTTGATCATCCCCTGCAGACCGAGCGTGGCACCATCCTCAGGCGAATAGACACGCGCCACACCGTAGTCCATCAGCTCACGCATCTCGGTTGGTACGATCACGCCGCCACCGCCGCCGAATACCTTTACATGATCGGCGCCGGCTTCGCGCAGCAGGTCGATCATGTACTTGAAGTATTCGACGTGGCCGCCCTGGTAAGACGTGATAGCAATGCCGTGCACATCTTCCTGCAATGCGGCATTCACAATCTCGCCGACCGAACGGTTATGGCCGAGATGGATGACTTCGCAGCCAGTCGTCTGCAGGAGCCGTCGCATGATGTTGATCGATGCGTCGTGCCCATCGAAGAGGGCGGCGGCCGTAACGAAACGGATACGGTGTTGTGGTTTGTAGGGTGAAAGCTTTTCGTGGATGCGCGGATCGGTCATGGGTATCTCCTGCGCCAGCGGCCTTGTCCGCCAGACTCTGGATGCGAACCGTAACCCCTTGGAACGCTCTCGGACCAGTGCGGTGAATGACGGATATCGTGCAAAATCCGCCAGTAATTCGTTTCGACCCGGAAGAGCGTCATGCAAACGACAATGCGTGCCGGCACGCATCGTGCAGATTCTTCACGCAGCACGGTTTCGGCTGCGTTCGTTAGGGGCATGCTGGCCGGCGTCAGCCGCTTCGGCATGGTGCCGAGCCTATTACTGGAAGGTGTGGGGCTCGATGCGAAGTGCCTTGAGGACCCCGGAGCTCGGGTTCCGCTCTCGCGTTACGCGGCGTTGTACAACTACGTTGCCGCCGCACTGGACGATGAGGCCTTCGGTCTTTTTCCGACGCCAATGCGCGGGGGGAGTTTTGAATTTGTCTGCCGTGTCGTGCTGTCAGCATCGACGCTTGAGGGTGCGTTGCTGCGTGCGGGTCGTTTCCTGAGACTGGTGTTGCCGGACATCGCAGTGTCCCTGCGCCGTTCCCAAACGCATGTGGAGCTCGTACTCGATGAAACTGGCACCGTCGCGGTTGATCGCGTTTTTGCGCTGGAATGGTTGCTGCGGCTGATCCATGGTCTTGCATGCTGGCTCGTAGCGCGCGGCATTGCGCTTGAAGACGTGGACTTCCCATATCCGAGGCCTGCACATGCCGCAGACTACGCGTTGATCTACACCGCGAATAGCCACTTCGATGCGCCGAGACTTGTTGCGCGCTTTGCGCCCGACATGCTGGATCTGCCGATCCGCCGCGATGAGGCGGCGCTCGAACGCTTTCTGGTCGGGGCGCCAGGGCGGCTCACGATGCTGTATCGACGTGATCGGGAACTCGCCGCGCGGGTGCGTGATGTGCTGCGTGAAGCGCTGCCCGATCTGCCGGGACAGGATCAGGTTGCCGAGCGCCTGCATCTGTCGGCACGCACGCTTGCCCGGCGCCTTGCAGGTGAAGACACCAGCTTTCGCGCGATCCGTGAGGGCTTGCGCCGGGAGATTGCGCTGGCACGTCTGCGGCAGACGCGTACACCGGTTGCACAACTGGCGGCAGATCTTGGTTACGCCGAGCCGTCCGCTTTCTATCGTGCCTTCGTTGCCTGGACCGGTGTTTCGCCTAGCGCGTGGCGCCGAGTAAACGCGGAGCGCTGATGGTCAGCGCAGTGGAATCACGATCGGCGGCACGTTTACGCCAATCGTGATGGCGGGTCCCCCGGCATACACAGGCGCCGGTGCGTACCACGCCGGCTGTTGATAGTAGTAAGCGCGTTCACGCACGACGACCGGGCGCGGCGGTGGGACGTACACCCGCTCGCGCACCACGACTGGGCGCGGCGCTACCCGATAACCCTCCCACTGGTTGTCCCAGTGGCGTTCGTGCTTGTGGTGACCTCGCCCGTGACCACGACCATGATCACGGTCCCAATCCCTGCCTCCATGCGCCGAGGCGATAGGCGCGACCATCAGCGCGGCGAGCGCTGCAATCAGGCCCAGGCTTGTCTTGTTCAGTGTTCTCATCCCGGTTTCTTCCTTGTCTGATGGCGCAGCGTAAAGATCTTTGCGCTGCATTGGCATCGTCCAAGTTACGCACCTCCAGGGTTACGGTCCGTCAGGATTTGCAACGAAATGCAAGGCGGGAAACCGTCGCCTGATCGCGCACGTTCTATGCTTTTCGTCTTGCCCCACGGAACTGTCCTGATGAGCCAGCCGCAGCTTTCGATCGCATCTGCCCGTGTCCTCCATCTTGCTGCCCAGGGCTTGCTCGCACCGCTGCGCCGCAAGGCGAAGAAGGATGATGTGCTCGCTGCGATCCGGCGCATGGCACTGTTGCAGATCGATACCATTCACGTGATCGCGCGCAGCCCCTACTTCGTGCTCTGGAGCCGATTGGGTGCCTATGAACAGCGCTGGCTCGATGAACTGTTGGTCGAACGGCGGATCTTCGAATACTGGGCACACGAAGCCTGCTTCGTGCCGAGCGAGGACTATGGCTTGTTACGCCATCACATGCTCGATCCCTCATCGACGGGCTGGAAGTCCTGGGGGCAATGGATGGAAAGGGACCGTGAGGCGATCGAGGCGGTTATTGCGGGAATCCGTGAGCACGGTCCTGTGCGTGCGGCTGACTTCGGGCGCCGCGAGGGTGGTGGCAATGGGTGGTGGGACTGGAGGCCCGAGAAGCGCCATCTCGAAGTGCTCTTCGCTTATGGCCGCCTGATGGTTGCCGAGCGGCGCAATTTCCAGCGTGTTTACGACCTTGCTGAACGCGTAAGGCCTGGCTGGGACGACTCGCGTGATTTGCTGCCAATCGAAGTTGTCCGCCATGAGAGGGTGCGCAGGAGCTGTCGCGCGCTGGGTATCGTTCGCGCCAGCTGGGTTGGGGATTACTACCGTATCAAGCGCCTGAAGGCCGAAGCTGCGCTGGATGCACTGGTCGAAGCGGGTGAATTGATACCCGTGCGCGTCGAAGATTGGCGCCAACCAGTCTTTGTGCATTGCAGTCTGCACGACGCACTGGTCGCGGCAGAGGCGGGTACGCTGAAGTCGACCGTCACGACGCTGCTGTCGCCCTTCGATCCGGTGGTATGGGATCGCAAGCGCGCGTTGGAACTCTTCGATTTCGACTACCGTATCGAGTGCTACACGCCAGCGCCAAAGCGCAAGTACGGCTACTTCGTGCTGCCGATCCTGCACCGGGGCCGTCTGGTTGGACGACTCGACGCGAAGGCGCATCGCGTCGAGGGGGTATTCGAGGTGAAAGCGCTGTTCATCGAACCTGGCGTCAAGTCGACGCAACGGCTCGTCGCCGAACTCGATGCAGCACTGGCGCGCTGTGCGCTTTGGCATGGCTGCGGAGTGGTACGCATCAGCGCGCCATCGATACCCGGTGCATTGAAGGATCTTATGCGGCCGGGCGTCTGATCGCCATGGAATGGAATGCGAGTGGACGACCCGGCTCTGACAAGATCAGTGGATACGGAAATGCTCGACCGACGATTGCAGGCTGACGGCTAGCTGTTCCAGCATGCCTGCGGCATCGGAGGTCTTCTGCATGGCGCAATGATTCTCCTCCGCCATGTGTGCGATCCTTTCGATGTGCTTCGCAATGTCGTTGCTTGCCGTGCCTTGCTCGCGCACCGCGCTGGTGATATCGACGACCCCGGCGGCCGAGCGTTCGGCGGCTTCCCGAGCTGCCAAGAGTACGGTGACTACGGTGTCAACATAGCCTTGGCTCGTCGTCAGCGATTCCCTGCCACGGCTGATTGCCTGTACGACGCTCTCCGATTGTTCGTGGAGCGTATGCGTGATCGTGTCGATCTCACATGCCGACTGGCCGGATTTCTCCGCGAGCTTGCGGACCTCGTCGGCTACGACGGCGAAACCGCGTCCTGCTTCGCCAGCACGCGCCGCTTCGATCGCCGCGTTGAGAGCAAGCAGGTTGGTCTGATCGGCGATCTCCCGCACTTGGCGTGTCATGCCGGTGATTGAACGCGTGCTTTCGACGAATGCGGTCACCGCATCCGAAATCTGCCCAACCGCGCGTTCGGCGTGACCGATCTCGGCGACCAATTGGGACAAGCTGCGGTTTCCGTCTTCCGTCTGCTGGAGGCTGCGCCCCGAGAGTGCCTTGACCTCTTCTGCGCGCCCGGCTACGGCCGTGATACTGCTGGTGATTTCCTGGACCGTCGTGGCAGTCGACGCCGCGGCTTCGGACTGGCGTGACGATCCTTCCTCGATTTCGCGTGAGGCGCCTGCAAGCTCGCCGACCGAGCGTGTCAGCGCTGTCGACGCGTTGCGGATGCTCGACACCGTTCCGGAGAGGCTGTCGTTCATTTCCCGCAAGGCTTGCAGTAGTTGTGCTGGCTCGTCCTTGCCATGTGCTTCGATCGATTGGCGAAGATCACCCGCCGCCACGCCACGCGCCAGTACGACTGCGCGAGAAAGTGGCTGCGTGATGCTGCGCGAAATCAGCCAGCCGAGCCCGATTGCTACCGTTGCTGCCACGACACCGAGAGCGATCAACAATATCCGGGTTGTGCGATAGGTGGCGTCGGCTCTAGCGACCTCCTCCCGGGCGGCTTGTTCCTGGAGTTCGCGGTTCTCATTGAGTGCGGCCTCCCAGCGGTCATTGGCTGCAATGCCTTTGTCAAGCAGCAGGTCGACGGCCTCGGTTTCCTTGCTTGCGTAGGCCAGTTCGATGATGCGCTTGTTGAATGCCAGTGCTTCTTCACGTGCGATGGATGTCCGATCGCGCAGCGCCTTGCCGGCAGCCGATGCGTCCATCCTCGAGAGTTCTTCCCAAGCGGCTGTGTAGTCCTTGCGAGCCTTTTCGATCTTCTGATGCTGGATGTCCCTTTGCTCGCGGTTGTGCAGGACCACGATGGTGCGGACGACGCGTTGGACCGTATGCATACAGTTGAGCATGTCCGAGAGCAGTTCGGTCTTATGTAGGTTTCCCCTCACCATTTCGTCGAGTTCTGACTTGAGGGTTCCAATACTGCGCAGACCAGCGCCGATGACAATGCATAACAGAAGGAGGAATAGGCCAAAGGCAAGGGAGAGCCGCTTGCCGATACCGATCTGATTGAACATGCTTGAATCCTTGGGGCTGGGGGGCCCGAGCGCGAGAGAGACGACGTGCAGTAAGAAACGGTCGCTGATCGACATGGCTGAATCATTGCAGCGTCGTGGGTTGAGATGTATCAAAAATCGCAACGTGGAATGTGCCGAATGGTGATAGACGGTCCTGGCGTGATCTGCTTGCTGGCGCAGATGCAGACGTCTGGATCCGCACAAGAGTCCCTCGGTTAGGAATCCCGCCGTACGTGGGCGATACTGGCGAATTGCCGCTCCACCGGGTTTTGTCCCGATCATCCCCATGTCTGAAAATCCCGCCTCTTTCGCCGATCTTGGCCTTCCTGCCCCGCTTCTCGAATCGCTTGCCGAGGTTGGCTACGAGACGCCGTCGCCGATCCAGGCTGCATGCATTCCAATCCTGCTCGACGGTCGTGATCTGCTTGGTGAGGCGCAGACGGGCACCGGCAAAACGGCCGCCTTCGCGCTGCCTATGCTGGCCCGGCTCGACCTTGCCGATCGACGGCCTCAACTGCTGGTGCTGGCTCCGACGCGCGAGTTGGCGATCCAGGTTTCTGAAGCGTTCCAGAAGTACGCGCACCATATGCCGGGTTTTCATGTGTTGCCGGTTTATGGCGGGCAGAGCATGGTGGTGCAGTTGCGCGGTCTCCAGCGCGGGCCGCATGTCGTGGTCGGCACACCGGGCCGGGTGATGGACCATCTGGAGCGCGAAAGCCTGCGGCTCGACGGGCTACGGTCGATCGTGCTCGATGAAGCCGATGAGATGTTGCGCATGGGTTTCATCGATGACGTCGAATGGATCCTCCAGCACACTCCGCCGGAGCGGCAGACCGCGCTATTCTCGGCCACCATGCCGGAACCGATCCGGCGCGTGGCCCACAACTACCTGCGGGACCCCCGCGAAGTGAAGATCCGTGCGGCAACCGCGACGGTCTCTGCGATTACGCAGCGATACTGGACGGTGCGCGGTATCGACAAGCTCGATGCGCTGACCCGCATCCTCGAGGCAGAGAGCGAACTGGATGCGGCAATCGTCTTTGTCCGTACCAAGCTTGCCACCGAAGAGCTTGCGCAGAGGCTCGAAGCGCGCGGCCATGCAGTCGCAGCCCTGAATGGCGATATGACGCAGGGCCTGCGCGAGCGCGTGATTGAGCAGTTGCGCAGCGGCGGGCTTGATATCGTTGTGGCGACCGACGTTGCCGCGCGTGGTATCGACGTGCCGCGTGTCTCGCACGTCATCAACTACGATATTCCGTACGACACGGAGGCTTATGTGCACCGCATCGGCCGCACCGGCCGGGCGGGACGCAGTGGAACCGCGATCCTGTTCGTGGCGCCGCGTGAGCTGCGCATGTTGCGTGCCATCGAACGCGCGACACGGCAGACCATTGAGCCGATCCGCCTGCCGACCCGTGCTGATCTGGCCGGCCGGCGTGTGGCTCAGTTCAAACAGCTGGTGCTGGACGCGCTCCAAGCGGAATCGCTCGATTTCTTCCGTGAGATCATCGAACAGATTGAGGACGAGGAAGAAATTCCAGCGCACGACATCGCCGCTGCGCTGGCGTTCCTGGCGCAGCGCGAACGACCGCTCCAGCTGTCGCGCGAGGACTACCCGGACGAGCCGCCCGCGATGCAGGAACGCCCGCAGCGTGAGCGGGCGCCGCGTGACAACCGTGAGCAGATCCTCGAACGCCGCCGCGCCTTTTCCGACGGCAAGCTTGTGAAGTACTGGATCGGGCTTGGCCGCCAGCATGGCGTTACACCGAAGGAAATCGTCGGAGCCATCGCCAACGAAGGCGGCATCGATGGCCGCCATATCGGCCAGATCAATCTCTTCGACCGCTTTTCGACGGTCGAGCTACCTGCAGACATGTCTGGCGATCTGATCGATCAGCTCAAACGAATTCGTATCCGCCAGCAGGCACTGGCACTGCGGCCATTTGTCGAGAAGGGGGCGCCGGAAGGGCAGTCGCGGTCTCGCCCACAGCAGGACGGCAGATGGAACTCACCATCGCGCGGTGCGCCTTCGGGTGATGCGCCGCCGCGGCGTGAGCGTCCTGCAGACAAGAAGCCGTATGGGCAGAAATTCGCCGGGCAGAAGAAGCCGCGCGGGTGATCTGGATCTCCTGGTCGAGCGCATCGGCGCTCGCCGATCGCACTCGACGCGGTTTCCGAGTCAGCCGATCCGGCTAATTGTTGCGAGCACGGGATAACGCTGGCGCCACAGTGCACAGCGTTCGCCGAATTCGGCGGTGCTCTTGGGCATCGGAACCCGTGCACGGGTGATGTAGCTAACCAGGTTGCGCGCTTGGCGCACGAGCCGCTGCGCGTGTTCGGCTTCAAGCACCTCCGCGTCGCTCGCATCGGAGCGGACCGTTGGCATGAAGGCGTGCAACCGTTCGCCAGCTACGGCAAAGGATGACCAGACGTCGAAGATGTCCTTATCCGTGCGCAGCGTTTCACACTTGATCTTGGCCGCTTCGGTAAAGGCATGCACCAGTGGGTCGAGCGCTTCGTAGCCGCGTCGGCCGCCGAAAGTGCTGGTAAGGATCTCCACGATCCGATCGATGTCGCGCATCGTCTGCGCGATCTTGATGTAGCGGCTTTCATAGAAGGCTTCAATCGGAATCGAGAATGCCTTGAACGGCTCACCCCACAGCTCATCAATGCCCTCGTCGCCGCTGCGGTGGAGTACGGTCTTGCCCAGTTCGAGCGCCTCCTGCAGGCAGGCACCACACTCGCGCATGAGGGCGTTGTCGTAGTCGATCTCGACGCCAAGCGCCTGCAATTCAACGAGTTTGGTGAAGATGTCGGTTGCCCGGTTGAAGAGTGCACCCGCCAGCATTGCGCCTTTGACGCGCCGGCGCGGTGGATCGACTTCCGTTTCCCACGAATGTCGCGCCTCGGCCAGCCGGAAGCCGGGCACGTTGAGGCCGTGCTCAACGTGGTTGAAAAGGCGCCGGGTCAGCGCCTCGATGAGGCGCTTCTTGGCTGACAAGGTGTCGGCCGGCGCTTCGTAGGCTTTGATCCAGTAGCCGTAGTAGAAGGCTCGCGGCACGCCGTCGATGACCTGCTTGGTTCCCTGTGGAATCGTGGAGTTCATAGTGTTCGCGATCCGGAGAGCGATAGCGTCGCCGGAGCTTGTCAATGCGTCAGGATCGTGTTTTAGCGCAGTCGTACAGCACAAAACCATCAATATTTGTGCAGCCTTTAGCCCTCATCACAGGAAAGACTGCACAAAGCCAAATGACGAACTTTTGCTGTTTTTCCTGCTAGTTTCAGAACAGTCCTATAAAATGCGCCCCAATGAAAAGTGGAGATAACTCATGGACGATGATGACATCAGCGTGAAAGCCGCGCTCGGTGTGGTGGGTGGCGTGATTGCCTTGGTACTTGCACTTGTGATTGGTCTGGCAATTGGCAAGAGTCACAGCCCCAAAATGGGTCAAGCCGATGCAGCCACGGCAACGACCGTAACCACCGCAGTAAGTAGTGAGGAGTTCGTCGCACCAGAGCCGGTTGGTGAGGCCTTGGTCAAGGTCTATTTCGGTCTTAGCGAGTCGACCCTACCCCAGGATGGACAGATCGCGGCCGTGCAGACGGTGGTTGCCGAGGCTCAAGCAAGGACCAATGCGATCGTGCTGGTGTCGGGGTTCCACGATGCGTCTGGCGATGCCACACAAAATGTCGAGCTTGCCAAACAGCGCGCCTTGTCGGTTCGCGATGCCCTTATTGCCGCCGGGATGGACCCCACCCGCGTCAAGATGTCCAAACCGGCAACCACACAAGGTACCGGCGACGCGGCGGAAGCCCGGCGCGTCGAGATTCGGGTGCAGTAATCAGTAGTTGAGCGCCCGGCGCGAGTCGTCGGGCGTATCCCGTAGTCCGGCAAGACGTCTGCCCCGCATAGCTGACAAAAACCGCTCGTGGCTGTTTGCCTCGATTGCGTCTACCGCGCTTTGTGGTGCTGATGACAGCAGTCTCCCCCTATCTATTCGCTGAAGCCGGCCAATTTGTTCGAGGCTTGGGCTTCCATACGGGTGCAGCCCTGCTCTTGCGTGCCCCAGAACTGACCAGACTCGATATAAAGCAGGTCTTGACCTCGCGAGGCCGTGCTGCGCGTTGAGTCAGGGTGCCGAGGTCGAGGTGCTGGGCGGTTCGGCGGCCAGCAGGCGTAGATCGTCGGGAATTTCAGCGCCGGGATGGCTTTCGCGCCAGCGCAGCAGGGCCTCTTTGGCAGCGGTGCGATGACCCGCACGCAACAGGTCGCGCACAGTATCCAGCGACGAGTCTGAATCTTCTCTGACGGTCGCCGGAGGCGCTGCCGCTCTCACCGGTTCGTGCTGCACGCGCGCACGTGGCGCAGCAAGCCCTGGTTCGGGGACGGGTGCTGCTGCGGGTTTTGCAGCGAGTGGTGCTTCGGCGGGTGTTTGCGGTTCCACCTTCTCCATGGGGGCGAGTTCGGATGCGGGTGCTGCGGCGCGTTCGAGCTTGGGCGGTGGCGCGGGGACAGCCGCGGCCGGCACGGCGTCGGCGAGCGATGTCTTGGGAGCCGCGCGCTGAGCTGGGGGTAATTGGGTGACGACTGTGGGAGCGGACTCTTTGGCTGCCGTGGTTTCCGGCGCTGTTGCGACATCCGTTGGCGATATGGCGGCGGGTATGGGCGTTAATTCGGCGTGTTGGCCGCCGTCGCGTAGCCAGAGACTGCCGACGCCGAAAGCGATGACCAGTGTTGCGGCGATGGCCATCGGTGGGGCTGCGCGTCGCCAAGCTGGATGTGGCGCGCTTGCGTGCCTTGCCTCGACAACCGTTTCGTTGGCGACAACGTTCGCTACGCTCGCGCGGATCTGTGCGTCGAGCGATGCCGCCGGCTCGGGCTGCGGCAGTTCGCGGTAGGCGTCGGAGACGGCGGCTTCGACGGCATCGCGGACGGGTGGCTCGACGTCCTTCATCCCCGTATTCCGCTTAGTGCGGTCCTCAGCTTGTTGATCGCATAGCGCAGGCGGCTCTTGGCGGTTTCGGCGCTCACGCCCGTTACCCGTGCAATGTCCTCCAAAGAAAGTTCTGCGTGTTCGCGCAGCAGGAACGCTTCACGCTGCGGGGGTGGCAAAGTTGCAAGCGCGCGTTCTAGCCGCGCGGCCTCTTGGCGCGCGACGGCGGATTGCTCGGGTGTCGGGGATGACTCGTCGGCAAAGGTGTCGCATGGATCGTCATCGCAATCATCCGCACCTACGAGGTCGCCTGCGAGCGCCAGTGGCTTTTCGCGTGCGAGGTCGATCGCCCGGTTGCGGGCGATCTGATAAAGCCAGGTGCGGAAACGGGCCGTTGGCTGGTAACTCGCTCGGGATCGCGCGACGCGCAGCCAGACGTCCTGGAACAGGTCATCGAGCTGCGTGGACGGAACCTGACGGCCGAGGAAGGCGTAAAGCCCACGCCGGTGCCGCGCGTAGAGGACATCAAACGCCACCATATCGCCTGCGGCAAAAGCTAGCATCAGTGCTTCATCGTCAAGGGGCGGCGCTGAGGCTTCGGACATGGCGCCCGAGTATAGCGTCGCCCTTCCTGTGGGCACGGATGCCTTGAGTGCGACTGCCAAACCCCACACGGTTACGGTGTGCAGTCATTTCCCGTGCAGGCCGCTTGCGGGGTTTTCGTCGCCAGCGACGATGCCAGCCGCACCATGCGCAGGAATTCGCCTCGATAGCCGAAACGGTCTGTGCCGCGCGCACCGGCCGCAAGCGCTTCGACATCGCCATAGCCGAAGGTGCCGAGGTACTTGCCGCCGCGCAGTTGCTGGCCGAAGGCGGCGACTGCGGCGGCGAAGCGCATGTCTTCGCTGGCTTTGGTTGCGTTGCGTACGTCGTGCTTCATCAGCGGCGTTTCGATCTCCTGTGCTGCGCTGCCCTGAGTTGTCTTGTAACGCAGCCGCAGCATGCCGATTTCGCCTGTGTGCGCTGCATCGGGCGTGGTGGCCTGACGTGCATAGCGGCCCGGCTCCAGGCGCCCCTTTGTACCCGCCGGTGTCAGTTCGTAGAGTGCGGTCACGCTATGCCCGGCACCGATTTCGCCTGCATCGACTTTGTCATTGCGGAAGTCCTCGCGTGCGAGCTTGCGATTCTCGTAGCCGATCAGACGGTATTCGGAGACCGCCGCCGGATTGAATTCGAGCTGGATCTTCACGTCTCGCGCCACGATCGAGAGTGTCGACGTGAGTTCGTCGACGAGTACTTTCTGTGCTTCGTTGAGCGTGTCGATGTACGCGTAGTTGCCGTCGCCCGCGTCAGCGAGCTGTTCCATCATCGGCTCGTTGTAGTTGCCATCGCCGAAGCCGAGCGTCGTCAGCGACACGCCGCTCTGTCGTTTTTCCTCAATGCGCTGCTTGAGCGTCTCGAAATTACTGATGCCGACATTGAAGTCCCCGTCGGTAGCCAGCAGGATGCGGTTGATACCGTCCTTCGTGAAACCCTGCCCGGCCATCCGATAGGCCAGTTCGAGCCCCGCAGCGCCCGCAGTCGAGCCGCCTGGCACGAGTTGCTCGATCGCGAGCCGGATCTTCGCCTTCTCGCTGCCTGGTGTCGGTTCGAGCACAATCCGCGTGCCGCTTGCATAGGTCACCAGCGAGACGTTGTCTTGCGGCCGCAACTGATCGACCAGCAGGCCCAGTGCACGCTTGAGCAGCGGTAGCTTGTTCGGATCGTTCATCGAGCCCGATACATCGACGAGGAAGACGAGGTTGGCAGGTGGTAGTGCTGCACGCGGCTGATCGAAGGCCTTGATGCCGACGCGCAGCAGCAGTGTGTCCGGATTCCATGGGGTGGACGCCAGTTCGGTCGTTACCCCGAATGGTGCGCGGGAACCGGACATCGGTTTTGGTGGCTCGGCGTAGTCGTAGGGGAAGTAATTGAGCATCTCTTCAACACGTACCGCATCGCGCGGCGGTAGGCTGCCGTTATTAATGAAGCGGCGCACATTGGCGTAGCTGCCGGTGTCGACATCGATCGAAAAGGTTGAGAACGGCTGTTCCGCAGTGACAACGATGCTGTTTTCGGGGGGCT
Source organism: Niveibacterium sp. (assembly GCA_031555325.1). GTDB lineage: Bacteria > Pseudomonadota > Gammaproteobacteria > Burkholderiales > Rhodocyclaceae > Niveibacterium. The sequence goes on along the minus strand of JAVBUM010000003.1, from coordinate 9,553 downwards.
GCGCATAACGCTCGCGGTCTTCGCCCTGATGCTGCGGGAGTGCGATTCGAGCGTGTTCCATCTGCCTGGCCATCGCCGCAGCAGGAACGGGGGCTGGCATGACGGCCGGTGGGGCTACGCGAACACTCATGTCGGCGCTCTTGGCGAGCGGCGGCGGTGGTGGAGGGAGGGCGACCGATTCGACCGACGCTGCCGATTCCTGGTTTTCGTCGGGCGGTGAGACCCCGCGTGTGCCACATGCTGCGAGTACGGCGGCCAGCGCTGTGGCGGTCAGAAGGCGGGCGGGACGATGTTTCTTCATGGCGGACTCCATCCGTTTCCAGTGTTGATCCCCGGCCGCTATGCCGGAGCGGGCCGCACGGCCCTTTACGTCCTTAAACGGAACTCCCGCTCGAACGGGGTTAAGCTTTTGTTTTTCGATGCGGCCGCCTGGCGTCAGGCGTGTCCAGTTGTGATCCGATGACACCGAAAGCCCTCCGTTCAGCCACGCTTCTGCCATTGATCCTCTCTGCCATGCTGGCGGCGTGTTCGCGCGACGCGGTACCTCCTGATGCCGCGATTGCGCCGGTTGGCGGTGGTACTGAAGGGGCGCAGATCCAAGCCGCCGCCACGAGTGCGCCCGGCGCGGTGGCTTGGTATCCGGGGACCGTCGAGGGTGCGTTCGAGGAGGCCCGCAAATCCGGCAGACCGGTATTCCTGTTCTGGGGTGCGACGTGGTGCCCGTACTGCGCGCAGGTCAAGGCTACGATATTCAATCGTGCCGACTTTGCCGAGCGTGCACGCGCCTTCGTACCGGTCTATCTCGATGGCGACGGCCTCGATGCGCAACGCTTGGCGGAGCGCTTCCACGTGCAGGGCTATCCGACAATGTTGTTGCTGCGGCCGGATGGCACGGAGATCACGCGGCTGCCCGGCGAGGTGGACGCCAGGCGCTACATGCAGGTGCTCGCGCTCGGACTCGGGTCGAAGCGGCCGATTGCCGAGACACTGCACATGGCGCTCAAGGGCGCCCCGCTCGAGACGGGGGACTGGCAGCGCCTTGCCTACTACGCATTCGATACCGATGAGTCGAACTTGGTCTCCGCCAATCGGCTCGCTGACGTCCTATCGGAACTTGCGGTGAATTGCGCGAAAAAGGAGGCTGCACTCGCGACACGTTTTGAGCAACGTGCGTTGATCGCCAGTCTCGATTTGAAGGACCCGGTCCGGCTGGATCTTCCCGGCCTACGTGGACGTCTTGCAACGCTGCTGGCTGACCCAGCAGCAATTCGTGAAGCGTTTGATCTACTCGTTAATCAGCCCGACAAGCAGCTTGCGGCGCTGACCGCAGGGCGTGGCACTGACCGTCGGCGACTGGCGGTGGCATGGGATAAGGCATTGTCGCAATTGGCCGAGGATTCCACCCTATCGACCACCGAGCGCCTGAATGCGCTCGACGGCCGCATTGCGCTTGCGCGTTTGATTACGCCCAAGAAGCTCCCTCCGGCATTGGTCGACACCGTGCTCAATGCGGTGGCCGATGCGGATCGTGCGACGCAGAACGTTTTTGAGCGCCAGTCGGTCATCTTTGCTGCCGCTGGTGTTCTCGCCAACGCAGGTCGGTTGGATGACTCCGATGCGCTTCTCAAAGCCGAGATTCCACATTCGCAGACGCCTTACTACTTCATGCGGATGCTGGGAGCCAATGCCCGGGCGCGCGGCAATGCAGAGGTTGCGCTCGACTGGTATGCCCAGGCTTGGCAGGCCGCACAGGGGGGGGCGACGCGGCTGCAATGGGGTACCGGTTATCTCAATGGCTTGCTTGAGCTTGCACCGAACGAAGAAGCGAAGATCGAAGAGGTTGCTGGAGCGATATTCGGTGAGGCGGCGAACCTGCGCGATGCTTGGCGTGAGCGCAATCGCTCGGCACTGGAGCGCACCGCGGGCAAGCTCCAGGAATGGAATCACGATGGTACGCATGCGGAGAGCTTCGGCCGGTTAGTCGAAAGTTTCCTGCCGATTTGCGAGCGCCTTCCTGAGGACGATCCCCGCCGGGCTGCGTGCGAAGGCCTGTTAAATCGCAAAAGCTAGAGCCAGCGCAAGTTGGGCTGTTCCGCTGTGGAAACCCCTCCTGACGGAACAGGGGTCGGGTGCGGCATACTTATGCGTTCCACCGTTCCATCCTGAGGGATTCGACCACCATGCTGCGCAATTCGCGAAGAAAATTGCTCTCCTTCAGCGCCTTGGCGCTGGCCATGAGCCTGACAACCGGTGCATGGGCTGCTGAACAGAAATCGGTCGCGGTGACGGCGATCGTGGAACATCCTGCTCTGGACGCAACACGCGACGGCATCAAGGAGGCCCTGAAGGAAGCTGGCTACGAAGATGGCAAGAACCTCAAATGGCAGTACCAGAGCGCGCAAGGTAATCCCGGCACCGCTGCGCAGATCGCGCGCAAGTTCGTGGGTGATCAGCCTGATGTCGTCGTTGGCATTGCCACACCGACCGCGCAGGCGCTGGTAGCCGCGACCAAGTCGATTCCGATCGTATTTGCCACGGTTACCGATCCGGTGGGCGCACAGCTCGTGCCGAGCTGGAACGCCTCGGGCACCAATGTGACCGGCGTGTCCGACAAGCTTGCGCTCGACAAACAGGTTGAACTCATCAAGCGTGTCGTCCCCAATGCCAAGCGTGTCGGCATGGTCTACAACCCGGGTGAAGCCAATTCGACCGTGGTCGTCAAGGAACTCGAAGTGCTGCTGCCTAAGGCTGGCCTGACGCTGGTGACGGCCGCAGCCCCGCGTTCCGTCGACGTTGGCTCGGCCGCACGCAGCCTTATCGGTAAGGTCGATGTGATTTACACGAACACCGACAACAACGTGGTATCGGCTTACGAGTCGTTGGTGAAGGTTGGCAACGATTCGAAGATCCCGCTGATCGCTTCGGATACCGACAGCGTCAAGCGTGGTGCCATTGCTGCCTTGGGCGTCAACTACTTCGAGATGGGCCGGCAGGCTGGTCGCATGGTGGTGCGCATTCTCAAGGGTGAGAAGCCCGGCACGATCAAGCCGGAAACCAGTGACAAGTTGGAACTGTTGGTGAATCCGGGTGCGGCGCAAAAGCAGGGTGTCAAGCTGTCGGATGACCTGATCAAGTCGGCCAAGGAAATCGTGAAGTAAACTAGCAGTCAATTGCACGCCCGGGCCAAGCCAAGGCTTCGCCCGGGCGTTCGTGTATCTGGCGCCAGTGCTTTCCTGCAAGAGCGGAATCGTTCATGTCTCTGTTTTCATTGTTCGGCGCGTTCGAAATCGGGCTGATCTTCAGCCTCGTCGCGCTCGGTGTCTTTATTTCTTTCCGTTTGCTGCGGTTTCCCGATCTCACTGTGGATGGCAGCTTTCCGCTCGGTGGCGCGGTTTGCGCGACGCTGATTTCTGCGGGCTGGGATCCGTGGAGCGCGACCGCGATGGCGATTCTGGCCGGTGCGATGGGCGGTTTGGTCACCGGCTGGCTCAATGTCCGGCTCCAGATCATGGATCTGCTTGCGAGCATCCTGATGATGATCGCGCTCTATTCAATCAACCTGCGGATCATGGGGCGACCCAATGTGCCGTTGATTTCCGAGCCGACGCTCTTCACGCAGCTGCAGCCGGAGGCACTGGTCGACTACATCTTCCGACCTGCCCTGCTGTTCGCGATCGTGGTGGTGGCCAAGCTTGTGCTCGACTGGTTCTTCGCCACCCAGACGGGGCTGGCGATTCGCGCCACGGGTTCGAATCCGCGCATGGCGCGTTCGCAGGGCATCAACACCGGAAACATGATCATGCTTGGCATGGCCATCTCCAATGCGCTTGTCGCACTGGCCGGGGCGCTGTTCGCGCAGACGCAGGGCGGTGCTGATATTTCCATGGGTATCGGTACGATCGTCATCGGTCTTGCTGCGGTGATCGTGGGCGAAAGCATCCTGCCCTCGCGCAAGCTGGTTCTCGCGACGCTTGCAGTGGTGATCGGAGCGATCGTTTATCGCTTCTTCATCGCACTCGCGCTCAACAGCGACTTCATCGGCCTGCAGGCGCAGGACCTCAACCTTGTGACCGCTGTGCTGGTGGTCATCGCACTCGTGATCCCGCTGATGAAAAAGCGCTTCAAGGGGAGGGCTTGAGCATGCTGTCCGCCCGGAACCTCCAGCTTACCTTCAACCCTGGTACGCCGATCGAAACACGTGCGCTGTGTGGCATGACGCTCGATATCCCGAATGGCCAGTTTGTGACCGTGATCGGATCGAACGGCGCCGGGAAATCGACCTTCCTCAATGCGGTGTCCGGCGACCAGCCGGTCGATAGCGGCCAGATCCTGATCGATGACGAGGATGTCACCCGCCTGCCTGCGTGGGGGCGCGCCAATCGAGTCGCACGCGTCTTCCAGGATCCGATGGCCGGCACTTGTGAGGATCTTACGATCGAGGAAAACATGGCGCTTGCGCTGCAGCGCGGGCAAAGGCGCGGGCTGACGCACGCGGTTCAGGCCTCGATGCGCGACAGCTTCCGCGAGAGCCTCTCCACACTCGGTCTCGGGCTGGAAAACCGCCTCTCGGACCGCATTGGCCTGCTCTCGGGTGGCCAGCGTCAAGCCGTAAGCCTGCTGATGGCGACCCTGCAGCCTTCGCGCATCCTGTTGCTGGACGAGCACACGGCGGCGCTTGACCCGCGTACTGCAGAGTTCGTGCTCAACCTCACTGCGCGCATCGTTGCCGAAAAGAAGGTGACCACAATGATGGTCACCCACTCGATGCGCCAAGCGCTCGATGTTGGCGAACGCACGGTCATGCTTCATCAGGGACAAGTCGTTCTGGATGTTTCAGGCGCAGAGCGCCGCGGCCTCGACGTCAAGCACCTTCTGGCGATGTTCGAGAAGGTGCGCGGCGAAGAGGTCGACGACGACGCGTTGCTACTCGGTTGAGTGCGGATTCGTAACCGGTCAGGCGGCTGGCTGTGGTAGCTGGCCGCCGTGCAGGAAGGCTGTCAGGGGGAAGCGTTCGAGGGCGCTGGCTTCCTTCGAGTAGAACCGCACTTCCTCGCCATTTGTTTCGCACCACCACTCTTCGATACCTCGCGGGCGGATGTCACTGAGCGCGGCAGGGCTAATGACCCCAACATTCGTGCCCTCAGCCGGATCGCGCGCCGAAACGAACTCGAACACCTCCACGCCGGCTTCCCGCATCCTGGTTCCAAGCGCCTGTGTCGCCGTGTAGTTGGTCGGATCGGTAAGAATGGCACGCAGTGCGTCGAACGGTGGCGCTTGTAGTTTAAGCCCCCGTATGCTGGTGTAACTCACCGAGAATAGCGTGTGCTGCGTGCGTAGCGGCTTCGGCGGCGGGCTGCTCATTCCCCCCCAAAAAACAAATCGGTAGTACGCAGATTCGGCAAGTACGGTCTCGCGGGCGCGTGCACCGTAGAAGATCGATGGCTCGTGGCGACCGCCGAAGCGCGAGCCGTGGCGCAGTGGTGGATAGCGGAATGGGGTAGCAAGAAGGTAGTGAAGCTTTTCGCAGCCAGGCGGCAGCTTCGGTTTTGAGGCTTCGAGGAGTTCTTCGAGCAATGCTTGTTCGGCCAGCCCGCCTGCGATCCGGTTAGTAGCGACCTGCGTTTGACTTTCGACCAGTCGCATCAAGTTGCCCGACAAGAGAGCCGGGTTGATTTCCGGTTCTATCGGTCGAGATTCTGGCTGTGCTTGATCAAGAGGCTGTGCCGTGCTCAAAGCTTGCCCCGGATCGCGTCGAGGTATTCGAGCACGCTGACGAGCCCTTGTACGCTGCGCAGTTGTTCGGCAGGTACGCCGCCGGTGTGCAGGTTCTTGATATGCATCCAGTGGCGCATGGCGGTCGGTTCGCCGCCAACGAGGACGAATAGCGCGCGATAGCAGCGAATCACGAGCAATGCGAGTTCACCGGCCTTGCTCTCTGGGTCGATGCCGCTGCGGGAGATTGCGGTGCGGTCGCGGCCAATGATGGTACCGAGGTCGGATTGCGACAGACCAAGCTCGCGGCCTGCATTGATCAGGGCTGTGGCGAGGACGGCCTTGGGATCGGGTTTGGGAAGTGCTGCAGTCGACATGGCCTATCTCCTGTGTTCTTGCACATTTTAGGCTCTAAGTGTGATATTGCAACACGCCTTCGATCTTTTGGCGCAGGTGGGAGTGGCTGGCCCATTCCGCGAATGCAGCAGCGGCCATCGGCCGACTGTAGTAGTAGCCTTGCGCATAGACACAGCCTTCGGCATACAGGATCGCGTGTTGTCCGGCCGTTTCGACGCCTTCGGCAACGACCGACAGTGAAAACTGGTGACCGATTCCAATGACGGCTGCAGCCAGTGCTCGGTCGGCAGGGTTGGCTTCCAAGTCCGAGACGAAACTGCGGTCGAGCTTGAGTTCATGCACGGGCAAGCGAGTTAGATACGACAGGCTTGAATAACCGGTACCGAAATCGTCGATCGATAGCCGTACACCAAGTTCGCGAAGGGTTGTCAGATCCCGCTGGGTCTCCGGATGATCGCCGAGCAGCAGCCGCTCGGTTAGTTCGAGAGTCAGACGATGTGGGGCGAGTCCGTGTTGCGCCAGGGTTTCGCGCACATGGGTCGGAACGTCGTTCTGGGTGAAGCGCAGCGCCGATTGGTTGACTGCAACCGACGGCACATGGATGCCAGCTTGGTCCCAAGTGGCGATCTGGGCACAGGCTGTTTCCAGCACCCAAGCATCGATTGCCGTAATGAGACCACAATCCTCGGCAAGTGGAATGAACTGATCGGGCGGTACAACGCCCCGGCGCGGGTGCTTCCAGCGCAGCAGAGCTTCGGCGCCTGCGAGTCCAGAGCCATCCACGTGCACTTTGGGCTGGTAGTAGAGTTCAAGCTGATTCTGGGTGATTGCCTGACGAAGCGCCGCCTCCAGTTCGAGCCGTCGATCCGCCGCTTCATTCATCGATTTGAGGAAGAAGCGAGCGCAGTTCCGGCCGTCACTCTTTGCTTGGTACATCGCCATGTCGGCGTTCTTCAACAGCGTGTCGAAGTCTTGCGCGTCGGCGGGGAACAGGCTGATGCCGATGGAGGCACTGGGCGTGAACGACATGCCGCCGATCTCTACGCGCTGCGACATCGCCTCGTTCAGCTTGTCGGCTACGAGTTGTGCTGCGGCTGCGTCGCAGTCAGGTAGCACGATGACGAATTCGTCGCCGCCGATGCGCGCCACCGTGTCGGATTCGCGCAGCAGTGAGGCGAGCCGGCTGGCGACGCTGGCCAGGATGCGGTCACCCGCGGCATGCCCGAGTGAATCGTTGATTGGCTTGAGGCGGTCTAGATCGAGGAACAGCATGGCAAGTGCGTGTTTCTCGCGCTCGGCGCGTACCAGCGCGCGCTCCACCCGATCACGCAGCAGAGCGCGATTCGGCAGACCGGTGAGCGGATCGTAGAAAGCGAGCCGGCGAATCTCGGCTTGGTTGGCTTCATGCTCGAAGGCAACGGCACATAGATGCACACATGCGTCGACCATGCGCTGGTGGAAGGGGTCTGGTGAGCGCGGCTCGCGGTAGTAGAGCGCAAAAGTGCCGGCGACGCGCCCGCCGCGCATCCGGAATGGCGTCGACCAGCAAGCGGCGAGTCCGTGTGCGAGGGCTACCGGGCGGGGGATCTCCCAGAGGGGGTCGGTGGCAATGTCGGTGACGATCACCGGCTCGCCGCGCCACGCTGCCGTGCCGCAAGAGCCGCAGCATGGACCGATCGGTACGCCATCGACCGCCTTTGTATAAGCCTCCGGCAGGCTTGGGCCAGCCACCGGATGGAGGCGGGCAGCTTCGTCGATGGCAACTACCGAGCAAAGCACATCGGGCGCCAAGTCCTCGACGCGTCGGCACAAGAGGTCCATCACTGCCTTGAAGGGCCTGCCAACGGCGATGGCTTCGAGCACAGCCCGCTGCACGTGATGCACGCCTTCTTCAAGCAGCCGATCGCCGATCGGAATCAGCAGCCCGAACGCCTCCGTGACCTCGCTGCCGAAACGCAGTCCGGCGAGGCGAACCTCGATTGGCATCAGGCGACCGCTGCCTAGGCGGAACAGCGCGGGGAAAGGTGCCATGCTGGAGCCATCGGCCAGCTCAGCCCAGCAACTGCTCCATCGTTCGGCATCGAAGCCGACGATCAAGGTTTCTAGGTTGCGCCCCGGAAGTTCTTCAACTTGCTCAAGGAGCCAGCCGGCCAAGTGCCCATTGCCTGCAAGCAGACAGCCGGAAACGTCGGCGCGGAATACTCCGAGTCCGCCCGCATCGAGCCCCTGGGCTTCGAAAACTGCATGGGAGTCTGAGCCGCCAATGCTGCTCAGCATTCCACGAACCGCCAACTCAAACCTCCAATGCCGCATCCACAGTGAGGGATTACAGCGGCAATACCATCAGACGCTTTTACGGCATTCGGGAGTCATCCTGTAGTACCTACCGTCAAAGACGTGCGAGACACGTCACGGGACCCGTGCAACAAACGTTGCTCGACGGGCCTCAGCGTATGGTTGGACGCGTTGGCGCGCAGGCTGGTGACGCTCTTGCCTCCGATGCTCCAGTTGTCGGTATCGACTTCATCGATCACAACGACCGTCGTGGCCAGATTCTTTCCCCAGGAACTGAGGGGCGCGCGTAACACTTTGAATGGTATGGATTTTCTTGTGTCCGCTTAAAGGCTGTACCGTCGGGTGTACCGCTGTGCAGACTCTCCTAAGAGGCTGTTCACGATCAATCATCTGTCGTAGACTGGGCCATGAGAAAGAGCTGCCCCAGCGACATCAGCAGAGAATCGTTCGAACAGATCAGGCTGTTGCTCGAAAGCGTGCGCAAGCAAACGAAGCCGCGGACGGTTGATTTATATGAAGTTCTGCGCCGTGCTGTATCTGCTCAAAAGTGGTTGCCAATGGCGGATGCTACCCAGCAAATTTCCCAAATGGCGAACGGTGCATGCCTATTTCGCCAAGTGGAGCGAGCCTGGCCCAGACGGTTTGAGCGTTCTCGAGCGTGCTTTAAAAAAATGTGGTTGGCGCGGCCCGTATCAGACAGGGGCGCAAATTCTCGACGAGCTTCTTGATCGTCGACGCGCAGAGCGTCAAGAACACCGATAGCGCTCGGGATAAGGGCTACGACGCGGGCAAGAAAGTCTCAGGCATCAAGCGCCACATTGCCGTCGATAGCCAAGGGCTGCCCCATGCGATCGCCGTGACGACAGCCGACGTAACGGACCGCAAGGGCGCCTTGCTGGCCTTGGGCCGCTGCGAGGCAGATCTGCAAGCCGTTCAGAGCCTCCTGGTCGATGGCGGGTATGTCGGCCAGCCCTTTGCGCAAGCCGTTGAAAAACTGCTTGGCGCCACGGTTCAGATCGCCAAGCGCAGTCAGTTGCACACCTTTGCCGTCATGCCCCAGCGCTGGGTCGTCGAGCGATCCTTCGCCTGGATCGAGAAATGCCGCCGCCTATGGAAAAACTGCGAACGTAAGCTCAACACCAGCTTGCAGTTCATCCACCTCGCCTTCCTCGCTCTCCTGCTTAAAAGA
>JAVBUM010000063.1:0-76575 GCA_031555325.1 Niveibacterium sp. | reverse complement strand
CGGGATTGCGCACGGGGTCGCCGCCGGTGCCACTCGGCAGATGCCTGCCGGCCAACGCGGTGAGGAGACCCGTGATCTCGGGTGTCGCATCGAGACTGGCGTAGAGCGTGCGGGCGCGGGTCATGTCTTCGCGCAGTTTCGTGTCGCGGATCGTGTCGAGCGATTCGCCATCGAGCACGTAGCGTTCCAGCAGCGCGTAGGGCGCGGTCTGCGCGAGCTTCGCGTAGTCGAGTGCGAAGAGTTCCTCGGGCTCTTCGGGGAACACGCGCTTCAGCCAGTCGCGGCCGAGCATCGCCATCACGGTGTAGAGCCGCAGCCCGTCTTCCTGCGTCTGGCCGAAGCTGTGCAGGCCATAGGGCTGCAGCGCGCGCGAGAGCTCGTGCAGATGGTTGTGCAGCACGTCGAGATAGGCCACGAAGTCCTGCTGCGCCCGGGCCTCTGTCCAGCCCATGTCCTCGAACACATGCATCGTGCGGCTCTTCGCGAGGATGTCGGCGCGCAGCGTGTCCTTCACGGCGCCTTCGTCCTGCTGCAGGTAGTGGTGGAGCTGGTCGTGCAGCGCCGCGAGATCCGTGTGCAGGCCGGCCGGTTTGAAGGGCGGCGTCTGGTGACTGACGATCAGCGCGCGGCCGCGGCGCTTGGCCTGTATCGCTTCGCCGACGTCATCGATGATGTATGGATAGATCACCGGCACGTCGCCGATCACGAGATAGGGCGCATCGGTGACGGCCAGCCCGCGCTCCTTGCCGGGCGTCCACTCCTGCGTACCGTGCGTGCCGTAGTGGACCAGCGCATCGCGGCCCTCGCGCGCCCACAGGTAGGCGGCCATGTAGAAGTGGCTGAGCGGCGTTTTGGTCGAGTGGTAGATGGCGGTCTCGTCCGACTCGCCGCCTTCGCCGCGCGGTGGCACCGGCATCAGCGTCAGCTTGCCGAGTTGAAGACGCGGGATCGCGAAGCCGCGTTCGCCCTTGTACGTGATGGTGTAGCCCGAGCGCTCCGGTTCGCCCCAGCGTGCCGCCACCTCCTTGCGGAAATCGGCCGACTGCGCGTCGTACCAGCGGCGGTATTGCGCCATCGGCACCCACGCGGCACGGTCGGCAGCGAGCAGCGCTTCGAACTGGCCGCTGCGGTAGAAGGGTGCGAGCAGGGCGCCCAGATCGTGTTGCAGGCGATCGGCGTCTGCGGCTTCGGTGTCGTAGCCCGCGCCACGCAGCGCGGCGAGCGTGCCGGCGAGGCTCTTCGGCAGGTTGAGGAAGGACGCCGACAGGTTCTTCTCGCCGGACGGATAGTTGTAGAACAGGATCGCGATGCGCTTGTCGGCATTCTGCGTGCGCTGCAGGCGCGTCAGCGCGAGCGCCTTGTTCGCCACCGCGTCGAGCTGCGCAGGCAGGCTCTCGATGCTGCCGTCGTTCTTCGAGGTGGCGGCACCGATCAGCGGGTCGATGACGCCCGCAAGCTCCGGCTGCACGAGATAGAAGGGCGTGTCGGTGAGGCTGATGCCGTGCTCGTCGCGCGCCCAGTCCTCGGCATTGCCCTTGCGGTAGGGCATCACCTGCAGCACCGGCACGCCGAGCGCGTCGAACTCCGCCTTGCGGCCCTGCGGGTTGAGCATGATCTGGCCATTGATCAGCACGTCGACGATGCGTTGCCCGCCGGGCGCGGCCATCTGCCGGATGTTGTCCGCGTCCATCACCGGGCTGTAGAACGTGAGCACCCGTGCGCCACGCGCTTCGAGCCGCGCGATGAGGTCGTCGATGAAGGCGCTGTCCAGCCCCGAGATGTAGGCCTGATGGATCGCGATGCCGACGACCGGCTGGCCATCGTGGCCGGACACCGCGAGTACGTCCTTCGCCGAGGCCGTGACGACCTGCCTGAGGCGCGGGTGGTAATAGGCCGACTTCGGGAACACGACGGGCGGCGGGATCGAATCGTCCGCATGCAGATGGAATTGCTGTGCGGCGAGCGTGCGCATCATGGCGTCGAAGTTCGCGCGGCCGCCGTTGACGTAATAGGCGTGCAGGCGCGCGGCCAGGTTGCCGTCGATGCCTTTGGGTTCGACGTGGTCGGTGGCCATCAGCATGCGTGGCGTGCGCGCATCGGCCCAGCGCGGCCCCAGCTTCTGCAGCATCGCCTCGACGATGTGGTCGCGCGGTGCGTCGAGGATCATGAGATCGGCGGAGGCAATGAACAGTGCGATATCCGGGTCGGCCATGCGCTCGATGTAGCGCGCGTCCAGCGACATGCCGTGCGCGCGCGCCATCGCCTGCAGCGGCTCGAACTTGCCGGCGGGCACGGGCGAGGTGGTGAGAATCGCGATCGTCGGCGTTGCCGCGTGCGCGGCGCAGACGATCAGGGAAAAAAACAGCAGTGCCCGGAGGCACTGCTGCAAGCGCGAGAAAAACAGTGACATGTCAGAACGTGAGCTTCACGCTGGCGGCGAAAGTACGGCCCGGCTGGGTATAGAAGTCGAGGCCCGGATCGGTGGCGGCCACGCCCGTCGAGCGCACGTCGCCCCAGAGCCAGTATTTCTGGTCGAACACGTTGTCGACCGAGAGCTGGACGCTCGCGTACTCGTTGAACTTCCACCAGCCGTTCAGATCCACGACCCCGTAGCCGCTCGGCTTGAAGTACTCGAACGAGGTGTCGTCCGTCCGCGTGACCGGACGCGCGCCACGCCAGCGCACTTCCGCGCCGCGACCCTGTTCGAGCTCCCAGCCGAGGCCGGCGCTCGCACGCAGCGGCGAGACGCTGTTGAGCGGTTGGTCGGTGTCCTCGTTCGTGCCATGCGCATAGGCGACTGCGCCATCCACGCGCCACTGCGGCAGGAAGCGCCACACGCCGCGCCATTCGGCGCCGTAGATGCGTACCTTGGAAACGTTGCGGTCCTGGAAGGTCGCGAACAGGCCGGGCATGCAGGATGGATCGGACGGACAGTCGAGCTGTACCTGCTCGATGAAGTCCTTGTAGCGGTTGTCGAACAGGGCGACGCTGGTCTGCAGCATCTCGGTGCCGTAGCGTGCGCCGATCTCGAACGAACGGCTCTTCTCGGCCTTCAGGTCCGGGTTGGGCGCTGCGCCATAGCCCATGACCGGGTTGATGAAGGCGCCATTGACTTCCTGATAGTTGGGTGCGCGGAAGCCATAGACGTATTGCGCCCAGACGTTGACATGGTCCGTCGCGCGCCAGATCGCCGCGAGCTTCGGCGAGACGGCGGAATCGCTCTTGTCGACCGGCGTGCGGCCGGCCACGCGTTCATAAGTGGCATCATCGCTGTCCGGCCCGAGCGAGTAGTGGTCGAAACGCAGGCCCGGCGTGACGGTGAAGGCGCCGTAGCGCAGCTCGTCCTGGATGAAGATGCCGGTCTGGCGCGTCAGGCCGGTCGGGAAGTCGTGGATCGGGAAGGTCTCGCCGGCGAGCGTCTTCGTCGAGGCGCCGGTGGTGAGGTTGCGTACGAGCCCGTCGCGCACTTCGCTTGAGCGCATCTGCAGGTAGTCGATGCCGCCGATCAGGTGGTGCTCGATGCTGCCGGTGGCGAACGACTTGTCGGCCTGCAGGTTGATGCCCTGTTCTTCCTGCTTGAAGCCGAAGTCCAGATCGACCTTGCACTGGTTGGTGCCGCGCGTGGACGCCGAACAGCTCGCGCTGGTGTTGCTGCGGATCTGCTCCGTGCCGGTGTCGGTCGAGGCGAGCTGGTAGTAGATCTGCGCGGAGAGCCGGTCGAGCAGGCCATCGATCGGCAGCCATTCGTAGTCGAGGCTCACGCGTTCGCGCGACAGCCCCTCGTTGCCTTCAGCGGACGTCACGCGTGGCAGCGTGGGCGACAGGCGCAGCATGTTGGTGTAGCTGTCGGCGTCGCGGTGTTCGTAGGCGAGCTTGAAGTGCTGCGTCTGGCTGGCGTTCCAGACGAGCTTGCCAAGCCAGGCGTTGGTTTCGACGTCCTGCGGATTGGGTTTGGTGCGACCGGTCGAAACCGAGTCGTCCTCGCCCTTGTTCTTCATTTCCTGCGACTTGCGGTGCGCGTACAGGAACATCGCCTGCAGCGTGTCGTCGCCGCCGGCGATGCCGAAGGTCTGGCGGAAGCCGTTGTCGACGCCATTCCAGTCCAGGCCTGCCTCGCCGCCCATCGAGCGGCCGCGCATCAGATCGACGGGATCCTTTGTCGCGTAGCTCACCACGCCGCCGATCGCGTCGGAACCATAGAGGCTGGAGGCCGGGCCGCGCAGCACTTCAACGCGTTTGAGGAACGAGAACTCGGGCGCGTCGCGCGTGGCAGTGCCGACGTTGGAGGGCCCGCCAACGTTGTAGAAATCGGGCAGACGCACGCCGTCGACCATCTGCAGCACGCGGTTGTCTTCGATACCGCGGATGTTGATGCTGCCCGCACCGAAGCGGCGGCGGTCGCGTGAGACGTCGACGTCGGGCTCGTCCTTGAACAGCGCGGTTTCATCGGTGGGGTGCTGGCGCTCGATCCGGCGCGCATCCTGCGTGGTAATCGTGGCTGGCACCGCATTGCTGTGCTCAGGTGTGCGGGTCGCGGAAATCACAACCTCTTCCAGAATCCCAGCCTGTTCCGCGGCTTGCACGGGAAACCCGGCGAGAGTGCTGATGAGTACGCACGTGGTGGGAATGGGTGTGCGACGGGCGAGCGCGCGCGACGGCGCAAGAAAATGGTGCTTCAAGATTTCTCCTAGTCTTGTTCTTGGTACTGCAGGTCGACGTTGGCCGTCGGGCTGGCTGGCTGGAGATATCTGGCGGGCGTGCACCGAATGGACGACGCAAATTCTAACTTATTTAAAGCAAATGATATTGATTCGCATTAAGTAATTTTTGATGAGGCTGTCCAATACCTGCCCTTGGTACGGTGGCGAGGGGGTGGTGGGGGTCTCCCGTGCACCGATTGCTCACCGTGACAAAAGACTCGGCTACGCGGTCAAGCCTGCTGTTCCTGCGTCGATATTCCTGACTGTTTCGTCGTGTTGGGAGCCGTGCCATGTACCTCGAAAAACCTGCATCCGGCGCGGGTCGGAAGGGTCTTGGGCAGGCGTGTGGCATTGCACTCCTCTCCTTGATGCTGGCAGGACCAGTGATCGCAGCGGACGAGGAGGCGTTCTCCACTGATCGTCCTGATTTCGTCGATTCGCCGGATCCGGTTGGCACGGGCCATGTCCAGACCGAAGCCGGTCTGGCCTACGGATACAACAAACTCAATGACGGCACACAACGAAACTGGTCGACGCCGATCATGCTGCGTCTGGGCGTCGCGCGTGATGTCGAACTCAGGCTTGAGACCGATGGCTGGCAGCATGTCGCCACTGGCGGTGCCGAGCCTGCGCATGCCAGCGGTTCGGGCGATTTGTCGGTATCGACGAAGTGGAGGCTGCATCGCGGCGACGAATCAAATGCGGGGGTCGCCCTCATCGGGCAGCTTGACCTTCCGGCCGGTCACCACGATCTCCATGGTTACAGTATGCGGCCCTCCCTGCGCCTGACGAGCGAATTCGATTTGGGCCGCGAATGGAGCCTTGGCGTGATGCCGGGCTTCATCTACGACAAGGATGACTGTGGTCGCTTTATTGCGGGATTCTTTGGTGCGTCGTTGGGCAAGGATTTCGCGGGCTCCCTCCATGCATTCGCTGAATTTGCGGCTGAGCAGATTGCGGCGACACGCCACGGCGGGAACCAGATGACCTTTGACGCCGGACTTGCATGGCAAGTAATGCAGTCGGCGCAGATTGATTTCGCGGTATCGCGCGGGCTGAACGCCGATTCAACCGACTGGCAGGGGACGATGGGCTTCTCCTGGCGTTTCTAGGGCACCTTCGGCATCTGACTCGACACAGGACAGTTTCGCGCGGTTGTTGTGCAGTACCCTTGTCCAATCCTGCAAGGAGGCGGACATCATGCTGCTCGACGCGTCACGTTCCCAGCTCGTTCTGGTCGACTTCCAGTCCCGGTTAATGCCAGCGATCTTTGAGGTCGAGGCGACTCTGCGGAATGCGGTGCTGCTGGGTCGGTTTGCGCGGCTCGTTGGCGTTCCCAGTGTTGCCACCGAGCAGTGTCCCGAGAAGCTAGGGCCGAATGCCATCGAGATCCGTGAGCTCTCGGATCACACGCTTTCCAAGACTCACTTCGGCGCCGTGGCCGACGGACTTTCCGACCGCCTACGTGCGAATGCATCCCGGAATATGATCGTGATCGCTGGTTGCGAGGCCCATGTCTGCCTGATGCAGACCGCGCTGGGACTCATCGATCGTTTGTTCGAGGTGAGCGTAGTGGTCGATGCCTGCAGTTCGCGTACCGTGCGCAATCGTGACGCCGCCTTTGCACGATTGGCCCAGGCCGGTGCGCAGTTGGTGACGACCGAGATGGTGGGATTCGAATGGCTGCGCGACGCCAACCATCCGGCTTTCCGCGATTTTCAGGCGTTGATTCGTTAATGTAATCCTGCTGGTGATTCGCAAGTCGCGCGCAGCCGCTTGCCGTGTGCTAAACCGGGAGCATTCCCTCTCACGGCGGAGGCTTGCGATGACGACGATTCTTTGCATTCATGGTGTCAGTAACGAAGAGAAGGACAACGCATTCCGCCCGCGCTGGCAGAAAGCCATCACAGCGGCGCTTGGCGAGGCTGGCGATTCAGATCCTCCGGTATTCGACTATCTCGAGTACGACGCGTTGTTTGATACCGTGGGTGCGGACTTTGCCGACTACGCCGAAGCCGGCTTGCGCCTTCTGGTGAGCGGGATCGCTACGACCATCGGCGATGCTGCCGGCAGCCTGTTTGGTACGCGAGCGATTTCCGATATCGGCACTACGCTGCGCTGGACGGCCGGTATGGTTGCGCAATGGATTGCGGACGAGGCGTTGCGGGACAAGCTGCGTAACCTGCTGGCAAAGAAGATGGTCGCCGCCGTACCCGATATTGTCTGTGCGCACAGCCTTGGCTCCCTGATCGCTTATGACACCTTCGCACGCACACCGAAGCTGGTGGAAGGAACGGTCTTGATGACCTTCGGTTCTCAGATCGCCAATGCCGCGGTACGGGGGGATGTGTTCGGCGGACGCATCGTGCCGATCGCTGGGGTTGCGCACTGGTATCACTTGTACAACAAGCATGATCATGTGTTCACCGCACAGATCCGGCTGGATGATGGGCACTTCTCACAGGTGTTTACGCCGTTCGATCTGCAGGGCGATGTGCTCAACCACGATGCGGCCGCCTATCTCTCGCACCGTGCCACGGTGAGCGATGCGTGGTGCCTCGTCGTCGGAAAACCGGGCAAGTCGCGTGAACTTGGCGATAAGGTATTCACGGCAACAATGCGTGCAGGCAAGCCTTCCGGCGGCAAGCGGGCGCCGCGGCCAGCGACAAACCGCAAAGCGCTGCTCATCGGCATTAACGAATATCCAGACCCGGCCGCACGGCTCGAAGGTTGCGTCAACGACGTGTTCCGCATGAGTGCGACGTTGCAGGAGTCCGGTTTCTTGCCCGACGAGATCCGCGTGGTGATTGATTCGCGGGCTACAGCAGATGGCATCATGGAGCGGTTGCAGTGGCTGCTCGATGACACGCACGCAGGAGACCAGCGATTCCTCTTCTATTCTGGTCACGGTGCGCAGATGCCGGCTCTGAACGTGCGTGGCGAGCCGGACCGACTCATTGAATGCCTGTGTCCCGTGGACTTCGACTGGACCCCGGAGCACGCAATCATTGATAAGCGGTTTCGCGAGCTCTACACGCAACTGCCTTACGAAGCACGCTTCGTAGCGATGTTCGATTGTTGTCATTCGGGCGGCATGACGCGTTCCGGCCTCGGTCGGCCACGGGGTCTTACGCCACCCGACGATATTCGTCATCGCTCGCTACGCTGGGATGCGAAGAACCGGATGTGGGTGCCGCGCCAGTGGGCAGAACAGCAGCGTGAGCTGGCGACACGCGCGGTCGAGCAACACACAGTTGCCAATGCTAATGGTATGTCCAGGCTGGGTTTTGCCTCGAGCCTGCGTGGCTTTGATGATCGCAAGTACGATGCTGTACGCAAGGCCTACAACCACAAGGGACCGTACCTGCCGGTGCTGTTGTACGCGTGTCGTGAGTCGCAGCTTGCGGCGGAATACCGCCACGGCGTCACCTCGTATGGTGCCTTTACGTACTGCCTGACCGAAATGCTGGACGGCGAGCGGCAGCGCGGTCGCAATCCGGATTTCATTTCGCTGATGGACGGTGTCATCGTCCGGCTCAAGGCGCTTGGTTACGATCAAGTGCCGCAGTGCGTCGGACCGAAAGTTGTCCTGTCAGCACAGATTCCGTGGAGCGATGCGCCCGCGCCGAAACGCGGACGTCGCACCCAGGCGTAACCGGGTTGACGGTCCCACCCAGGGTGGATTGGGAGAAGCGCGGGCCGTACCGGATTTCACGCCCTGGCCAGTTGTTCCAGTGCATCGACCTGATCGAGGATCGGCTGTGGCACCGGCTTACGACCTTCCAGCATTGCTTCAATGAGTGCAGCATTCTCGGCCACTTCGCAGCTGTCGCCGGGCTCACGGGACGGATCGCCCTCCTCGCGCTCGTATAAATCTTGCGAGTTGCCCGCGATGAAGCCAACGAGGCGAGGACGGCGGCGCGGATGTGCGTAGGCTTCGCCTTCAGTGCCGCGCATGAGTAGCGCGTAACCAGCTTCGCGATGCAACTGCTCAGCCATGCGGTCGAAATACTCGGGGTGTGTGACCGCGAGGACGCGTACGCTGCGGCCCTGGCAAGGGTCGAGCAGCTTGGCAAGCGTATGGCCGCTGTTGCGCAGCCCCAGCCGCAGGCGCAACGACAGCAGGCGTGCGAGTCCCGGGTTGAGTGTTTCGAGTTGTATGCATGCAAGTCCGCTGCTTGCGAGCTCGCGCGAGGCATCTTCGGGCGTTGCGGCGGCTTTGATGCCGAATGCGGCAAGCAGTTCGAAGGGACTCACACGGCTGCTGAAATCGTGGCGGCCCTGGATCAGTACCGGAACGCCGCGTCGCACGAGCAGGTACGCAACCAAGGGCATGAGGTTGGCCTGTTTACGTGCACCGTTGTAAGTGGGCAGCAGGACGCAGCGCGGACCAGGTGGCACTTCGACCGGAGCTGTTCGCGCATCCATCGCACGCTTGAATCCCGCGATCTCTTCGACTGTTTCACCTTTCACGCGCAGGCAAAGCAGGATTGCGCCAAGCTCCATGTCGGGCACCCGGCTGTCCAGGATCTCCCCGAACAAAGCCTTGGCGAAGTCCTCGCTGATTGGCTTGGCACCCTTGGCGCCCCGGCCGATTTCCTTGATGATCGGTGCAAAATCCATTCTTCACCTCATGAGTGACGTTGTTGCGTCGCATGAAGCATGCCGCACGCAGCAGTGTTTGCCCAAATCTGCGGAGACAAACATGGACATCGGATTCATCGGGCTGGGCATCATGGGCCGTCCCATGGCACTTAATCTTCTCAAGGCTGGGCATTCCGTGCGTGTGTGGACGCGCCGCAGCGAATCGTCGCAGCCGTTGCTGGTGGCTGGTGCAACACGGGCTGAGAGTCCAGCCGATCTTGGAGAACGGAGCGAGATCATCATCTCCATGGTGGGTGATGCGCCCGATGTCGAACAGGTGGCGCTCGGCCCGGAGGGCGTGGCCGATGGTGCGGAGAGGGCTGGGCGTAACGACCTGATCTATGTCGACATGAGCACGATTGCTCCCTCGGCTGCGCGTTCGATTGCCGCACAGCTTGCCGAGCGGGGTGTCACGATGCTCGATGCACCGGTTTCCGGGGGGGAGGTTGGTGCGGTTGCAGCGTCGCTGACGATCATGGTAGGGGGGCTGCCAGCGGCTTTCGAGCATGTGAAGCCTGCACTCGAATGCATGGGCAGGACGGTGACATGGATCGGCGAGAGCGGCGCCGGGCAGGTTGCGAAGGCATGCAACCAGATCCTCACCGGGTCCAGCATAGCGATCGTTGCCGAGGCACTGCTGTTCGCACGCGCTTCGGGTGTCGACCCGGCTCGCGTACGCGAGGCGATGCTGGGCGGCTTTGCGTACAGTCGTATCCTCGAAAACCATGGCGAGCGTATGCTTAATCGGAACTTCACGCCGGGCTTCAAGACTTGGATGCATCAGAAGGACCTGCGTATCGTGATGGAGGAAGCCTGCCGCATGGGGTTAGCGCTCCCCAACAGCGCGACCACGGCGCAGATGCTCAATGCCGCTCAGGGTGCGGGCATGGGTGAGGACGATTCGATTTCGTTGCTGCGGGTGCTTGAACACCTCTCCGGAAGGAATTGAGATGTTTGCCATGCGCCGTCGTTTCTTTGCATGGGTATTGCCACTGCTGCTCGGCGCCTGTGCGCTGATGGCGCTCGGGCTGGAAAAACCCGAGGTTAGTGTTGCCGGGCTCGACCTCGCGGAGGCCAACTTCTTCGAACAGAAGCTGCGTATCAAGCTGCGTGTGGCAAACCCCAACGATCACGACATCGCAATCGATGGCATGCGCTTCCTGTTCGAGGTCAATGGCCACGAGTTCGCTAAGGGCATGACGGGTGAATCGACCGTGCTGCCGCGCCTGGGTGAAGCCTATGTGATGGTCGATGCGCGTACCTCACTGGTACAGTTGTTCCGCCAGTTGCCAGATCTGCTCAATTCAGGTGGCAAGCTTGCCTACCGGATCTCGGGTGATGTCGTTACCCGTGACTATGGCCGTATTCCATTCGACAGGAAGGGTGAGCTTTCCCCTGAAGAGATCGGCAAGAAGCTGTTGCCACCGGAGACGAAACCTGCCGAGCGTGGAACGCTATGAGCTTCAGCGCACGCCGTAGCCGCTGAATTTTTCCAGTACCTGCGCGATCTCTGCGTCGTCGAGCAACACAGGTTCGCCTAGCTGACACGCGCGCCAGTACTGTTCCGCCAGGCTTTCCAGCTCCACGGCGAGCGCGCAGGCATGGCGCAGGTCGCGGCCGGCGACGAGCATGCCGTGGTTGCCCAGCAGGCATCCGTTGCGGCCTTCCATGGCTTCGAGTACTGCATCGGACAGCGCTTCGGTGCCGTAGGTCTCGTAGCGTGCGCAGCGCACGTCGCGTCCGCCGAAGCGGGCGATCATGTAGTGGAAAGGCGGGATCGCGCGATGCAGGCAGGCCAGCGCCGTGCAGAACGGCGCATGCGTGTGGATCACGGCGCCGAATTCGGGCCGCGTCGCGTAGAGGTCGCGATGGAAGCGCCATTCGGAAGAGGGCGCGCGTGCGCCCTGCGTTGCGCCATCGAAGCGCATCCGCACGAAGTCTTCGGCGCCGAGTTCGTCCCACGGCAGCCCCGAAGGCGTGATCAGCATGCCGTCGTCGCAGCGCAGGCTGAGGTTGCCCGCCGCGCCGTCGTTGAGACCGGCCGCAGCGATCCGGCGGCAGGCGGCGAGCAGGGATTCGGCGTGGGCGTGCATGTCAGTCGGGATCCCGCATGAGGTCCTGCGGGGCGACGAGTCCCCTCTCGGTCAATATCGCCGTGATCAGTTCGGCCGGGGTCACGTCGAAGGCCGGGTTGGCGCAATCGGCGTCGGCGATCCGCACGCTGGCGGTGCGCCCATCGTGGTCCTTGCCGGTGACGCAGCGCACTTCGTCGGCGCTGCGTGCCTCGATCGGAATGTCGCGGCCCCGCACGCAGTCCGGGTCGATGGTGCTCGTCGGGGCGGCGACGCAGAAGGGGACGCCGTTTGCGTGCGCGGCCAGCGCCTTGAGGTAGGTGCCGATCTTGTTGGCCGCGTCTCCATTCGTCGCGATGCGGTCGGCGCCGACGATCACGAGATCCACTTCGCCGTGCTGGAGCAGATGGCCGGCCGCGTTGTCGGCGACCAGCGTGTGCGGCACGCCTTCCCGCGCGAGTTCCCAGCAGGTCAGCAGGCCCTGGTTGCGCGGCCGCGTTTCCGATACCCAGACCGAGACCGGCAGCCCCGCTGCGTGCGCGGCATAGACCGGCGCGAGCGCCGTGCCCCAGCCGCAGGTCGCGAGCGCGCCGGCGTTGCAGTGCGTCATGATGCGGACCGGGCCTTCGCGGCGCGCGGCGATTTCCTCGATCAGCGCGAGCCCGTGCCGGCCGATGGCGGCGTTCGCCGCGATGTCTTCATCGAAGATCGCGAGCGCTTCGCGCCAGGCTGCGTCGACGCGTTCGCGCTCGGGCAGCGGCGCGAGCCGGCCTTGCATGCGGGCCAGCGCCCAGTGCAGGTTGACCGCGGTCGGCCGCGTGCGGGCGAGGCGTGAAACCGCTTCGTCGAGCGCCGCGTCCGACGCATTGGCCTGCAGTGCGATCGCCACGCCGAAGGCCGCGGTGACGCCGATCAGCGGTGCGCCGCGCACGCGCATGGTTTCGATGGCTTCGGCGCAGGCTCCCAGCGTGCCGAGTTCCGGCCAGGTTTCTTCGTGGGGCAGCAGGCTCTGGTCGAGGATACGGATCGTGCCTGCAGCGGGGATGAGTGGTCTGAGATTCATGGCGCGATGATCCTGACTCGCGGCGCACGCGGCAAGCGCGGTGGGCAAGGGTTGACGCTCGCTACGGCCCGCGCTGCCCTGTTAGATTCGCACCCGGACCAGCATGCGGAGGCGGAATGGAAGCGAGTGTTGCAGTAACGAGCCGGTTGCCGGAAGTCGGGACGACGATCTTCACGGTCATGTCGAAGCTCGCGCAGGAGTGCGGCGCGATCAACCTCTCGCAAGGTTTCCCGGATTTCAGTCCGGACCCGGCGCTCGGTGACGCGGTGGCCGCGGCGATCCGCGCGGGCCTCAACCAGTATCCGCCGATGGCGGGCCTGCCGGCGCTGCGCGAGGCGATCGCGGGGAAACTCGAACGACTGTACGGCGCGCGCTACGACGCCGACAGCGAGATCACCGTCACCGCGGGTGCGACGCAGGCGCTGCTCACGGCGATTGCCGCGCTCGTCCAGCCCGGCGACGAAGTGATCCTGTTCGAACCCGCCTATGACGCCTACGCGCCGGCCGTGCGGCTGCAGGGCGCAACGGTTCGGCCAGTGCCGCTCGTTGCCCCCGAGTGGCGGCCCGACTGGGATGCGTTCCGCGCCGCGCTGAACGCGAAGACGCGCATGGTCGTGATCAACACGCCACACAATCCGACCGGCTCGGTGTGGCCCGAGGAGGACATGCGCACACTCGCGGCCCTGCTCGACGGCACGAAGATCGTCGTGCTCTCCGACGAGGTCTACGAGCACATGGTCTTCGACGGCGGCCGGCACGAAAGCGTCGCGCGGCATCCGGCGCTCGCGGTGCGTGCGATCGGCATATCGAGCTTCGGCAAGACCTATCACGTGACCGGCTGGAAGGTTGGCTACGCCTTCGGCCCTGCCGCGCTGATGGCCGAATTCCGCAAGGTGCACCAGTTCAACGTCTTTACGGTCAATTCCCCGGCGCAGGCTGCGTTCGCTACGGTTGCGGGTGAGTGCGCCACTTGGTCCGGGCTTGCTGATTTCTATCAGGCCAAGCGCGATTGCTTGCGTGCAGGTCTCGTCGACAGTCGCCTGCGCCTCTTGCCGTGTCCTGGGACGTACTTCCAGCTTGTCGACTATCGCGCCGTCTCATTGCTGCCGGATCGGCAGTTTGTTGAATGGTTGACGCGCGAGGTGGGTGTGGCGGCAATTCCGATTTCGGTGTTCTGCCATGATGGGCGTGATGATGGCGTGGTCCGGCTGTGCTTCGCCAAGCAGGATGCGACGCTTGATGAAGCATGCCGCAGGCTCGCCGCCTTGTGACTGTGTGGGCGACCATCAATCGCGTGGAAATCGTGACAGCGCACGGTGGTCGGAAAGCCTTGCCATGGGGTGGTAAACTGATCCAGTCCAGTTATTTCAAGTTCAGGCCGTGCGCCAGATCCTGCTTTTCCTAGCCCTTTTATTTGGCGTTTGGTGGCTGCGCCGCAAACTTGGTGGCGGTTCGCGCCGACCTGGTCCCAATACGCGCGAGTCCGAAAGTGGATCCACTCACGATCCCGCGCGGGATGCGTTGCCCGAAAAGGTCTCGCCTTGTGCGCACTGTGGCATCCATGTGCCGGAGAGCGAGGGTGTCCTGGCCCATGGCCGCTTCTACTGCTGCGAGGAGCATCGCCGCCTCGCCGAACACGCTTGAACGATCCTATCTCCCTTGGATTGCCGTGGCAGCCGGTTGACTCGCGCTGGGAGTCGCTGCGCTATTACTGCCTCTATCGCCTGATCCTGGCCAGTGGCCTCGCCTTGCTTGGGCATGCCTTCATCGGCGAACTCGAAGGCAAGCTGCTGTGGAATCTGGTTGTTGGTGGGTATTTCACGGTGGCAGTGGGGCTGCTCTTCCTGCGCCGGCATGAGTGGCTTTCCTACCGCTTGGTTCTCAACGTCCAGATCGTCATTGATCTCTTTGTATTGCTTGGGCTGATGTACATCACTGGCGGTCATCGGGGCGGTATGTCGTACCTGATCATGGTGGTGGTTGCAGCAGGTGGTCTGCTTGGAGAGGGGCGGCTCGTCTACCTCTATGCGGCCCTCGCGACAATTGGTGTGTTGTGCGTGCAGACGGTCCGCGTGATGGCAACCGGCGCGGATCCGGGCACTGAGCTGGGTGCGGTCAGCCTGCTCAGCCTGGGATTCTTTGCGGTGGCGACGGTCGCGCGCCTGCTTGCATTCCGCGCCTTGCAGAACGAACGCCTGGCGCGCGATCGTGGTAGCGCTCTTGCAAGGCAGATCCTGGTGAACGAGCGAATCATCGCGGAACTGCACGATGGTGTCGTTGTTGTGAGCAAGCAGGGTGTGGTGCGTCAGATCAACCCGCAGGCTGCTGCATTACTGGGGCCACGCGCACGTCCGGGCACGCCGATCTCCGAAACGGCTCCTGAACTCGCATCGGCGATCGAACAGGAGCTTGGTGAGGTGGCGCTTGTCGATGGGCCGCGCGTACGTCTGCGCCTGCATATGACAGGCGATGCTGGGGATCAGGTGGTTTTCCTTGAGGACCTTGAGCAGATTGAACTTGAGGCGCAGCAGATCAAGCTTGCAGCGCTCGGGCGCTTGACGGGAGGCATTGCTCACGAAGTCCGCAATCCACTCGCGGCCATTTCGCATGCAGGTGAATTACTTTCGGAAGAAAAGCGTGCCGACATGCAGACGCGGTTGGTGCGGATCATCCTCGACAATACGCGACGGATCGACCGGATGGTTTCCGACGTCCTGGAGCTTGGTCGGCGCGATCGCGTGACGACCGAGTCGATCCGGCTCGAACTTTTCGTGCGGGGGTTCCTTGATGAGAGCACCAGCCTGAGTGGTTTGGAGCAGGGGCTGGTGGAGATGCATGTGCCCTCTGAGATCACCGTGAGCTTTGATCGCATCCACCTTCAGCAGGTGCTTTGGAACTTGGTGGGCAATGCACGTCGTTACTGCTCCGGGCGCCCAGGAGCCATCTCGATCGCTGCTGCGCGTCGCGGTGACGGCCGCGTTGCGATTGATATCCGCGACGACGGACCGGGTCTTGCGTCCGAGACGCGCAGCCGTGCGTTTGAGCCGTTTTACACCACGCACTCCAAGGGTACGGGACTCGGCCTTTATATTGCGCGCGAACTCGCGCAGGCGAATGATGCCGAGCTTGAGCTTTGCGAATCGTCGTCAGGGGCTCACTTTCGCCTGACCACCGAAGGCGGTACGTGAGTGAGGGGAGGGTAGTTCATTGACTTTCAGTGAGCGGCGCAGCCGCAATGAGTCGATCGTCCTCATCGTCGATGACGAGGATGACATTCGTGAGTTGCTTGAGCTGACTTTTCTGCGCATGGGGCTCGGCACGCGCACGGCCGCAAATCTGAAGGAGGCGCGCAAGTTTTTGGCCGATGGAACGGTGTTCCAATTGTGCCTGACGGATATGCGTCTGCCTGACGGTGAGGGCATCGAGCTTGTGCGCGAGATCGCGGCGCACCATGCCGACCTGCCTGTGGCGGTGATCACCGCGTACGGCAGCATGGAAAATGCCGTGCAGGTGCTCAAGGCTGGCGCATTCGATTATCTGTCGAAACCCGTTTCTCTCGAGCAACTGCGAGCTCTCGTCAAATCGGTGTTCGACCTGCCTTCGCGCGATAAGGCGGGATCTGCGCCAGGAGCCAGCTCGCTCACCGGTACCTCCGCGACCATGGAGCAGGTTCGCGGGATGATCGAGCGGCTCGCGCGCAGCCAGGCGCCTGTGTACATCAGCGGTGAGTCCGGTAGTGGCAAGGAACTTGCCGCAAGGCTCATTCACGAATTGGGGCCGCGCAGCAGCAAGCCATTTGTTGCGGTCAATTGCGGTGCGATCCCTGAGAACCTGATGGAGAGCGAATTCTTCGGGTATCGGAAGGGCGCATTCACAGGCGCGGAAGCCGACCGTGAGGGTTTCTTCCAGGCGGCCAATGGAGGCACGCTGTTTCTGGATGAAGTGGGTGACTTGCCGCTACCGATGCAGGTGAAGCTCTTGCGTGCTATCCAGGAAAAGCGTGTGCGGCGGGTTGGCGATACTGTGGAGCAGGCGGTCGATCTGCGCGTGATATCCGCGACACATCGCAATCTCAAGGAGCTGGTCGACCAGGGGCGGTTTCGGCAGGATCTCTTTTACCGCCTGAACGTGATTGAACTGCGGATGCCCTCGCTGCGCGAACGCCGCGAAGACATCCCTGAACTGGTGGACTCCTTGCTGGGCAAGCTCGCTGCGGAGGTGGGGGTCGAGCGTCCGGGGATGTCCGCGAAGGCGCGCGATGCACTCATGGCATATGGATTCCCGGGTAATGTGCGCGAGCTTGAGAACATCCTTGAGCGGGCGATGGCGCTGCATGCCGGCGATCTGATCGACGTAGCCGATCTGCATCTTGAGCCTGCCGAGGAAGAGCGCATTCCGGGTGTGGCGAGCGTGCTGCCGCGTGTCGACAGCGTGGCACTTGAGCACGAATCCTTGCAGGGCTATCTCGACCGTGTCGAGCGCCAAGCCATTTTCGACGCACTCGACAATACCAACGGCAATCGCACTGCGGCGGCACGCCTGCTTGGTGTGACTTTCCGTTCGCTGCGCTATCGGATGGAACGCCTCGGAATGAAGGATTCAGGCAACTGATGCGACTGCGCGGCAAGCCTTGTCCGACGCATGCTGCCGTGGACGCGCCGCAGCCCGTCGGTGAAATCGGTGCGGACGGCGTGCTCGCTGGTGCGCACTTCCTCGTCTCACCCAATTCCGACGAGCGTCCGGCTGGGGAAGTCTGCCTTATCGTTGTCCATGCGATTAGCCTTCCTCCGGAGCAATTCGGTGGGCCCGGCGTGGAGCAACTGTTCACCAATCGGCTCGATCCGAGCGAACATCCGTATTACGAAAGCATCAAGGGCCTCCGCGTTTCCGCGCATTTCTTCATCCGTCGTGATGGCAGCCTGATCCAGTTCGTGCCGACACTGGCTCGCGCGTGGCATGCAGGTCTTTCGAACTGGTGTGGTCGGGAACGCTGCAACGACTTCTCTGTCGGCATTGAGCTCGAAGGCAGCGACAGCCAGCTCTTTGAAGCCGCTCAATACTCCGTACTGGGAGCGTTGATCCGTGCACTCGCCAGACGCCATCCGATTGCCGATATCGTTGGCCACTGCGACATTGCCCCAGGTCGCAAGACCGACCCTGGTTTGTTCTTCGACTGGCAGCGTCTCGCAGACTTGCTCGCGGGCATCTGATCAACCCCTTCCCATACGTTGCAAGCCATGACGTCGGAATTAAGGACGTGCGCCATGTGCAGGACAAGGAAGGGTATGCATTTCGAGGAGGTCTGCGTCGATGGCTCGCTCGTATCGAGCGTGCCCCGGAAGATCTGCACCGACTCCACGCTACAGCCTCCGAGATTGACCCAAGGTGGAATGTCGAATGTGCGATGCTGCACGCAAAACGGATCCGCTAGGTTCAGAGCCTCGACGCTCATGGGAGCGAGCTGCATGTGATGTCTGTCTCTAGCGGTGTTCCCGCAGCGGCAGAAGTGTGGACGCCAGTTTCTTCAGCATTGATGTTCCTGCCAGACATTCCACGAAGTGCGATGACGACTCGCTTTTTGTCGTGCGCAGTTGTGTTCTCGACACACGGTTGCACACGATTTTCCATTAGTGGACGGATCAACGCATTAAACCCAGTACTGGTGTGCGTTTGTTGAATCAAGCTGTGTCCGTCCGTCGCCTTCACATGCTGGAAAGCCGCTCCAGATAAGGGATTTCGTCATTCTCTATCGAAAGAAAATTGTTGCCACGAAATCGATTTTGATCTAAAGGATAATGGCATGCTGAACTTCGATGACGAACAGAGTAGTGCCATTCACACGCAGCCCCGCGTGGCTGAGCAGGGTAGTTTACTGGGCGCGCAGAGAGTGGCGGCGCGACGAGATGTTCTCGTAGAAAATGAGCCCCAGATAAGCCTCTCCGACAGGCGCTCCGCCAATGGTCGCGCTGGCGCTAGCCTGCTCGTCCCCCTTCAAGCGGGCATCAGAGACGTCCGTCGCAACCTGCATGAATCACTGGATGCCGCAGGAAATGAATATGGCGTGCGCCGTCGCGCCCTGGGAAGATCCCGCAGGGCTCGACAAAGGCGAGGTCTTCAATGCCTGTTACGAGGTGGCGGTGACTTCTGCAGGGGGCGTGCGAATCCTTGTACTCGGCCATCAGAATAAAATGACAGGCTTCGCCGAGCGGCATCAGTACATCCTCTGTGACAAGTCGCGCCCGGATGCTCAAGGAATATCCGCGCCTCAGAGCGAATCTGGGCTATCAGCAAGTCGGGGGCGATCTGCTCTATTCGGGCGTGGAAAATCCGCTCCCATGGATGTGCGAAATGATCGACCTGCAGAAAGCGTGCGATTTCTTCGAGACACGCGTCATCGAATCCCAGACAGGAGGCTTGCTCAGTTGGAATTGATACCGCGAGAGCCTCCAGTTTTTACATGGCTAGCCGTGAATTTTCCTGCAGAGGCAGGAATGCGGCTGAAAGCTTTTTCAAACAGCCGCGCATATGCGCGGCAGCGGCGCGCCACGGCCCGTGGCGGCGTGCGCGATTAACGACCCACGACGCTACTGGAGGGTAAACATGGCAACTGCAAAATCGAGTGACAAGGCCAGGAAGACTGCGGCCACGAAGGCCGCCACAAAGGTTGCGGTCACGCCAAAGAAGATTGCGGCAAAACCGGCTGCGAAGCCGGCTGTTGCGAAGAAGGTGCCAGCGAAGCCTGTTGTGGCGAAGAAGGTGCCAGCGAAGCCCGCGGCAACGATCAAGAAGACTACTGTGGGAAAACCGATCAAGAAGACGACTACAGCGAAACCCGCGGCGGTCATCAAGGCAACTACCGCGAAGTCAGCTGTCAAGAAAACCGTTGTTGCTAAGCCTGCAGCCAAGGCTGCGCCGAAAATCGTGGCATCCAAGCCCGCTGCAAAATCCGGTGCGAAGAAGGCCGCGGCCAAGCCTGCCGTGAAGGCTGCAGCAACCAGAAAACCGGCGGTAACCAAGGCTGCGACCAAGCCGGTGGCAAGGAAGCCGGCTGCAAAGCCGGTCGCAAAGACGACAGCCAAGACGGCGACCAAGACGGCGACCAAGACGGCGACTAAGACGGCGACTAAGACGGCGGCGAAGACACCCACCAAAACGGCAGTGAAGGCACCTGCCAAGAAGACTACAGTCACCAAGGCCGTTGCAAAGCCTGTTGTAAAGAAACCGGCGATTGCCAAGAAGGAAACCGCCGCCCGCCCGTCTTCCGTGAAGGTCGCTGCGACCCCGGCGGCAAGGAAGGTTGCTACCACCGCCAAGAAGGCTGTTGCACCGAGGGTGTTGGCTGCAGCGACGGCTGTTACGAAGACGACTTCGACCAGATCTGCTGCCAAAACTGCTGCAACAAAGACCGCCGCAGCAAAGGCTGCTGCAGCAAAGACGACAGTCAAACCGGCGGCGAAGAAGCCTGCGGCAAAGACGATCGTCACCAAGTCTGCCCCTGCGAAGAAAGTTACTGCCAAGACTGCTGGTGTGAAAAAAAACAGCGCTTTGACTACCGTCAGGCAGGCAGTGGCTAAAGCCGAGAAGGCTGTCAAGAAGGCTGCTGCACCGAAGGTTGCAGCGGCCAAGAGCGCGGCCTCGAAGATTGAGAAGTCGGTAGAGAAGGTGGCAAAGAAGGCAGAAAAAGCAGTTGAGAAAGTCGTCCGGCAGGCTGCTTCGCGGGCTACTGCAGCCAAGAAGGCTGTGGTGACCTCCGTGGCGAAGGCAGAAGAGGCTGTCGTGAAGGCGGTCGAGAGGGCTGCGACGCCTGCTACCAAAGTGCCTGCCAAGCGCGCTGTGAAGCCATCTGTCGAGAAGCCCGTGGCGGTGAAGAAGCCTTCCGCTCGTCGAGCCAAGGTGCCGACTCCTGCTTCTGCACCGGTCGTCGCCGAAGTGGCTGAAGAGACCCGTGCGCCGGAAGCAGAGGCGCTCGCTGATAAGCCCGTCACGACGGATGTGGATCCGATTTCGGGAGAAGCCAAGCCGTCTACAGCCGTAACATCGGGTTTGAATCCATCGCCCAACCCTAGCGTTGCATGGCCATTTCCGACGGGTTCGCGTCCATCCTAAGAGGGGGCGCATGGGGGAAAAGGTGCGTTCAGCACGCGCCTTTTTTTGTTCGCGAATCAGGCGTCACGCTCGCGACGCCTTCGAGATCTTTGCCTGCTGTGGGCCATTCCGGCCAGCCCCAGCAATGACGCGGCTTTGCCTGGGATTGACAAAGTTCAATTGAATCAATAGACTACGCGCCTTCACTGGTTGCGATCTGTAGATTGCAGTGTATAAATCAGCGCGCGGAACAGTCCTGCCAGTCACCGTTCCGTCCTCACGCAGCTTCGCGCTTTGAGCGGTGTATCGTCTGGTTGCGGCGTTGCACCATGTTCGACCTTTGACCACCCTGCGGTCGGTACGAATCAGCAAAGAATCGGGTTTAAACATTCGGCGGTGTCGCTGACGCGTCGTTGTGTCCGGCTTCTTTCGTTCGTCGGAAGTGGGGCCAGAGAGGGAGGAATAATGTCCTACGCAACTCGCGTGTCAGCCTGCGGGCGACATGCAGGAGCCTTCTTGTTGCATTTCGCCCACGGCGGTCTTGTTGTAGCTGGACTGATCGTGACTGTCTTTGTTGGTGTTCGTTTCGCGGACCAAGGGCTTGCGGGTCTTTCCATGCCTGGGTTGTTTGGCCGCACCGAGGTCGCCACGCAGGCGTCGCCGCCTGCGTTACAAGTGGCCGAAGTTGAAGTCGAGACTGCCGATGCTGTTGAGCCAGTGGCCGATGTCGCTCCGCACCAGGATCGGCTATCGCCAGAAATGGGTCGTCTCAGCGAGTACCTGTCGCGCCGCTACAAAGTTTCACGTGCAGCCATCGAACCACTGATTCGGTCTGCGTTGACCACCGGTCGTGCCGTTGGCGTGGATCCTGTCCTCATCATTGCGGTGATGGGTGTCGAGTCGAGCTTCAATCCGTTTGCGGAGAGTCCGTTCGGTGCACAGGGGCTGATGCAAGTCGTGCCACGCTTCCACAAGGATAAGATCGATCCGTCGGCAGGTGCACATCCACTGCTCGATCCGAATGAGAATATCCGTGTGGGTGCCCTGGTTCTCAAGGAATACATCCGCCGCAATGGTTCGCTGGCGGCGGGTTTGCAGCAGTATGGCGGTGATCCTTCGTCGGCCTACACCAACCGTGTTCTGGCTGAGGCGCAGCGTCTGAAGTCTGCGATGAAGTCGGGGGCACGTCTGGCCTCGGCAAGCTGATAAGTAAGACCAGCTCCAACTCCAAACAAGAACGCCGGCCATTGCCGGCGTTCTTGTTTTCGGGGTTAGAGAACCTTGCGCAAGCGCTCCAAGGCTTCCTCGATGCGTGTGACGCCGGTCGTATAGGCAAAACGCATCCAGCGTCTGGGTTCCAGCGTGTCAAAATCCCGACCAGGTGTCGCAGCGACGCCCGCTTCGTCCAGCAGGCGGTGGGCAAAGGCGAAGCTGTCGTTGGATAGCTGGCTGACGTCGGCATAGACATAGAATGCGCCCTGCGGTACCGCAGGGATGCCGAAGCCTAGGTTCTGCAGGCCTTTCAGCAGTACGTCGCGGCGTTCGTGAAAGGCACGGCGACGTGCTTCGAGTATCGCAATGTTCTCGACATCGAAAGCTGCCAGCGCGGCATGCTGTGCTGGTGTAGAGGGGCTGATGAAGAAGTGTTGCGCAAGCTTTTCGATTACGCGTACATATCCGGGTGGCGCGATCAGCCAGCCGAGTCGCCAGCCCGTCATTCCGAAGTACTTGGAAAAGCTGTTGATGACAAAGAGGTCTGCACCGAGCGAAAGTGCGCTCCAGGGTTCCGATCCGTAAGTCAGGCCCTGGTAGATCTCGTCGACAATGAGGGCACCCTTGCGCTCGCGGCAGATCTGGTGAATGCCGGTGAGCACGTCATAGCCGATCAGTGTACCGGTAGGATTGCTTGGACTTGCGACAATGAGGCCGCGGGTGCGCGCCTGCCAATGCTCAGCGACCAATGCGGGTGTAGGCTGAAATGCCGTCTCGGGTCCGACATGCAGGGCGCGCGGAACTCCCTCGAATGCCTGTACGAAAACACGGTTGCAAGGGTAGCCAGGATCGGGGAGAAGCCATTCCTGACCGCTGTTGGTGAGTGCCGCGATTGCAAGGGTCAGTGCCCCCGATGCGCCCGCTGTCACCACGACGCGCTCAGGATCGATCGCAAGACCGAATCGGCGTGCATAGTGGCCAGCAATCGCTTCGCGTAGGCGCGGCAGGCCAGCTGCCGGGGTGTAGGAAACTCGGCCATTATCGAGCCCCTTCCTGGCCGCCTCGATAACCGGCCAAGGTGTCGGGAAGTCAGGTTCTCCGACCTCCATGTGGATGATGTCGCGGCCCTCGGCTTCGAACTTTTGGGCGCGGGCCAGCAATTCCATGACGTGGAAAGGCTCGATCTGGCTTGCCCGGGTTGCGACTGCTCCGCAAGTCAGTGCGTTCAGGTATTCGCTCATGGCAAAAGTGTACCGCCGGAGCTGATTTTGTTGTGGGCTATCCAAAACAAACGCGGCCCGGTTTTCCGGGCCGCGTTCAGCAATTGCTGCGTCTGTGTTCTCGGCGACTATTCCTTGATCATGAGTTCGAACATCTCACGTTGGAGCTCAAGCGTGCGCGGCAGGCGCTTGCCGATTTGCTCGAACCAGTCTTGGTGCAGGGCGAACTCCGTACGCCAAGCGGTCGTATCGACAGCCGTAAGCGCTTCGAATTCTTCCTTCGATACGTCAACACCGGACCAGTCGATATCCTCAAAGCGTGGCATCCAGCCCAGTGCCGTCTCGCGTGCGCCGACCTTGCCGGAGCAGCGCTCGACGATCCACTTCAGGACGCGCATGTTCTCACCGAAGCCCGGCCACATGAAGTCGCCGTTTTCGTTCATGCGGAACCAGTTGACGCAGAAGATGCCCGGCGTACGTTCGATGGTATGGCCGATCTTCAGCCAGTGGTTGAAGTAGTCGCCCATGTGGTAACCACAGAATGGCAGCATTGCGAACGGATCGCGACGAACCACTCCGGTCTGGCCGAAGGCCGCAGCCGTGGTCTCGGAACCGAGAGTGGCGGCCATGTAGACGCCAAAGTTCCAGTTGAATGCCTGATAGGCGAGCGGCACGGTGGTCGCACGACGTCCACCAAAGATGAAGGCCGAGATCGGCACGCCCTTCGGGTCTTCCCAAGCTGCATCCATCGATGGGCACTGGCTGGCAGGGGCGGTGAAGCGGGCGTTCGGGTGTGCTGCCTTGCGGCCGCAGCCCGGGGTCCAGTCTTGGCCGGTCCAGTCAATCAGATGGTCGGGCACTTCCTTCGTCATGCCTTCCCACCAGACATCGCCGTCATCGGTCAGCGCAACGTTGGTGAAGATGATGTTCTTCGACAGCGTGGCGAGCGCGTTGTAGTTCGTCTTGGCGCTGGTGCCCGGTGCCACGCCGAAATAACCGAATTCGGGGTTGATCGCATAGAAGCGGCCATCCTTGCCCGGCTTGATCCAAGCGATATCGTCGCCGACGGTCGTGACCTTCCAGCCGTTGAGACTGGCCGGCGGGATCAGCATGGCAAAGTTGGTCTTGCCGCAGGCTGATGGGAAAGCCGCTGCGACATAGTGCTTTTCACCTTCCGGATTTTCGACGCCGAGGATCAGCATGTGTTCGGCGAGCCACCCTTCGTCGCGCGCCATCGTCGAGGCGATACGCAGCGCGAAGCACTTCTTGCCGAGTAGCGCGTTGCCGCCATAACCCGAACCATACGACCAGATTTCGCGCGTTTCCGGGAAATGGCAGATGTATTTGGTGGTGGGGTTGCACGGCCAGAGCGAATCGGCTTGGCCTTCCTCAAGCGGAGCTCCCAGCGAGTGCAGGCAGGGAACGAAATCGCCGTCTTCGCCGAGGACGTCATACACGGCCTTACCCATGCGAGTCATGATCCGCATGTTGACGACAACGTAGGCCGAATCGGTCAATTCAACGCCGATCTGGGCGATGTCGCTGCCAAGCGGACCCATCGAGAACGGAACAACATACAAGGTGCGGCCGCGCATCGAGCCCTTGAAGAGGCCGGAGAGCTTTTCCTTCATCTTGGCCGGGTCTTCCCAATTGTTCGTGGGACCCGCGTTTTCGGGATCCTTCGAACAGATGAAGGTACGATCCTCGACACGTGCGACATCAGAAGGATCTGAACGGGCAAGGAAGGAGTTCGGGCGCTTTTCCGGATTCAGCCGGATCATTTGTCCGCTGGCCACCATCTCCTCGCAAAGGCGGGCGGATTCCTCTTCGGATCCGTCGCACCACACGATGTCCTTGGCTTCAGTAAGGGCCGCGTAGTCGGCAACCCACTGCTTGAGGCGAGCGTGGCGGACATAGGACGGAGCGGCCGATGCGATCGTGCGTGTTGTCATATTGAGAACTCTCCTGATACCACAGTGCTGAAATGCGTTCCCCGCGCGCAAAGCTTGCGCACGGGGGTATGTGTTTGCGTCGGGGGTTGGGGAAGAAGCGACGCGAGACTGCATGTTTGCCAAAAAAGTCTTGTTTTTCGGGCCGGCAAACATGGGTACTTAAACAGAAAAAGTCTACGGCCGTATTGGCCTGACACAAATACGGGCTTCTCCTAGGCCGTAGGCAACTTAAAATTGTTCTGCGGAATTTCAAACGACACAGAGATTCAACTTGCTTTCCGCGGACGGTCTGCGGGGGCTGACAACATTTTCAACAGAGGGAGAGCCTATTCATGGATGAACGCCTGCGAGCCACAGCGCTGGAGTATCACCGTCAACCACGTCCAGGAAAGATCACGATCGCTCCAACCAAAGCTCTGACGAACCAGCAGGATCTTTCGCTCGCTTACTCGCCAGGCGTCGCTGCAGCCTGTACCGCGATTGTCGCAGATGCGGCTGAGGCCAGCGGCTTGACGGCAAGGGCCAACCTGATCGGCGTGGTGACCAATGGTACCGCGGTGCTCGGACTGGGCAACATCGGCCCGCTTGCAGCTAAGCCGGTGATGGAAGGTAAAGCCGTTCTTTTCAAGAAGTTTGCAGATATCGATGTGTTCGATCTCGAGATCCAGCAAAACGATGCCGACAAGCTGATCGAGATGATTGCCTCGCTCGAACCGACCTTCGGTGGCATCAACCTCGAAGACATCAAGGCGCCGGAGTGCTTCTACATCGAACAGAAGTTGCGTGAACGGATGAAGATCCCCGTGTTCCACGACGATCAGCATGGTACGGCGATTGTCGTGGGCGCTGCGCTGATCAATGGACTCCACCTCGCAGGCAAAAAGCTCGATGAGGTGAAGGTGGTGACTTCTGGTGCAGGTGCGGCGGCGCTGGCCTGCCTGGGACTGCTTGTCATGCTCGGAGTGCCCGTCGAGAACATCTGGGTCACCGATGTCGAAGGTGTGGTGTACGAAGGACGTACTGTCTTGATGGATCCGATCAAGGCGCGTTACGCGAAGAAAACCATGGCGCGCAGGCTTGGAGAGGTCATTGAAGGGGCGGACGTATTCCTTGGTCTGTCGGCGGGCGGAGTGCTCAAGCCGGACATGGTTGCCAAGATGGCGCCAAGACCACTCGTATTTGCGCTTGCCAACCCAGCGCCGGAAATCCTCCCGGAGGACGTTCAGTCGGTCCGTAGCGATGCGATCATCGCTACAGGTCGCTCGGACTATCCGAATCAGGTCAATAACGTCTTGTGTTTCCCATTCATCTTCCGTGGTGCGCTTGACGTGGGCGCGACGACGATCACCGATGCGATGAAATTGGCTGCGGTGCGCACGATTGCTGAACTTGCGCGAGCGGAGCAGTCCGAGGTCGTGGCGGCTGCATATGGTGAGAAGGTGTCCAGTTTCGGCCCTGAATACATCATTCCGAGGCCTTTCGATCCGCGCCTGATCGTCAAGATTGCGCCTGCCGTGGCACAGGCGGCGATGGAGTCGGGTGTTGCGGCCCGTCCGCTCGCTGATATCGAAGCCTATCGCCAGAGCCTCAATAATTTCGTATGGCAGTCGGGCCTAATCATGCGGCCAGTATTTGCTGCGGCGAAGAAGGCGCCCAAGCGGATCATCTTTGCCGAAGGTGAATCCGAGCGCGTGTTGCGAGCGGTACAGACGGTGGTCGACGAGGGCCTCGCTCGGCCGATGCTGATCGGACGTCCAGAGATTATCCGCCGCAATATTGAACGCTTTGGATTGCGTCTGAGGCCAGAACTCGATTTTGAGATGGTGAATCAGGACGATGATCCGCGTTACCGTGAGCTGTGGACCCACTATCACTGCCTGATGGAGCGGCGTGGGGTATCGGTCGAGTTCGCCAAGCGCGAAGTGCGTCGCCGCACGACCCTTATCGGTGCATTGCTACTCAAGTTTGGCTACGCGGAAGGCATGATCTGCGGCACGTCGGGTTTGCACCAACGGCATCTTGAACTGGTACGCAATACTTTGGGGCTGCAGCCGGGCGTAGGGAATCTGTATGCCATGAACCTGCTTTCGCTGCCCGGACGCACGGTCTTCCTGAGTGACACCTACGTCAATTACGACCCGACCGCGGAACAGATCGTGGAAATGACCACGCTTGCTGCTGAAGAGATTAGCCGCTTCGGCATCCAGCCGAAGATTGCCCTGCTTTCGCATTCCAGCTTTGGCTCTGACGAGACGCCCACGGCCCACAAGATGCGTCGCGCACTGACGCTACTGCACGAAAGCTATCCGGAGCTTGAGGTCGAGGGCGAGATGCATGGAGATGCAGCGCTTGATGCGTCAATCCGCCGTCAGGTGTTTCCTAATGCCCGCATGCGGGATGACGCAAATCTCCTGATCTTTCCGACGCTCGATGCCGCAAATATCGCCTTCAACCTGCTCAAGACCGGCGCAGGCGATGGCATGACCATCGGACCTATCCTGCTTGGTCTGGCCAAGCCCGTACACATTTTGACGCCTACCGCTACGGTACGCCGGATCGTAAACATGACCGCACTAACCGTGGTCGAGGCCGGACAGAAAAGCTGATTATCCGTAGAGCACGCATCGGAGCTTTTGTGTCTCGGGTGCCGGCAGCGCTCATGCACCCCCCCCATCGCGCCGTTATAGCGGGTTTTAGGCCCCTGTTTCGGCGTTTGCCGCTGGATGACAGACCTATACTTCGAGCTTGCTTGCAAAAGCTCGTTGCCGACCGGACCGTGTCAGAGTTTCTTGAACCGTCACATGAAAAAAGAAATCTATCCGCTTAAATTTCTTGGGGAATTGCTATTATTTACGGCACCAGGACCAACTAGGGCCGCGCTGCGGGCAAGCGAGTTATGAAGAACCATATCAAAGCGCTTGTATTAGGCCTTGTGGTTGCATTGGCGCTGCCTTATGCCGCTCATGCGACCGCAGCCCAGAAGTCGGGCACCCTCCATCACCAGAAGCAAGCCGTGGGGGGCAAGACAACCACCAAGTCCGCAAGTAAATTGACCGTCAGGCCTGCAAGCAAGTCGACAGCCAAGGCCAAACCGAAATCGACCAAAGCAACACGCAAGGTTGTTCAGGAGACGCGTGTTCACAAGGTTGTGAGCCGTCGCTCTGCCGCTACCCGTACGCTGTACCAGGATGTGAAGGCGGCTAAGTACATTCCGGCGCAGGTGGTTGAGCCGGAATTCGACGCCATGGGTAACCCGCTGCTCAAGTCCGCTGCGTTTATGGTTCAGGATCTCGACTCTGGCAAGGTTTTGCTTGAGCGCAATGCCGAGGCCGTGGTACCGATCGCTTCCATCACGAAGCTGATGACTGCGATGGTTGCGCTTGATGTCAAGCCGTCATTGTCCGAGGAACTCACGATTACCGAAGACGATACGGATAAGCTCAAGAATACCGGCTCCCGTCTTGTCGTCGGTACTGCGCTCTCGCGCGAGATGATGATGCACTTGGCACTGATGTCGTCCGAAAATCGCGCTGCCGCAGCGCTCGCACGGAACTATCCGGGCGGGGTACCAGCGTTTGTTTACGCGATGAACCAGAAGGCACATGCACTGGGCTTGGTGGACACGGCCTTTCACGATCCGACGGGCCTCAATCCGAACAATGTGTCGAGTGCGCGCGATCTGGCAAAGATGGTAACCGCAGCTTCAAAGTACCCGCTGATCCGGGAGTTTTCGACGGATTCTGAACAGACCATCATGGTTCGCAATCGCGAGCAGACGTTCCGCAACACCAATGCGCTGGTGAAGAACTCCGAGTGGCAGATCGGTGTTTCGAAGACTGGATTCATCAATGAAGCGGGTCGCTGCCTCGTGATGCAGGCTTGGCTTGCCAACAAGCCGATAGTGATCGTATTGCTCGATTCAGTCGGTAAGTTCACCCGTGTTGCCGACGCGCAGCGCGTCAAGCGTTGGGTGGAAGCCGCGTTGGTGCAGCACGTCGCACACCTGCCGGCAGGCTGAAGTCCCTTCTTGGTCCGAACAGGGGCGTGCCGTGGCACGCTCTTTTCATGTCAGCAAACCGGTGGCGGCTCAGGATTTCTCGGGTTTGACATAGCCGAGAGACGTCGAGATCGTCTCGGCGGTTTCCCGCACCAGTGGAGCCCAGTCGGAGTTGAATCGCTCGGCAGGCGTGGATAGTGAAAGCCCTGCGACCAGTATGCCCGAATCGTCGCGAATGCCTGCCGCGATGCAGCGTACGCCGATCTCGACTTCTTCCATGTCGTACGCCACGCCGTGCCGACGCACGCGGTCAAGTTCCTTTTCCAGCGCCGGCAATGTGCAGATTGATGCTTGCGTGCTGGGCGGAAGCCCGGTGCGGCGCGCGTAGTCCTGCACTTGCTGGGCACCGCCGTCCGCGAGGAACAGCTTGCCGGTAGCGGTGGTATGCAGCGGTGCGCGTGCACCGACGATATGGACCACTCGCACGGCTGAGCGACCGCTCGACGTACGTTCGACGTAGATGATGTCATCGCCATCACGCATGCCGAGATTCACGCTCTCGCCAGTTGCTTGATGCAATCGTTGCATCGATTCGATGGCCATTTCGCGCACGGACAGGCGTGACTTCACGACATTGCCGAGTTGGAGCAAGCGCACACCCAGTCGATAAATGCCGGCCTCGACACGCTCGACGAAACCGCGTGCGACCATTGCAGCGAGAATCCGATGGGCGGTTGACGGATGTAGCCCGGTCTCCTGGGCCAACTGTTTGAGCGGGATCGGGTCACGGTGGGTAGCGAGGGTGTCGAGCAAGTTCATCATTCGCTCGATCACCTGGATCGACGAGTTTTTTGGTTCGTCTTTGGACAAGGCGGGAACTCGTTTTTCGAGGAATGCCGATCTTACCGCAGGGCCGCTTTTTTCGCATACCGAAATTATGGATTGGGCAGCGCAAGGGTCTTGTCCCCCGATACGCCGCTGAGTTCGGGCACGTGATATGTTGAAACGCTGCACTACGAGGACTCCTTCATGCACGCCCGCCTGCCGCGAGTTGTAGCCCTCGAGGCCGACTCGATCCGCGCCGAATTCAAGCGTCCGGACGCGCCGCACGAGTGGCTCGCTTTTTCTTCTTCACAGCCCCATGAAGTTGCTGCCCGGCTTGAAGGTGCCACTGTCGCAATCATCAACAAAGTGCGCCTCGACCAGACGCTTCTTGCACGCCTGCCGGCGCTTGCAATGATCTCGGTGAGCGCGACGGGCACTGACAATGTCGACCTTCCTGCCTGCCGTGAGCGCGGCATTGTCGTTAGTAACGTGCAGGACTATGCATCCGTCACAGTACCGGAGCACGCGTTGATGCTGATGATGGCGCTGCGGCGGAACCTGCTTGGCTATGTGGCCGATGTGCGCAGCGGCCTGTGGGCCAAATCCCCCGTGTTCTGTCTTCTTGACCGCCCGGTCGGCGATTTGTCGGGCGCGGTATTGGCTATCGTTGGCCGCGGATCGCTCGGTGAAGCACTGGCTTGCCGCGCAGCAGCCCTCGGCATGCGTGTGATTTTCGCCGAGCGTCGCGGTGCCGACGTCGTGCGTGCGGGCTATGTTGCGTTTTTCGACGCGCTTGCCCAAGCGGATGTGGTGTCACTTCATTGCCCGCTCAACGAGACCACGTACAGGCTCATCGATCATGAGGCTCTATTGTCCATGAAACCTTCGGCAGTACTGGTCAATACGGCCCGGGGCGGCCTTGTTGATGAAGCTGCGCTGGCGGCCGCGTTGCGCGAGGGGCGTATCGCGGGGGCGGCGACCGATGTGCTTTCGCAGGAGCCCCCACGCGATCCGAATCCCTTGCTAGACCGGATGCTGACCAACCTGATCGTCACGCCTCATATGGCGTGGGCATCCAGCGGAGCAATGCAACGGCTTGCCGACGGCGCGATTGCAAATGTCGATGCGTTCCTGTGCGGTACGCCGACGAATCGAGTGGCGTGAAACGCATGACAAAGATGAGTCCAGTGACCACTTCTGGAACAGAAGTGGCATGGCATGCACAGAGTGTAGAGCAATCGGAAAAGTTGCTCGAAACCGACATGCGGCAAGGGTTGCCGGCTGCCGAAGTGGTCGAGCGCCGCCAGCGCTTTGGTGCGAACCGGATCGAAGGACAGCCACCAGAGTCAGGTTTTGCGCGATTCATTCGCCAACTGCGGGAGCCGCTGATCTACATCCTCCTTGCTTCGGGCGTGATCGCACTCGTCTTGCACGAGTGGATCGATGCAAGTGTGATTTTTGGCGTGGTACTTATCAATGCGATCGTCGGTGCCGCGCAGGAGTCGCGGGCGCAAGCCGCGATTGCGGCGCTTGCACGCCGCGTGTCCGAAGCCTGCAGTGTGCGCCGGGACGGTGAAATCCGGCGCATTGCAGCCGCGGATCTCGTGCCTGGCGATGTGGTGCGCCTTGAGGCGGGCGACCGCGTGCCGGCTGACCTGCGCCTCTTTGCAGCGAACGGAACCATCATCGACGAAGCGATGCTGACAGGTGAATCCGTGCCCGTAAGCAAGGAGCTGGACGCTGTTGATGCCGATGCCATCCTGGCCGAGCGTACCTGTATGGTTTTTGGAGGTACGCATGTACTGCAGGGGATCGCGGAGGGTTTCGTGATTGCTACTGGAGCCAAAAGCGAACTCGGCCGGATCGCGACCCTGATCGAGCAGGCGCCGTCGCTTGCTACGCCGCTGACTCGGCGTCTCGCGACATTCTCAAATGTGATGCTCTGGGTAATCCTGACCCTGGCTGGCGTCGCTTTCGCGGTGGGACTGATTCGCGGGGAAACGATCGGGAACATGTTGATGGCCGCCGTGGCACTTGCGGTTGGAGCGATTCCCGAAGGGTTGCCCGCGGCGCTTACGATCACGCTTGCGATTGGGGTCAACCGGATGGCGCGTCGTGCGGCGGTCATCCGCCGTTTGCCTGCTGTCGAAGCGCTTGGCAGCGTCACGGTCATCTGTTCCGACAAGACAGGCACACTGACACAGAACCGAATGACGGTGACGGAACTCCTTGCCGGGAGTGTCGCTTGTCATGTGACGGGCGAGGGCGGATCCCTCGCTGGTGCGGTGATTCCTGCTACGGATACGACGCCCAATCCGGACGTGTTGCAGAGCCTGCTGGTTGCGGGGGTGCTCTGTAACAACGCGACGATGCGTGATGAAGGCGAGGCGCTCGCGTTCGAGGGCGATCCGACTGAGTCTGCATTGTTGCTCTCTGCTATGCGGGGGGGGCTCGATCCGGCCGAAGTGCGCCAGATGCATCCGCGTCGTGGTGAACTGCCGTTTGATTCGCGGCGGCAGTTCATGGCAACGAGCCACGAGGGCGGTGGCATGCAATGCGTATTTGTGAAGGGGGCGGTCGAGCGTGTGCTGGAGCGGTGCAGCCGAATGGTTACATCAGATGGCAGCGAAGTGTCGATCGATGCTGAAGTCATTCATGCTGCTGCCGAGGAAATGGCGCGGCGCGGCCTGCGTGTGCTCGCCTTTGCGCGTGGTGTGCCCATCTCAGACTGTGCGCTGGCTGGGGGCGAGCTCGGCAATGATCTGGTGTTGCTCGGCTTGCAGGCCATGATCGACCCGCCGCGCGACGAAGCCCGACGTGCTGTAGCGAAGTGCAAGGCGGCGGGCGTGCGGGTGGTGATGATCACTGGCGATCATGCAGCGACGGCGGCGGGCATTGCGCAGCAACTCGGTATTGGAGAAGAGGAGGGGCCGCGTGTGCTCACCGGCCGCGAGCTCGCGGCGCTTGACGATAGGGCACTTGCGCAACAGGCGGCAGAGATCAGTGTCTTTGCACGCGTAGAGCCGGAGCAGAAGTTGCGCCTCGTCGGTGCATTGCAGTCTCGTGGCGAGATTGTTGCGATGACCGGTGACGGTGTGAACGATGCGCCGGCACTCAAGCAGGCCGACATCGGTGTTGCGATGGGAGCGGGTGGCACGGACGTGGCCAAGGAGGCGGCGGATATGGTGCTCACCGATGACAACTTCGCGTCGATCGAGGCTGCTGTCGAGGAGGGGCGCGGGGTTTATGACAACCTGCTCAAATTCATCGTATGGACGCTGCCAACCAACTTCGGCGAAGGACTGATCATCCTCGTTGCGATTCTGCTCGGTAGCACGCTACCCATCACACCTTTGCAGATTCTCTGGATAAATATGACAACAGCGCTGCTGTTGGGGCTCACGCTCGCGTTCGAACCGCTGGAGGGCGACATCATGAGTCGAGCTCCGCGCCCGCCAGCCGAACCGATCGTCACAGGTGTGCTTGCCGGGCGGATCGTGCTTGTGGGAACGCTGCTTGTCATCGGTGCGTTCTGGCTGTTCAACTTTGAACTCGGTGGCGGTGAATCGCTCAACTATGCACGCACCGCGGCAGTCAACGTTTTCGTCTTCGGCGAAATGGCCTACCTGTTGAACTGTCGCTCGCTCCGCCGCTCCTGGTGGAGCATGGGTGTGCTGAGCAATCCTTGGGTGTGGTTCGGCATCATCACGATGTTCGTGCTGCAGATGGGCTTTACATATCTCTTGCCGATGCAGACCGCATTCGAGACTGCACCGCTGCAGCTGGACACTTGGTTGCACATCGTCGCTGTCGCGCTTTGCGTCTCGATGATTGTGGCAATCGAAAAGTATCTGCGATTGCTGTTTCAGAAGACCTGACAGAGTGGCATTGCGTCGAGCGAAAACCACCGCAAGGAGGCGCGGATGGCACACCTAATGCGCGGGGGCCGTCGATTCGCGGGAGCGGTGCTGCTGACTGCGTTTCTGGCTACATGTTCCAGTGCTGTGCATGCAGCGACAGCAATGGCTGTCGGCCTTCCGACCGAGTTCCTGCTTTTCGGCGCAACCCTGCTCGGCGTGGCGTTGTTTCATGAACGCACGTTCGTCGTCGGCCTTGTCGGGCTTGCCGCGATCATCGGCTGGCGGCTTGCTTTCAGCGGCTTCGATGATGGACCCGGTATGGCTGGACTTGTTGCTCACTTTTTGCGTGAGCGCATCACGCTAGCGAATCTGTTCCTGCTTCTTACGGGGTTTGCGCTGCTCGCTCGCCATTTCGAGAAGACCCGTATTCCTGTCATGCTGCCCGACTATCTCCCGGATGGCTGGAAGGGCGCATTTGCGTTGCTCGTCGTGGTGTTCGTCATATCGAGCTTCCTCGACAATATCGCTGCGGCGCTGATCGGAGGTGCGATGGCGCACCAACTCTTTCAGGCTCGTGTGCATGTTGGCTACCTCGTAGCTATCGTCGCTGCCTCGAACGCAGGCGGTTCGGGCTCGGTGCTGGGTGATACCACGACCACAATGATGTGGATTGATGGTGTCGCTCCGAGCGAGATCGTGGGG
The DNA here is from genome assembly GCA_031555325.1 of Niveibacterium sp. Classification (GTDB taxonomy): domain Bacteria; phylum Pseudomonadota; class Gammaproteobacteria; order Burkholderiales; family Rhodocyclaceae; genus Niveibacterium. Next base: position 42,243 of record JAVBUM010000063.1, on the reverse strand, counting down.
GCTTACGTTGGAGCGGTGACCGCACTGTTCGTGTTTGGGATTCCGGCTGCGATCCAGCAGCACCGCCACTGTCCTATCATTCGTCACGGCAATCGGCATACGCATCTCGACTGGCCGCGTATCGGCATCGTCGCGTTGGTGCTGTCCGCCGCGCTTGCAGCCAACGTCTTTGCCAACGTGGTCGAACGCGGGCTTGCTGATCGCATGCCGGTGATCGGACTGGCGGTCTGGGCAATGTTGATATTGAGCGTTGGTGTGCGCCGGCCGGACTGGGAGGTATTGCCGGAAACACTCAAGGGCACGGTGTTCTTGTTGTCGCTTGTGTTGAGCGCTTCTCTGATGCCGATCCAGACGCTTCCCATTCCGTCCTGGCTCAGCACACTTGGCCTGGGTTTCGTCTCGTCGGTGTTTGACAACATTCCCCTCACCGCACTTGCACTTCGCCAGGGCGGATATGACTGGGGCTTCCTCGCCTACTCGGTTGGTTTCGGCGGTTCGATACTGTGGTTTGGCTCATCGGCCGGTGTGGCGCTTGCGAGTGGTTTTCCCGAGGCGAAGTCTGTTGTTAGCTGGGTCCGCCATGGCTGGTACGTGCCGGTGGCGTATGTTATCGGGTTCGCTGTGATGCTCCTGCTGGTTGGCTGGCGCTAAGAAAACCAAGGTCGCTAGTGGGTTGAGATCGCTGCCCGTCCGACTCCGCCCGTCTCTGCGGTTTCCACCCGGTTGCCGCCTGCAGCACGCGCGCGTATGACCGCCGCTTCCGCGCGAGCCAGCATTTGACCCAGTTGCAGTTCGTTTTCTGCGCGTTCTGCTACCCCGATGCTGATGCTGTACGTTTTGCCCGTCTCGAGATCGGGTAAGCCCGTAATCCGTGTGAGAAGTCGCTCGGCGAGGCTTAACCCTTGGTCGAGGGTTGCTTCGGGAAGGATCGCGCCAAACTCGGTTTCGTCCAGACGCCCGACGACGTCCTGCTGCCCCAGTGCTTCCGCTAGTGTGCGGCACAGGCTGATGATCATGCGATCTCGTGCGCCATGCTCAGGCGGAATGTTGGGTTCGTCGATACGTATGTGGAGGACAGCAAGCGGCTGGCCGCGCCGTTGTGCACGCGCGATCTCGCGCTGGCCCAAGCGGATGAAGGTGCGGCGGTTATACGCGCCAGTCAGTGGATCGAGTGTGGCAAGCCGCTTGGCTGCCGCGTCTGATCGCTCAAAGTGAATGTGCAGCAGCATGACGCTGGCCCAGAGTAGGCTTATATAACCGAGTAGCGCACCTGTCGGTGAGCCTGCGATGTGCGGGTCGCTCGAAAACGCCAGCGCTAGTCTGGTCAGATCAATCGCGCGCCACACATGACCGATGGCGCCAACCAGGAAACCGCCAGCGAGCAATAGCCGGCTGCGGAGCAGGATTTCACGCGATGCCGACAGCGCGAGCGCTGTGCAGGCAATGAACTGGCCGCCGGCGACGAGGAAATAGAGCATGCGCCGCGAGTCTGTATCGTCACTTTGCAGCAGCTGCGCGCCAGCCAGGGCGGTGGCGGGCAGTAGGATGGCGGCATAGGGTGCCCGGTGACCGCCTAGTCGTGCCACGGCATCCATCAGGAGGCCGAATGCGAATATCTGGATGAATCCAGAAGCCGCCGCCCAGATCATCGACGCGTAGAGATTCAGGTTAATCACCAGCAGCCCGGTCAGGCCACTCAAGACCAGGCCCTGGACCCAACGCACGAGCGACGGCTCACTGATCGAACGCTTGAGCACTACGAGGAACATCGCGAGTGCGAGCGAAAGATAGGAAATCTGCGCGGCAGATGAAACCGTGTAGAAGTCCAGCTCGATCATTGTGCGGTCTCCGCATGGTCTGCTGCAGTCTCTCTGGCTTGCTGCCGCGCTGTTTCGGCTTGCGTAAAGAGTTTGCTGGCACCGATCTCCGGTTGTGTTCCATCTGCGATACCGACACTAATGCCGTACCTGATACCGTCAGGCTCGACGATCGAGGTTTCCACTGCCTGGGCCAAGCGCGCTGCAAGGAGTCGTGCGCCTTGCGTGTTACTGTCGATCATCAATACCGCAAAACTGGCTCCGCTCCAGCGTGCGCAGAGGTCTTCCGAACGTAGTGCTTGCACGAGCAGTTTTGCGAAGTGGCGCAAGAGGCGGTCGCCGCCCAACTGGCCGAAACGTTGGTTGATGTTCTTGAATGCGTCAATGTTGACGATCAACGCCGCAATTTGGGCCCCTGCGGCTTGTGCACGTTGTATTTCCCGTCCGGCCTGCTCGATGAAGCTCGCTCGGTTGAAGAGTTCCGTCAGTGGATCGAGGTTTGCCTGGTGGCTCAGCTTGCCCATGGCATGTTCGCGGTAGAGCAGGGCGATACCGATATTGGCAACGACGATATTCAGGTGTGCAAGCAGAAAGCGCGTGGAGTTAGCAGGCGAGTGCGTATAGATGCTCGATGCGGTGCCCGTATTGAGTGAGAGGAACTGGAGCAGCACGCCAGCTGCACCGAGTGCGAATGCTGCGATAACGATTCCGCGTGAGGTTCTGGAAAGCCATTTGTCATTGCGACGTACCAGCGGAACCATGCATATCACCAACTGGATCAGGATGATGGCGAGCAAGGCCGATGCACGGCCCTCCCAAGCTGCGATCAATGGTGAGACCAGCACTATGCCAAGGGCCGGTGGAATGATGTGCCACGCTGGATGCAGACGGTTGCCTGTCAGCCGGGTCATGGCAAGGCCGTACAGCGAGAGTCCAACGAGATTTAGCAGGGGAGCCGCTGTCAGGGCTATCGGTGGAAGCCAGCGCGGACCAGCCGCCAGCAGGCCCCAGCCGAGCGTCTGGCAGGCGAGTGCGACGGCCCATTCGCGTCGGCCGTCGCCGAAGCGCTGCCAGATTGTCGAGAAAACGGCAACAGCGAAGGTGGCGCTGTCGATGGCCAGCAGGCACTGAAGCGTGGCGACGTCAAAGACCGGCATGCCCGGTGAGCCTTTCCGTTTTGGTCAGATCAGATGGCGCGCGGCCAATTCGTCCTTGAGGTAGGCATAGTAGATCGGTGCCGCGACAAGTCCTGGCAGCCCAAATGCGGATTCCATGACCAGCATGGCGATCAGTATCTCCCAGGCGCGAGCATTGATATGGCTGCCGACAATGCGTGCGTTGAGAAAGTATTCGAGCTTGTGGATCACGATCAGATACACGAGTGCGGCCAGGGCCACATAGAGCGATACGGACAGCGCAACAAAGGTGATCACCGTATTCGAGATCAGATTGCCGATCACCGGCAGCAGGCCGGCAATGAAGGTGATCGCGATCAGCGTCTTCGTCAGCGGGAGGTGTATGTCGAGGGCGGGTAGCACGACGCCGAGGAAGATTGCCGTGAAGATGGTGTTCAGGCCCGATATCCAGACCTGTGCAAAGACCACACGGCTGAATGCACTTGCGATGCGGCTTGCGCGTTCGCGAAGCGCGAGCGCTAGCGGCGCTGCGCTGCCCGCTGGGCGTGCTTCGTAGAGTGCGACCAGCGCACCGATGATCATGCCAATGAACAGCTTCACTGTGCCGCGGCCAAACGCGGTGCCGAAGCCCTGGACCTCCTGGGAATGCTCCCGCAGCCAGCGTGTAACGACAGTCTGTAGCGCATCTGCGGTGGCCGGAAGGGTTTCCAGCAACCATGCCGGTAGCATTCCACGTATGCTGCCGACGAGCTCCGCAAGCTTGCGGAAGAGTCCGGAGTAGCTGCCGATCTCGGTACGCAACACGCTGCCCAGCGCCAATGCCGCAGCGACGAGCAAGCCCACCACTATCGTGGACAACAATGCCACAGCAATGAGCTTGGCCCGATCATTCGGCATCGCACGCGCCAGCCATGGCGTCATGGCCCCCACAAGGTGGAAGACCAAGAGGCCTGCGAGAAGTGCCGGCAGAAGATGCAGCAGGATGACGAAAATCAGGGCTGCGGCTGCAATAATCCAGGCAGCGTATTCAACCCCGGTAGCGGAGCGAGTGGAAGGGGGCATGTAAGAAATCGTATGCGCGGAAGCCCGCGACTATGCCCAAGCGTCCATACCTCGGCAAGCAGGCACTACGCGCCGCGGCAGCCGATCCCCGCGGCGCGCCTCCAATGTATTACTTCGACATCGCTTCCTTGGCTTTGTCCGTAGCGTCCTTGGCCATTTCTTTGGTCTTATCGGCGGCGTCAGCGACAGCGCTCTGCGCGGCATCGGCCGCGTTGCCTACGGCTTCCTTGGTCGATTCGACAGCATTTGCAGCTGCATCCGTCGCTGTATCTACGGCCTCCTGTCCAGCTTCCTTGGCAGCGTCTGCCGCGTGACCCGCAGCGTCCGCAGCGTGGCCTGCAGCTTCCTTGGCCTTGTCCGCGGCTTCGCCAGCGGCTTGTCCGGCCTGTTGGGCCGCGTCCTTCGCGGCGTCGCTCGCCTGTTCGGTTTTGCCGCAGCCTGCGAGGCCTGCTGCCAGGATAAGCGCCAAGAAAGTCGAACGAATCAGCATCGCAATCTCCTTATTCGAGGATGGGGACTCCGCAAGCGCCGAAACCTGGGACGGAAGCCCGTCAACCGCGGCCGGGCGTGCGATCAAGGCCGCCTTGTACGGCATCCGCACGCCTGGGTCATGCCGCGGATGACTGTTCTTTATAGCAAGTCATACATCGGCGTCGGCGGGCAGCAAGGGGTGGTCCTCCGTGCGATAATCCGTATCAATTGCGCCGGTTGACCTGTTACGTCCGACCGGCGTTTTCCTTTGGGTGTGCAGGCAGGGTCTGCACAGGCGTACGGAGTCATTCATGAGCAGTACCACAACGGCCAGCGGCCTCATCATCGAAGAACTGAATTCTGGCGAAGGCGCCGAGGCCACGGCCGGCTGCACCGCGATCGTCCATTACACCGGTTGGCTGACGAGCGGCCAGAAGTTCGATTCGAGCAAGGATCGAAACGACCCGTTCGCGTTTCGCCTCGGTCGCGGGCAGGTTATCGCGGGCTGGGACGAAGGCGTGCAGGGAATGAAGATCGGTGGCGTGCGAAGGCTCACGATCCCGCCCCAGCTTGGTTACGGAGCGCGTGGTGCTGGCGGCGTTATTCCGCCGAATTCCACGCTGATCTTTGAAGTCGAATTACTGGATCTGGCGTGACCAAACCGGAACAGCCCAAACCGCCAAAAAAATCGCTGACGGGGCTGCGTACCGGGCCACGTGCTCGGGCGGTACTTGAGCGTACCATCGCCCAGCGGAAGGCCGCCAAGGATGCCGAGCCGCCAGTGGGCGAGAAGGAAGGAAAACCTCCGGGCAGTGGCAAGTTTGGTCGCGGTGCTGGGCGTGAGCGGGGCGATGATGCCATGGCGCAGCGACGCCCCGGCAATACCCGGACGCGTTCCGAAGAGGCTTGGCGCGAAAACCGCGAGGCGAATGGTGACAGGCGCCGTCCACGGCAGGATGGCGACACACGCCAAGAGGACCCGGACCGTCGTCCTGCTCGCTCGGGTGGATTTCGCGATGACCAGTCGTCACGCGACGGCGGACGTTTCCAGACTGAACGCAGTCCTGCTCGTGGGGAGAAGGGCCCGCGCGATAGCGAAGGCTTCCGGAGTGGTCGCAAGACACGAGACGGTAGCGATTCCCGTGCCGAACGTCCGACACGCTCACAGGATGGTTTTCGCAAGGAGCGTCCGGCTCGCGAGGATGAGGGTTCTCGTCGGGAGCGTCCGGCTCGTGAGGCGGATGGTTTTCGCAAAGAGCGTCCAGCACGCGAGATCGACGGTTCCCGTCAGGAACATCCGCGTCGTACTGGGCAGGCGCGGCACGACGATAGGCGCGAATCGGGTGCGCGGCCGGCGCGTTCTGCGGAAGGTCATTCAGGGGGATGGCGCGATTCAGCGGAAGCCCCTGATCGCGCGCGGGGGGCGGGTGAATCCCGTCCGCGGAGCCCCAAGGGTTTTGCGCGCGATGGCGCAGCATCATCCAATCAGCGTACGCAGCAACGGGCGGACACGGAAGGCCGTAGACGGCCGTGGGAGCAGGCGTCGAAAGTACCGCAGGCGGATCGCTTCGCCGCGGAGCGTGCCGACGGTGTGCGCGTTTCCAAGCTTATGGCAGAACGGGGCCTATGCTCGCGTCGTGAAGCTGACGAGTACATCGAGCGTGGCTGGGTTTTTGCCAATGGCGCAAGGGTGACCGAACTTGGCACACGCGTGCCGGCGGATACCGACATCACGTTGTCGCCGAAGGCGCGCAGTATCCAGTTCGAGCGCGTCACCATCCTGCTTAACAAGCCGATTGGTTTCGTTTCCGGACAGCCCGAAGATGACCACCTTCCCGCCGTTTCGCTGGTTACTGCCGAGAATCAGTACCGGCCGGATGGAGGGGCGCGCTTCAAACCGACCAACCTGAAGGGACTTGCTCCTGCCGGACGGCTTGATATCGAGTCCACCGGGCTTCTGGTGCTGACACAGGATGGTCGCGTTGCGCGGATGCTGATCGGCGAGGATTCCAAGGTCGAGAAGGAATATCTGGTGCGCGTTGAAGGGCGGCTCGACGCTGACGGCCTTGCCCTGCTCAACCACGGGCTCGAGCTTGATGGGCGCCCGCTACATCCCGCCAAAGTAGCGTGGCAAAACGCAGACCAACTGCGTTTCACGTTGCGCGAAGGGCGCAAGCGGCAGATCCGCCGCATGTGTGAGCTGGTTGGGCTGAGGGTGACGGGCCTCAAGCGAATCGGCATCGGGCGCGTGAAGCTCGGGGACTTGCCGCTCGGTCAATGGCGCTTCCTGCGTGAGGATGAAAGCTTCGCCTGAGTCGCGACCGCACTGGGTTATGGACGCAAAAGCCGGGATTTTCCCGGCTTTTGCGTTTTGGCACCCCCTAGCCTTTTGTAACACTCGCCAAGAGACTGAAACGACTCAGGCATGGGAAGCTTGTTCTCATGGATACGCAGAACAAGATAAATCAAGGTCAGCGTTCCGAAAACACAAAACAAGGAGCGACCATGTTGAAGGGGATTTTTGGCCTGATGGCAGCTGCCGTGATTGCCGTGCCGATGGCAGCGCACGCGAGCGGTGCAGATACAGCGATTGGTGGTGGTCTTGGTGCAGCGGCAGGTACGGTCATCGGCAAGACGCTAGGCGGTCGCGAAGGTGAATTGATTGGTGGCGCGCTGGGTGGTGCTGCGGGCGCTGCAGTCACCACTAGGGGCGGTCAGGGCCGCACTGGCGCAGTGCTTGGCGGTGCGGTTGGTGGCGTAGGGGGTGCTGCGGTGGGACGTTCGGCCGGAGGCGGTACTGGCGCCATCATCGGTGCGGGTCTCGGCGGCGCTACGGGGGCTATAGTTGGCAAGAATGTGACTCAGCCAAATGATCGTGTAGCGCCGTCGCCGGGTCGCTATGCACCGCCTTCTTCGAATCGTACCCATTGGAAGCAGAGCCGCCACCACCGGCATCACCACAAACATTGGCGCGACTGATACCGCATACCAGTCAGGCGTCTTCGGCCTGCTCCATGTGGGACGCTTCGTTTGCGGGTTTCCGCATTCCGCGTCGCAGGGACCAGCGGTGCCAGACCCAACCACCTGGAGCATCGTGGCCAGTGAGTACGTAGTCGAGTGCGTTGGTATTCTGCATAGCGAGTAGCTGGCGATTCCGGGCAGACGACCGGCCTGCAAAAAGCAGGCAATCGCCGGGCATTAGCATCATTGACGGAGCGGGCAGCGGATATTCCTCGTCGTCGCGTACCAGCAACAGTGGTATCGCACGTAGGGTTTGTTCGCGGTTTCCTGGGTCGCGCACCAAGTGGCTAACGTTGACTTCCTTGCCGCGGCGCATGCAACTACACATTGCGCGCGCGTCGCGGTTATCCAGGCGCACTGCCCAGACATGTGGGAGGCGTTCGCCAGCCGCGGTGGCAAGTCGTGCGAGCACGGCCCACGCCCAGTCATCACCTTGCTGGCGCACATGCGCGAGGAAGCGTGAGAGCAGAGGCGTGGTCAGGATGGCGAGGCATTCCTGCGCGATCAGTTCGCTGGTCACCAGTGCGAAATCGCCTTCATAGGCTTCGAACAAAGGATTGTTCGAAGCGAGGTTCTGGCGCATGACTACGAAGATCTCAGGCTTGATTTCGCGTGCCGTGACGGCAATCGAAAGGTTGTTTACATCGCTGTCGGTGCCTGCAACGATCCCTACTGCATCGTGGATGCCGGCCTGTGTGAGGGATCCAGCCTCCATTCCTCGGTCGACGATGTGCAGCCGATCCTCGGGGTTGATGTCGGTGCGGGGTTCGATCACCGAGATCGATTGGCCTGCAGCCTCCAGTGTGCGGGTCACGGCCTGCCCGAACCGGCCAAAACCGCAGACGATCCATTTGCCGTGCGGCGGGTGATAGGCCTCGGGTGAGGGGTCGCCTGGAATTCCGGTCAGCCAGCGGGATAGGAGGAATGCCTGTGGCGCCTGCAGCAGCACAGCCAGTCGTCCCGCAAAGATCTCGAACGGATTGATGATGTGGTCCGTACCGAACGAGGCCATGTTTGCCGCGGTGGCGGGCGAGCGCACTGCAGCCAGGACCGGAATGTCTGGGTGTAGCAGACGCACGGCGATCGCGACCGCGAGGTTCGAATCCTCATCTCGCGATAGTGCCAGCACGCCTTGGCAATCGTCGTTGGTGAGTCCGGCGGCAATCAGGTTGTCAGGTTGGCGGGCATCGCCGTTGAGGATTGGCGGATTGCCGCGCCACGTCATGAGCCCAAGTTCCTGAACGCGCTCCTCCGATTGTTCGACGATCACAAAATGTTGATGCCGACGATCTAGCGTGGTGCACACGAGTCCGCCGGTCTCTCCGCAGCCGCAGACTAGATAGAACGGTTCGTGCAGGCGATTGACCTTGCGCCTGAAGGCGATCAGCGCGAAGGCGCTGCGAAAGCCCTTATCCTGCATGACCGAGAAGAGCGTGAGGATGTTGTAGCCCCAGCTGATCACGGTCATGTAGATCGAGAACGTGACCCACAGCCGCTGCCCGTCGGTCAGCGTTTGCGGTGGTTCGCCGTAGCCGGTCGTGGTTGCGGTGTAGCTGATGAAATAGAACGCATGGAAATACGACATCGGTGGTCCGTCGGCGCCACCGTCGGGTCCGCGTCCAGAGATGATCGTGAGGCCGAAGACTGCGATCGCATAGGCAGTGATCACCATGATCAGCGGTATTCGCATCCGGCGCAGCACAATGAACAGAATGCTATTCATTGCAGGCGGGAGATTGTTGCTGGCGTTGATACGTTTCATGGTGGAATCGGTCGGTACTGTCAGGGCAGCTAGCGCTTCTTCGTGCCCTCAGGCGTGCCTGTGTTGCGCAGGTTGGCGAGCTTGGTCAGGAGGTCGAACCAGAACGGCGCGCCAAAACTCACGGCAATCCCAGTGAGTAGCAGGCCGGCGCATTTCAGGAGCCAGTCATACTCTCCCAGGCGGTCAATGCGCTCCTTGCAGCCCATCAAGACCTGTCGGAAGCTCAATCCTGTTTCGTTGAGGCAGGTGAAACCGATTGGCAAACGGTTCTGGCGGGCTTCGGCGTAGAGCTGCCGCGCCGCAGCCTCATCAAGGGGGGCGCTTGCCGCCGCTGACGGAACATGACTCAGTGCGGCGTTCGCAGCCCAAGCCCGCAGGGCGGGCTGCTCAACCAGCGACCGCGTAATGCCTAGTGTGTCGATATTGAGCAGCGTAGCCATGAGCAGCCCGAAGGCAAACAGAGCGACCTGCGAACTTCGTTTGTAGCGGCCTGCCACGCGTTCCATCTCCTGGTCATACCATCCGCCGAGTGCGGTACGCAGTTTGTCGACGCTCTGGCCATTGCGGCGAGCGAGGCCGACCAGTTGTTTGCCCACCGCGAGCCCCTGGTTATCGAGCCATGCCGCGGCCCGCAGCAGTTCCTGCGCCTGCGGGTCGAGCCCGTCTGGCATGCCGGCTGGCGCGAAGCTCGACGGCATGCCCATTGCTCGCGCACGATCCGGAACTGAGTCAAGCAGGGCAGAGACGAAGCGCTCTGCGGCGATGTACGACGGCGGCTTGCCAACGCCGGGTCCGCCTGAAAAGCCGGATGAGATTGCATGGTGATGGATAAGGCGGCGATAGAGGCTGAGGTCGCCGCACAGATCAAATATTGCATTGAGGAGGAAGACGCCGCGCTTGCTGGTCCAGCCCGACCACGTTTCGAGTAGTGACGAACAGAACACCGACAGCGTGGCAAAGACCAGCACGAGGCCCAGCGCGACATCGAGGAAGGTCAGCATCATGGGGTATTGCCTCCCGCAAGCGGGATTGGTGTGACTTCTGGGCGTACGCCTACGTCGGAGCGGCCCAGGTGCGCGATGTTGGGCGGGCGGTAGTCGGGGTCGTTCGCCCACTTGTCCCACACCGTGGGATGCACGGATTCGTTGAGTCCGACAACTTGAATCTGCCGTATGTTGCGCGGCGAGAGCCAGCGGTAGCTGCCCCGTAGGAAGCTTCGCCAGCTATCGATGATTGGCGTCAGGTATTCGCGTCCGTCCAGACGTAATCGCGCTGGAATGCGTGCACCCGAGGGTGCGTCGAGTGCGTCACCGCGGAAACGCACGCCGGTCTTGGCGGCTTCCTCGCACATCCACGCAAGTGGGATTTCCGAGAGCATGTCTTCAAGATAGCCTCCGCCGATCTGCGCATGGCAGCCAGCGAACCAAACCTGCTGCACGTCGCGCCCTGTCTCCCCCGTAGCACCACTCGGCGTCCAGAGTACTGGCGCATAGTCCTCGCGATGTTCGTCGATGGCCACTGCATGGCGGGCGACGAGGATCCTCGGAGGCAGGAAGGTGTCAATGAAGCGGATACTGTGAACGCTCACGAGTGGCCACAGGTTCCACTTTGGCACGCCGAGGGAACCAACCGTGTCCCATACGCCAAGGAATGCAACATCGATCGGCGTGCATCCGGCTGGTGGAGGGCCTTTCTTCTCCCTGGCGCGGTAGTCGGAGACCTCGCGGGCGAGTCGTGCCGTGCGCTTGCAGTCCGGATCTGCGGAGAATGGGGTCACCGGCAGGCCCGGGTTCACCAGAAGGCCAGCCAGGACCCGGGCGGTGTAGGCGCCGCGCGAGAAGCCGACTAGCGCCACCGTGTCGCCGCGTGCCGGCTCAAAATGTTCGGCAAGCCAGCGCCATGCCTTCATGACGTTGTCGATCAATCCGGAGCCGAATACGCCTCCGTTGAGCTGGTCGCGTAATCGCCACCACCACGGATCCTCCGGCCGCGGGACGCCGACGCCCTCATCGTAATAGGCCTTTTGTCCTTCGTCCTGTGCGAGGCATTCGAAGAAGCGGACCACGTTGGTGCGCGATTCAACCTTGTTCCAGGTGCCATCAAGGCAGACGACGAATCTTCGTGGGGTGGCAGGCATTGGAGAAGCCTTCTTGTCGGGCGCGGTGTTTGCTCAAACATGGACGAGGACGAAGCGCCAATCAAGCGTGGCTTGTTGTCCAGGTCGCACGCCGCTGCGATAGTGATTCGGTCCGAAATCGGTAGGGGCGAGCCGTCTCGCGACGAAGAGCGCGACGATGAACTCTCGGGATAACACCAGAGCATGTCGGCGCTATCTTGCCAGATGTGCCGCCCGTCGCAGTTCGAGGATGTTGCGCAGCTTTACGTCCACGCATGGCGGTTGGCGGCCACCTCGATGGATCCACACCGTTTTCATGCCGAGTGCCTTGGCGGCGGCAAGGTTGGCTAGCGTATCTTCGACGAGGATGCAGCGCGCCGGCGCTGCCGATAGCGTGTGAAGTACCCGCTGGAAGGCGCGGCGTTGCGGTTTGGGATTCAAGCCCAACTGCTCAATGCCGAACACTTCGTCGAAGCAAAAGCGCAGGCCGGTTTCGCCAAGCACCGCGGTGGCGTACTCGTAGGGTGCGTTAGAGAACAGCACCTTGCGTCCCGGCAACGAGCGAATGAGGCCGCGTAGTGCACGTTCAAACACCAGCATCCGTGGCAGATCCGCGAATTGGTGCGTCTCGCGTAGGAAATGGTGCGGATCGGTGCCGTGGTGCAGCTTTAGCCCAAGCATCGTTGCGCCGTAGCGGTGCCAGTAGTCGACCCGCATGGCGTCCGCCGCGCCTCGATCGAGACCAAGATGTGTCTCCAGGTAGGCGGTCATCGACCTGTCAATGTGCGGAAAGATGTGCGGACCGGCGTCGTGCAGCGTGTTGTCGAGGTCGAACAGCCAGATACGAGCTTGGGATGCCGGGCTCATTGCTTGGGTGCGCGTGGCTCGAAATGAATGACTGCACGACCATCGGCGATCTGCTTCGGGGCCGCCTTCCACGCGTGCCCGTAGATCACCTCGACAGTAGCTGGCAGTCGCCCATCAGTCCGCAAGCGTTCGTAGGCTTCGCGTGCGCGCTGCCAGCCGCCCTTGCCGGAGAGCCCGCGTGGGCGCGCGTTCGACGCATTGGTGGCGCCGCCGCGACGCAGGTCGGCCAGCAGGGCATCAAATTCACCGTAGGAGAGTGTGATTGTCTCCATGTCCATCACCGGTTCGGCGAATCCGGCTTCCAGCAGGCAGTCACCCAGATCATGCATGTCGATGAAGCGGTGCACCCGCTCGCCAGCGCCCGCCGGCATTACGGCGCGCAACTCGCGGAGCGTGTCCGGACCGAGCGTGGAGAACATCAGCATTCCGCCGACTTCGAGCACGCGGTGCATTTCGTGGATGGCTGGCGTTGGGTCGGCGAGCCAGTTAAGCATCAGGTTCGACCACAGCATCTGCACACTCGCCTGCTTGAGCGGCAGCGCTTCGGCATCGGCGCAGATGAGCTTCGGATCGGCGCGGCGTGCGGTGCCGAGCAGCCGCTGGAGGAAACCGCGTTCGCCGCGCGCGAGCTGGAGCAACGGCAGCGCGAAATCGATACCGACACGTTCGGCTTCGGGCCAGCGTTCACCAAGTAATGGAAGATCGCGGCCGTGGCCACAGCCGAGGTCGAGCATACGCTTTGGTTCGTAGCGGATGTAGTCGAGCCGTTCGGCCATCCGGCGTGCTACTGCGCGCGCAAGAAAGCCGGCAGCGTCTGCTTCGGCGGCGTGGCGAGCGAATCGTTGGCGGGCCAGCCGGCGGTCGATCGAGAAATCCAGAGGAATCGTCATCTCGCGATTCTAACCGGGTCGGCCTCGTGAGGAATTCGATGTAGCCAGCGATGGTTTCATGGTCTAAACCAATAATTCTGCCGTCGCGACCGACACGGCCGCGTCATATCCGAAGGCAACGAATCCGCTGGCGGCGTCCGTTCGCTGGCAGGACACGGAAGGGGACAACCGTGCATCGCCGAGGACGCAGCACATCACCCAGCGCCGCGGTGTGGCGCACGCGCCGGTGATTCCGCTCGCCGCGCAGGGAGCGGCCACCGGGCTCGCCGGGCGCTTTGCCGCAATTCGTGCGCATAGCCTTGCGCTCGCTGCGCCACTCACAACCGAAGACCAGTGCGTGCAGTCGATGCCGGACGCGAGTCCGACAAAATGGCATCTGGCCCATACAACCTGGTTCTTTGAGACGCTCATCCTGGCGCCATATCTGCCTGGGTATCGCGTATTCGACCGCGATTTTGCGTATCTCTTCAATTCCTACTACGAAGCACTTGGCCCACGCCATCCGCGTCCGGAGCGGGGCTTGCTGACACGGCCGTCGTTCGAGCGTGTGCTGGCCTATCGCCAACATGTGGATCGCGTACTCGGTCATCTGCTGGAAGATTTGGATCTGCTGCCGCTAGCACTTGCAGCGACGATTGAGCTTGGGCTCCAGCATGAACAGCAGCATCAGGAGCTGATCCTCACTGATATCAAGCATCTTTTTTCGCGCAATGCGTTGCGCCCGGCCTGGCTGTTGCGGGACTGTCCTCGAACGGGACGCACGGTGGCGCTCGAATGGCTACCGCATCAGGGCGGGCGCATTGAGGTTGGCCACGGGGGAGAGGGTTTTGCCTTCGACAACGAGGCGCCGCGCCATGATGTGCTGCTTCGTCCATATCTGTTGGGGAGCCGGCTTGTTACCTGTGGCGAGTACCTCCAATTCATTGAAGATGGCGGCTACCACCGTCCCGAGCATTGGTTATCCGACGGGTGGCTAAATGCATTGGCCCAGAGCTGGCAGGCGCCGCTCTATTGGGCGAGAGACGAGGCTGGTGCGTGGTGGATTTTCACATTGCATGGAGCCCGTGCGCTCGATCCGAACGAACCTGTATGTCATTTATCGTTTTTTGAGGCGGCGGCCTACGCAGCCTGGGCCGGCGCGCGACTGCCGACCGAATTCGAATGGGAAGCTGTGGCGGCCGGTATCCCCCAGGACGAAAGGCCTGCGGATGCGCCATTCCATCCCGTTGCCGCACAGGGCGCAGGCCCGTGCCAGTTTGTGGGTGAGGTGTGGCAATGGACGCGTTCGTCCTATGACCCGTATCCCGGTTTCCGCCCGCTTACCGGTGTGGCGGCCGAGTACAACGGCAAGTTCATGGTCGGCCAACTTGTGCTGCGGGGTGGCAGTTGCGCGACACCGGCAAACCACGCACGGCCCACCTATCGCAATTTCTTCCCGCCCACGGCCCGCTGGCAATTTTCAGGGCTCAGACTGGCACGGGACACATAGCAAGAACAACAGAACAATGATCCCAGCATATCTCTCTGCAGTGCCAGTAATCAATGATGTCGGCATAAGTGAGTTTGGCCGTGCAATGCTTGCCGGCCTTGCAGCTCGTCCACGTACCGTGTCGCCAAAGTTCTTCTACGATGCCACCGGTTCGGCATTGTTTGACCGCATCTGCGCACTGCCCGAGTACTACCCGACGCGTACCGAGATCGCCATCCTTGAGCACCATGCACGCCAGGTCGCAGATGCCGTTGGCCCGGATGCGGAGATCGTCGAGTTCGGTGCCGGCTCGGTCGTCAAGATCAGACGGCTTCTCGATGCGCTGGAGCGGCCAGCGCGCTTTCTGCCCATCGATATCTCCGGTGAGCATTTGTACGCGGCGGCGGCGGTGCTGCGGGGTGACTACCCGGAGCTGGATATCGTACCGGTGGTGGGTGATTTTACGCAGCCGCTCACCTTGCCTGCGCCGATCGGGCATGGCCGGCGGTTCGGTTTCTTCCCGGGTTCGTCGATCGGCAATTTCTCGCCCGAAGAGGCGGTGTGCTTTTTGCGACAGGCTGCCGTACTGCTGCGCGGTGGCGGGATGCTGGTTGGTGTGGATCTGCTCAAGGATCCGCAACGGCTTCATGCCGCCTATAACGATGCGACTGGTGTTACGGCGGCCTTCAACCGTAACTTGCTTGTCCGTGCCAACCGCGAGCTTGGCGCGGACTTCGAACCGGAGGCCTTTTCGCACTATGCGTTCTTCAATCCGCTGGCAGGAAGGATTGAGATGCATCTCGTTTCCGGCAGACGCCAGCTTGTCACCGTGGTGGGTCGGCGGTTCGAGTTCGAGGAAGGCGATCACATCCATACCGAGAACTCGTACAAGTACAGTGTGGACGGCTTCCGGCGACTGGCGCGGCTGGCGGGTTTCCGGCCGGGGGCTGTATGGCAGGATGAGGCGGGGTGCTTCAGTCTGCATTGGTTGGCGGCGCCGGGGTGATGTGGGAGAGCAGGCTGCTTGCTTCTCTTGAACTGCTACGGTTGGTTGATGCTCGAACCCTGCTTCGGCTTGTTCTTGCTTCGGCCTTCGCCTGCATGATGTTGTTGTCATGCTTTGCGGTGGCCGAAGGCGATGGGTTGCGCGTGGGATCGAAGCGCTTCACCGAGTCGTACATCCTCGGCGAAATCATCACGCAGGCAGCCGGTCAGGGCGTTGCCGAACATGTACAGGGGCTCGGCAATACTGCCGTGCTGATCGGCGCTCTCGAGCAGGGCAGCATCGATATGTATCCGGAATACTCCGGCACGGTGGCGCTGGAGATCCTTCACCGCGACAGAGCAGGTGCCACACTCGTCGCGCTCAATCGCGCGCTGGCTCCGAAAGGACTTGCGGTTGCAGTACCGTTTGGTTTCAGCAATACGTATGCCATCGCGATGACGGCACTGCGGGCAAACGCGCTCGGCATTCAAGACATTACCGACCTTGCATGGCACCCGGAACTGCGCTTTGGGGTGTCGCAGGAGTTCCTAGGCCGGGTGGATGGCTGGACGGGGCTCGCGCGTAGCTATGGCTTGCCGCAGAAGCCCGGTGCGCTTGACCATGGCATTGCCTACGAAGCACTGGTGTCCGGTCAGGTCGACGTGATCGACGCCTATTCGACCGACGCGAAGATCGGCAAATACGGACTTGTCATATTGACCGATTCGCACGGCTATTTTCCGCACTATGACGCAGTGGTGATCTACCGTCGCGATGTGGTGCAACGCTACCCGGCGGCGTGGCGGGCGATCATGCAACTCGCAGGCACGATCGACGAACATGCGATGCGCAGGATGAACGCCTCGGCCGAACTCGAAGGCCGCAGCTTCGCAGAGGTGGCGCACGACTTCCTGGCCGACGGGCGTACATACGGAAAGTCTTCGGACGGCTTGTGGCAGAAACTCTTCGGCCCGGATCTTGCGCGGCTCACCGTGCAACACCTGACGCTCGTGGTTGTCTCGACCCTATTTGCCTGCGCCATCGGAATACCGCTCGGCATTGCCGGTGCGAAGCTACCGCAGCTGGGCGGTCCGGTACAGACGATTGCCGGCCTGCTGCAGACGATCCCTTCGTTGGCACTGCTTGCAGCGTTGATCCCAATTTTCGGGCAGATTGGAACGCTTCCGGCTCTTGCGGCACTGTTCCTCTACGCCTTGCTGCCGATTGTCTCCAACACGATTGCTGGATTGCGCGAAGTGCCAGACGGGTTGCGCACAGCGGCACTCGCCTTGGGCCTTAAGCGTGAGCAGGTGCTGCGTTATATCGAAGTACCGCTGGCCGCGCAGGTGATCCTTGCTGGCGTAGGGACGGCCACCGTGATCAGTGTCGGCACCGCGACGATCGCAGCCTTCATCGGTGCGGGTGGCTTTGGTGAGCGCATCACGATCGGACTTGCAGTCAATGACAGCCGGATGTTGCTCGCGGGTGCGATTCCGGCGGCGGTACTGGCTCTCGTGATCGAAAGTCTGTTCAGGTGGGTGGCACGGCGACTTCCGCGGCATTGAAGCGGCAGGTCTTCCCAAAGACCGCAACGGTATCGGCAGCCAACGATGGCGACGCTCAGGGTTTGCTGGCCTTTCGCCAGACGCTGGCCAGCCACGGCTGCTGTTCGCGTGGTAGCCCAGCGGGGCGGTAGTAGTGCTCGATTTCCTCGAAGCCCGCCGCAATCAGGAGCCTGCGCCAGCTCTCCCAGCGATGCCAAACACCGTAGCGGCCCGCCGACCAACCTTCCTCATCGTTGCCGCGCGGGTTGGAACTGAAAAGCACACCACCAGATCGCAAGGTCCCATGCAAGTGGGCAAGTACGTCGTGCAGGCTTGCGCGGGGAACATGGAACAGGCTCGCATTGGCGAAGATGCCGTCGAAATGCGTGGTTGGCAGATCGAGGCTCAGGAAGTCCTGTTGCCAGACTTCGCAACAGCAGGCTTCCCGTGCCATGGCGGCGAACGTCGCGGAGCCATCCAGACCGACCGGGCGATGTCCGAGCGTCTTGAGAGCGACTAGGTCGCGGCCCGGTCCGCATCCAAAGTCGAGGATGTCGAAGGGCGGCTCGCGATGGATCGCGCGGAGCAGCGCGGCGATGTTCTGGCTGACGTCGTGGTCGCGTGTGCCATCGCGGAAGGCTTCGGCATGTGCCTCGTAGTGGGCGAGGGTGAGTTGGGAGGTATCGGGCAGCGGCGACTTCATCGGAAGGGCGCATCGTGGTTGTGTGCGTTTGGCGATCATGCCACCGACCACCGACCACCGACCACCGACCACCGACCACCGACCACCGACCACCGACCACCGACCACCGGGTCAAGGCGTTGCGATTCGCGCAATGACCGAAACGATCGGGTCAATAGAGGCGTACGGCCGTGTCGAATAGCCAAGTCCGGCGGATTTCCACAACGTCGTATTGCCTCGTCAGCGCGGGCGGGAATGCAGCGTAAGGCATATGGCTCTGCACGATACGGCGGATCGCCTCATCGACTTCCGCTACGCCACTGGAAACCACGAAGGTGATCGACTCCACCGATCCATCGCTGCGGATCGATACTGTGACCATGGGGTCAGTATGGGGCCGCTGCGCGAGCTCCCGGACCGTTGCGACAGGCGTGCCAAGCTGAATCTTCCGGGCCCACTCTTCGGCGAACCGGACCAGCTCGACATTTGGATCCGTGCGTCCCCAGAGTCGTATGCGACGTGCGGTGCTCAGCGAGTAAGGCAGGTCCGGTTTGGAGCGCGCCGGATTATGGTCGGCCTCGCGCCGGGCTGCTTCCTCGTCGAGCTGGCGTCCGGCTGCTCGCAGTCTTGCTTCGCGGCGCGCCTCCTCCTCCGCTTTTTCTGCCTGCACACGCGCAGTTTCTCGCCGTTGTGCCTCTACGCGTGCAGCTTCTGCATGCGTAATTTCTTGCCGTTGTGCTTCTACCCGTGCTGCGGCTTCCCGCCGTTCGGCTTCCGCCTGCGCTGCTGCGGCGCGTGCAGATTCCTGTCGCTGCGCTTCAGCCTGAGCTGCGGCCAGTCGTGCGGCTTCGTGACGTTCGGCCTCAATGCGGGCGGTTTCTTGACGGGCCGCCTCTTGGCGGCGTACTTCAGCCTGCGCTGCGGCCAGTCGTGCTGCCTCGCGACGCTCAGCTTCCAATCGTTCGGTTTCCCGGCGCTCGGTCTCCAGCCTTGCGGCCTCAACCCGCGTGGCTTCCCGTCGAGCCTCCTCCTGTCGCTGCGCTTCGACTTTTGCTGCCGCCAGCCGCGCGGCTTCTTGGTGCTCCGCCTCCAAACGGGCGGCCTCGATACGCGTAGCTTCCCGTCGCGCGTCCTCCTGCCGTTGTGCTTCGGCTCGTGCCGCCGTCAGCCTTGCGGCTTCCCGGCGTTCAGCTTCCAGACGGGCAGTCTCCTGCCGTGCTTCCTCCTGCCGCTGCGCTTCGGCCTGTGCTGCAGCCAGTCGCGTGGCCTCCTGACGCTCAGTCTCCAAATGGGCGGCCTCGACACGCGCAGCCTCCCGTCGCGCATCCTCCTGTCGTTGTGCTTCGGCTCGTGCTTCCGCTACTCGCGTGGCTTCACGGCGCTCAGCTTCCAGGCGAGCGGTTTCGATGCGGGCAGCCTCCTGCCGTTGTGCTGCCGCCAGCTGTGCCGCTTCCCGATGCTCGGTTTCCGACCGCTCGGCTTCAATACGCAGGGCTTCTTGCCGAAGCGTTTCCGCCTGCTTCGCTGTGGGCAGCTCGGCTTCCAGTTGCTCCGCCAGTCGTTGCGATTCGCGCTCCCGGACGTCGGCTTGCTCTTGTGTTTCGGAACCCGTGTGCTCGTGGACGGCCTCTTCGGTATCCGGAAGGGGCGGCATGATCGAGGTGTCCGCCGGTGAGTCGCCTGGTCCGACCATGGTGGCGGCGTTTGTGTCTGGTGGCGGTGGTGGCACGACGAAGGCGGGTTTTTCCGAAGACTCCAGTGCGAGGATCGCCACGCTGGGCGCGGGTTCCGGCTTGCCAGCGTTCTGAGGCTGCAAGGTTACGGTTGCGGGCGTTGCGCGGGACGGGACGCCGGTTTCCAGTGAGGCTGCTGTCCTTGACGTGATGGATCTTGCTGCAGGCTTTGAGTCGGGAATCGATGGTTTTGCTGGTGTCAGAGCCTGCTCATTGGTGACCTCTGATGCGGGTTCCACTGCCTGTATTGGCCGGAGGACGGCATGCAGGTCAGGTATTTCGATCCATCGCTTCTGTGATGGGAAGGCGAGGCCAGGCAGCCCGACACCCTCACCGCCGAATGTCAGGCTCAACAGCAGCGCGTGCGTCAGTAAGGAGAGCAGGAGTGCCAGGCTTAGCCGCCCGCGTTCTGCGTTCATACGTTGTTCGGCAACGGATCGTGTTGGGCAGCTGTCAGCGATGACACCAGTCTTGGCCGGAGAATGGGAACGGCATGCATGGTGCCAAAGGTCGGCACTAGACCGGAAGTGTGCATCTCAACAAATGGATAGCGGAATTGTCGAACAATGATGTCGCCGCGACTTGTCACGGGAGGTCGTGGGTGTGGAGCGTGGCTGAATCATCAGTCGACAGCTTCGATCTGCTTCGGACGGATGTAGAACCGCCAGAACCCCACCAGGTTGCTCGACAGGAAAAGGAATTCGATCACCGCGGCGAATGGGCTCCAGATCAGCACGTTGTGAACGACCCAGAGCGCAACGCCAAAGATCATCGTGATCCGCATTCGGTAGTCGTCGCGCTGAAACACTGCAAAGGTGACGACGATCGACCCCACGAGCGCCAAAGTGGTCACCAGACGGAAGCTGTCGAACATCAGCGCGCCAGCCGCGGCGGCCATGCAAAAGCACATCCAGCCCGGTGAGGTGGTGATAAGTGATACGCAATAACGCAGCACCGAAACGCAGACCAGTACGGCGGTCGCGGTCTGGCCGATGACTGCGAAATGGGCGGCGAGCAGGGCGGATGCCGCAAGCATGCAGCCGATGATGATGCCACGGCGCCGGAACTGGAATGCGGCGACGTCGAGCGTGAGCGCCGCGGCCGCCAGGGCCTGTGCGAGAAGCCAGGAGTGGGTCATCGATGAAAAGGGTGCAAGGTTTGCGCCCTTGGAGGGACTGCTCTTGTTTCCGTACGGTCTGGAGGGAGAACAAGAGCAAGTCCTTGTATTGGCGAAGGGCTTAGATGGACTTCAATCCGAGTCGCTTGAACAGGGCTTCGTCGCCTTCCACTTCGGGGTTGTCGGTGGTCAGCAGTTTGTCGCCGTAGAAGATCGAGTTGGCACCCGCGAAGAAGCACAGTGCCTGGATGCCATCGCCGAGTTCGCGGCGACCGGCCGAGAGGCGTACGTAGCTTGTCGGCATCGTGATGCGGGCGGTGGCGATCGTGCGGACGAACTCGAACGGATCGATCGGCGGCGTTTCTGCCAGCGGCGTACCCGGGATCGCGACGAGGTTGTTGATCGGTACGGACTCCGGTGGGGGATTCATATTGGCCAGTTGAGCGATTAGCGCGGCACGGCCACGACGCGATTCACCCATCCCGATGATGCCGCCCGAGCAGACGTTAATGCCTGCGTCGCGAACCTTGTCAATGGTGTCGAAGCGGTCGGCCTGCGAGTGTGTGCTAATGACTTGTCCGTAGAACTCCGGCGCGGTGTCGATGTTGTGGTTGTAGTAATCCAGGCCTGCTTCCTTGAGTTTGGCGGCTTGGCCTTCGCGCAGCATGCCGAGTGTGACGCAGGTCTGTAAGCCAAGGGCCTTCACTTCGCGCACCATCTCAAGCACGGGTTCCAGATCGCGATCCTTCGGGCCGCGCCAGGCTGCTCCCATGCAGAAGCGCGATGCGCCTTTGGCCTTGGCGAGCTTTGCTTTCTCGACGACTTCCTGCACCGCCATCAACTGTTCGCTTTCGACACCTGTGTGGTAGCGCTTCGCTTGTGAACAGTAGCTACAGTCTTCGGAGCAGCCGCCAGTCTTGATCGACAGCAGCGTCGAGCGCTGTATCGCGTTTGGGTCGAAATGGTCACGATGGACGCGGGCCGCGCGATAGATCAGATCCATGAATGGAAGATCGAACAGCGCGGCCACATCGTTGGTGGTCCAGCGCGTGCGGGTCTCCACTGCTTCGCCACCGCTCATGCTTTCGACATCTTGTTGGACGTGGTTCATCTGCTGCTTTCTGCTTTGGGATGGGACAATCGTCGAATTATCTGGGAAAAAGGGGGGGGGATGGCAAACGCTATTGGCGCATTGCACAAATTGTGCTCGGCTGGTTTGGCCGCTGTCCTGCCGCAAAGTTGTCTCGTCTGTGGTGCGTCGGCAGGCAATCGACGCGTTTGTCTGGCCTGTATCTCGGAACTTGTTCCTGTGCCTTTCCCGGCCTGCCCGATCTGTGCGGAACCGTCGCCTCGCGGTGAAGCATGTGGTCGCTGCCTGGTGCGCAGGCCGTACTACGATTCAAGTCGGGCGGCGTTTGCGTATGCCTTCCCGCTGCGGGAGATCATCCACGCCTTCAAGTTCCGCGCAGACTTCGCGGCTGGCCGTTTTCTTGCTGAGGCACTTTCGGCTGCGGGTGAGGGAGTCGAAGCCGATTGCGTGGTACCTGTGCCGTTGCACCGCAGCAGGCTCGCGGAGCGCGGTTTCAACCAAGCAGTGTTGCTTGCGCAAGACGTCGCGCGCAGGCTCGGGATTCGGCTTTTTCAAGACGCGGTGGTGAAGGACCGCGAGGTGCCGCCGCAGGCCGGACTCGATCTCGTGCAGCGCCGACGTAATCTGGCTGGCGCCTATCGTGCACGGCATCGCTTCGACGGATTACAGGTGCTGGTTGTTGATGACGTAATGACGAGCGGTGCGACGCTCGATGAGCTTGCCATGACGCTCAAGTCCTGCGGGGCAGTGAGCGTTCAGAATCTCGTCGTTGCACGGGCTATCCGTTGAAGTTGAAGCTGTTTCCGATCGCACACCACACGGAAGGATGATTTTCATGCCCGACTGGCGCAAAGCGCTGAGTTCATTGAAGTGCCACCGCTGGCTTGTATGGCTTGGATGGTTTGCTGCGGCAATCGTCGTACTGATGGTTCTCGTGGCATTTGCAGGGCCGCCCCTGCTGCGGGGCCCCGTCGAGCGAGCGCTGGCCAAGGAGCTTCAGCGGTCGGTACAGATCGGTCGTGTTGCATTTAATCCGCTGAGCCTGTCTGCCACGGTTGAAAACCTGCGCATCGGGGGCTTGCAGGGCAGGCCAGACATGCTGGATGTCGGTCGGATCCATGTTGATCTCCAGGCTAGTTCGCTGTTCCGCGGTGGCGTTGTGATTGCTGCGCTCAAGATTGACCGGCCGCAGGTGTATGTGGCGCGGATTGCGGAGAACCGCTACGACTTCTCAGACATCGTCGAGCACTTTGCAAAGAAGCCCAAGGACCCCGACGAATCTCCGACACGATTTGCGCTGTACAACTTCGAACTCACTCGCGGCGAGCTTCGCTTCGACGACCTGCCGACCAAGAGTTCGCACACGATCACCGCGCTCGACATCGGCGTCCCGTTCGTCTCCAGCGTACCGGCTGACGTGACGATTGAAGTGCAGCCGCGGCTTTCCGCCGTGGTCGACGGTGCGAAGCTCTCGGCCGATGGCCAGACACGACCGTTTCTGGAAGCGCCGGAGGCCACGCTCGACTTCAAGCTTGAGCCGCTGGCGCTTGAACCCCTCATGGCCTATCTGCCTGTGACAACCCGGCTCAAGCTTGGTGACGGCAAGCTCGCGGCGACGCTGGAGCTGAAATTCCGTCAACCCAAAGGCCGCCCCCCCGAGATTGGATTGTCTGGTCATGTCGATGCGCTTGGCTGGAAGCTGGTCCGCCGTCGCGATGACGGCGAGCTTGCACGGTTTGAGCAACTCGGAATCGATTTGGCTGAACTGCGGCTCGATACGCGCAAGGTCCGGCTTTCGAACGTCGAGTGGAAAGGAGTGGCGACCACCTTGCAGTGGGACAAGGCGCGGCGGATTGGTCTTGTGCGAGAGATCGAGGAGGAACTGGCCGGCTACCAACCCGAGGAGGCGAAGGGTGCCAAGCCCACGTCTGAATTGCCGAAACCGGACGCTACGGCCCGGCATCCATGGGCTTGGCAGATCGACCGCTTTGCCTTGCTCGGTGGCCGCCTGACTCTCGTTGATGAGTCCGTATCGCCGGCTTTCAAGGCAGAGCTGACGCCGATTGATCTTGAAGTGAAAGGGCTGTCGGAGGATTTCGCCAAACCCGCCGAAGTGAAGTTCTCAGCCAAGGGTGACGGCGGAGAGCAGGTGTCGGCAGAGGGCCGGCTTGCCCCGGACCCATTGCTCTGGGAAGGCGCAGTCGATTTTTCCGGTATCCGGCCTGCACGCAGTAGTCCCTATATCGTTGCGACGTTACCAACGCTTCTGATCGATTCCGGTGTCATAGAAGGGCGCGTGCCGATGCATCTTGTCGGTGGCAAGGAGGGGGTTGCGGTCAAACTTTCTGACGCACAACTGAAGATTGCCGACGTTGCGCTGAGGATGAAGGCCGTCAAACAGCCGTTCTTCAAGGCGGATCGTTTTGAGGTTGCTGGCGTAAATCTGGAGCCGCACGTACGCACGGTGTCGATCGGCAATCTGCGGCTGGCTGACGCGCAGTTCTCGGCCGAGCGCGGCAAGGATGGCGAGTTCGATCTGGCGGCGCTCCTGCCGCCACCTGCTGAGGGTCGTGGCAAGGATGCGGCGCCTGCCGCGTCCCCACAAAAGGAGGCCCCGTGGGCCTACACCATCGGTGAGGCGAGCGTCGAGAAGAGCACAGTCAACTACGGGGATCTTTCTGGCAAGGTCCCGCTCAAGCTTGTGCTGTCGCCGCTCGAAGCGAAGCTGTCCAACCTCTCCAGCAATACATCGAAGCCTGCTGCGTTCTCGGTCAAGACTGGCTGGAACAAGACCGGTCGGTTCGACGCAAATGGCCAATTCTCGCTTGAACCGCTGCGTGCAGCCGTAAAGGTGGATGCGAAGTTGCTCGACCTGGTGGCGCCGCTTGCACTCTTCACGCAGGACTATGAAGTGCAGGTCACGCGAGCCCAAGCAAGCGCGCGGGGTGAGCTCGAACTTGATCAGTCGAAGTCGGGGGTGGTCGTCGCAAACTGGAAAGGTGATGCGTCGGTGACGAATCTCAATTCGGTCGACCTCATCAACGACACGAACTTCGTACGCTGGAAGAACTTCGCGTTCAGCCGGATGGTGGCAAAGTCGGAGCCGCTGTCGCTTGAGGTCGGCTCGGTTGCGCTGGACGATTTCCAGACACGGTTGATCCTTGATGCCCAGGGCAACCTGAATCTGCGGGAGATCACGCGGGGGCATCATGAAGCGGGGCATGAACAAGGTGCCACGGATATCGAGTCCGAGATAGGCAAGACCAAGGCGATGTTACCGCCGCCAGAGTCTGCGAGGCCCTTGCCGCCGGTAAAGATCGGCAAGATCATGCTTTCCGGCGGCGATATCCGGTACAGCGACCGCTTTGTCCGGCCGAACCTGGATGCCAACCTGCGTGATGTGGCTGGGACGATCAGTGGTGTTGGCACGGATCCGTCTTCACTTGCGGAGATTGCACTGCGTGGCACCGTGGATGGCTCCGCTCCACTTGAGGTGAATGGACAATTGGCCCCATTCCGCCAAGACCGCTATCTCGACATCAAGGCAGCGGTTCGCGGCTACGAGCTCACAGGACTTTCCGCGTACTCAGGCAAATATGTGGGCTACGGCATCGAAAAGGGCAAGCTTTCGCTGGACCTGCGGTACCAGATCAAAGAGCGTCAGCTTACCGCCGAGAACCGTCTGTTTCTCGATCAGCTGACCTTCGGCGATAAAGTCGACAGCCCCGATGCAACGACCCTTCCGGTACAGCTTGCCGTCTCATTGCTCAAGAACGGCCGGGGTGAGATCGAGGTCAACCTCCCTGTCGCCGGTACGCTTGACGATCCTGAGTTTTCGTTCGGTGGGCTGATCTGGACGATGGTCGGCAATTTCTTCAAGAAAGTCGTCACGGCGCCATTTTCGTTCCTGGGTGGTGGCGATAGCCATGGAGATCTGGCCTTCGTAGACTTTCAGGACGGATCGGCGAAATTGGATGACGTTTCGCAGAAGAAGATCGAAACCGTGGCGAAGGCGTTGCTCGATAAGCCTGAACTGAAGCTCGAGGTCACTGGCCGGGTGGGAGTCGACGAACTGGCAGCGCTCAAGCGCGAGACGGTGCGGCGCAAGCTGCGCATGCTCAAGTCCCGGCAGATTGCGCAGTCTGGTGGTTCGATCGCTTCGCTCGATGATGTGAAGATTCCGCCTGAGGAGTACGCAAACCTGCTTGAACGCGTCTATAAGGACGAGAAGTTCGACAAGCCAAAGAACTTCATCGGATTGGCCAAGAGCCTGCCGCCTGAAGAGATGGAAAAGCTGCTGATTGAGCATTCGGGTGTGACCGAGGCCGATCTGCCGCGGCTGGCTCAGGCACGCGGCAATACGGTCAAATCCTGGTTTGTCGAAAAGGGCCAGGTGCCCGCAGAGCGGATTTTCGTGCTCGCGCCGAAAGTCGGCCCTGAAGAGGGGAGTCAAGACGCCAAGTCGCACGGCGTGAGTTTCGCGTTGCGATGATTTTTCAGGGAGCAAGAAAATGACTGAAGCATTGAGTCCCGCTGCGTTGTCGCAGCTTTTTCTGGATGCACGGACCCACAACGCGTGGACGTCAAAGCCAGTGTCTGACGAATTGCTGCGCACGCTCTACGGGATGATGCGCATGGCTCCGACCGCGGTGAATGCCGGCCCGGCGCGGATTGTCTTCGTCAAGTCGCCGGAGGCAAAGGCGAAGCTTCTCGATGCAGTGTCGGAAGGCAATCGTGAGAAGACGGCCGCGGCGCCAGTTACCGCAATCATCGGTTATGACTTGCGGTTCTACGAGAAGCTCGACAGGCTCTTCCCGCACGCCAATGCGCGAGTCTGGTTCGAGGGCAATGAGGCATCGACCTTTTCCACCGCGTTCCGCAACAGCTCCATGCAGGGTGGCTACCTGATCCTCGCCGCGCGGGCGCTTGGACTCGATTGTGGGCCGATGTCGGGCTTTGACAATGCGAAGGTGGACGAGCGGTTCTTCCCAGATTGCGATGTGAAGAGCAATTTTCTCTGCAACCTGGGCTACGCCGATACTTCAGCCCTCCATCCGCGCAACCCGCGGCTGGAATTCGAGGAGGTCTGCCAGGTAGTCTGATTGCTCACCCCACAGGAGGCTGCGATGACAACACTGAAACTGACGCCAGAGGAGCGTGATACTGCACTCGCGAATCTACCTGGGTGGAACTGGGACGCGGATCGCGATGCGATCACCCGGCAATGGAAGTTCGCCGATTTCAACGCAGCCTGGGGTTTCATGTCGCGTGTGGCTCTGATTGCCGAACGACAGGATCACCACCCCGAGTGGTTCAACGTGTGGAACCGGGTCGAGATTCTGCTCACTACACACGATGCGGGCGGGCTGTCGGTGCGTGATATCCGGTTCGCGCAGGCGGTGCAGGCGCTGGGGAGCTGAGCGACGCAGTGTCTGCGAAGGCGAGGGGCCGCATGAGCGGTCAGGGACACGCAAGATGTCGGCCTTCTCCGCGTAGGGAAAACAGGGCGGGGTTGTGGTGTAGGCCAAAAAGCCGCCCTGTGAACTTGCGCTGCATCAGTCAGACGAAATGCTGTCCCTGTCTCAGACTGCTGCTAGTGCCTGCTCCAGATCGGCGATGATGTCGTCGATGTGCTCGATGCCGATCGATAGCCGCACGGTGTCCGGCGTCACGCCTGCCTTAGCCATCTCCTCGGGCGATAGCTGACGGTGGGTGGTTGACGCCGGGTGGCAGGCGAGCGACTTGGAGTCGCCGATATTCACCAGCCGTGTGACGAGCTTGAGCGCATCTTGGAAGCGTGCGCCGCCTTCCAGCCCACCCTGGACACCAAAGGTCAGGATGCCCGAAGGCCGCCCGCCCATGTACTTCTTTGCCAGTTCATGGTCTTCGTGGCTCTCCAAGCCTGCGTAGTTCACCCACTTCACTTTCGGGTGCTCCTGCAAGCGGCGTGCGACCTTGATCGTATTGGTCGTGATCCGATCCATGCGGAGTGCCAGCGTTTCGATGCCTTGCAGGATCAGGAAGGTGTTGAACGGAGAGATCGCAGCTCCTGTATTGCGAAGCGGTACGACGCGAGCGCGGCCAATGAACGCAGCGGCACCGAGGGCTTCGGTATAGGTCACGCCGTGGTACGAGACGTCAGGCTCGTTCAGTCGTCGGAAGCGCTCCTTGTGTTCGGTCCAGGGGAACTTGCCGGAGTCGACAATCGCGCCGCCGATCGAATTGCCGTGACCACCAAGGTACTTGGTCAGCGAGTGCACGACGATGTCAGCGCCAAACTCGAAGGGGCGCAGCAGATAGGGTGAGGGGACCGTGTTGTCGACGATCAGGGGCACGCCGTGGCGGTGTGCGATTTCGGCGATTGCCTCGATGTCAGTGATGTTGCCGAGCGGGTTGCCGATCGACTCGACGTACACCGCCTTGGTGCGTGCGTCGATCAGCTTGGCGAAGGATGCCGGATCACGGTAGTCGGCAAAGCGTACGTTGATGCCGAACTGCGGCAGCGTGTGCGCGAACAGGTTGTAGGTGCCGCCGTAAAGTGTCGCTGCCGAGACGATATTGTCGCCAGCCTCGGCGATGGTCATGATTGAGTAGGTAATCGCTGACAGTCCGGAGGCCAGTGCCAGTGCACCGATGCCGCCCTCGAGCGCCGCAAGGCGCTTCTCGAGTACGTCGGTCGTCGGGTTCATGATCCGCGTGTAGATATTGCCTTGGACCTTCAGGTCGAACAGGTCTGCACCGTGCTGGGTGTCATCGAATGCGAAGGAGGTGGTCTGGTAGATCGGTACGGCCACCGCCCGTGTCGTAGGGTCGGGGGCGTAGCCGCCATGGACCGCGATCGTTTCGAGTTTCATCTACACCGTCTCCTCTTTGTTGTGTGAATAGGCCCCGCCAAAGGTTGGAATTATAAATTCACTCAATTGGATGGTTCCGATGGATTAGCTCTAAGGATCTGATGCGAAACAAAGGGCCGGGTGCGGTGGTGCCCATCGCGAGGGCATACGGGTTGAAGGAAATCGGTCGTTTGGTTAAAATCATGGGTTCCCTTGCCCCACCGGTTTCGCATGCCGGGGGGCTGTGTAAAACCGCAACCGCAAGGAGCATCCATGCGACATTACGAAGTCGTGTTCATCGTCCATCCGGACCAGTCCGAACAGGTCCCGGCGATGATCGAGCGCTACAAGGCGCTCGTGACCCAACACGGCGGCCAGATCCATCGTCTCGAAGACTGGGGTCGCCGTCAGCTGGCCTATCCGATCCAGAAGATTCACAAGGCGCACTACGTCCTGATGAACATCGAGTGCGGTCAGGAAACCCTGAACGAACTCGAGCACGCGTTCAAGTTCAACGATGCCGTGCTGCGCCACCTCACCATGAAGATGAAGAAGGCCATGACGGCTCCTTCGCCCATGATGAAGGAAGAAAAGGCCAAATCCCTGACGACAGCTCCCGTCGCTGCCGCCGAGGAAGCCAAGCCCGCCGAGCAACAGGCTTCGGCCTGAGCCCGGTAGCGCGTGAGCCGTAACGCACTGGTTCTCGACGGAGTTATCGCCGAACTTGGCGTGCTTCGCAGGACGCCGGCAGGTGTGGCGGTGCTCGAATTCAGAGTTGAGCACGAATCCCGCCAAGTCGAAGCCGGAATCGAAAGAGATGTGCGTTGCGAAATCAACGCGCGGGTGCTCGGAGAGGCCGCGCTGCCGTTGCAGTCGTTGCGTCCGGGCAACAGGGTGGCCCTCACCGGATTCCTTGCCGCGCGCAGCGCGCGCCACAAGGGTCTGGTGATGCATGTGAATACGATCGAAATACTGGAAGGAAACTGAAAATGGCTTTCAGACCAAAAAAGAAGGACGACAAGAAGGGTGGCCAACGCCGCGGTGGCCTGTTCAAGCGCCGCAAGTTCTGCCGCTTCACGGCCGAAAAGGTCGAGCAGATCGACTACAAGGACATCGACGTCCTGAAGGAATTCGTCACCGAGACCGGCAAGATCATGCCGGCCCGCATCACTGGCACCAAGGCTGGCTACCAGCGTCAGCTGCAGACTGCGATCAAGCGTGCACGCTTTCTCGCCCTGCTGCCCTACACCGACCTGCACCAATAAGCGTCGGAGGACAACAGCATGCAAATCATCCTGCTCGACAAGGTCGTCAACCTCGGCAACCTCGGCGATGTCGTCAAGGTCAAGCCGGGCTACGCCCGCAATTTCCTGATTCCGCAAGGCAAGGCCAAGCGTGCCACCACCGAGAATCTGGCTGCTTTCGAAGCCCGTCGCGCCGAACTTGAGCGCGTCGCCGCCGAGAAGTTGACTACGGCGCAAACCGAAGCCGAAAAACTCGAAGGCATGACCGTCCAGGTCGTTCGCAAGGCTGGCGTGGATGGCCGCCTGTTCGGCTCCGTTACTAACGCCGATATCGCCGATGCGCTCGAAGCCCAGGGCTTCAAGGTCGAAAAATCCTCTGTGCGTATGCCGGAAGGCCCGATCAAGGTCGTGGGCGACTCCCAAGTGCACGTTGCGCTGCACACCGACGTGCTCGTTTCGATCACGGTGTCAGTGCTTGGCGAGAACTGAGCATCGCAGCAAGAAACGAACCCGCGTCGCGAAAGCGTCGCGGGTTTTTTTATTCGTGACGTGCTGCGGAATAGATTGGATCGCACCGATTTTGGATTCGGCTTTGTAAAATTGCATTTGATTTCGTATTGTTTTTTGAAAGTGGCCAATACGCCGCTGATGATCAAATTGTAAATATTATGGAATTTGGAAATACGAATTCCCTTTGCGGTCTCGAAGCTCGTTTCGAGGCGCAGAAGATTGCCTTCGGGCCGGTAGTTTTTCAGTGCGTGTATATCGCGCGAAAGAAGGGTATTCTCGCTGCGCTCGCGCAGGGGGCGCTTGATCGCGATACGCTCGTTGAACGCTTTGGCCTGACTCCCTACGCCATTGATGTCCTGATGGAAACCTGTCTCTCCGCAGGCGTGGTGTCCTTCGGCGAATCCGGCTACGAACTTACAAAGGTCGGCTACTACATCGTGCGTGACCGCATGACTGCGGTGAACCTCGATTTCGTACAAGACGTCTGTTATGCGGGTCTCGGCGACCTCGAAGCGAGTCTTGACCGTGCCGAGCCGGTAGGGCTGCGTCACCTGGGCGGCTGGAAAACCATCTATCACGGACTCTCCGCGTTGCCCGAGCCTGCACGCACGTCCTGGTTCGATTTTGATCAGTACTATTCCGACGGCGCATTCCCGGCTGCATTGCAGCATGTTTTTGCCCATAAGCCGCGAACCGTTATGGATATTGGCGCGAACACAGGGAAATGGGCGCTGCAATGTCTCGCTCATGACGCCGATGTCCGGATGACATTGCTGGATCTCCCGATCCAGCTCGAAGTTGCGCAGCGCAATATCGAAGCGGCGGGATATCTCCAGCGCACGCAACTGCATCCGATCGACCTGCTGGCTGATTCCAGGCGATTTCCGGTCGGGCAGGACGTGATCTGGATGAGCCAGTTTCTTTCGTGTTTTTCGATAGCACAGATCAGTGGCATCCTGCAGCGTGCGCGTGAGGCGCTCGCTCCGGGCGGCTCAATCTTCATTCTCGATACGTTCTGGGACCGGCAGGCGCACGAAATCGCCGCGTACTGCCTGATCAATACGTCGCCCTATTTCACCGCTCTCGCGAATGGCCGCAGCAAGATGTATCGCGCGAGCGAATACATCGAATGTGCGGAGGGAGCGGGGCTCGTGCTGCGTGACACGGTCGATGGGCTGGGGCTGTCTCACTCGCTGCTTCGTTTCGAAGTTGCCTGAAGGCGATGAAGGCAGCGAGCGCGCTCCGCCCAGCGTTGGCAGCAAACAAACGGCGGCGCCTGTCACACGAGTGCTGAGAGATTTGCGCAGGTATGGACGTGTCCGCTTTCGCTTCGGTTCCAGAGAGCTTTTCGCTAGCCGCATGGCATGCCTGGAGCCCGCGCTTGTCCAGCATTCCGGCGTGGGAGCGTTGGGCGGTCGAGGGTTGCAGCGAAGAGATCGACAGCCAGCCTGCGCTTGCTGCGCTCAAGCCAATGCAGCGGCGCCGGCTTCAGCCATTCGGCCGCATGGCACTGGAGACTCTAATCGGCCTGGGACCGAATACGGGGCAGCCGATCGTGTTTGCATCACGTTACGGTGAGGTTGGTCGGTCGTTCATCCTGCTCAAAGAACTTGCCGAGACAGGGGCGGTGTCACCACAGGGATTCTCCGTTGCAGTGCATAACGCCGTTCCTGGTATTTACACTATCGAATGCGGTGTGCTGGCACCCGTGAGTGCTATTGCCGCAGGCGGGGACAGCTTTGCCGCGGGCATTTTCGAAGCATGTTCCTTGATTGCAGACGGTGCGCCCGAAGTGTGGCTCTGCGTTTGCGAGGAGCCGCTGCCCGAAGCCTATGCATGTTTTTCCGATGAACCGCAGGCTGTCTACGCGTACGCGTTGGCATTGAGGGCGGGTGATCAGTGTTGCTTCGGTCGAGCCCGATCTACGCGCGCTGCCGTCGATGCGCTTCCCGCGCTTGTTTTCTTGCGGGCGTTGCTCCGGTGTGAAAGCACGACGATTGCTACGGCGTCGTCGGCTTGGCATATCGAATGCCGGACACATTGGTAATGAGCGATCTTGAGCGCTTCTCACGCGTCGTCGGCACCGGTTTCTGTTTTACCGTGTTTGGGCTAGGCGGGCTTGTCGTGTTGATTGCGATATTCCCGCTGCTTGCGCTTGTGCCGGGGCGCGAGCGCCGCAACCGTTTTGCGCGCAGTCTGATTCATCACAGCTTTCACATCTTCACCAAACTGATGATCGTTACTGGTGTGATCAGCGTGGAAATCCGTTACGCAGAGCGGCTGCGCCGCAAGGGCTTGCTTATCCTTGCCAACCATCCGTCGTTGATTGATGTCGTCCTGCTGATGGCGGCGGTGCCGTCGCCGGATTGCGTGGTGAAGGCCGCGCTGTGGAAGAACCCATTTACCTGCGGTCCGGTGCGCATTGCTGGCTTCATTCGCAATGACGAGGGTCCGGCGCTCGTTGATGCCTGCGTGCGGTCGCAGGACAAGGGGAACAATCTGATCATCTTTCCGGAGGGGACACGCACGCACCCCGGCCGGCCCCTCTCATTTCAGCGCGGCGCGGCCAATATTGCGGTGCGTGGGATGCAGCGTATTACGCCGGTGGTGATCAGGGTTACCGAGCCCATGCTGTGCAAGGGCTGGCCTTGGTACAAGGTGCCGCAGCGGCGGCCGCATTTTGTCCTTCAGGTCGAGGACGACATTGCCGTACAGGAACTCGTGCCGATACGCGATGCACCGGCACGCGAAGTCCGTGCACTGACTGCGGCACTCCACGGATATTTCACCGAGAAAATCACCTGACATGCAGACACTGGTTGAAGAAATCAAGGCGTTGATCATCGAGAGCCTGAATCTTGAAGACATGACACCAGCGGACATCGATACCGACGCACCCTTGTTCGGTGATGGCCTGGGGCTCGGTCTGGATTCGATCGATGCGCTCGAGATCGGCATCGCCGTTCAGAAGCGCTATGGCGTGCACCTCGCACCGGATGCCGCGGAAACACGCGAGCATTTCCGTTCGGTGGCGTGTCTTGCAGAACTCGTCGCGGGCAATCGCACGCGCTGAGTGAAGGAGAAACAGATGGAAAAACAGCAGATTTTCGACTGGATTGCCAAGGCCCTCTCCGAGGACTTCGACATCGAAGCCGACCGCATCAAGTTCGAATCGCGCCTTTACGAGGACCTCGACATCGACAGCATTGATGCTGTCGACCTGATGGTGCGCCTGAAGCAGCTCACCGGGCAGCGCCTGACGCCCGACGCATTCCGCTCGGTGCGCACGATCGGCGACGTGGTGGACGCAATCCACGGCCTGATGCAAACCGCATGACACGTGGCGTCCCGCCCGCGCGTCGCGGAAGCAGGGCAGAGGTTCGCACGTGAAGCCGCGTGCAGCGCTGGCGGCGCTGCTTGGTTTCCTGTTGCCCCTTTCGTTCTGGCTTTGCCAGGCATTCGGCTGGCCGTTCTGGGTTGCTGGTGTCCTGCTGTTGCCGATCGCCTGGCTGCGGCTCGGCACGCGTGTCGCACGCTGGGCTGCGCCGCTTGTCGGCCTGCTCGCGGTCTGGGCACTTCTCGGCCGCGACGGATTGCCCGTGCGACTCTATCCGGTGCTCGTCAACGCGGGCCTGTTCGCGAGCTTCGCCTGGACGCTACTGCATCCACCGTCGATGATCGAGCGGATCGCACGCCTGCGCGAACCCGAGCTGCCGCCGCGTGCGGTGCGCTATACGCGCAGCGTCACCCTGATCTGGTGCGTATTCTTTGCCTGCAACGGTCTGGCCGCGCTGATCACCGCGCTCTGGACGAGCGAACGCACGTGGGCGCTCTATAACGGGCTGGTCACCTACGTTCTCATCGGCGTGCTGTTTGCGGTCGAATGGTTGGTGCGCCAGCGCGTGCGTCGCACCGCCCTGGAGGATGCGCCGCATGCCTGAGCTTCGTCTTTCCGACCTGCCTGCGCGGCTTGCCGAGGGTGGGCACATCGTCGGTTTCAGGGCGGGGCGGGCGGTCGTCGCACGCGACTACGCACGCGAAATCGCCGCTGCCGCCGCCGCGCTGGCCGCGCATCCGGCACAGCCGCTCGCGCTTTGGCATGAAGACACGCTGACCGTCGGCGCATGGCTGTTTGCTGCCCTCTCGCAAGGGCGCGATGTCTATCTGCCGGGTGAGCTTTCTGCCACGACTCGCAGTCTGCTACGCGCACGTAGCTGCCTTTTCGTCGGCACGATGACCAATGCCGATTTGGCGTCGTACGCGGAGCGAGGTGCAGACGCCATGCCGGCGCGACTCGCAGGCCGCGTCCTGATCTTCACGTCGGGCTCGACGGGCGAACCCGACGCCATCGGCAAGCAGCTATACCAGCTTGAAAACGAACTGGTCGCGCTGGAGTCGAGCCTTGGTCCGGCCCTGTCGCCCGGCTGTGTGATGGCCGGCAGCGCGCCGCACCAGCATTTCTACGGACTGCTCTTCCGGCTGCTCTGGCCCCTTGCAGCCGGCAGGCCGATCCACGCCGAAGCGCTGCAACATCCCGAATCGCTCTGGCTCACGCAGGCATATTCCGAGTGGGCCTTCGTCAGCAGTCCAGCGTTTCTCAAGCGTCTGCCCGACAACCTGGATTGGCCTTCGCTCGCGGCGCCACGCGCGGTATTTTCGTCAGGCGGCGCATTGCCGGCCGAGGCAAGTCGGGACACGCGCGAACGCCTGCGCAGCGTGGCGACCGAAGTCTATGGATCCTCGGAGACTGGCGGTGTCGCGTGGCGTTGTGAGGCGGACGGCGTCTGGACGCCGCTTGCCGGTGTGAGCTGGCGGCTCGCGGAAGACGGCTGCCTGCATGTGCGCTCGCCATGGACCGATTCCGCTGAGGGCTTCCAGACTTCCGACCGCGCGCGCATCGAAGGCGGCCGCATGCGCCTGCTCGGTCGCGCCGACCGGCTCGCCAAGGTCGAGGACAAGCGCATATCGCTTTCGCGCATCGAGGCGCTGCTCCAGGCTCAGCCGGAGGTCGTCGAAGCGAAGGCCGTGGTCCTCGAAGGCGTGCGCGCCGAGGTGGGGGCCGTGCTGGTGCTGAGCGAAGCCGGGCGCGTTGCCTGCGAGAGGCTCGGCAAGCTCGGCTTCGACCGGCTGCTGCGCGAGCGGCTCGCCGCTCACATCGAGGCGATCGGCCTGCCCCGGCGCTGGCGCCATGTAGCGGTCATGCCTCACAACGAAATGAGCAAGATCACAGAGGCCGCGCTGCGCGCAAGCTTCGGGCGGCATCTGCCCAGAGTGCTTTCGCAGACGCGCGAAGACGGCGCGATCCAGCTCGCGCTGGCGATCGACGATGACGTCGTCTTCTTCGACGGGCATTTCCCCGGCTTCCCGATTCTGCCGGGCGTCGTCCAGCTTGAATGGGCGATGCACTTCGCGCGCCAGAACTTCGCGATGCCGCACGACTGCATGCGGCTCGAAACCATCAAGTTCCAGCAGGTCATCCGGCCTGGTACCGAAGTCCGCCTGTCGCTGTCTTTCGTTTCCGAGACCGGTCAACTGCGCTTCGCCTTTGAAAGCGAGTCGGGACGCCACGCCAGTGGAAGGTTCGTGCTGGGAGAGGCGGCCTGATGCGTCTATGCGCGGTAGTGCCGGTCTTCAACCACGAAGCTCCGGTCGTCGGCGTGGTCGAGGCGCTGTGCTCGCACGGCCTGCCTGTGCTGCTCGTCGACGATGGCAGTCGGGCGTCCTGCGCCGCGGTACTCGATGCGTTGGCCATTGCGCATCCGGGGCGTGTCGAGGTGCTGCGCCACGCCCTCAACGGCGGCAAAGGCGCTGCCGTCGTGACCGGCTTTCGCGCCGCCGCGGAGCGGGGTTATACCCATGTGCTGCAGATCGACGCCGATGGTCAGCACGACACGGCGGACGTGCCGCGCTTCATCGAGGCGTC
Organism: Niveibacterium sp.; assembly: GCA_031555325.1. Taxonomy (GTDB): domain Bacteria; phylum Pseudomonadota; class Gammaproteobacteria; order Burkholderiales; family Rhodocyclaceae; genus Niveibacterium. The sequence continues at coordinate 5,972 of JAVBUM010000063.1, read as the reverse complement.
GGAACGTGAGCCGCAGGCGGTGATCACCGGTTGTCCGCAGTATGACGAAAGCGTGCCGCGTGGCCGTCTTTATGGACGCTACGTCGCCCACGTCTGGGTTTGGATCAACACGCTGTCGCTGCGGATCACCGATTCGATGTGCGGTTTCCGCATTTATCCGCTCGATGCCGCGCTGCGCGTCGTGGAACGCAACCGGATCGGCCGCAGGATGGATTTCGACATCGAGATCCTGGTCCGGCTCGACTGGGCCGGCATGCCGATCCGCAACGTGGCGACGCGCGTCCATTACCCGGCCGATGGCGTCTCGCATTTCGCGCTACTGCGGGACAACCTGCTGATTTCGCGCATGCACGCGCGTCTCTTCTTCGGCATGCTGCCGCGCGCGCCGATGCTGATCGCGCGTCATTTCCGGAGCCCGCACTGATGCATTGGGCGAGGATCGGCGAAGTTGGTTTCGCGGGCGGCATGCGCCTGCTGTTTGCCGTCTACCGCGTGTGTGGCCGCTGGCCGTTCCGGCTCGCGCTCTATCCAGTCATCGCCTGGTACGTGTTGACGCACGCGGCGGCGCGGCAGGCTTCGCGCGAGTACCTCGCACGCCTGTTCGAAAGCTCGGGCGGACGCACCCCTGCGCCCACGCTTGCCAACGTCTTCCGGCATTTCTTCGCCTTCGGCGAGACGCTGCTCGACAAATTGCGCGCCTGGAGCGGTGAGGAGAACTGGGCGGTCGACATCGAGGGCAAGGAAGTGGTGGACGAGCTCGTGCGCGCCGGGCGCGGTGCGGTCCTCGTGACCGCCCACCTCGGCAATCTCGAACTCTTCCGCATGCTCGGATCCAGGCTGCCCGACGTGCGAATCACGGTGCTTGCGCACACGCTCAATGCGCAGCGCTTCAATGCGCTGATGGCTAGCGTGAATCCCGATTCGGCGCTCGATATGCTCCAGGTCAGCACGCTCGACCCGCAGACGGCGATCCAACTTGCGGAGCGGATCGAACAGGGCGGTTTGGTCGTGATTGCGGGGGACCGGGTTCCGCTCGGTCCGGATGGCCCGACCGTCGAGCAGCAGTTCCTCGGCGCTTACGCGCGCTTCCCGCTCGGCCCCTATGTACTGGCGAGCCTTCTGCGCGCGCCCCTGATCGCGATGCTCAATACGCAGCGCGCCGGGCGGTTTCGTTTTTCGCTGACGCTGCTGGCGGACAAGGTTGCATTGCCGCGCGGCAACCGCATCGCGCTCGCCGAATCGCTTGCCGCACGTTACGTGGCGCTGCTGGAGGCCGAGTGCCTCGCGGCGCCGTTCCAATGGTTCAACTTCTTTCCCTTCTGGTCCGAGCGCAAGCCAGCATGACCGCAGCCACCATCGAGTTCGGCCGTGGCCGACTCGCCATCGAGGACATCGCCGCGCTTGCTGCGCAGGATGCCCGCGCACGAATGACGAAAGACGCGGATGTTTGCGCCCGCATTGCAGCCGGCGCCCGCCTGCTCGACGACATGCTCGCGCGCGACGGCGTGATTTATGGCGTGACGACCGGCTATGGCGACTCCTGCACGGTCAGCGTCCCGCCCGCACTGGTCGCCGAGTTGCCCCACCATCTCTACACCTATCACGGCTGTGGGCTCGGTCGCGAATTCGATGATGCCGAGACGCGCGCAATCCTTGCCTGTCGCCTCGCATCGCTGGCGCAGGGCTGGTCGGGCGTGAGCCCCGAGCTGCTCGCACAGATCGAAGCCTTTCTCGAACACGACATCCTGCCGTGCATTCCGGCCGAAGGCTCGGTCGGAGCGAGCGGCGATCTGACGCCGCTGTCGTATCTCGCCGCGGCGCTCTGCGGTGAGCGGGAGGTGCGTTGGGCCGGAGAGCGGATGCCGGCGGCGAAGGCGCTCGACGAGATCGGGCTCGCGCCGCTGCGCCTGCGGCCGAAGGAAGGCCTCGCGTTGATGAACGGCACCGCAGTGATGACGGCACTGGCCTGTTTGGCCTATGCGCGCGCCGAGCGCCTTGCGGTCCTGGCCGGTCGTGTGACCGCACTGGCCGTCGCGGCGAGTGGCGGCAATCCGCATCACTTCGACGAAACGCTGTTCTCGGTCAAACCGCATCCGGGCCAGCAGCGTGCGGCAGCGCGCATCCGTGCCGATCTGGTGGCGATCGAAGGCGAGGGCTACCGCCTGCAGGATCGCTATTCGCTGCGCTGTGCGCCGCACGTGATCGGGGTACTCGAAGATGCGCTGCCTTTCTTTCGCACGCTGATCGAGAACGAACTCAACAGCGCCAACGACAATCCGATCGTCGATGTTGAAGGCGAGCGCGTCCTGCACGGCGGCCACTTCTACGGCGGCCACATCGGTTTCGCGATGGACGGGCTCAAGACCGCGGTGGCGAGCGTGGCCGATCTGCTCGATCGCCAGTTCGCACTGATCAACGACGCGCGCTACAACCACGGATTGCCTGCGAACCTGTCGGGCGCCACTGGCGAGCGTGCTGCGATCAGCCACGGGTTGAAGGCGCTGCAGATTGGCGCCTCGGCGTGGACTGCCGAAGCGCTCAAGCTGACGATGCCGGCGACGTCCTTCTCGCGGTCGACCGAATGCCACAACCAGGACAAGGTCAGCATGGGAACGATCGCCGCCCGCGATGCGCTACGCGTACTCACGCTCGCGGAACAGGTGCTGGCCGCGATGCTTATTGCGGTGCGCCAGGGCGTGAGTCTGCGCGAGCGCGTCGAGCCTGCCTGCCTGTCGGAATCGGGGCGCGGCTTCTTCGCGCTACTGGCGGAGCGGATTCCGTTCATCGAAGAGGACGTCGCGCTCGACGGCCTGCTGCGCAATCTCGTCCGGCAAATCAACCAGGGAGCGTTCGACGATGGCGCGCTGGCATAGCGAAGTCGAATTGACGATCCCGTTCCACGACCTCGATCCGATGAACGTGGTCTGGCACGGCAACTACGCGCGCTATTTCGAACATGCGCGTTGCGCGCTGCTGCAGACGATCGACTACGACTATCCGCAGATGCGCGACTCGGGCTTTGCGTGGCCGGTCGTCGAGATGAAGCTCCACTACGCGCGGCCGCTCGTCTATCAGCAGCGCATCCGCGTCTCGGCCGAGATCGTCGAGTGGGAAAACCGCCTGCGCATCCGCTACGAGATCCGCGACGCCGATTCCGGCGCGCGCCAGACGCGTGGCCAGACCATACAGGTGGCGGTCAATATGGCGACGATGGAGATGCGCTACGTTTCACCGCGAATCCTGTTCGAGAAACTTGGAGTCGAACCCCCATGCGACGCCTGATCCTTGCGCTTTGCCTCGTGCTCGCGTCCTTCACTGCGAGTGCCGCCGACGATCTGCTCAAGGCCGTGCGCAGCCGCCTTGTGGACGCCCCCGTGGTGCGCGGCGAATTCGTGCAACTGCGTGAACTCTCTGGCGTGAAGAAGCCGCTGCGCGCCGAAGGCGACTTTGTCGTGGTGCGCGGTCGCGGCGTCATCTGGCGCACCGCGAAGCCGTTCCCGCAAACGATGCGCGTGACGGCTAGCGAAATCCTCCAGCGCGATGGCGAGAACACCTTGATGCGCCTCTCGGCGGACAAGGAGCCGGTGGTTTCAACGATCGGCCGTACCTTGTCGGGCCTTTTCGCGGGCGACCTCGACCAGCTCTCGCGCTTCTTCAATGCCGAGGGGCGCGTCGACGGTCCCCGCTGGCAGTTGAAGCTCGTGCCGAAGGAGCCCGCGGTTGCGCGCCTGATCGGCGAGATCCATGTCGACGGTGCGCGCACCGTCGAGCACGTGCGGCTCGATGCGCCGAGCGGCGATGTCACGAAGATCGAGATGCGCAAGGTGAATACGGCGCAGGCACCGACCGTGGAAGAGGGGGCGTTGTTTGAGTAGACGTCTCGCCTGGGCCTGGCTTGCACTCACGTTGCTGCTGGGCGCCTGGACCGCACTCTCGTATCAGCACCTGATCGCCCGGCTCAACGTCGATCTCTTCGCGTTGCTGCCGCGCGACGAGCACGACAGCCGTGCCGAAGCGGCGCTGCAGCGGCTTGCCGAGCAGGGCGAGCGCCAGCTCGTGCTGCTGGTCAGTGCGCCCGATCTGGCGGAAGCTGGGGCCGCGAGCCGCACGCTCGAAGCGGCGCTCAAGCCCTTGCCGCTGGCGGAGCAGCACGGCGCGTTCGATCCGGCCGGCGTGCGGGACTTCTTCCTACCGTATCGCGACGGACTGGTGGCGCACGCGGACGCCGAAGCGCTGGCCAAACAGCCGCCCGTCTACTGGGTGCGCCGTGCAGCCTCGGCTGCGTTTACGCCAGTCAGTGCGATCGGCCTGCGCTGGCAGCAGGACCCGTTCGAACTCTTCACGCATTGGCTTCTCGAACGCGCGCAGTCGAGTCCAGTGCGGCCCGATGGCGACCGGCTCATCGTTTCCGAGGGCGGCCGGCATCATGCGGTGCTGATCTACCGGATCGAGGGCAGCGCCTTCTCGCTCGCGCTGCAGGAACGCATTCATGACGGCGTCAATGCGTCGATCGCCGAACTCGCCAAGAGCCATCCGCAGGCCCGCGTGCGGCGGGCGGGTGTCGTCGTGCATGCGGCGACCGCGGCGCGCAACGCGCAGAGTGAGGTCTCGCTGATCGGCACCGGTTCGACGATCGGCGTGGTGCTGCTGTCGCTGCTCGCCTTCCGAGGATGGTGGCGGCTCGTGCTGCTGATGGTGCCGATCGCGGTCGGCTCGCTGTGGGCCGTGGCGCTGACTGCCGCGGTTTTCGATCAACTGCACATGATTACGCTGGTCTTCGGCTCCAGCCTCATCGGTGTGGCTGTCGACTACGCCGAGTATGCCTATTGCGCCAGCCTCGATGGCGACAAGGATCCGCGCGTGCGCTACCGCGAGCTTGCGCCCGGCATGGCGGTGGCACTGGCGACTACGGTTCTCGCTTATCTCGGTTTGCTGCTGACGCCATTTCCGGGGCTCGCGCAGATGGCGGCCTTCTCGGCGATCGGCATCATCGCCGCGTGGCTCTGCGTAATGCTCTGGTTTCCATTCATCGGCCCGCGCAGCGTGCAGCCCGGTCCCGCCACGCGGTTGTTCGAATGGTGCGGTGCGCGCTGGCCGGTGTGGCGCGCGAACCGGCGCGGTTGGGTTCTGCTGCTGCTCGGCGCGATCGCGATGGCGCCGGGCATCTACCTCCTGCGGGCGAACGACGACGTGCGGGCGCTTGCAGTAACCGATCCGGCATTGCTGGCGGAGCACACCGACGTCGCCCGTGCCTTGCGGCTGCCAAGCCCGGCGCAGCTCTTCGTCGTCAGCGGGCGGGACGAGAACGAAGTGCTGGTGCGTGAAGAGGCGTTGACCGCGCGGCTTTCCGCCATGCAGGCAGAAGGTCGCCTCGCCGGCTTCGAGGCGATCTCGGCCTGGGTGCCCTCGGCGTCGCGCCAGCACGCGCTGTGGCAGCTCGGTGCGCCGCTCCATTCGGATGCAGTGCTGGCGCCGTTGCGCGAAGCGCTCGAACTCGATGCTGAGTGGACGCCTCCGCCAGCCACCGATCGCATCCTGCATGTCGACGATGCTCTGGCTTCGCCGCTTGGGCCGCTGCTGCGGGGGCTCTGGCTCGGTCGCGGCAGTGACGGCCGCTATGCCAGCGTCGTGTTGCTCAAGGGCTTGTCCGGTCAGGCGGATTCGGCACGGCTTGCCGCGATGGCGGGCGAGGGCGTGCGCTGGGTAGACAAACCGGCGGAAATATCGGAGCTCTTCGGTCGCTATCGCGTGCGGCTCGGCTGGATGGTCGCGATCGCCTATCTGCTGACTTTTCCGCTGCTCTGGCTGCGCTACCGCGAACGGACGTGGCGGCTGTGGCTGCCGGTGGCGCTGGCCGCGGGCGGGACGCTCGCGATATTCGGAATGGCCGGCGTCCCGGTGCAACTGCTCGTGGTGCTCGGTCTGCTGCTAGTGCTGGGCACCGGCGTCGATTACGGCGTGTTCATCGACGA
>JAVBUM010000048.1:0-22468 GCA_031555325.1 Niveibacterium sp. | reverse complement strand
TCGGCCGGATAGGCGCGCTGCTCGTCGATCTTGCGGAAGTATTCGTTGGGGAACTGCGCGCAGAGGTCGCGGATGGCGTCGCGGATGTCGGGGAAGTTCTGGATCGTGGTCTGCATGTCAGGGAATCTTTGTCGTGAAAGTCAGGCGAGGACGGCGGTGGCCTGCATCAGCAGGTGCCCGTTGTCGTCCTCGGTCCAGAGTTCAATGCGGCCTTCGGCATCGGGGCTGTTGCCGCACAGGCGCAGCGGCGTGCCGCAGATCAGCGGCCGCACGGCCTTGAAGGTGTAGCGCCGCACGGCGCAGCCGGGGTGCTGCGACTGCGCTTCCTCGAGCAGCAGCGTGGCGATCAGCGGACCATGCACGACGAGCCCCGCGTAGCCTTCCACCTGCGTGGCATACGGGTGGTCGTAGTGGATGCGGTGGCCATTGAAGGTCAGCGCGGAATAGCGGAATAGCTGCACCGGGTCGGGATTGCGCGTGACCATCCAGGCAGCGTCGGCCGGCGCCTGCATGGGCGCTGCCGCTTCGCCCGGGCGGGCCGGCTCGCGGTAGACGATGTCCTGCTCCTCGCGGATGCGCAGCACGCCGTCGTCGCCGCGGAATTCATGCTCGACGCGCACGAACACCAGCGCGCCGGACTTGCCCTGCTTGAGCTGGACGTCGGCCACGCGCGAGGTCTTCGTCGCCGGCTCGCCAATGTGCAGCGGGGCGGCGAACTCCACGCGGCTGCCGGCCCACATGCGGCGCGGCAGGGGTACCGGCGGGAGGAAGCCGCCACGCGCCGGATGGCCGTCGGCACCGACTTCGTTCATGGGTGCGATGGGCAGGAAATAGGCCCACTGCCACAGCGGCGGCAGGCTTACGCCCGCTTCGAAATTGCCAAGGCGGCTCACGGTGGCGGCGAGTGCTTGTGCGGTCCAGGGCGAAAGCGCGTCGGTTCGCGTTTCGCTGTGGCTGAGCCATTGGCGCAGTTGGTCGAGATCGATGGATTCAGTCACGGAATTTGCTCGCTTCCTTGCAAAGGCGTGTGGCGCGAACCAATGCGGTACCCATGGGCACGCTCGCGCCGATGCGTCAATGTATCCGGACGGACCACAGGCCGGCTCAGCGATTGCCGAAGGCTCCCTTCGGTCGACGTGAACCGCTATCCCCAGGGTCGAATGGCTAATCGAACTCGATCGATTCGGCGGCGTGGCGCAATGGTGTCAGGAAGCGTTCCAGCGCCTTCTCCTTCGTCCATCCGGCAGCGAGGAAATGGATGCTCAGCGCAGCGGTCACCGAGTCGCCGCTGCCGCGAATCGCTACCGCCAGACTCGCCACCGAATTGTCGAATTCGCGGTCCACCCATGCATGACCGGTCTCGCGCACTTCCGCGAGGATGGCCACGAGCGCCGCACGATCGGTGACCGTTCTTGGTGTAAAGCTGCGTGGCGTGATTTCGGCGAAGTAGCGGTCGAGCGTTGCTTCGTCCATGGCTGCCAGGAAAATCCGGCCGCTGGATGTCGCATAAGCCGGCAAGCGGCTGCCGATGCCGAGATGGACCGACATCACCCGCCTTGAAGGGATCCGCATCACAAACACCGCTTCCGTGTCGTCCATGACTGCGATGGCGCATGACTCCTCGACCTCCGCGGACAGCTCCTGAATCGCGTGTTGTGCGTGATTCAGGTAGGGCAGCGATGAGATGTACGACAAACCGAGGGTCAGCACCCGTGGGGTGAGGTGGAACGTCTTCCCATCCGTCTCCGCGTAGCGGAGTTCGCAAAGCGTCAGCAGGATCCGGCGCACTGCGCTGCGTGCGAGCCCGGTGGCCTCTGCAACGGAAGCAATCGTGTGCTGGCCATGCCCCTTTCCCAGTGCTGTCAGGACTGAGAGTCCCCGCGCGAACGAGCGAACAAAGCCTTCGCTTTCAGGTGTTGCCATTGATGTTCCCTTCAGGAAAGACCTTGCCATTCGCAGGCCGCAACGCTCGCACTGCGGGGTAAACCCCTTGGTGTTGCGTGTTGACCTTACCGCCCGAAGCAGATTCAAATAACCGCTAAGCGGTTATTGTGTTCGCTAAGCGAACAATTGGCAAGCTTGAATGGGACACGTCAGGGCTGCAGGCCCGCACATGGGAGGAAGCATGAATAAAGAACTGACTGGGAAGGTTGTCATCGTCACGGGCGCGGGTGGCGGCATTGGCCGGGAGATCGCACTGGCCATGGCGGCCTACGGCGCCAAGGTTGTCGTCAATGACCTGGGGACGTCCAGCAGTGGCGAAGGCGCGAACATGGGGCCGGGAGAGTCGGTGGTGCAGGAGATCCGCAACGCTGGCGGTGAAGCGGTGCTGGACGGCCACAGCGTTGCCGGCTGGGACGATGCCCATGCGATCGTACAGACCGCGATCGACACCTATGGACGCCTCGACTGCGTCGTCAACAACGCTGGGATCCTGCGGGATCGCATCTTCTACAAAATGAGCAAGGACGACTGGGAGCAGGTCGTCGCCGTCCATCTCATGGGCTCGTTCTATGTGAGCCGTGCGGCGGCGGACATCTTCAAGGAGCAGAACTCGGGCTCGTACGTTCACATGACATCGACCTCTGGCCTCATCGGGAACCTTGGGCAGGCCAACTATTCGGCCGCAAAGCTCGGGGTTGCCGCACTGTCGAAATCGATTGCCCTCGACATGGCGAAGTTCAACGTGCGCTCGAACTGTATTGCGCCCTTTGCCTGGACGCGGCTGATCGGAACGCTGCCGGAGAACACCGAGGCAGAGCGTGTGCGGGCGCAGCGATTCCGCGCAATGGATGCAGCGAAGATCGCGCCGCTTGCCGTTTATCTCGCGAGCGACCAGGGGAGTGAGGTTTCAGGCCAGATCTTCTCCGTCCGCTCGAATGAAATCATGCTGTTCGGTCAGCCCCGCCCGATCTGCTCCGTTCATCGCTCCGAAGGTTGGACGCTCGAATCGATCGCCGGACACGCCATTCCTGCCTTGAAGCGCGGCTTCTACCCGCTCGAACGCTCGCCTGACGTCATCAACTGGGATCCGGTCTGACCTGATGCGGGTGCCGGCGGCACGACAGGCACCCTCCGGGAAGTTTGCGGTGCGAGTTACGAGGAGAGGTTTCAATGGCTCGAAATGAAGGAACGGAAATCGCGATCGTCGGGGTCGCGGAATCCGATTTGGGCAAGGTGCCGGGAAAGACGGCGCTGCAATTGCAGGCCCAGGCTGCGCGGCTCGCGGTGCAGGAGGCTGGACTGCGCTTCAGCGATATCGATGGCGTATTCGCGCACACGAGCGAGCGTTTCTCCAGCCTTGCGCTCGCGGAGTATCTGGGGGTCAAGCCCCGTTACACCGACACGACGAATCTGGGTGGCATGTCGAACGTGAGCCACATCCGTCACGCGACGGCGGCTATCCAGGCCGGCCATTGCACGACGGCGCTGATCACCTACGGCAGCACGCAGGCATCCGACGGCAGCCGTCGGGCAGGTGCTTGGGCTGTCGACGATCCGCGCGCGCCGAAGGGACAGTTCATTACACCGTACGGACACCTGAGCCCGATCGGCTACTACGCCATGCTTGCGCAGCGGTACATGCACACCTATGGCGCGACGCGTCGCGATCTGGCCGAGGTCGCTGTTGCGGCGCGCGGCTGGGCGCAGCTCAATCCGAAGGCATATAGGCGGGAGCCGCTCGCGATCGATGATGTGCTGGGCGCACCGATGATCGCTGAGCCACTGAGTGCGCGGGACTGCTGCCTCGTGACGGACGGCGGTGGTGCCGTGGTCGTGACCACGCTGGAGCGGGCGCGTGCGCTTGCCGCGAAGCCGGTTATCGTGAAAGGCATGGCTGAGAATTTCTCCCATCACTACACGCCGTTTGAACTCCCGGACTGGCTTGACTCGGGCGTCGCAAGGGCTGCCAACGAGGCCCTCGCCGACGCCGGCATTGGCCGCGAAGATGTGAATGTCATTCAGATCTACGACCACTTCACGATCGGCGTCATTCATGCGCTGGAAGAACTGGGTTTTTGCCCGCGTGGCGAGGGAGGTCGCTTCGTCAGCGGTGGTGCGCTTGCGCCCGGCGGGCGCTTCCCGATCAATACGTCCGGCGGTGGGTTGTCCTATGGGCACCCGGGGATGTTCGGCATCTTCCTGATCATCGAGGCCGTGCGCCAGCTTCGAGGCGAATGCGGCGCACGGCAAATCCCTGATCCGCGATATGCAATGTGTTTCGCGCCGGGGCTCGTTTTTTCCGCCAACTCCGTCTTGATCCTGGGAGGTGAATGATGGTCGACAAGGCAAGGCCGTTGCCCGGCATCACGGACGACACAAAGCCCTATTGGGATGCGGCAGGGCGCGGCGTACTCGTTGTGCAGAAATGCCGCGCCTGCGGTGTGTTTCAGTTCTACCCGCGGCCGTTCTGCATCAAGTGCCTGAGCGAGGAAATCGACTGGGTCGAAACGGGAGGGGCTGGAACCCTCTACACGTACACGATCAATCACAAGGCGGCGGATCCATCCTTTGCGGACAGGACGCCATATGCGGTTGCCATCGTGGAACTGGATGAAGGCCCACGGCTGTTGACCAATATTGTCGACAGTCCGCTGGAATCGGTACGGATCGGGGCGCGCGTCCGTGTCTGCTTCGAGCGCATCAGCGAAGAGGTGGTGCTGCCCCAATTCAAGATTGCCGGAGCGCCAGGTTCTGGGGCGTGACCGGCACATCGGCGGCAGGTGACCAAGTCGCTTGCCGTCGAGCCATCGTGTGCCAGAGGGGCGTCCGTACCGCTCATGCCGCATGGCCAAAACGAAGGCAGCGCTCGCCACCTTCGTTTTCCCTGCCGGTTCGATCACGCCTCCCGGGCGTCGTTCACTTCCTTCTCGACGCGCCGCCAGATGGGCGGTGCCGACGTGGTCCGCGCCAGGACGCCCGACATGCTGTTCACCTACATGTCGGTTCGCCTGAATGCCGAAAAGGTCGGTGACCAGCAGGCCGTCATCAACTGGAACTTTGCCGATACCGGTGGTCGTTATGCGATGACGCTACGCAACCGCGTGTTGTCGGTCACGCCGCAACACAGTGCTGCCAAGGCGGACGCTACGGTGACGTTGCCGAAGCCGCTGCTGGTTGCACTTAGTGCGGGTGTGATCAGCGTCGAGCAGGCGGTGAAGGATGGAAAAATCAAAGTCGACGGCGATGCGAGCAAGGTGGTGTTGGTGCTGGGGAACCTGGATGGCTTCACGCCGGAATTTCCGATTGTGACGCCCGCGACAAATCGCTGACTTCACGCTGAATGCTGGCAACGCGCCAGGATTTCGCCACTCCATGAAGGCGGAAGCCCTGTCGGTTGCACGAGAGATAGCGGTTGACTGGGTTTCCGCCTAAGCGGGATTGATGGGGGCAAAGCGTGGCTCGGATTCAAGTCTCGTTGAGCCATCGGCTTCTTGCTTGGTTGCAGGCCGGCAGTGGTCTGGTGGTTGGACCAGACCTTGAGTGTGCCTGGAAGGATCTCCACTTTTCAGGCGGCTGGCGCTTGGCCGGTTGCCGCTCGCAAATTGGCGCGTGCCTGCTGTTCGTAGCGTTCCCTGAAGTATTCGGTGCAGTAGATATGCTCCCGGGAAAGAAAACCCTTGAGGACTTCCCGACGCTTCATTCGGTACAGGAAACCCGGCACCCAGCTGTATTCCAGTCTAACCTGATTGTCATATTCATTGAAGCGGGCGGGACTTGCGCCGAGGATGGCCAGATCGATGTCGACAAGCAGTTGCTGGTCGGCTTCGGAGGGTTTGGCTTCGTGGCGGGTTGCCATGATCAGTTCATGGACATGCGTTTGGCATTCTCGAGGAGCGCCTGCTGCACTGAGTTCCTCTGAAGCCAGGTTGGCACTGAGAAGCTCGTTGTCCCCGCTGCGTGGGTCGTAGATGGCGTCGTGAAACCACAGGGCGATCTCAACCTCGCCGGGCCGGACGGCCAAGGCCGGCACCTCCGAAAAGTGGGCAATACATTCCTGGAGATGCTGAAGGGCGTGGTAGCTGCGGTGTGGCGCTCTGTAGGCGGCGATCAGGCGTTCAAACAGGCCGCCGGGCGCCTCCAGCGAAAGCTCGGACCATGCACGATTCCAGGACAACTCAAGTGGGTTCATATGAAGTCGGTCCTGCGATTGAAAGGGTGATCCATTGGAGCACAACTGGCCTGGGTCGCCCGTGGTGCCTTCGAGCCGATCCAGATCGTGAGTCGTGGAGCGCTGCGCCGGGTGGTTTGGACTTACTTGGGATCGACGAAGCGGATGGCAGGCTCGAACTCAGGCGTCGCAAATTGAGCAAGACCCAGCCTTCCGCGATGACCCGTTCGCCCTCGTGTTTCGGTGGCGGCGTGAGCGGCCGGATTCGTTGTGCCACGTGTCGCACCTGCTCAGCGTGAGCGGCGGTGTCTGGGTAGGCACTCTATTCGAGATATGTGAGGTGATGTGACGATGCGCTCACGATCCGGAACGGAAACGGGAACAGGCCCGTGGCGGAACGCGACTAAACTCATCTGAGGCATCCCGATAACCTGGCAGGAGAACAACATGCGGATCGGTTTCATCGGTCTCGGTGCAGTGGTGAACACTGCATATCTGCCGGCACTGCAGGGTCTCGGATTGCAGATCGAGGCGGTGTTCGGCTTTGACGTGGATGCTTTGCGTAGTCCGGACGGCGTTTGCCGAAGCTCGAGCATGGAGGCATTGTTCGACGAATCGCCGGATCTCCTCTTCGTTACGACATCGTCGGTCAATCACCTTGCCGTGCTGGAGCAGGCGCTTGCCTCTTCCGCGCAGCGGATCGTTGTCGAGAAACCGGTTGTTGCGAACCTCGAACAAGTTGAACGTCTGCGTTCATTGTTCGAGTACCCCGCTGTAACGGACCGTGTGCTGGCGCTTGATCACTGGATGGCCCGCACGGCGGGGCTCGCACAGGGGCGCGTGGGGGAGGGTTGGCTACCTGTCGATGTGCCGTCGCAGGGCGAGTTCACATTCGCCCTCAATGACATCGCATGTATCGAAGGCTTCCTGCAGGAACCGAGCGGCTTCAATGAAACAGGTGAGCCGATCGCGTTGAACTTCGCCACGGGTGCGCCGGACACGCGCCAGTTGTGCCACCCGGATGGTGTGATCCTCGACATTGGAACGCACGTACTCGCACTGATGCGTGAACTTGTCCATGCCCTCGGAGGCGGGAACGACCTCGAACTCGTCCTGCTTGACGCAAGGGACCGTCTTGGGAAGTCGATCGTCAGTGGCGATGTGGGCACGGCAGAAGGTGAAGCACAGCTTGAAGGTATGGTTGGCGGGATTCCTGTGAGGCTCTGGCTCAATAAGTACGCAGGTCCAGCGGGTGGGCGAAAGGGTATTTGCGTCCATCTGCGCGACGGCCGCACGATCAGCCAGGACATGCGCGACGATGCCGATGTGATCGAGCTTCTTGGTGCAGGGCAGGTGTCGCGCTGGCGGCGTGCGGGAGGCATCTATGGCCATTGCATTGCAGAACTACTGCTCGGGCCGGACAACCTTTTCGAGATGGGCTCCGAGCAGATGGCCGCCATGACGCGCAGGCGGCTTGCTGAAGTCGAAGCACTCCTGCGCATTCAACAGGACTTGCGTGGCGTGCACTGAGGTGTCGCTTGAACAGGATTCCCGCAACGCCTACCGCATGGCGTTCGTGAATGCTTCGATCAGACTGTCGAAGGCCGTATGCCCGCGTGTGTGCATCAAAACTCGGCGGCCATGCTTGGTTGTACGCGTACCTGGCCCACCCTGACTGGTCAGGCGCGCAGTGTGCCGTCCGGAGCGGTGTGGTCGTGATCCGGGCGTTGCCAGGGGTCGACATGTGTCATGAGATTCAGCACGCGGTGACGTTGCATCACGCGCCGACGCGCTTCGACAGCAATGTCGTGCCCCTGCTCGACCGTGAGTAACGCGTCGACCTCGATATGCGCATCGGCCAGGATCATGTCGCCCATCTTGCGCGTGCGCACGTCATGCACGCCTGCTACTCCTGGCGTTTCCGCGAGAGTCCGGCGGATTGCCTCGACTTCGCCTTCGTCAATAGCGCGATCGGTGAGATCGTGAAGCGCATCCCACGAGAATCCCCAACCGGCCTTCGCAACGAGAAAGCCGACGATTGCCGCGGCGATCGGATCAAAGATGGGGTATCCGGCCAGGTTTGCGACGATGCCGAGCCCGACCACGAGCGACGAGGCGGCGTCGGAACGCGCGTGCCAGGCGTTGGCGACGAGCATGCTCGATTTCACCCGCTTGGCCACGGCGAGCATGTAGCGGAAAAGCAGTTCCTTGGCGACCAGCGCGCCGCATGCGACCCAAAGCGCGGTGATATGGACTTGCTGTACCAGTTCCGGCTGTTCGAGCTTGAGGAACGCTGACCACAGCATGCCCAGCCCTACGATGAGCAGCAGCAGGCCTAGCGCGAGCGAAGCGGCGGTTTCGAAACGATGATGTCCGTACGGATGATTGACGTCGGCCGCCTTGCGGCTGTGATGGTTCGCGAACAGCACCACGAAATCGGCCACCAGGTCGGACAGCGAATGAATGCCGTCAGCGATCAAGCCCTGCGATTTTGAAAAGATGCCTACTGCGATTTGCAGGATGGTGAGGCACAGATTGACCGCAACGCTGACCCAAGTGCTGCGTGACGCCGCCTCCGCGCGTTTGATCGGATCGTCGGCAGTGTCTTCGGCTTCATCCTGATGGAGGCGATGCATGGGCGCGGGGCTGTTTGGGATGTGATCAGCAAAGGCTCACAATCCCTTGGTTTCAAACGTCGAATTATCTCATCATGAAGCTGATTGATACCGCTGCGCTTGAGGTCGCCCTGGCCGAGTTTGCTCGTGTGCGCGATTGGGATCCGTTTCACACGCCGCGCAACTTGATCCTTGCGCTGACCGGGGAGGTTGGGGAACTTGCCGAGATCTTCCAGTGGATGGGAGAGGAAGAATCGCAGCGCATCATGGACGGCCCGAAGGCAGAGCATGTGCGGCATGAGGTGGCGGATGTGTTCCTCTACCTGATGCGGCTTGCAATGGTACTTGGGATCGATCTTGATGCTGCGGTGCAGGAGAAGATTGCGCTGAATGCGAAGAAGTATCCGGCCCTGAGGGAGTGACGGGGCAATGGGTGAGGCGAATACCGGTCACTCCGCGACTGATGTGCGAAGCTGCAATGTTGGGTGCCTGGCCGCTTTTCTATCCGGAGCACCGACTACCGGCGTGAAGGTGGGACGTACTGATCAACCAGATGATCGGATGGTTTTGCATATCCGTTGCTGTCATCGCGCTTGGCCTGAAGGTATTCGGACGGGAGATCAGTGCGTCTGCGAGAAAAACAGTGCTCGCGTCAGAAACGTGTAGTCCGATTCCGCGGCCATCAACGCGACGAAAACCAGCACCGCCAGCGGTGGCAACAATATCGCGTAGATCAGCGCGAGACGCTCCCACATCATGTGCATGAACACGGCAACGATGAGCCCGGCCTTCATCAGCATGAAGATGATGATGAGCGACCAGCGCAGCAGCCCCTGGATGTGGAAATAGTCGACCAGGTACGAGAGCGTGCTGAGCACGAAGAGCAGCGCCCAGATCTTCAGGTAAATGCCGATTGGGTGTTGCTGGCTGTGTTCCATTCCGTCCTCCTCGATTCACGACTGACGCATAAGTGCGCGTGAGTCGAAATCACCAGAGATAGAAGAAAGCGAAGATGAAGACCCACACGAGATCGACGAAGTGCCAGTACAGGCCCGCGATCTCGACGATCTCGTAGTTGCCGCGCTTCTCGTAGTAGCCGCTGGCCACGCGCTTCGCCACGATAGACAGGTAGAGCACGCCGATGCTGACATGCAACCCGTGGAAACCCGTGATCATGAAGAAGCACGATCCGAACTGCGGTGCGCCCCACGGATTGCCCCAGGGCCGCACGCCCTCGTGGATCAGCTTGCTCCACTCGAAGGCCTGCATGCCGACGAAGCACAGGCCGAAGCCCGCGGTGGCCATCATCAGCGCGGCGGTTTTCTTGCGGTCGCGCCGGTAGCCGTAGTTCACCGCCATCGCCATCGTGCCGCTCGAACTGATCAGTACGAAGGTCATGATCGCGATCAGGATCAGCGGGATGCTCTTGCCGGCAATCGTCAGCGCGAAGACTTCGCTCGGGTTCGGCCAGGCGTCGGTCGTCGACATGCGAACCGACATGTAGCTCGTCAGGAAGCAGCCGAAGATGAAGGTGTCGGAGAGCAGGAAGATCCACATCATCGCCTTGCCCCACGGCACCTTGAAGGTCTCCTTGTCGGAGCCCCAGTCGTGGACGATGGCCTGCCAGCCGCGGGCAGCGGATGCGGTGTGTTGCGTCTGCATGGCGTCGGAAGACATGGATCACCTCAGTCCGCAAAAGCCGGCGAGCGAATCGAGCGCCTCGCGCGGGCTCGAAAGCAGCGCGAACATCGCCAGCCAGACGACGAAGAGGAAATGCCAGTAGAGGCTGCACAGCGCCACGCGCTGCTGGAAGCGCGCAACGAGGGGGCTTTCGCGGTAGCGGATCGCGGTGTCTGCCCACACGCCGATACCGCCGATCAGGTGCAGGCCGTGCAGGGCGGTGATCAGGTAGAAGAAGCTGTTGGCCGGGTTGCCGCTGACCGGGAAGCCGCGCGCGGCGAGCTGCGTCCAGAGCACGAGCTGGCCCAGCACGAAGCCGATCGCGAGGACGCCGCCTGCCATGAAGGCGTGGCGCGTGCGGTGCAGTTCGCCGAGCACCGAGGCATTGCGGGCGCACTGCAGCGCGAGGCTCGCAGCCAGCAGCAGCACCGTGTTGAGCCACGGCAGGTTGGAGGCCGACAGTGGCCGCCACGATTCGCCGCCGAGCGATTGCCAGTCGGGCAACTGCGAGCGCGCGAGGTACGCGATCGAGAGCAGGAAGAACAGCGCGGTTACGACGAGCATGAAGAACAGGAGGCCGAGCTTGCCGGCCGACATGCGGACGCCGCCTCCGGGCGGCTGCACGGTGGCGCTCATGTCGGAACCCTCCCGGCCTCGGGCTTGACCGGTTCCGGATGCGAGACTGCGCCGCCGTCCGCCACGCCGGCATCCTCGGGCGCCATGTTCTGCGGCACGAAGTCCTGCTTCGCGCCGGGTACCGAGTAGTCATACGCCCAGCGATACACGACGGGCAGCGCCGGCCCCCAGTTGCCGTGACGCGGCGGCGTCTGCGGCGTCTGCCATTCGAGCGTCGTCGCATGCCAGGGGTTGCTTCCGGCCTGCCGTCCCCGCACGAGGCTCCATGCGAGGTTGAAGATGAAAACGAGCTGCGTGATGCCGACGATGATCGCGACCACCGTGATGAATGCGTTGAGCTGGTGCGCCGACTGCGGAATGAAGTCGTAGCCTTCATACGCGTAATAGCGGCGCGGCATGCCGATGAAGCCGAGGTAGTGCATCGGGAAGTAGATCAGGTAGGTGCCGAGGAAGGTCACCCAGAAATGGAACTTGCCGAGCGTGTCGTTGAGCATGCGGCCGGTGATTTTCGGGTACCAGTGGTAGATGCCGCCGAACACCGCGAGGATCGGCGAGACGCCCATCACCATGTGGAAATGCGCGATCACGAAGTAGGTGTCGGAGAGCGGGATGTCGACGCTGACGTTGCCGAGGAAGAGCCCTGTGAGCCCGCCGATCGCGAAGGTGCTGATGAAGGCGATCGCGAACAGCATCGGCACGTTCAGATGGATGTTTCCGCGCCACAGCGTGAGCGTCCAGTTGTACACCTTGATCGCCGTGGGGATCGTGATGATCAGCGTCGTCGTGGCGAAGAAGAAGCCGAAATAC
Organism: Niveibacterium sp.; assembly: GCA_031555325.1. GTDB lineage: Bacteria > Pseudomonadota > Gammaproteobacteria > Burkholderiales > Rhodocyclaceae > Niveibacterium. The sequence goes on along the minus strand of JAVBUM010000048.1, from coordinate 10,618 downwards.
GGGTTCATGCCGCTGACATACATGTGGTGTGCCCACACAATGAACGAGAGCGCGCCGATGATGACGATCGCCCATACCATCATGCGGTAGCCGAAGATGTTCTTGCGCGCATGCGTGCTGATGAGGTCCGAGATGATGCCGAAAGCCGGCAGCGCGACGATGTACACCTCGGGGTGGCCGAAGAACCAGAACAGGTGCTGGAACAGGATGGGGCTGCCGCCGCCGTGCTTGAGCTGCTGGCCCATCGATACGATGGCCGGCATGAAGAAGCTCGTGCCCAGCGAGTGGTCGAGCAGCATCATGATGGCTGAGACGAACAGCGCCGGGAACGCGAGGAGTGCGAGGATCGTCGCGGTGAAGATGCCCCACACCGTGAGCGGAAGCCGCATCATCGTCATGCCCTGGGCGCGGGCCTGCAATACGGTGACGACGTAGTTGAGGCCGCCCATCGTCGCGGCCGCCACGAACACGCCGAGCGAGACGAGCATCAGCACGATGCCCCAGCCGGAGCCTGGCGTGCCGGGCAGGATGGCCTGCGGGGGGTAGAGCGTCCAGCCCGCGCCGGAGGGGCCGCCGGGCACGAAGAAGCTCGCCATCAGGATCAGCACTGCGACGAGGTAGAACCAGTACGACAGCATGTTCAGGTACGGGAACACCATGTCGCGCGCGCCGACCATCAGCGGGATCAGGTAGTTGCCGAAGCCGCCGAGGAAGAGCGCGGTGAGCAGGTAGATCACCATGATCATCCCGTGCATGGTGACGTACTGGTAGTACTGCTCGGGCGAGATGTCGAAGTGGCCGGGGAAGCCGATCTGCAGGCGCATCAGGTTGGAGAGCACGAGCGCGACAAGGCCGACGGTGATGGCCGTGAGCGAATACTGGATCGCGATGACCTTGTGGTCCTGGCTCCAGATGTACTTCGTCAGGAAACTCTGCGGTTCGTGCGAATCGTGTTCGGCGTGATCCATCGCGGGGTCTCTCCTATTTCGCCTGCGCCGTGTCGGTGTTTGCGCGGATGTAGGCGATCAGCGCGGCGATATCGTCGTCGCCGAGCTGCTGGGGCGGCATGATCGGTGCGAAGCCCTGCACGACCTTGGCATTGGGCTGCAGGATCGACTCCTTGATGTAGGCATCGTCCGCGACCACCTTGCTGCCGTCGGCGAGCTCGACGCTGTGGCCGTAGAGACCCTTCCATGTCGGGCCGACTTGCTTGCTGCCATCGACGCTGTGGCAGGCGACGCAGCCGTGGCTCGCGGCCACCGCACGTCCCTTGGACACCAGATCCGTGTCCTGGTTGCCGGCTTCGGCCGTCTGCGCACCGGCAGGTTTCTGCGACTGCGCGAAACTCGGCTGGCCAGCGAGCCAGGCCGCGTACTTCGCCGCGTCGACGACCTCCACATGGCCGCTCATGCGGAAATGGCCGAGGCCGCAGTATTCGGAGCAGGCGATGTCGAACTTGCCTTCGCGTGTCGGCGTGAGCCAGTAGCGCGAGACCAGCCCCGGCACCATGTCGAGCTTGACGCGGAACTGCGGCACGTAGAAGTCGTGCAGCACATCCTTCGCGCGCAGCAGGAACTCCACCGGCTTGCCGAGCGGCAGCAGCAGGTCGTTGCTCATGACGAGCACGTCGTCCTGCCCGTCCGGATCGTCGGGATCGAGGCCGAAGGTGTTGGTCGCACTTACGAAGCGCATGTCGCTGCGCCCGAGCTTGCCGTCGCGGCCTGCGAGCCGGAAGCTCCACTGCCACTGCTGGCCCAGCACCTCGACCTGCGTTGCGTCCTTCGGCGGGTGGATCATGTCCGAATAGACGAGCAGGCCCGGCGCGAGCATCGCGACGATGCCTGCAGTCGTGATGCCGGTGAGCCAGAGTTCGAGCTTCTTGTTGTGCGGCTGGTATGACGCCTGCACACCCTTGCGGTTGCGAAAGCGGATGACGGTGTAGGCAACGAAGAAGTTGATCGCGACGAAAACGATGCCCGTGATGACGAGCGTGATCGCCAGCGTGTGGTCGATGCCGCCCCAGTTGGAGGCGACCTCCGTTTGATGCCACGGGCTCAGGAAATGAAAGAGCACCGAGCCGATGGCGATCACGACGAGGACGATCGCCAGTGTCATGACGCAGCGAACCAGATGGACATCCTGGACCCCCTTTTTTGCTCTGCGGGCCCTTCGTTCGGGGAGGGCTCGGAGCCGGGTGGCACGTTCCTGTCGGGCGCCTGCTGTCCCGGTACCAAGCCTTTTTATAGACAAGGCGCGGATAGGATCGCCCAGATTTTTGCGGCTGCCGTCGGCAAACAAACCGGCCAAAATCGTGGATAGGCGTGCCGCTTGCTCATGCAGGTTGTAGGTCCGTGCCGTTTGCTTGGAAGGCTCCCGGATCGGCTGGAGATCGGAGTCCGTTCTTTTACTTCATCGGATCGGCATGGGAAGGAGAACAGGTCTTAATCGGGGCCGGATGCGTCGTCGCGTGTGCCGTTCTTGTCCTGCTTCGGATCGAGCTGCAGGAAGATCGTGGTGGAAATGAGCGTGAGCAGCCCGAGGCAGAGGTAGGTTGGGTGGAATACCGCCGCGTCGCCATCGATACCGTGGCGATCGACGCTTTCGAGGAAGGCTGCGAGCAGCGTTGCGGCGGTGCCGACACCGAGGCTCATTGAGAGCTGCATCACGACCGACAGCAGGCTGTTGCCGGCACTGGTGTCGGATTGTGGCAAGTCCTTGAGCGTGAGCGTATTCATCAACGTGAATTGCATGCCGTTGATGCCGCCCATGAGGAAGAGCTGAATGAGGATCAGCCAATGCGGCGTTCCCCGGCCGATTGTCGCGAGGCTCATGATAATCAGCCCGACCAGAGCCGTATTCACGGTCAGCATCCGCTTGTAGCCAAAGCGCATGACGGCGGGCTCGACGAGAGGCTTGGTCATGATGCTGGAGGCGGCCACCGGGATCAGCATCAGGCCGGATGTGGCTGGCGATACGCCGAGACCGACCTGCAGGAGTTGTGGCATGAGAAAGGGAATGCCGCCGATGCCCAGGCGTGCGAACAGGTTGCCGAGAAGGCCGACTGAAAAGCTGTTGGTGGCGAAGAGCCGGGGATTGAAGATGGGCACTGCGGTGCGTGTAGCATGCAGCCAGTAGGCGGTGATGCAGCCGAACCCGAGGACGCCCAGAAGCATCGCGCGCGCATGCGAAAAACCCAGTTCGCCGAGCCCTTCGAGTGCGAGCGAGAGCAGCGCGACTCCAAAGCCGAAAAGCCCGAAGCCGAGCCAGTCGAAGGGGCTTTTCTCGCCGCGGAAGGCGGGCATCCAGCGCCAAGCCAACGCGACGCCGATCATGCCGACGGGAATGTTGATCAGGAAGATCCAGTGCCAGCTGGCGGCCTCGGTCAGCCAGCCGCCGAGCGTGGGGCCGACGAGTGGCCCGATGAGGGCTGGCATGGTGATGAACGACAGTGCGGCGAGCAGTTCGGAGCGTGGAAAGCCACGCAGGATCGACAGCCGTCCGACCGGCACCAGCATTGCGCCGCCGACGCCCTGCAGGACACGGGCCACCGTGAGCTGCTTGAGTGTTTGTGATTCGGCACAGGCGAGCGAGCCGAGCGTGAACAGTACGATCGCCATGATGTAGATGCGCCGCGTGCCATACCGGTCGGCGAGCCAGCCAGAGGCTGGCATGAGCAGCGCAACCGTCAACATGTAGGCGATCACCACGGCACCCATCTGGAAGGGACTTACCGCGAGGTCCTGCGCCATCGCCGGGATGGCCGTGTTTACGATCGTGCCGTCGAGCGTCTGCATGAACAGGCCGACCGCGACGAGCCATAGCAACGGGCGGCGGCGTTCGACAGGTAGGACGATCTGCGAGCTCATCGGGGTCTTTCTGGCTGGGTTACCCGCTGGGTCGTCCTGATCGGCGGCAGGCGGTAGATTGGGGGGCGGTTTACGGGTAGAGCACCTGTCTGTTCCAGCCGCCGTCTTCGCGTGGCGTGAGGATCAGCCGCTCGTGAAGCCGGAACGGATGCGCCTTCCAGAATTCAAGCCGTTCGGGCGCAATGCGGAATCCGCTCCAGAATTCGGGGCGTGGGATCTCACCAAGACCGAACTTGAGTGCATAACTTGCGACGCGCTTTTCGAGCTCCCAGCGACCTTCCATTGGCGTTGATTGGATCGAGGCCCAGGCGCCGATACGCGAATCACGCGCACGGGTCTTGAAGTAAGCATCAGCTTCATCCGGCGTGACCGGGGTCACATGTCCTTGCACACGGACCTGACGTTGCAGGCTCTTCCAGTGAAAACAGAGGGCGGCCTTGCCGTTGGTCGCGAGCTCACGGCCCTTTTGGCTGCCAAGGTTGGTGTAGAAGACGAAGCCGTGCTCGTCAAAACCCTTGAGCAGGACCATCCGCACGGATGGCATGCCGTCTGGGCCGACAGTGGCTAGTGCTACCGCGTTCGGGTCGTTGGGTTCCTTGGCGCGTGCTTCCTGCAGCCATTCGGAGAAGGTGGCGAACGGGTCTTCGACAATTAGGCTCATCGGGGATTCCAGTCGGATGCTCAAACCGTGAATTGTGCCTCGTGGCAGCAGTCGCTCGGGCAACGGTACTCAGAAACTCGACAGGATTCGGGCGCCACGGTTCCGTGGCGCCCCGTCACTTACTGACCTGGGCCTGCAGCGCGGCGATCGTTGTGTCGCTTGCGCCCTCGATCCGCACACGCTTGCGTCGCGATGTTGTGCCGGCTTCGAGGCTTACCGCCGATTTTGGTACACCGAGCAGCCCGGCAAGGAAGGCGGCAAGGGCTGCGTTGGCGCGTCCCTCGACAGGAGGGGCCGCAAGCCGGATCTTGAGCGCGTCGCCATGGAGCCCCGCCAGCTCGGATCGCTTTGCACCCGGCTGGATGTGAAGGCTGAGGACGACGGCGCCATCGGCGGTACGTTGCAGCCAGGCGGTCGATGCGCTCATGGCTGGCAGGGTGGCGTGAAGACGATCACGTGAGGAAAAAAACGCTGAGTTGGGCCCGCAGTCCCGCCAGCAAGAACAGCAGCACTTGCAGGATCAACAACAGAACGAGCGGCGAGAGATCGACGCCCCCGGCAGGCGGGATCCGGCGCGATAGGGGCGCCAGGAACGGACGGGCCAGTGCATTGACCATTGGAGCGATTGGTGCGTGCGGGTTCACCCACGATAGGACGGCGGCGACGATCACCACGATCATGACCAGATGCAGCAGGTTTCGCAGAAGTTCGAAGCCGCCGATGATCACAGCGCCGATGATCAAGGCCACCGGATTGCCGAAACCGGAGCCGAACAGCCCGGCGATCAGCACGACCACGGCCTGAACGATCCAGGCCGTGACCCAGCAGCTCATGTCGAAGCCGCCGGAGGAGGGCAGAAAGCGCTGCACGGGGCGCACGATCCAGTCCGTCGTTCCGAGAATGAACTGGCCGAGCGGATTGACGAAGGAAATCCGCAGCCAACGCATCAGTGCACGCGTCAGGAGCAGCAGGGTCAGGAAACTTGCGAGGGCTTCGATGATCAGCATTATCAGGCCGCCGAGCATGCAGTGTTCTCCGTTGTTGGTGCCGTCTTGGGTTGATCAGTCGCGTCCAAGCTCGCTGCCGAGCTCGCCACCGCGTGCTTCGGCTGCAGCCAGCGCCTCGGCGACTACAGCCTTGAAGCCGCGTGCTTCGAGGACTGCAAGTGCTGCCGCCGTCGTGCCGCCTTTCGAGGTGACGCGTTCGCGCAACGTGGCCGGAGCCTCATCGGAACCGGCCGCGAGCTTTGCGGCGCCTAGAACGGTATCGAGCGCCAACTTGCGGGCAGCCCCGGGTGCAAGGCCCAGCGCAATGCCGCCTTCGATCAGCGCTTCCACGAAGTAGAACACATAGGCTGGCCCGCTGCCCGAGACCGCGGTCACGGCATCCATCTGTGCCTCGTCGGGTAGCCATGTGACCGAGCCTACCGCACCGAGGATCGTGGCGGCGGTTTCGCGCTCGGCGGCACTGACGCTCGTGTCGGCGAAGAGGCCTGTGGTGCCGGCGCCGATCAGGGCTGGGGTGTTCGGCATGGTGCGGACGATACGGCGGTGGCCGCCCATCCAGCGTGCGAGGTCTTCCATGCGCAGCCCGGCGGCAATGCTGATTACCAACTGGTTGGCAAGCTTGCCGGCGAAGGGGGCGAGCGCTTCGCGCATCTGCTGTGGCTTGACCGCGAGCAGCAGCACGTCGCAGGTCAGCGCCTCGGCGGAAAGGGCTTCGGCTGTCCGCACGCCGAATTGTGCAGCGAGCTTTTCGCGCGCGGGTACGAACGGATCGATGGCGAGCAGGTCGCCGGCGGTGAATCCCTTGGCGATCAGGCCGCCGATCAACGCGGTGGCCATGTTGCCGCCACCGAGGAAAGTGATCTTCATGGTGTTCCTTTTGAGTTCGGGGGAGGCGGGGATTCCCGCCTGGTTCATGTGCGGGTCCGTGAGCCGAAGATCGCGGTGCCGATCCTGATGATCGTGGCGCCTTCGGCGATCGCCAGTTCGAGATCGTCCGACATGCCCATCGAAAGCGTATCCAGCCCCAGGCCGTGCCGTGCCTCGATCGCGTCACGTAGTTCGCGCAGCAGGCGGAAGCGTGAGGCGAGTAGGGCGAGATCTCCGGTTGGCTCGGGAATCGTCATCAGACCGCGCAGGCGTAGGTGGGGTAGTGCAGCCACCGCGACGGCGAGCGTTTCCACCTCCTCGGGCGGGACACCTGACTTGGAGTCCTCGCCGCTCACGTTCACCTGGATACAAACCTGTAAAGGATGCGACCTGTCCTGCCGTTGACCCGAAAGTCGCTCGGCGATTTTCAACCGGTCTACGGAATGGACCCAGTCGAAATTCTCCGCGACGGCACGCGTCTTGTTGCTCTGAAGCGGACCGATGAAATGCCATTCGGGAGAAAGATCGGTCAAGGCTTCGATCTTGGGCAGGCTTTCCTGCAGATAGCTTTCGCCGAACGCACGCAGCCCCGCGGCAGCCGTTTCGCGCAGGCGTTCTGCGGGCACCGTCTTGCTCACGGCAAGGAGCTTGACCTCCGATGCCGGGCGTCCGGCAGATTGGCATGCATGCCCGATTCGGGCTAGAACCGCTTGCAGATTGGCCGACAGGGCTGTCATATAATCATTTGGACTTTTCCGACCGGGCGGGCGAAGTATAGCAGCGCGCCAGAGCACGCCCCGGTGGGACTCTTGTATCCGGAACACGCCATGGACATAACCGAACTACTGGCTTTCGCGGTAAAGAACAAAGCCTCCGACCTTCATCTTTCGGCCGGCTTGCCTCCGATGATCCGTGTACACGGCGACGTAAGGCGGATCAACCTGCCGCCGCTCGAGCACCAGGAAGTCCACGCCATGGTGTATGACATCATGAACGACTCCCAGCGCAAGATGTATGAGGAGAACCTGGAGTGCGATTTCTCGTTCAACGTGCCGAACCTGGCGCGTTTCCGGGTCAACGCATTCAACCAGGACCGTGGCGCCGCGGCCGTGTTCCGGACGATTCCTTCCAAGGTGCTGACGCTCGAAGAACTCGAGTGCCCGAAGATCTTCAAGGAAATCTCGCAGCAGCCGCGTGGCATCGTGCTGGTGACGGGGCCGACGGGTTCGGGCAAGTCGACCACGCTGGCTGCGATGGTCGACTTCATCAACGAGAACGAATACGGCCACATCCTCACGATCGAGGACCCGATCGAATTTGTGCATGAGAGCAAGCGTTGCCTGCTCAACCAACGTGAGGTCTCGCGCGACACGCACTCGTTCAACAACGCGCTGCGCAGTGCGCTGCGTGAAGACCCGGACGTCGTGCTCGTCGGCGAATTGCGTGACCTTGAAACCATCCGCCTTGCACTGACTGCGGCCGAAACCGGTCACCTGGTGTTCGGCACGCTGCACACCTCGTCGGCGGCCAAGACCATCGACCGTATCATCGACGTCTTTCCCGCGCAGGAAAAGGACATGGTCCGCGCGATGCTTTCCGAATCGCTGCGCGCGGTGATCTCGCAGACCCTGCTCAAGAAGAAGGATGCCAGCGGCCGGGTGGCTGCGCACGAGATCATGATCGGTACGCCAGCTATCCGTAACCTGATCCGCGAGAATAAGGTTGCGCAAATGTATTCGGCGATCCAGACCGGGCAGAACTTCGGCATGCAGACGCTTGACCAGTGCCTGCAGGAACTCGTCAAGCGCAACATTGTGAGTGCCGCGGAAGCACGCATCCGCGCGGCAAACAAGGACAGTTTCCCCGGCTAAGGGCGCTGTGCGCCTATCGATCGGAACACAACAGGGCAGAGTAGATGGAACGCGATCAGGCACTCAAATTCATGCACGACCTGCTGCGCTTGATGATCAGCAAGCGCGGTTCCGACCTCTTTATCACGGCGGGTTTCCCGCCCGCGATCAAGATCGACGGCAAGATTGTTCCGCAGTCGAATCAAGTCTTGACGCCGCAGCACACTGCGGAACTTGTGCGTGCGGTGATGAACGACCGTCAGGCAGCGGAGTTTGAGGCGACCAAGGAATGCAATTTTGCCATCTCGCCCGCCGGCATCGGCCGTTTCCGCTCCAACGCTTTCGTACAACAGGGACGCATTGGGCTCATCTGCCGCACGATCGCGCAGAAAATCCCGACGCTCGATGAACTGGGCCTGCCTGTCGTGTTGAAGGACATCGCGATGGCCAAGCGCGGGCTCGTGATCTTCGTCGGCGGCACCGGCACCGGCAAGACGACCTCGCTCGCGGCACTTGTGGACTACCGTAATGAGAACAGCTTCGGCCACATCATCACGCTGGAAGATCCGATCGAATACGTCCATGCCCACAAGAACTGCGTCGTGACGCAGCGCGAAGTCGGCATCGACACCGATTCGTGGGAGGCAGGGCTCAAGAACACGCTGCGTCAGGCACCGGACGTGATTCTGATGGGCGAGATCCGCGACCGCGAAACGATGGATTACTCGATTGCCTTTGCTGAAACCGGTCACCTGTGTCTGGCGACGCTGCACGCCAACAGCGCCAACCAAGCGATCGACCGCATCATCAACTTCTTCCCGGAAGACCGCCGCCAGCAACTGTTGATGGATCTGTCACTCAACCTGCGCGCCATGATTTCGCAGCGCCTCATCCCGCTGAAGGAACGCAAGGGTCGCGTTCCGGCGGTCGAGGTCATGCTCAACTCACCGCTCATCTCCGACTTGATCTTCAAGGGTGAGATCGTCGAGATCAAGGACCTGATGAAGCGCTCGCGCGAGCTGGGCATGCAGACCTTCGACCAGTCGCTGTTCGAGCTTTACGAGAACAGCCTCATCGGCTACGAGGACGCGCTGCGCAATGCCGATTCGATCAACGACCTGCGGCTGCAGATCAAGTTGAACAGCAAACATTCCGAGCGTGATCTGGGGGCAGGGATACAAAACCTCGATATTGTCTGAAGGCGTTCGGTTCGCCGGCATCTGGCGGCCCCCGGATTTCGCGGGCCGTCGGCGTTTGTGGGGTCTGTGGCTTTGCTTGTTTCTGCTGTGCGGTAGCCTTAAGGGGCGGACCGTGTTGTGAGCAGGTCGATAAGTACCGGCGGGCGGCATGGCATGGCTCACCCCGCCGGCCACTGCGCTGCACTTCACGCCGGCATGCGCCGATCCTGAGGCAGCGGTCGGTGCCCTGCTAGAATTCGCCCTTTCGCAAACTTCCCGCAGGTTGCCCCGTGAAGATCGTCTGTCTCGACCTCGAAGGCGTGCTCGTTCCCGAAATCTGGATCGCCTTTGCTGAAGCCACCGGCATCGAAGCGCTGCGTCGCACGACGCGCGACGAGCCCGACTACGACAAGCTGATGAAGTACCGCCTCGGCATCCTCGCCGAGAAGAAGCTCGGCCTGCCGGAAATCCAGAAGGTCATCGCCGGCCTGTCGCCGCTGCCGGGCGCGAAGGAATTCCTAGATGGCCTGCGTCAGGACTATCAGGTCGTGATCCTGTCGGACACCTTCTACGAGTTCGGCCTGCCGCTGATGCGCCAGCTCGGGATGCCGACGCTGTTCTGCCACCGCCTCGAAGCCGATGCAGACGGCATGCTGGTCAACTACCACCTGCGCATGCCGGACCAGAAGCGGGCGGCGGTAAAGGCCTTCCAGGGCCTGAACTTCAAGATCATCGCCGCGGGTGACTCGTACAACGACACCGCCATGCTCGGCCAGGCCGAGGCCGGCATCCTGATGCATCCGCCGGAAAACGTCGTGCGCGAATTCCCGCAGTATCCGGTCGCGCGCGACTACGACACGCTGCGTCAATACATCGACGCAGCGGCTGCACGCATCTGATCGATCCGCTCCGGGGCCGCACGCGTGCGGCCCACTTCAGGCCGTTCCCCCATGCACACGCAACGTTTCTACACGCTTACCGCCTCCTGCCCTGACCGCGTCGGCATCGTCGCCCGCGTTTCCAATTTCTTCGCCGAGCATGGCGGCTGGATTCTCGAGACGAACCTGCACGCCGACCGCGAGGTCGACCGCTACTTCATGCGGATCGAGGTCAAGGCGGATTCGCTGCCCTTCCTGCTCGCCGAACTGCGCGAGCGTTTCAAGCCGATCGCGGAAGAGTTCGGCATGGA
>JAVBUM010000084.1:0-4893 GCA_031555325.1 Niveibacterium sp. | reverse complement strand
GAGTCCGTCGCAATCGGCGTACAGAAAGGATTGCAGGTGATACGCGAGGTCCTCGATGTCGTCCGGGCTGTCGACGAGAAGCACGCATGGATTCTGTCGATCCATGTCATCCACTTGCTGTATCCAGTAGCGGGTTTCGTCGTCGATGCGCAAAAGGAACAGGCTCGATGATCCGGCCCGTTCGTCATCGGTGTCGGCATAAACCGAGTGCCAGACGAGGTTGAGCGTTTGCTCCAGCAAGGGACCTGTCGCGTCGGGGTATTGGGCGCCGTCCAGCAGAACATAGCGGAAAGTTGCCTCGCGGCGCGGTGGGAACGAACTTGTTGATATGGAGGGCAGCATGACGGCGCTCACAGTTGGGGAACAACCGCCGCACCGCTCTTGGCGGCCTTCTGCAGGCATTCGACACAGACATTGCTGGCTGCCATGTTGGGAAGCTTGACGTCTTTGTGGCCTGATCCGTTGATGCTCAAGGTCGATTTGACCTGAATAGGCTGCGGGGCGCCAAGCGTGATGACGCCACCCTGCAACTGGATGTAGGCGCCGCCACCGTCGACGAGGGTAATACTTTTCTTGCCCTGAATGACGATGTCTCCTTCGACTGTGCTGATGGCTATGTTTTTCTGCGCGGAGGCTTCGAGACTGTCGGTCTGGGCCTGTATCTGCAGAGGCCCCTTGTTCGCAAACAGCTTCATGCCCATGCTGTGGGCACACAGGCTGATCGCCTGCCCGGCGGCCACGGTGAAGCGCTTCATCACACTGAAGTCGGCATTGCCGCCGGTATTGGCGATCAGGTTGTCGCCTGCAGCGAGCTGAATCGATGTGGGCGTTACGGCTGCGACACCTGCGGGGGCGGAGAGCAGTACGGCTGCTTGCTTCAACTCGGCGAGGGACTCCTGCATCAGCCGTCGTTGCTCCTGGATCTCGGCCAGTTCAGCTTTGGCCTGCTCGGAGGCTTGCTTGAGTGCCTCAGCCTGGCGCAATGCAGCCTCCAACTGGCTGGTGGCGTTTTGCATATCGAGTTGGGCGCCAGCGGCCTTTCCCTGGGAATTGGCAGAGATAAGGATGCCTTTGCCCGCGCGCAGCGCCCCCCATTCGTCGGTGCGTAACTCGAAGCCTTCCCCACGCTTCTGCCGTTGCACGTCCACCAGATGCCCGAGGTTCAACTGGCTCTTGCCATATTCGGTGGCGAGCTTGATGTGCTCCTGGCCGTCCCGGTCTTCCATGCGCAGCTTGTTGTTGGCCGGCGTGCGCACGACGTTGCGCGTGTGGTTCTTGTTGGTGACCAGATCCGGCTTGGTCTGGTCGTGGAGCGAGGTGAGCAGGTAAGGCCGGTCGATGTCGCCGGACTGGAAGGCGACCTGCACTTCGGTGCCATCGATGAGCGGGAAGTGAAAGCCGTAGGTGTCGCCCGCATAGGGGCGGGCGAGCCGCATGAGGCGGCTGGAGCCGGCGGGCGGCCACTTGCCCTGGCGGGCGTCCTGGTCGAAGAGGAACTGGACGCGGTAGCGCCCGTTTTCGTCCAGGTAGGCGTTGGTGTAGCGGCTGGGGCTGGTGATGCGCGCGGGGAGGGTGCCGGGGATGGTGGGCTTTGGGGTTTCCTGCGGCAGCCGGTAGACGCGCTCGGCGGGAATCGCGGTGTAGTCGCTGCGCCAGGCCTCGCGGCGGGCCGCGCGGTGGCGCACCGCGGTAATGACCCAGCCGAACTCGGCCAGCGGATCCTTGGGGCCGTCGGGGCGAAAGACCTGCGCAGGGGCGAAGGCCAGCACGTTGGCTTCCCCCGTGGCCACGATCTGGCGGGCGAGGTTGATCTCGTACTGGAGCCGGGACGCATCCTGCCCTTGCGCGGGCGCTTTCTGGTGGGCGCCCCACTGGTAGTCGCGTCCGGTGAGGCCGCTCTGACGCGGGTTGCCTTGCTGGGTGCCAAGCAGGTCGGCGCCGGCGCTGGTGCGGTAGTTGTAGTCGAGCCGCTCGATGTGCCCACCCACCGGGGTGGCGGTCACGCGCAGCGTCTGGATGCTTTCCTGCCGATGGCTTTCGAGCCCGGCGTCGGGCCGGAACAGGTGCACCGCCTGCGCCTTGAGGTAGTGCGAGGCGTCGTCGGCGAACACCACGACTTCACGCTCGTCCTGCTGCGTGAAGTAGAAGAAAAGGCCACTGGCTTCGCACCAGCGGCGCAAGAAGTCCAGGCCCGACTCCTTCCAGCGCATGCAGTGTTCGTGGACCGGATAGGCGCGGGTGGCGAGGATGCGAAAGTCGTGGCCGATGAGGCCGATGTCCTCGCGCAGCACCTGTTCGATCAGCGCGGGCACGTCGACGTTCTGGTAGAGCCGGGTGTCGATGACATCGGCAAGCTTCGCCAGCCGCGGCGCGACCCCGATCTCGTAGGTGGTTTCGTCGGCGCTGAAACTCAGCCGCGTGGCGGTGCGCACGACGCCGGCCCAGCGGCGGGCGGGAGCGGCGGTGGCCTCGGCGAAGGGCAGGCCATCGGCCAGCGCTGCGGCGTCGACCGGGCTCACGGTGAAGGCCGCGGGCTGGTCGAGGAGTTGCAGCAAGTCGAGGCTCGCTGGCGTGGTCACGGTGAGCGTCAGGCGATAGGGCTCGCCGATCGCCTCTTCGATGTCGAGTGCGCGAACCGATAGGCCCTGTTCGCTTTTCAGTGACGGAATGGACAGGTGATACGCCTGGATGGCCATGCGGGTGCCCCGGGGAGTCGGTGGACGAAACCGCCGGGCGCATGGCGCCCGGCGTCTTCAAGCGCGGTCGGCCCTCAGCTCTTGGCCTTGGGCATCTGCGAGACCAGCGAGAGGTTCACGTCCAGCCCTTCGATCTGGAAGTGCGGGACCACGAACAGCTTTACGCGGAAGAAGCCGGGGTTGTCCTCGATGTCTTCCACGGTGACGCGCGCTTCGCGCAGCGGGTGCGAGGCCTGCAGCTCGTCGCTCGGATCGGTCATCTCGGTGACGAGGTTCTTGATCCAGTTGTTGAGCTCGAGCTCGAGCACGCGGCGGTCCTTGGTGGTGCCGATGTTCTCGCGCTGGATGAGCTTGAGGTAATGCGCCAGGCGAGAGAGCAGGAAGATGTAGGGCAGGCGCGCATTGATGCGGCTGTTGGCCGTGGCTTCCTTGGTTTCGAAGAGCGCTGGCTTCTGCGCCGAATTGGCCGAGAAGAAGCAGGCGTAGTCGCGGTTCTTGTAGAACGACAGGGGCGCGAATCCCAGATTGGCGAACTCGAATTCGCGGGTCTCGGGAATCAACACCTCGGTGGGGATCTTGACCTGGTTGCCGGTGCCCAGGTCATAGAGGTGGATCGGCAGGTCTTCGACCAGGCCGCCTGCCTGGGGCCCGCGGATCTGCACGCACCAGCCGTTCTTGACGAAGCTGCGTACCATGTTGGCGGCGAAGGCGAACGAGGCGTTGGCCCACAGGTAGCGGCTGTGGTCGGGCCCCTTCACCTGCTCGGCGTAGTTGAACGCCCGCACCGGCGTGGTGTCCGGCCCGTAGGGCAGGCGGGCCAGGAAGCGCGGCAGCGTGAGCCCGATGTAGCGCGCGTCGTCGCTGTCGCGGAAGCTCTTCCACTTGATGTATTCGGCGCGGTCGAAGTAGTTGCCGATGTCCTGGATCGCGGCGACCTCTTCCATCGAATCCTTGCCGAAGAATGCGGCCCCCACGGAGCCCACGAACGGCATGTGCGCCGCGGCGGAAACCTTCGAGATGTTGCGCAGCAGGGCCACGTCCTGCCCGCTGCGGTCGAACTCGTAGTTCGAGACGATGGCGCCGATGGGCTCGCCGCCCGGCGTGTCGTACTCCTGGATGTAGGTGTGCCGGTACAACCCGCTCTGGATGACTTCGGGGGTGTCTTCGAAGTCCTGCCGCAACGCGTCCTTGGCCACGTCGAGCACTTCGATCTTCACGTTCTTGCGAAAGTCGGTGCGATCGACGAGGAACTTCAGCCCGCGCCAGGCTGCCTCGATCTGCTGGAAGGTTTCGTGATGCATGACCGCGTCGAGCTGGCGACTGATCTGCTCGTCCAGCGCGGCGATATGGAAATCGATCAGCCCCTTGTCGAGGCGATCGACCTGCTGGGCCGAATTGCGGACCATCTTGAGAAACACATTGACCGCGACGGCAATGCGTTCATTGATCGATGACTCCGACAAGGCGTCGCTGTTCTGGAAAACCTCGAAGGGCGGGGTGTGAGTGACCGGCTCCAGGTTGATCCGCGCGCAGAGCGCCTGATACACGCTCGCCGGATGATCGAGCGTGCGGGTTTCCACGATTGCCTGACTTTCTTGTTGCGTCGACATGATTCGCTTTTCTCCTGGTCAGGCTTGCGTGGTACCGACGGGGGCGATCCGTTCGAGTTCGGCACGCAGGTTCTCGGACAGCGCGGGGTCGCGGAGGATCTTTTCGAGTTCGCGCCGGAACGAAGCGTTGTCGAGCAGATTCGACTTGAGGTCGCGCAGCAGATTGCGCATCGCGAGCAACGCGCTCAATTGGGGAATCTGACGGGCGACCTGCTCGGGGCCGAAGTCCTTCATGGACTTGAAATCAAGATCGAGCTGCATTTCCCCGCCGTCGCCAGCGAGCGTATTGGCCACCACTACGCGCGCTTGGGGATTGAGCTCGGCGAGCACCGCGTCGAAGTTGTTCTTGTTGATGGAAATCCTGGAACGCTCGGCGACCGGTCGCGTCTCGCGCCCGTGGCTGAAGTCACCCATCACCACGAGTTTGAGGGGCAATTCGACCTTCTTCTGCGCACCGCCCGTATGCAGATCGAGCTTGATATTGACCCGCGCCGCGGGCACCTCATTCTGGAAACTCTCAGCCATTGTTATCCCTTGTGTTCCTGGTCGAACTGGCGTTGACGTGAATGCGGATCCGAAGATCCGCA
>JAVBUM010000044.1:0-21297 GCA_031555325.1 Niveibacterium sp. | reverse complement strand
TGCGCGGCGGTTGGATGGTGATTCTCGGCAGCCTACTGTTTGGCGTTGCCGGGGCAGTGATTGGGATCCTCTTCATTCCGCCCAAGTACGAGGCTGTGGCCTTGGTTCAAGTCGGGCAGGTCGGGCAGGTCGGGCAGTCGGCACCGTTGCCTGTCGAGATACCGGCTCAGGCTGTCGAACGGTTGAAGTCACCCGCCTTTCAATTGGCTGTCGCAAAAAAAGTCGAAGATGACAATTGGCTCTCTGATTTGTCGTCCTCGGCGATTGCCGCTTCGCCGCGCTTGAGCATGCAGGTCGTGAAAACGGCCCCGGTGATCGACGTGAAGGCCACCGATAAAAGTCCCGAGCGAGCCAAAGCGCTAGTCGAAGCGGTCATTCAGGAGCTAGCAGAAAAACATGGCGAAATCGCGCGGCCGATGCTTGAGAAAATGCGTTCCGAATTGGGCATTGCAAAAGAAAAATTGGCTGGCGCCGAACGGGAATTGGAAGGCTTGAACAAAATGGCCGCAGGTGCCAGCGTCAAGGATGAGCGTTTCACGCAGCTCTCATTGATTGCCTCGCTGCGAGTCCAGAAGGAAAGTGAGATCTTCGGGCAGCGCCAGACCATCATGGCTTACGAGACAGCCTTGATGCCCCCCGCTACACAACCAGCAATGGCGCTGGAGCCTGTATATGCTGCGACGAAGCCGGTCTCTCCGAAAAGATCGCTTCTCCTGGCCTTAGGCGTTATTGGGGGCCTGGTAGCCGGGATTTGCTTCGTTTTGATCGCTGACGCATGTCGAAGCGCCGCAAACAGGAAGCACGTGCAAGAAAAGCGGTGATCATTCCGAAATGATATGGGCTGAAAAGGCCAATCGTGTGTCGTATGCGGAAGCAGCAGGCGGAGGGGGCGCTGGTGCGAATCGACCAACGCCCCAGACGTCAAACGTGTGATCGCCAACTGTTTCCTGCTGTGGATTGTGGGTTTGAGCGGACGGGACGAAGTGGCGGCGAAGCCAAGTAACGGTCGTCTGGAAACCCCCTGCCTTGCCTGGGCCAGTCGAGAAGAACCGCCAACATGAGTTGCCGAATTGGAAAAACAGGGGCGCCGCCGTGAGGAGTTTTCCGTTCATGATTGAGGTGCTCCGCGCGTTATTCGCGACCACAGGGCTGTGTGCATGAGCACCTACGTCATCGGAGACATCCAAGGTTGCCACGATTCCCTCGTTCGCTTGATCGAAGCGTGCGCCCTTGATCCAGCACGTGATCGGCTGTGGCTGGTCGGTGACTTGGTCAACCGCGGCCCGCACTCATTGGCTACGCTGCGCTTCATTCGTGCGCTTGGCGAGCAGGCGGTGAGCGTGCTTGGTAATCACGATTTTTACCTGCTTGGCGTAGCGTGTGGCGCAATTGAGCGTGGGACGGACGATACGCTCGATGATGTTTTGATGGCGCCGGATTGCGGCGAGGTCATCGAGTGGCTGCGCCATCGCCCCCTCATGCATGTGGAGGCCAGCTATGCGTTGGTCCACGCCGGCCTTCTGCCGGAGTGGACAATCGAGCAGGCGCACAATCTGGCGTCGGAAGTTGAGGCTGCGCTGCGCGGGCCGTACTGGGCCGAGTTCCTGCGCCATCTCTGGGGTGCTAAACCGACGCGTTGGCGTGATGACCTTGCCGGCTGGGATCGCCTACGCGTCATAGTCAATGCGATGTGCCGGATGCGTATGTGTTCGGCCGATGGAGAGATGCAGCTCAAGTTCAAGGGGCCAATCGATGGTGCGCCGGAGGGCGTGTTGCCATGGTTCCGAGTTCCGGGGCGGCGCAGCCTGACGCATACTATTCTTTGCGGTCATTGGTCTGCGCTTGGATTTCATGACGACGATGGCATCCTCGCGCTGGACACAGGGTGCGTCTGGGGTGGCTATCTAACTGCTGTTCGCCTCGATGATCGCAAGGTATTTTCGATCAAGTGCGAGCAGGCGGCGGCACCGACAGGGTGGGACTGAATCGCGGAGCGGTGTGCGATAGGCGACAGTCCGGCTTCTTCATCTGCTTGTGGGTTTGGGATTCTGGAAAGCGTCCCTTGCGTACCTGACAATAGAACTCATTGCGCGCATGCAGGGTTGTGTGACTCGGTCTGGTGTTCCATTTCGCTGTCGGCCCTCTCCTGTAATTCGATTTCCTCTCGTGTTTCCACAAACCCCAGCCGTGCTGCGATCTCGGTGTGCGCGTGCGTTGCAATGTGCTGGCGCTCGCGCCGGGTATCGATTGCGTCCAGCACATGCGCTTCCGCTACCAGTCCATGTGAGAGAGTGATCGAGCGTAAGCACTGCCATAGACTGATATCGCCGTCGTAAGCCGGGGCCGGACTGATTGGGTTGAAGGGGTCGCGATAGCGTAGGGCGACTGGGATGACCGGAACCGCAGCATCTACTGCGGCCTGCATCATCGCCGGCCGAAATGGCAGTAAATGCGTGCCATTCGTGGTTGTGCCTTCCGGAAAGACCACAATCGCAGCTTCCGACGTGAGTTCGTATTTCAGAGTCTCTGCTGTACGCCGAGCAGATCGTTTGCTGCCCCGCTCAATGAAAACAGTCTCAGAGCTTGCCACGAGCCAGCCGATTAGCGGCCAGGAGCGGATCTCCTGTTTGCAGACGAATGCGCAAGGGCGCAGTGCATTGATCGCGAATATGTCGATCCACGAAATATGGTTCGCCGCAATGAGAAGGCCCCCTTCCTGCGGAATTGAGCCTTGGGCTGTCAGTTTCACACCAAGGTGACGCAACATCTGCCGCGACCAGATCTGCTTTGCGCGCCGCTGGGAGGCGAGTGAACGAAAGCGGAAGCTGGCGACCACTGCGCAGCCCCAAATCAGGTGTTGTGTGACGAATACGAGACGCCAGGCAGCGCGGATTTGTCGGAGCACGTGAAAGTAAGTGATGGAACCGGTTGTTCTGCGCCGATCGTATTGCGGCCGACCCTTGCCTGTCCCTCCAGCAGCAATAAGATGATGTGGGCCGAAGCTGCACAAGTCATCAGCTGGCACATTCGGACGAACATCGGTATTTACGTGCTGGTGCCAGACAGGCGTTGCGTGATTGTAGCGTGGCAACCTGGCAGTGGATTGTCGTCGTCGGCCCGATGGTTGGCAGATTGGGCCAGACGGCGGTGTGCTCAATGAAGCGACGGGCGCAGCGCGCTTGTTCGGTGTAGTTCGTTGCCTGACATAGCAGCAAATCAGCATCGAAGGCCGATACGTGTGGCACCTCTATCCCGTACGATAAGATGACGGCAGTGCGGATCGATAGTCGTGTCTGACATCCGAATTCCCGCAATACTTGTGCTCGACCTCATCGGCAAATGCTACGCCAGCGTAGCTTCTGTGCCTTGCGGATCTCGCTCGGAAAAGTTTTGAGGCGGACTCGTAGGTCACAGGTTCTTCCTGTGCGCGACTGGGTTTTGAGTCTCAGCGTGGGAAGTCCCTCTTGTAGCTGTTAAGTTCGATTCTGGAATGGGGTCGTGCTGGTGGTGTTACAACTGCATGTCTTACCGATTGCATGACAAAAGAATGACTCTTAGGCCGCCTTCCACTCCGGCTAACCGCCTGTTGCGTGCGCGCAAGATCACATTCACGGAACACTTCTACAGCTACGTTGACCACGGCGGTACCGGGGTCGCATCAAGAGCACTGGGCGTGCCTGAGCACGCAGTGATCAAGACGCTTGTGCTGCAGGATGATCGTGCGCATCCCTTCATCATGCTAATGCACGGCGATCGGGAGGTGTCGATGAAGGGGCTCGCCCGTGCGATTGGGGTCAAGCTGGTAGAGCCATGCAAACCGGATGTCGCCGAACGCCATTCGGGCTACCGGGTTGGTGGTACCTCTCCATTTGGAACCCGCAAGGCTATGCCAGTCTACGTCGAGCACGGCGTGCTCGAACTGGAGCGGATCTGGATCAACGGCGGCAGCCGTGGATACCTGCTGGGCATCGTGCCCGCAGACCTGCTTGCGGTGCTGAATCCAATACCGGTCCACGCGGCTCAGGCGACGTAAGGGTATTGGGGTGCGTGCTGCGGAGGGCGCCTTCATGAACTGCCGCAGCTCTGGAGCGTTCTTCGTGGTGATATGAGTTTCGTCGGTCCGCGACCGGTACTCTTCAACCAGCATGACCTGATTGAGTTTCGCTCCACGCACGGTGTGGAGCATTTGCGTCCAGGCATCACGGGCTGGGCGCAGATCCATGGGCGCGATGAGTTGCCGATTCCGGAAAAGGCGCGCTTCGATGCCGGCTATCTCGCGCGAGCCGGATTCGGGTTCGACGTGCGGATCCTCTGGCTAACTGTGTGGCGCGTTCTTGCGCGACATGGTGTTCGGCAATGATCCTGGCCTGTAATGAAATTCGGCATGCAGCCAAGCCTTGGGTAGTAAAGGCGTTCTTGCCTCGCTTTTGTTTTTTCGAATGACTTTTTTGCGAATTGTCAGGTCAGCCGGAATCAAGGCTGGCTCGGGAGTGATCCGTCCTATTTCGCCGTGGCGACCACACGCCATACTCCAAGCTTGTCTGAATTTGTTTGAGGAACGCCATGTCGTGGCATCCGAACAAGGGCGTTGCGCTTTGGGTCGTCCTGCTGCTGCTTGCGCTTGCTGTGGCAGCTGGGGCTGGCATCTGGTTCTGGCAGAAGAAGCCTGCGGCGCCTGAAGGGGCGACGACCTTTGCGTCTGCAGGAGGCCCCTTCGCTATTACAGGCTGCCAGGCACGCATGAGCGATGAGACGCTCGTGCTCGCGCTCGCATTCTCCGAACCGCTCGATCGTCGCGTGTCGCTCGACAAGCTGATTGCCGTTGTCGATCTCGGCCGCTCCGACGGTCGGGGTGAAAAGAGTCGCGAGAAGGAAGCGTCCGCCACGCCGCAGAAGGACGCAGCGGACGGCGGCAAGGTAGTTTCGGGCGGTTGGTACGTCGATGACAATCCACGCGTCGCGATGTTCTCATCGGTGCAGCCACAGCGCAAGTACCGCATCCGTTATGCAGAAGGCATTCAGGCTGATTCGGGTGCGAAACTCGCGGAAGGTGGAGAGTGCGATGTCGTGCTCGACGAGATGCCGCCTTCCTTCTTCTTTGCGAGCAAAGGCACCGTGCTGCCAGCAAAGCAGAATGGTGGACTGCCCGTCGTGACGATCAATGTGCCCGAGGTCGATGTGCAGTTCCTGCGTGTCGAGCCCGCAAAGCTGCCGCGGTTTTTCGAAAAGATCCTCGGTGTGCGCCGCGCAAGTCGGGACGACGATACCGAAGCGCAGGGAATGGGCGATGAAGAGGGTGGCTACGACTATGACTATCGCTATGGTGAGTCCAACAAGAAGCTCAAGGGTCGTGTCTACAACTGGGATCTGGAGCGGCTGCGTGAAGTCGCCTCCAGCGTCTATCTTGGGCGGTTCCCGACTGACGATAAGGCCAATCGCAGGCACGTGACCTTCCTGCCTGTGGAGGCTATCAAGGAGTTGCAGGAGCCAGGCATCTATGTCGCCGTGATGAGTCAGCCGGGCCGCTTCCGCGAGGACTATCAGGTCACGTACTTCTATGTCAGCGACATTGGTGTGCACCTGCATCGATTCGCAACGCAGGCAGAGATCTTTACCACTTCGCTTACTACTGGCAAGGCGCTCTCGGGTATCGAGATCCAGATCCTGGATGCCAACGCAAAGCAGCTGGCGAAGGCCGGCACGGACGGCGAAGGCCGCGCGACGATCACGGGACTGCCGGATACGGCGCATCTGTTGCTTGCGCGCCGTGACAAGGAAATGTCAGTGCTCGCATTGCACGAGCCGGGGCTGGATCTCTCCGAATTCGATATCGGCGGATATCTCCCGCGTGAAGCCAAGCTGTTTGCCTATGCGGGTCGCGATCTCTATCGGCCCGGTGAGAAGTTTGAGGTATCGATGCTCGCACGCAACCCCGATGGCCGCGTGGCCGCGCCAATTCCGGTTCAGGCGAAGCTCAAGCGGCCAGATGGCCGTGTCGTGATGACCGAGACGTGGCAACCCGATAGCAAGTTGCCCGGCTATTTCCAGCGCACGGTGAGTCTCCCTGCTGATGCGCAAACTGGCCGCTGGATGCTCGAATTGCGTGCCGACCCTGCCGTGCGTGCGGCCGATACGGTCTGGAGTTTCCAGGTCGAGGAGTTTCTGCCTGAGCGGATGAAACTCGAACTGAGCAATGACGCGGCTTTTCTAGCGACCGGGCAGGTGTTCGATGTCTCCGTGCGTGGTGACTATCTCTATGGTGCGCCGGCTGCCGGCAATCGCTTGCTCGGCAGTGTGGCAGTAGAGCGCGCGACCAATCCTCTTGCGAAGCAGTATCCGGGCTTCATCTTTGGCGACTTTGCCGACGACCAGCTCAAGTCGCGGCAAGAGCTTGCGGAAACTGAACTTGATGAGAAGGGGCGGGCAGATGTACCGGTGCCGGTGCAGGTCGATTCGCCGAATTCGCCGATCAGCGTTCGGACATCGTTCAGCCTGCTTGAATCGGGGGGGCGGCCGGTCGTGAGGACGATTGAGCGCGTACTCTGGCCGGCGAAGGCGATGCTTGCAGTGCGTCCCGCTTTCGATCGGAATGTCGCCAGCGAAAACGCGCTCGCCCAACTTGAGTTGATCCGCGTCGATCCAAGCGGGAAGTTTGCCCCGCTCAAGGAGGTGGCGATCAGGCTATTCCGCGAGGACCGTGTCTATTACTGGCGCTTCGACGACCAGAAGGGCTGGCATTCGGGCTACACGGAAACCGAGGAACTCATCGAGTCCGGCAAGCTCGCCCTCGTTGGGCGGAGCCCACTTGCACTGGCAGTCAAGTGGGGTACTTATCGACTTGAGGTTGAAGATCCGGAAACGGGCCATGTGTTGCGCTATCGCTTCTATGCCGGCTGGAATGCCCAGGACGCCGAGGAAATTGGCAACCGCCCGGATCGCGTCCAGATCAAGCTGGAAGGCGCACCAGTTAAACCAGGTGGCGATGTCAAGGTGACGTTGGTGCCGCCGCACGATGGTGAGGCACTGGTACTTGTCGAAGGCGATCAGGTCCTCTGGAGCAAGCGACTTGCTGTGTCCACAAGCGGTACGACGCTGACGATTCCGGTTGATGCGAAATGGAACCGTAGCGATCTCTATGTTTCAGCCATCGTGTTCCGCCCCGGTAGCCAGGGTGATCGCGTGACGCCCGCACGTGCGGTTGGGCTTGCGTATCTGCCCCTGCAGCGCGCCGACCGTAAGCTTGCCGTGCAAGTGACCGCGCCTGACAAGGTGTTGCCCGAAAAGCGCACGATGGTGAAGATCAAGGTCGATGGTGCGGCCGGTAAGGTTGCGACGGTGACGCTGTCGGCAGTCGATGTCGGAATCCTCAACATTACGCGTTACAAGACGCCCGATCCGTTCGACTTCTTCTTTGGTAAGCACCGTTATGCGCCGGAACTCGGGGATCTCTACGGCAAGCTCATCGAAAAGATGGATGGCACGAGAGGCAAGCTCAAGTGGGGGGGCGACGCAGGCATGCGTGACACGCGCTCGATGCCGAAGAAGGTCAAGCTTGTCGATCTCTTCAGCGGCCCTGTACAACTCGATGCAAAGGGTGAAGCGCAGGTTCCGCTCGATGTGCCTGACTTCAACGGCACGCTGCGGCTCATGGCGGTGGCCTTCACGCCCGAGCGCTATGCGAGCGCTGAGCGTGAGATGACGGTTGCCGCGCCGATCGTGGCGGAGTTGTCAATGCCGCGTTTCATCGCGCCGGGCGATAACGCCACGCTCGCACTCGATGTCACCAACATGAGTGGTGCCGCGCAGGACATCAAACTCAGCCTTGAAGCGGCTGATCCGGTGAAGATCCGCGACGGCCTGCGCACGCTGTCATTGAAGGATAAGCAACGCAGCATCCTGCGTTTCCCGGTAGAGGCGACGGATGCCTACGGGTTGGGCCGCATTCGTCTCAAGCTCACGGGTAGCGGTGCAAAACCGGTGTCGATCACGCGTGAGATGGCGCTACAGGTACAACCGCCAGTCCCCGCAGAACGTGAGGTGCGGCGTATCCGCGTGGTGCCTCAGGGCAGCATCAAGGTTGAACCAGCGATCATCGAGCGCTACTTCAAGGCGTCGTCGAATGTGGCCGTCACGCTTTCGAACAAGCCTCCGCTCAACGTGAAGAGTCTCGTCAAGGGTCTGCTCGACTATCCGTATGGCTGTGTCGAACAGACAACCAGCGCGGCCTATCCGCACGTCTTCATCGACGAAGCCGGGGCGAAGGTCTATGGACTCACACCCAAGACGCGCGAGGAGCGTGCACGCTTCATCGAAGGTGCGATTGCCCGTATCGCCAGCATGCAAGGCGCGCAAGGTGGTTTCTCGCTTTGGGGAGGTGGCGCCTATGACGGATGGCTGACACCGTACGTGAGCGGCTTCCTGAGTGACGCGCGCGCAGAAGGCTTCAATGTGCCCGACGTGATGATGAAGCGTGCGCAGGACTGGATGCTTGATCGTTTCCGCAACGCGCCAAACAGTTTCCCATCGGTCCCCAAATCGGTCCAGCCCGATCCAGATGGTCGCTATCGTTCGCAGGACTATGATCTGTTGCGCAACGGACATCAGCGCTTTGCTGAGCTTGCATACATCGGCTACATGCTCGCCCGGGACCAGAAGGCGCCGTTGGCTACGCTGCGTCTGTTGCACGACCAGTTTCGGGACCGCGCCAAGTCGCCACTGCCGCTCGTTCATCTGGCTGCCGCGCTGGAGATGATGGGTGACAATGCTCGTGCAAAGGTCGCGCTCGATGAGGCGATGAAACGGCCCTACGGCATCGACCAGCGTTACCTGTGGGAATGGCTTGGCGACTACGGCAGTGCGGTGCGCGACTATGCGCAGTCTTACGCGATCATGGTCCGGCACAAGCTCAACCATCCGCGTCGAGAGAACCTGCTGATTGATCTGGCCGATCATTTGGGGAGCCGCAGTTATGCGTCGACCCAGGAACGGCTAGCGCTTTTCCTTGCGGCGCGAGCGGCGGGCGGAACATCGAGTGTCGAATGGACTGCAGTCCTTGCGCAGGGCGAGGAGATGGAAACCCTTGCGTCGAAGACCAGTGAATCGCGAAGCTTTGACGCGGCGGCGATTGCACGCGGTGTGTCGATCGAAAACCGTGGCAACGAAGTGTTGTTCGTCGAGATCGAGGCAACCGGCTATCCGGTCAGGGCCCCGACACCCAAGACTGACGTGATTGAAGTCACCCGCGACTGGTTTGAACCTGATGGCCGCGCATGGAATGGCCGCACACTCAAGACCGGCGACATGCTGATCGTGCGTGTGACGGCCAAGGCAAAGCGCCCGCTCGAACAGGGGCTGATCGTCGACCATGTGCCGGCCGGCTTCGAGATCGAAAACCTTAATCTCTCACAAGGGCCGCAGGCGGGCGACTTCTCGATCGGCAACGTTAATGTCGCGCAAGCGATGGAAAACCCGCGCATCCGCCATCGCGAATTCCGTGACGACCGCTTCGTCGTGGCTGCCGAGCTGAGGGATACCCTGCACGTGTTCTACATGCTCCGGGTGGTTACACCAGGACGCTACGTGGTCCCCGCGCCATTTGCCGAAGATATGTACAGGCCCGAGCTGCGCGGCATTGGCGCGCAACCGCAGGCGGTCACGGTGGTTGACCCGCGCGCGCCGAGTGAGGTGCCAAAACCGGAAGCAAAGGTCGAAGAGCTGGCAGCGCCAGCATCGGCGGTGCAGTGAGCAGGGGAGGCATGTGAACCGGAATCTTTGGTTGCTCTCCATATGCCAGGGGCTGTTCTTGACGAACAACGTCTGCTTCATTGCGATCAATGGGCTGGTTGGGCTCTCGATGGCGCCGCTCGCGTGGATGGCGACGCTGCCGGTCATGGCGTATGTGGTCGGTGGCGCGCTCGCGACGGGCATCGTGGCGCGCACCCAGCGGCGCTACGGCCGACGGGGTTCGTTTCAGATCGGACTCGTGGTGGCGCTGCTTTCAGTGCTTGTCTGTGCGTGGGCGGCGGCCATGCAGTCGTTCTGGCTGCTCTGTGCGGCCACGCTGGTGGCGGGCTACTACAACGCGAACGCCAATCTTTACCGCTTTGCTGCGGCTGAGCTGGCGACGCCGGAATGGCGCGAGAAGGCGGTGTCGCTCGTCATGGCCGGCGGCCTGATCGGTGCGGTTGCGGGGCCGAATCTTGCCAGCGTGACGCGTCATGTGCTGCCTGTTCCCTTTGCAGGCACCTATCTCGCGCTTGCGATCGTGGCGCTCCTGTCAATGATGCTGATGCGCTTTATCGACTTCGCCGAGCCACCGCAACACCACGCTGCAAACGGCGGCCGTCCGCTTGCGCAGATCATGTGCCAGCCCGTCTTCATCGTTGCAGCGGCAGCAGGTGCACTCTCCTACGGTGTGATGAATCTTCTGATGGCCGCGACGCCGATTGCGATGGATGTGTGCGGCCTGTCATTTGAAAAGGTTGCGCTGGTGCTCGAATGGCATGTCATCGGGATGTTCGTGCCGGGTTTCTTCACTGGTCACCTGATCCGCCGCTTTGGCGTGTTCGCGATCATGGGCGTCGGCGTGCTGCTCAATGCTGCATGCATTGCTGTCGCGTTGTCGGGTATCGATATGCACCAGTTCGTGATCGCACTGTTCCTGCTAGGTGTTGGCTGGAACTTCCTGTTTACCGGCAGCACGACGCTATCGCTCGCGACCTATTCCCCCGAGGAAAAGGACCGTGCGCAAGGGGCGCTGAATTTCTGCGTCTTTGCCACGCTGGCGGCTAGTTCGCTAGCCTCAGGTGTGCTCGTGACCACGCAGGGCTGGCAGCTCCTCAATATCGGTTCACTCGTGCCGGTACTGGCAACGGGTGTGGCGCTGATCTGGCTGGCGCGAATCCGTCGCGTCGTCATGCCCTGATGCCATGAGCGAGCAGTCCAGGGTGGGAGGCGTGATGCGTGTTCGCACGCTTGCGCGACATGTTGGTGTCGCCCTTGGCTTGCTGCTTCAGCGTCGTCGCATTCGGTTGCTGGGTCTCGCGCTATTGTTTTCGACGCTCGTCCTATGCGTGCTTGATCGCCTCTTTCCGCTACCCCTGCCGCCACAGGAAGCCGGCCTCGTCGTCATTTCGCGCGATGGCACGCCGCTGCGTTCTTGGCCTAGCGTTGACGGCGTCTGGCGCTATCCGATCACCGAGACGGATGTATCACCGCACTACCTTGAAGCGGTGCTCACCTACGAGGATCGCTGGTTCCGCTGGCATCCGGGTGTCAATCCGGTGGCACTCGTGCGCGCCACGTGGCAATGGGCGCGCCACGGCCGGATTGTCTCCGGCGGATCGACACTGACGATGCAGGTCGCGCGGATGCTTGACCCGCCGCCGCGTACGGTTGCCGGAAAATTGCAGCAGATCCTGCGGGCGCTACAGCTTGAAGCTCATCTGTCCAAGCGTGAAATCCTCGTGCTCTACCTGAGCCAGGCGCCGATGGGCGGCATCGTAGAAGGTGTCGAGATGGCCAGCCGTGCCTATCTTGGCAAGCCATCGCGCCATCTTAGTCGTGCGGAAGCGGCCATGCTGGCGGCGTTGCCGCAGGCGCCGTCGCGTTTGCGGCCTGACCGCGCACCCGAACGTGCGCAGCGCGCCCGCGACAAGGTGCTCGATCGCATGGTGGCTTTCGGTGTCTGGTCGGTGGCCGATGTCGCGGATGCAAAGGTTGAGAAGGTCGGTGCAGAGGCCTTGCGTGCGCATTGGCTTGCCCCCCTGGCGGCCGAACGCTTGCGCCAGGAGGCGCGGCGTGCGGTCAAACCGGTACGTGGCACCGACTCCCGGCTCGCCGTCGTGCGCTCGACACTCGATGTCGAAATCCAGAGCACACTCGAACGTATGTTGCTCGATCGCGTCGAGCAGTTGCCAAAGCATGTGTCGATTGCCGCCATCGTAATGGACAACGTGAGTCTCGAAGTGCGGGGCTACGCAGGTTCGGCGGATTTCTCCGATGCGCGCCGTTTCAGCCATGTGGACATGGTCCGTGGCGTACGTTCGCCGGGTTCGACGCTCAAGCCTTTCCTTTATGCACAGGCACTTGATGAGGGCCTGATCCATTCTGAAAGTCTGCTATCGGATGCGCCACAGTCGTTTTCAGGCTACGAGCCGGGCAACTTTCAGGCTGCGTTTTCCGGGCCGGTGAGTGCAGCTGAAGCGCTGCAGCGCTCGCTTAACGTGCCTGCGGTAGATCTGCTCGACCGTATCGGTCCGGCCCGTTTTTCCGCTCGGCTGCGTGCTGGCGGGCTCAAGCTGCGGATGGCGCCAGGCGCTACGCCCAACCTGTCGCTGATTCTCGGTGGCGCTGGCACTACGCTGGAAGAACTCGTCGGTGCCTATCGGGCGCTGGCGACGGGCGGACTTGCTGGGCTGCCACGGCTATCGCCCGATGTGCCACGCGTGGAGCGCCGCATCATGAGCGAAGGCGCTGCATTCATTGTGCGTGACATCCTTGAAAGCGGCGGGCATCCGGACCGGCCTTTCCTTGAGAGCGGGCCCCGTGTGGCATGGAAGACCGGGACCAGCTTCGGATTCAGGGACGCTTGGGCGGTCGGTGTCACCGATGGCTACACCATCGGCGTATGGGTGGGGAGGCCCGATGGCACACCCAACCCAGGATTCTTCGGCGCCAACATCGCGGCGCCGCTCCTCAAGGATTTTGCAGCTGCGCTACCTGGGGCAAATACTGGCCATGCACGCTGGCCACCACCGTCGGTCGCGGCTGTGTCGATTTGCTGGCCGCTCGGTCTGGCGGCAGAAGTGACGCCTGTCGATCAGTGCTTTGAGCAGCGCCGTGCGTGGTCGCTGGGCGGCGCAGTGCCACCAACTTTGTCGGATAGGCTGCGATTGGGCTCGCTGGTCGAGACAATCTGGATCGACCCCGTGACAGGCATGCGCACGATGCCTGGATGCTCAACGGCTGCGCAATCCCGGCAGATTGCACGCTGGCCGGCAATGCTCGAACCGTGGGTCACGGAGGCCGCAATGCGTCGGCAGGGCCTCCCCGCGTGGTCGCCGGACTGTCGCAAGCCGTTGCCCACCGCGGGCGAACTCAGGCTCGACGGCATCGCCGAAGGTGCAGTAGTGCGGCCTGCGCCAGGGCTGGCGAATGCGCAGCTCACTGTGCGCGTCATTGGCAGTCGGGAAACGCTCTATTGGTTACTCGACGGTCGCTTCCTGCGTGCCTCATTGGGTAGTGCACCGCAGCGCATCGACCTCTCGGAGGACGGCATGCACATGCTGACCGCGATGGATGCGCGCGGACGCCATGTGAGTGCGCGCTTTGTACTCAAGGGTTTCGGCGCGGCGCGATTGGAACAATAGTGCGCAGGAAGTTTCTCCTTCCCGTACGCGATCCGGCGGGGGAAGGAGAAGATCAGGCGTTAGGAGAGCGCACCCGAATGCAGATCGCCGGCGATATAGCCGTGCAGGTGATTGATGGTCTGCTCCTGATCGGCGATGACGGCCTTCACAACGTCGCCGATCGTGATGATCCCGATGAGTTCGCCCCGATCGACCACAGGGAGGTGCCGGAAGCGGTTGTTGGTCATCATTGCCATGCAGTCCTCGATAGTCTGCGATGGCGACACGGTGAGTACGTTCTGCGTCATGAGTTCGCCGATGGTCGCGTCCTTGGATGTCCGCCCACGTAGCACCACCTTTCGTGCGTAGTCCCGCTCGGTAAAGATGCCGACCAGTCGCTTGCCTTCACTGACGATCACGGAGCCGATATCGTGTTTCGCCATCAGCTCCAGAGCAGTAAACACCGAGCTGTCGGGCGCGACCGTATGGATGGTACTGCCCTTGCCCTGCAGAATCTGTTTCACCGTCGTCGTCATCGTTTCTCCCCTATCAGTCGTTGTCGAGTTGAGTCGGCTTGCGGATACCTACTCTGATCCGCCTCTTCCGAAAGCTCAAGGCCGGCGTGTGGATTTGCACGCGTATACGGCGGTTGGACTGCGATTTTGTGTGGAAGGTCCTCGTGGCTTGCCAGTAGCTGTGGCACTTTGAGGCCTTGTTCTCATCAATGCCGTTCGAGCCATTTTGTCCATGCTGTCGTTGCGTGTATTCGCCACTCTCGGAGCACTGGTAGCCCTGATTTTCGGGGTTGCAGTGGCTAATACCGGAGTTGCGGTGCCGGCGGAGGACGCCATGGCTCAATCCACGCCGATCACCGGGCCTGCGGTCATTGTCCTGGCCAACCAGGGGCGACTTATGCTGCCGGCGGGCCGGCTTTGGATACCGCAACCCACCGCGAATGTGCTGCTCCGTGCGATCGGTGCGGAAGTGGACGATCAGGTGCTCGGTATCGAGATCCCCCAAAACGGTGGCGACTGGATCCTGATTAGTCGGTTCGTACCTGCAAATGATCTTGTTACTGACGACCTGCGAGCACTCGACTCCACCAGAATGATTACTGGCCTTGCCGAACATGCCGAGCAGGCCAATGTCGATCGCCAGACGCGTGGACTCGAACGGCAGGAGCTGCGTGGGTGGGTTGAGCATCCGCGCTACAACACGGCCACGCAAAGCCTGACCTGGGCAATCCGCGCAGCGCAGCGCAATGACCAAGGCTGGATGGAGACGATCAACTACAGCCGCTATGTACTCGGTCGTGACGGATACTTCAACGTCAGCTTGGTGGCGGGTCCGGCTTCCATTGCTGAGGCCACCCGTATTGCACACGAATTCCTCGGTAACATCGGATACCTTGAAGACAAGCGCCGTATTGAATTCCGTCAAAGCCTCAAGGCGATCGTCGGTTATGACGAAGCTGCGCTTGTGGCTCGCTCGGGGAAATACGTACTGTTCGGCATCCTGTGCCTTGTTGTCGCACTTGCCGCGCTTGCGTGCAAGTGGCGGCCTCGGCGGATAGACAGGCTTTAGTCCCAGAAAGCCTTCTGGCCTGACTCGTGATCGGGCCAATCAGCTTTTGTCTCCCCCATGATCCGAAAACAGGCGCGCGAGCCAGGATCGGAAGCGCAGCCAGCGCGAAGGATCCGGCCCCGCTGTGGCTGATATGACATCCCTAGTCAATGTGGAATCCGGCGGATGGCGTTCCGCGAGCACCTCGTCGAGCCGCGCGAAGAAATCCGATGCAATCTTTTCTGCAGCCGTGCCGACAAGCCTGGATCCGACCTGCGCGAGCTTGCCTCCCATGGTTGCGCGGGCGGCGTAGTGCAACAGCGTGCCCCCATCTTCCGCAGCCTCGATCCGCACATCTGCTGTTCCTTTGGCGAACCCCGCTGGCCCGCCTTGGCCCTCAAAATGCACGGTGCAGGACTGCATGACGACGATGTCGGCAAGCTTGAGCGAGCCCTTGAACTTCGCCCTCACAGGCCCGACCGCGGCGAGCATGTGGACTTCATAAGTGTGCATTCCGGTTTCCACCATGCTTTCGCACCCCGGCAGGCAGCGCTGCAATACCTGTGAATCATTGAGCGCTTCCCAAACGTGCAGTGGTGGGACATTCAGGTGCCGGGTCTGGCCGAGTTCCATCCGAAAGCTCCTGTTGCTCTGTGCTGAATCGCTGCGAGGCTGGAGGAAAGTGCTGTGAGGCTATTCAGATTATGGGCTGGCAGATGTGCATCGACAGCTGGAAGCAACGCTCGTACCCCGGCTGCTCGTGGTTGGAAGCCCTCGTAGCGAAGCAGCGGATTGAGCCAGATGAGCTGTCTGCATGTACGTGCAAGGCGTGCCGCCTCCAATGCGAGCAGGCCTGAGTCTTCGCGTTCCAGCCCATCGGTGAGCAAGAGTACGGTTGTGCCACCACCCAGCACGCGGCGGCCCCAGTCGCGGTTGAAGCGTGCAAGGCTCGCGGCAATGCGCGTGCCGCCCTGCCAGTCATCCACGCTGCGGACTGCAGCGGCAACGGCCTCGTCAGGGTCGCGCGC
Organism: Niveibacterium sp.; assembly: GCA_031555325.1. Lineage (GTDB taxonomy): Bacteria > Pseudomonadota > Gammaproteobacteria > Burkholderiales > Rhodocyclaceae > Niveibacterium. The sequence continues at coordinate 5,357 of JAVBUM010000044.1, read as the reverse complement.
CCGCATCGCACGCGTGATGCGCGTGAGCCGCGTGCCGAACACGAAGCTCTCGGTGCGCGTACCGGCGTGGCTCGCCGCATGCAGGAAGTGCAGGAAGATGCGGCTGTAGCGGCTCATCGAGCCGGAAATGTCGGCGAGCACGACGAGCGGGGCCGTGCGCTCGACGGGCCGGAGCCAGAGCGGCCGCAGGATCTCGCCGCCCTGCGTGAGGCTGGCGCGCAGCGTGGCTGCGAGGTCGATGCGGCGGCCGTGCAGCGCGCTGCGGTGCCGGCGCGTGCGGCGCTGCGGCAGGTGCAGCGAAAGCGAGGCAGCGACACGCTTCGCTTCGTTCCACTCGGCGGCGCTCATGGTCTCGAAGTCGGCGCGATTGAGGATTTCGCGATCGGATGCCGTCAGCCGGGCGTCGATCTCGATGCGCTGAGGCGGTTCCTGCGGCGGTTTCTCGCGCGCCGAAAACAGCGCTTCGCCGAGACGGCGGTTCTCCGGCAGGCGCGCGTCGTGGCGTGCCTCCGCGCGTGGCAGCAGCAGCGCCATGATCCGGCCGAGCAGGTCGGGATCGTGCCAGAAGACGCGGTAGGCCTGTTCGAAGAGCGGGCGATCTTCCGCACGCGAGATCAGCGTGGCGGCGAGGACGGCGCGGAAATCCTCGCGGCGTTCGAGGCCGGCGATTTCGAGGGCCTGCAGTGCGAGGGCCACGCGGTCGGAGGCGATGCGGGCGCCGGCGTCGCGCAGGACGCGGGCGAAGTGGAGGACGTTTTCGGCGAGGCGGGCGCTCATCAGGAGGAAGCCCGGTCGATTGCAAGAGAGACTACGACCGACTGGATCCCCGCCTGCGCGGGGATGACGAGTTCCGGTGTTGGACTGGGGTTCGAATGACGGTGCAGGGCCGATCTCTGATCACGACAGTTTGCGCAGGCATGCAGAGCGGCCGCACGTCGACGGCGCGGCGAGGATGCGGGGGCGGCTTCTTTGGTTACTTTCTTGTCCGCACAAGAAAGTAACCCGCCCGCCGGGGCGGAAACCCGGCCAATGCACGCTCGCAAGTGCGCACAGCGCGGGACGCATGCAGACAACATGTCGGATTTCGCTCCGCTCATCCAACCTACGCAGACTGCGCGGGACAATCTTGTGCAGGCGGGCATGTCTCCCCTTGCGCTGGACCCCCGGCCCGAAAAGGCTCGCGAGTGGAACCCGCCCCGGCCGGCAACACAGCCGATATCGACACGCACCCAAGCGCCCACGCCCGTCGGCCCAACACTCACGGCAAAGCCTCGGCCCGAACCCGCGCCTCCTCCAGAATGCGGGCAACCTCGCTCCCCGCGAGCTTCGCAATGTCATCCTGGTACTTGAGCAGCACGCCCAAGGTATCCCGCACGATCTGCGGATCCAGGCTCACGGCATCGAGCTCGGTCAGCGCGCGACTCCACTCGATCGTCTCCGCGATGCCCGGCAGCTTGAAGAGATCTTCGCGCCGCAAGCCCTGCACGAAGGCGACGATCTCGCGCGACAGGCGTTCCGCGATGCCCGGCAAACGCGTCTTCACGATCGCGAGTTCACGCGCGAAATCCGGAAACTCGACCCAGTGATAGAGACAGCGCCGGCGCACGGCGTCGTGCACTTCGCGAGTGCGGTTCGAAGTCAGCACGACGACGGGGGGCGATGCGGCGACGCGCCTTCCGAGCTCCGGAATCGTGATCGCGAAATCCGCGAGGAATTCGAGCAGGAAGGCTTCGAAGGGCTCGTCTGCGCGATCGAGTTCGTCGATCAGCAGTACGGGCGGCGCAGCGTCTGAATGATCGATCGAATCGAGCAGCGCGCGCCGGATCAGAAAGCGTTCGTCATAGAGCGACCGGGCGAGCGCGGCACGCTCGTCCGGCGCTGCTTCCTTGACGCGGATTTCGAGCAGTTGCCGCGCGACGTTCCACTCATACGCGGCCGAGGCGAGGTCCAGACCTTCGTAGCATTGCAGCCGGATCAGCCTGCGGCCAAGCGTCTCGGCCAGCACACGCGCGATCTCGGTCTTGCCGGTACCGGGTTCGCCTTCCAGCAGCAGCGGGCGCGACAGCCTCAGCGAAAGAAAAACTGCCGTCGCGAGTTCACGCGACGGCAGGTATCTGCCCGACTCCAGCAAGGCGACGGTGGCGTCGATGGAGGCGGGCGCCTCGTTGCCGGCCATCAACCGAGCGCCGCGGCGACGGCGCGCCGCGCGAGCACCGGGATCAGGTGCGCGCGATATTGGGCCGAGCCGTGGAGGTCGGTGTTGAGGCCGTCGGGTGCGATCGTGATGCCCTTGCATTCGTCGGGCGAGAAGCGCGTCGTCAACGCGCTTTCCAGCGCGGTGACGCGGAACGCACACGGGCCGGCGCCAGTCACCGCAACGCGCGCACCGCCCGCCGTCTGCGCGACGAATACGCCGACGAGCGCGAACCGCGAGGCTGGCTGCAGGAACTTCACATAGGCCGCGCGTTGCGGTTTCGGGAAGGCGACCGAGACGATCAGCTCGCCGGGTTCGAGCGCAGTCTCGAACAGGCTCCTGAAGAAGTCGTCGGCGGCAATCGTGCGCCGGTCGGTGCGGATCTCCGCGCCAAGCCCGAGCACGGCCGCCGGATAGTCGGCCGCCGGGTCGGCGTTGGCGAGGCTGCCGCCGAGCGTGCCCGCGTTGCGCACCTGCCGGTCGCCGATGCCTTCGGCGACGGCGGCGAGCGCGGGGATCGCCGCGCGCACGTCTGCGGAATTGGCGACTTCCGCATGACGCGTCATCGCGCCGATCACGAGCTTGTCGCCTTCCATGCGGATGCCATGCAGCGCCGCGACGCCGCCGAGGTCAACCAGATCGGAAGGCGCGGTGAGGCCGAGTTTCATGGAGGCGAGCAGCGTCTGGCCGCCGGCGAGCAGTTTTCCATCGGCACCGGCGCCAAGGGCGCGCACGGCGTCTGCGACGGTGGCGGGGCGGTGGTAGGCAAAAGTTTCCATCATCGTCCTCGACTCAGTGGTTTTGCAGCGCTTGCCACACGGCATGCGGCGTCGCAGGCATGGGTATGTCCTTTATCCCGAGCGCATTGCAGACCGCATTGATCACGCACGCGGGCGAGCCGATCGCGCCAGCCTCGCCGCAACCCTTCACGCCGAGCGGGTTGTGCGTGCAGGGCGTGCCTTTCGCGGTCTCGACGTTGAAGCGCGGCAGGTCGTCGGCGCGCGGCATCGAGTAGTCCATGTAGCTGCCGGTCAGCAGTTGGCCGCTCTCGTCGTAGATCGCATGTTCGAGCAGCGCCTGGCCGATGCCCTGCGCGAGGCCGCCATGCACCTGTCCCTCGACGATCATCGGGTTGATCACGTTGCCGAAGTCGTCCACCGCGGTGAAGCGGTCGAGCCGCACGACGCCGGTCTCCGGATCGACCTCCACCTCGCAGATGTAGCTGCCGGCCGGATAGGTGAAGTTCGTCGGGTCGTAGAACGCGTTCTCGTTGAGGCCCGGCTCGAGCTTGTCGAGCGGATAGTTGTGCGGAACGTAGGCGGTGAGTGCGATCTCGGCGAAGGTCTTCTGCCGGTCGGTGCCGGCGACCTTGAAGGCGCCGCCTTCGAACTCGATGTCGGTGTCGGCCGCTTCGAGCAGGTGCGCGGCAATCTTCTTGCCCTTGGCGATGACCTTGTCGAGGGCCTTCACGATCGCCGTGCCGCCGACGGCAATCGAGCGCGAACCATAGGTACCCATGCCGAACGGAATGCGGTGCGTGTCGCCATGCACGATCTCGACGTCTTCGAGCGCGATGCCGAGGCGGTCGGCAACGACCTGCGCGAAGGTCGTCTCGTGGCCCTGTCCGTGCGAATGCGAGCCGGTGAAGACCGTGACCTTGCCGGTCGGATGCACGCGCACTTCGCCGGCCTCGAACAGGCCCGCGCGTGCGCCGAGCGCTCCGGCGATGTTCGACGGTGCGAGCCCGCAGGCTTCGATGTAGCAGGAGTAGCCGAGACCGCGCCTGAGGCCCACCGCTTCGCTTGCCGCGCGGCGCGCACCGAAGCCCGCGGCGTCGGCGAGTTCGAGCGCGCGGGACAGCGTGGCGTCATAGTCGCCCGTGTCGTAGGTGAGGCCCACGGGCGTGGGGTAGGGGAAGCTGTGGATGAAGTTGCGGCGGCGGATCTCGGCGGGGTCGATGCCCATCTCGTGTGCGGCGGTTTCGACGAGGCGCTCGACGACGTAGGTCGCCTCCGGCCGGCCCGCGCCGCGGTAGGCGTCGACCGGGCAGGTGTTGGTGAAGACGCCGGTCACCTCGCACCAGATCGCCGGCGTGTCGTACTGGCCGGCGAGCAGCGTGGCGTAGAGGATCGTCGGCACGCAGGAGGCGAAGGTCGATAGATACGCGCCGAGGTTCGCCGTGGTGCGCACGCGCATGCCGAGGAACTTGCCGTTCGCGTCGCAGGCGAGCTCGGCGGTCGTTACATGGTCGCGGCCGTGGGCGTCCGAGAGGAAGGCTTCGCTGCGCTCGGCGGTCCACTTGATCGGCCGGTTGAACTTCTTCGAGCCGTAGACGAGCGCGGTTTCCTCGGCGTACAGGAAGATCTTCGAACCGAAGCCGCCGCCGACGTCGGGCGCGACCACGCGCAGCTTGTGCTCGGGAATGCCGAGCACGAAGGCGGCCATCAGGAGGCGTTCGACGTGCGGGTTCTGGTTGGCCACGTACAGCGTGTAGGTCTCGTCGCCGCGGGAGTAAGAAGCATTGGCGGCGCGCGGCTCGATCGCATTGGGAGCCAGCCGGTTGTTGCGGAGTTCCAGCGTCGTCACATGCGCCGCGTTTGCAAAGGCTGCATCTGTCTTCGCCTTGTCGCCGATCGCCCAGACGTAGCTGACGTTGTCGGGCGCGACGTCGTGCACCGCGCTGCCGGCGTTGCGCACGTTGCCGGGATTGACGACGGCGGGCAGGTCTTCGTAGTCGACTTCGATCAGTGCAGCGGCGGCGCGGGCCTGCGCCAGCGTTTCGGCAACGACGAGCGCGACGCGTTCGCCGACGAAGCGGACCTTGTCATCCGCGAGCACCGGATACTTCGGCTCCTTCATCGGCGAGCCGTCGGCACTGTTGGAGATCAGCCAGCCGCAGGGCAGGCCGCCGACTTCGCGGAAGTCCGCGCCGGTGAGAATGCCGATCACGCCGGGTGCGGCTGCCGCGGCAGCGGTGTCGAGCGAGCGGATGCGCGCATGCGCGTAGGGGCTGCGCAGGAAGTAGCCGTAGCTCTGTCCGGGCAGTGTGATGTCGTCGGTGTATTGGCCGGATCCGGTGAGGAACCGATAGTCTTCCTTGCGCTTGACCGAAGCGCCGATCAGGGGGGCGTTCATCGCGGCGCTCCCTGGTTCATCGCGGCCG